>JBEKDA010000054.1:0-38434 GCA_050014595.1 Bryobacteraceae bacterium
TGCCCTATCCTCCGCTCAGGTTCTTCCAGAGTGGACAACATCAACCTCGCCGTGCAATGATTTCTCATCGAACGGCGTTTACCCCCTTAACTTCGTGTCTCACTCCAGGGGTTCACTTCAGGGCGCCTGCCCCACTCAGGGGTACTGCTCGGGATAGGCTTCCTGCATCTCCCGAGCCTGCTCGCGGGCCAACTCGATCTGGATCAGCGGCCCTTGACCCATTCCCGGACAGTATTGGGCCGTCTTCTTCCATTCCTGCGTGCTCTCCACCTGCTCCGGCCAAAAGGGAAAGATGCGGCACTGGGTAGGCTTCGCCGGGTGAATGGAGCAGCCGCCGTCGCGCAAAAAGTGGCATTGGGCCTGGCGCGGCACACGCAGCCGCAATTGTTTTGCCGTGCGATAGATGTATTTTCGTTCGAAGGCCCGCGCCGTCATTCCCACAAATGTGGCCGCACGTGCCAAATCGGCCTCGGTGAGGTAGATATACCCCTTTTGTTCGCAACAGGCCGTACAACCCGGCTGGCATTGGAAGCGCAGACCCTCGCCCATGTCTCATTATGCTCTTTAACCCCGCCTGAGTATGTGATATAGTTCCGGTACCTTCGAGAGGGGTAAAGATGTCCCGAGTCAAAGACATTGTTCAGGACCGCGAGCTGTATTACGCCGAAGAGCACCAGACGGTGGCCGCGGTGGTCCGGAAAATGGCCGAGTTGCACGTCGGCGCCATCATTATCTTAAGCGAGCAACAGTTGCGGGGAGTGTTCAGCGAACGCGACCTCATGAAGCGCGTGGTCCTCGAAAAGCTCGACCCCGAGCAGACGCTGGTCCGCTCCGTCATGAGCACCGATATCTCCACCGTTGACGAATCGGTCACCTTGGAAGAAGCCATGGAAGCCATGCAGCAACACAACTGCCGGCATCTGCCCGTTACCCGCGGCGGGAATGTGGTCAGCTTCCTATCCATGCGCGACCTGATGAATTACGAGTTGGCGCGCAAGACCGAGGAGTTGCATCACATGCGGGCTTATATCCACGGCGCCGGTTCGTGACCCAAGGCATCTTTGATATCTCATTATAATATAACGACTTAGGTATAACCGGACTCCTCCGCTGGTACTCATCCGGGATTGCTTGAGATGCTTCTGAACCACGCCTGTGGCCGGCAATAAACTTGACAATACCACACTAAAGTTACATAATGGTGGTGTGCTAAAGCGCTGCTCAGTGCGGTGGCACCGCCATCCTAATATTTAGAAAGGATATTTTGAGGAGGTTTTCGCAAAATGGGAAAAATCATCGGAATTGACTTGGGCACGACGAACTCTTGTGTTGCCGTGATGGAAGCCGGCCAACCCACTGTCATCGCGAACCAGGAAGGCACCCGCACCACTCCGTCGGTCGTGGGTTTCACCAAGAGCGGAGAGCGGCTGGTAGGCCAAGTGGCCAAGCGCCAAGCCATCACCAACCCGGAGAACACGGTCTTCTCCATCAAGCGGTTCATGGGCCGCCGCTACGACGAAGTCAGCGAAGAGATGAAGATGGTGCCCTACAAAGTGGTGCGCGGCGAGAACGGCGACGCCCGTGTGGACGTCAGCGGCAAGAAGTATTCACCGCCGGAGATTTCAGCCATGATCCTCACCAAACTCAAGGAGGCTGCCGAAAGCTATCTCGGGGAGAAGATTACGCAGGCCGTCATCACGGTTCCCGCGTATTTCAACGACGCTCAACGGCAGGCCACCAAGGACGCCGGCAAGATCGCCGGCCTCGAGGTGATGCGCATCATCAATGAGCCGACGGCCGCGGCGCTGGCGTACGGGCTGGATAAGAAGAAGAACGAAACCATCGCCGTCTACGATTTCGGCGGCGGCACTTTCGATATCTCGATCCTCGAAGTGGGCGAAGGCGTGGTCGAGGTGAAATCGACCAACGGCGACACGCACTTGGGCGGCGACAACATCGACCAGCGGGTGATCGACTGGATCGTCGCCGAGTTCAAGAAGGAAAACGGCATCGACCTTTCGCGGGATCAGATGGCTCTGCAGCGCCTCAAGGAAGCGGCCGAAAAGGCCAAGATGGAGCTTTCGACGCTGCTCGAAGTCGACATCAATCTGCCCTTCATCACGGCCGACGCCACCGGCCCGAAGCACCTGCAGATGAAGCTCACGCGCGCGCGTTTTGAGCAAATGGTGGAGGACATCATCCAGCGCTCCGTGGGCCCGTGCAAACAGGCCATCGCGGACGCCGGCGTGACCCCGCAGCAGATCAACGAAGTGGTTATGGTAGGCGGCCAGACCCGCATGCCGCGGATCCAGGCGCTCGTGCGCGACCTGTTCGGCAAGGAGCCCCACAAGGGCGTGAACCCGGACGAAGTGGTGGCCGTGGGCGCCGCGGTGCAGGGCGGCGTACTGGGCGGCGAAGTGAAGGACGTGCTGTTGCTGGACGTCACCCCGCTCTCGCTGGGCATTGAGACCATGGGCGGCGTTTTCACTAAACTGATCGAGCGCAACACCACCATACCGACGCGCAAGAGCGAAGTTTTCTCGACGGCTTCCGACAACCAGCCGTCGGTCGAGATCAAGGTGCACCAGGGCGAACGCTCCATGGCGCGCGATAACCGGCTGCTGGGCGTCTTCCAACTCGGCAACATTCCGCCGGCGGCGCGCGGCATCCCGCAGATCGAAGTCACCTTCGATATCGACGCTAACGGCATCCTCAATGTGACCGCCAAAGATCGCGGCACCAACAACGAACAGAAGATCACCATCACCTCTTCTTCCGGCCTTTCCAAGGATGAAGTCGAGAAGATGGCCAAGGACGCCGAATCTCACGGCGCCGAAGATCGCAAACAGCGCGACACCATCGAAGCGCGCAACCGCGCCGACGCCATGGTCTATAACGTCGAGAAGACGCTCAAGGAACACCGCGGCAAGATCGGGGAGGCCGAAGCCAAGGAAATCGAAGCGGCCATCGAAGAGACCAAGAAAGCCATGGCGGAAAACGATCCCGAACGCACCAACGCGGCGGTCGACCGGCTCACCGCCGCCAGCCACAAGCTGGCCGAAGCCATGTACAAGACCGCATCCTCGCAACAGGCCGGCCCCCCGCCGCCGCCTCCGGGCAATGGGGACCAGCCTAAGGGTGGCAAGGACGACGTGGTCGACGCCGAATTCGTAGACGTGGACGATAAGGATAAGAAATAACCAAGAAATAACCATCCCGGGCAAGCATGGCCTCTCCTCCCAAGCACGACTATTACGAAACGCTCGGCGTACCGCGCAAAGCCACGGCGGATGACATCCGCAAGGCGTATCGCAAACTCGCGCGCAAACATCACCCGGATCTGAATCCGGGGGACAAGTCCTCCGAAGATCGTTTCAAGAACGTGCAGGAAGCCTACGACATTCTCAGCGACTCCAAGAAGCGCGAGATGTACGACCAGCACGGTTTCTATTCCGAGAGCGGATTCGCCGGGCCCCCGCCGGGCTCGCCGAATCCGCACCCTGGAATGGACTTCAACGGGTTCGATTTTTCCGATCAATTCGCGGGTGGCCGGCGCACCGATACCGGCGGTTTCCGCGATATCTTCTCGCAGTTCTTCGGCGGCAAGGGTGGACCGCAACAGGCGCAGCCCGAGCCCGAGAAGGGCGGCGATCTCGAATATGTAATGGATATCGATTTCTGGCAGGCCATCCGCGGCACGCAGGCCAAGCTCAACATCAACCGCTACGAAATCTGCGGCACTTGCCGCGGTACGGGCTCGAGCGGCGGGGGTGAAGTCGCCTGCCCGCAGTGCCATGGTTCCGGCAACGTCACCCAGATGGCCGGCGCCATGAAGTTCAGCCTCACCTGCCCGCGCTGCGGCGGATCCGGCAAGCTGCGCAACGCCTGCCCCACCTGCGGCGGCGAAGGCCGGGGCACGCGCACCGAAACCGTGGAGGTCCGCATTCCGCCGGGCGCCCGCAGCAGCAGTCGCCTGCGCGTGCCGGGCAAGGGCAACGCCGGCACTATGGGCGCGCCGCCGGGCGATCTCTATATCACCACCAAGGTGGAAGAGCATCCTTTCTTCCACCGCGATGGCGATAACATCGAGATCCAGGTTCCGGTGGCTGTCTGGGAAGCGGCGCTCGGCGCCAAGATCGAAGTCCCTACCATCGACGGACGCACCCTGCTGAAGATTCCGCAGGGAACCGTGAACAGCCAGAAGTTCCGCCTACGCGAAAAGGGCGTGCTCAACTCGCGCACCAACCAGCGCGGAGACCAAATCGTGGAAGTCGCTATCGCCGCTCCCGATCCGCGCGACGAACGCACCCGCGAGCTCCTCCGCGAACTGGCCCGCCTGAATCCCGAAGACCCGCGCGCCGGGATCTGGTCCAAGGTCTGAACATGGCAAAGGCGAAATCCAAAGCGGCCTTCATGATCTCGGCGGTGGCCGAGCAATACGGCATCCACCCGCAGACGCTGCGGCTCTACGAACGCGAGGGTCTGCTCAAACCCTCCCGCAGTGAAGGCAACACCCGTCTTTACACCACCGGCGATGTCGAGCGGCTGGAAGTCATTCTGCATCTCACGCGCGACCTGGGAGTGAACCTGGCGGGCGTTGAGATCATCCTCAATATGCGCGAAAAGATGGGCGACATGCAGGCGCAGATTCAGGAGTTCATTGCCACGCTGAACCGCGAGTTGGCGGCGCGCACTTCGCTGGCCGCCGAGCCGGAAGATCGTTACTGGCTGGTTCCGGTGGTGAACGCCCGCCCGCCGGCCGGCCCGGGCCGCCGCAAAAGCTGATTGCCGTATTATCATGGATGCTTGCGTTCCCCGTCCGACGGCGCATCTCGCCTCACGCTTGCATACGTCGCGCCTTTCGCAATTTTTGTCGGCATCATGGCGGTGGAAAAGACGCTTGCGCTGCCGGCAGTCTGGCTCTACCCCATCCGCTTCTTCACGGTGCTGGCGGTGCTGCTCTGCTTTTCCCGCCCCTACCTGTCGTTCCGCGCTGCCCGTCCGGCGATGAGCGTGGCGATCGGAATCGCGGTTTTCGTCATCTGGATCGGCCCGGACGTGCTCTTCGGCCCCGCATACCGGCACCACTGGCTGTTTCAGAACCCCATCACTGGCGCGGCGGTTGCTTCGATTCCGGCAGCCTTGCAGACTCACTTCTGGTTCCTCACCGTGCGCGCCGTCTCCTGTACTCTGCTGGTCCCGGTGATTGAAGAGTTATTCTGGCGCGGCTGGCTGATGCGGTGGATTCTCGACAAGGACTTCACCCGCGTGCCGCTGGGCAGTTATACGCCCATGGCATTCTGGACCGTCGCCGTGCTGTTCGCTTCCGAGCATGGCCCGTACTGGGAAGTCGGCCTGGCGGCCGGCATCCTTTACAACTGGTGGATGATCCGCGCGCGCAACCTGGCCGATTGCATGCTGGCCCACGCCGTCACCAACGGCCTGCTCTCGTGGTATGTGCTCCAGACGGGACAGTGGCAATACTGGATGTGACGGACCGCGTCATTACGCTATAGTGCAAGCATGCGACGTGGTTCGGTAATTTTGTGCGCGGCCGGCGCAGCCCTCGCCGCGGCCGGCTTGCTGCTGCCCGCTTCACCCGCTGTGGTGCGCTTCTCTTCCTTCGACCGGCAGGCCAACGAAGTGCTCGGCCGGATGACGCTGAACGAAAAAATCGGCCAGATGACCGAGGCCGATCACAACGGGCTGCAGGATCCCGCCGATGTCGAGAAGTACTTCCTCGGCTCGGTGCTGAACGGCGGCGATTCCGACCCGAAGAGCGGCAACACACTGGCCGATTGGACCGCTATGTACCTCGGTTACCAGTCGTGCGCCTTGAAGACCCGGCTGGCTATTCCGCTGCTCTACGGCGTGGATGCCGTCCACGGCCACAACAACGTCTTGGGCGCGGTGATCTTTCCGCACAACATTGGTCTGGGCTGCACGCGCAACCCGGCGCTGGTGGAGCGCGCGGAACGCGTCGCCGCCGAGGAAGTGCGCGCCAGCGGGATCAACTGGGTTTTCGCGCCGTGCGTCACGACGCCGCAGGATGAGCGTTGGGGCCGCACGTATGAAGGCTTCGGGGAATCGCCGGACGTGGTGAAGCCTATGGCCGCCGCCGCGGTGCGAGGCTTCCAGGGCGACGACCTGCGCAATCCCTTCTCGGTGCTGGCCTGCGCCAAGCACTTCATCGGCGATGGCGGGACCACCTGGGGAACCGGCTCGCCGATCGACCAGGGCGACACCCGCGTCGACGAAGCCACCTTGCGCCGCATCCACATGCAGGGATACATCGCGGCCATCGAAGCGGGCGTGGGCTCCATCATGCCGTCGTTCAACAGTTGGAACGGCGAGAAGTGTTCCGGCAGCCACCGGCTGCTGACCGAGATCCTGAAAGGCGAGCTGGGCTTCGAGGGCTTCCTGGTTTCGGATTGGGCGGCCATCGACCAGTTGCCCGGAGACTACAACCACCAGGTGGCGCAATCCATCAACGCCGGTATGGATATGGTGATGGTGCCGGAACGGCACGCCCGCTTCATCGCCGCGCTGCAAGCGGTGGTAGCCGATGGCAGAGTTCCCGTGGCGCGTGTAGACGATGCGGTGCGCCGGATTCTGCGCGTCAAGTTTGCCATGGGTTTGATGGCGGCGGAATGGACGCCGCAAATCGATCCGAAGGCCAAGGCCGCATTCGGCTCGGCGGAACACCGCGCGGTGGCGCGAGAGTGCGTGCGCCAGTCCCTGGTGCTGTTGAAGAACGGCAACAAGACGCTGCCGCTCGCCAAACAGACGGGCCGCATCCACGTTGCCGGAAAGAACGCCGACGACCTGGGGAACCAATGCGGCGGATGGACCATCGACTGGCAGGGCCGCAGCGGCAACGTCACCACCGGCACCACCATCCTCGCGGCCATTCGGAGCGCGGTTTCGAAAAGCACCAGCGTTACGTTTTCCCGCGATGGCTCGGGCGCGGCCGGAGCCGACGCCGGCGTGGTGGTGGTGGGCGAAACTCCTTACGCCGAAATGAAGGGCGATCGCGCGGACCTGGCGCTCGAGCAGGGAGACGTCGATGCCATCAACCGCATCAAGAGCGCGGGCATTCCGGTCGTCCTGGTGGTGGTTTCGGGGCGGCCGGTCATTCTCGGCGATGCGCTGGAGAAGGCCGACGCGGTGGTGGCGGCGTGGCTCCCCGGCACCGAGGGCGCCGGCGTCGCCGACGTCTTGTTCGGCGACTACAAACCGACCGGCAGGCTATCGATGGCGTGGCCGCGCGCCATGACGCAGATCCCCTTGCATCCCGGCGACGCGAAATACGATCCGTTGTTCGCTTACGGATATGGCCTGACTTACTGACCAACTGGGGGCGCACGAGCGCCGGTCCGCGGAGGGACGCGCGGGCTTGTGAGTGCAACCTCTACGCCAGGCCCGCTGACACGCGCACACCGAGCCCCGGCGCCCCAACATTGCCTGAGCCAGATCGATATCGGGAACGCCGCCAGGGACATGACGGCCCGCATGGTGGCGGGGGGTGCCGCAGGCGGACGGCTCGAAGAGGCCAGAGACGTGCGGCGCCTGGCCGAGGCGATTCTCCACACGGCAAATCTCCCGCTGGATGCCCATGTGCGGTTTATGACCCTGCTGGCGACCAAGATGCCGTTTGTGGAGCGGGGTCAACGACAGGTGAGACAATTCGCGACACGTCGCATCTTGTCGCACCTTGTCGCTTGATGCCCCACCTGGATATTCGGATGATCTTATCTGGAAACCCCAGGAGGTGTACGGTGCGTCGTGAGATCGCCTTTCTTGATTCCGCTGTCGCTCGGAGCGGCTACTCCAACCATTACCGAGTATTCCGTCCCCACGGCCAACAGCCAGCCTTGGGGAATCGCCGCGGGACCGGACGGCGCGATCTGGTTCACGGAGGACCAGAAGATCGGCCGGATCACCACCAGCGGCGCCATCACGGAGTACCCGGTGGCGACGGGAAACGATTATCTGAATGCCATCGCCGCGGGACCGGATGGCGCGCTGTGGTTTGTGACGGGACAGGGAAGCAAGATCGGCCGGATCTCGACCAGCGGCACGATTACTCTGTATTCGGCGCCGAATGGAGGAAACTCGAGCAACCAGATTATGGGGATCGTAGCGGGCAGCGACGGCGCACTCTGGTTTGCCGAGGCGTATGCCAATAAGATTGGCCGCATTACCACAGCCGGAGTGGTGACGGAGTACGCAGCGCCAGGGTCGCAACCGTCCTGATGTTTCTGACCGTGCCCACGGCCGGTCAGTTCGTCCAATTCAGCACCAGCGCGCCTCCCTCACTGGATAGCGGGCTGGGATACTACGAGGTGGGTGAACTGAGGAACAGCGTGGTGTTCCAGTAGATCGGTGGGTGTCGCCCGCGCCGCCAACCACTTCGCAGGGGATGGCCGGCAGGGTTGCCGATGAGTTGGCGGCGGGCGGCGGCCAGTGTGGATGCGTGGCTTGATCTTGGCGGATTCGGCCTTGAGGGCGATAGCCAGCCCGCCGCGCACCGCCCAATTCCAGCCTTCGCTCAAAATGCCCATAGGCGCTCCAACCCGGGAGTGTTCCCATCCGGCGCCGCCGGGAAGCGCACTGCCTTCCCCAACGATTGCGTCTCGGCAGGCGTCAGCGGATGGTCCAGCAGATGCTGCACGTAAAGGCGCTGGTGCAAAGCGGCGAAATTGTCGGAAAACCGATACTCGATCACGTTCAGAAGGAAGTCCAAATAGTAGACGATGCCGCCCATCTCCGGAAGCTGCGTTTCCGCCGTAATCCGGTTGTGATCGATCTTAAAGTTGGTCAGCGTCGGCAGCAATCCCGTCACGCGATTGACATCCGGCAGCGGCAGCAGGGCATACGCCAACTCACCTCCGCCCGTAAGCGGAGGAAAAGGGTCGCCGGGGGCCGGCAAGCGGTGCCGCACCCTTGAAAAAGGTATCTTGAGGATGCCGATCCCGGGGTGCCCCAGACCCTCCCCCGGATTGTCGATCGCGCCGAAAACCGCCTCCACCGCACCGTCGCCATCCACGTCGTGGAGCTCGCAGTGCCAAATGGAGCCTGGATGCCAGTACTCCTC
This sequence comes from Bryobacteraceae bacterium, assembly GCA_050014595.1. Lineage (GTDB taxonomy): Bacteria > Acidobacteriota > Terriglobia > Bryobacterales > Bryobacteraceae > PALSA-129. The sequence goes on from JBEKDA010000054.1 coordinate 9,098, forward strand.
CACCATCCTGCCCGTGGCTGCATCCAGCAACGCTACCTGCGAGGGATACCAGAGATAATGGTTGGCCACCGTCAGCAGCATCGGCTTGCCCCCGAGCCGCAGCGGGCGGATCAGGCGGCCGCGGTAGCTGGGATCGAAACTGCGGTTGCCGAACGCACGCGGAGCGCTGCCGCCATAGCGGTACTCCCAGCGCTGGCGGCCCGATTCATCGAAACAGAGCAGTGATCCCCCGGTCGCGCCCCCGCCAGCGGGCACCAGATTGAACAGCACCTCGATTCTGTTGTCCTGGTCGATATCGCCGATCAAAACCTTGTCCATGACCAGCACCGGGAAATTCTCATCGAATGGCGGGAAGTGCTTTTCCCAGCAGAGGCGGTTGGCGGCGTCGACGACGCGCAGTGTCGAGCCCTCCAGCGTCCAGGCGTGCGGAATGCGGGAAGCGGCGGAAATCCGCCAGAGCAGGAGGCCGGCCAGCAAGACCAGCAGCACCCCGCAGGCGGTCCCGTAGGAAAGCGGGCGGCGGAAAAAGGGCGCCGCCGATCTGGCGGGGCTTTCCGGGTCGCGAGTGCGGAACACCGGCACGTACCCACCGCTAGGCAGGTCGATCACCACCGGGTCGTGACAGCCGGGACCGTGGTAGTAGGCGGCCAGCTTGTGGCGCAGGCGGCCAGCCTCCACCCGGACGATGGTATCGGTGGCGGGATTGAACGAGAGATCGCGATCGAAGACGGCGAGCGCGATGCTGTACTCTTTGATGTTGTCGAATTCACCAGCGAGGGTTTTTTCTACAACGTAGCGGAAAAACCTCCGCAGTCGCTTGGATTTGCCGAACGCATTGCCCGCCAGCACCCGCGCGACGGCTTCGCCCATGGCCTCGGGCGGGACTTCGCCGGCTCGCTCACTCATCTCCATTGTCCACAGTGAGTGTAGCCCGCCGCGCCCGCTTTGTCACCGTTACTTACTGGTGCGCACCTGCCCTACGGGGGTAGCCTCGTGTATTCCCTGCGAAAAGGAACCGCAGAACTATGACACGAGTTCATCTGACGCTCCCGCTTTGTGCAATCATCGCGACGTTGTTCGCGGCCACCACAGCCCGGTCGCAGACCACCGGATACTGGAAGTACGTCAAGACCGATAGCGGTGTCTACAACGGATCTAGTGGTACCCTACACGACAATGCCACAGGCGGCGAGACAGCCTTGACCCTCACCGACACTGCTGCGGGCTCCGCCGCCGTGTTCGCGGTCACGCTGTACTGGAACACGCCACCGACTGTCTTGATCCCCGGCACCTACGTGGACTGGCGGGTGTCCGGCAAGGTGGCACAGAATTCCAGCCCGGCGGCGGTGATATACCCGACCAGCGATTCGATCAACATGGCGACCTCCCTGTGCGGCAACAATCCCGGCCCTACGGACTACGGCTGCGGCTCCGGTGCTGGGCCGGGAGGGGTGGTGTTCTATCAGGGGCCAGCCGGAGTGTCATGGAACGATCCGGTAGGAACCGTCAGGACGTCGTCCAATCTTCAGCAGCCGACGCACACGAACGGGGACTCAAGCCTGTATCCTCCCCAGGCAACGCCTGGGTACACCTCGACCGGCCTGCTGACATGGCAGGTGTACGGTCAGGTCAGGAGGATGTGGATCTGGCACTACCAATATCAGTGGGTTGCGGGCTCCCTGGGCTCCTGTGCGGGAACCTGCGCGCTGAGCCCTGCCGGACAGACCATCAGCGTCAACGGCGGCCCCGGCAGTGTGAGCGTTTCCGCCACGTCGACGTGGGACGTGGTCGCCCCGGATAGCTGGATCCAGATCACTTCGCCCACCAACGGCAACGGCAATTCCACCGTGACCTTCACGGTGAAGCCGAACACGGGACCTGCCCGCATCGGAACTATCATCATCGGCAACCAGCCCTACAGCATCTCTCAGGACGGGACCAGCAGCCCCGCAACCCAGACCGGTCTGGATCTCCATCGGCCGAAGCTGGTCGTGACCGATACCGGCGGCAACACATTTACGCTGCAGCCGGCGCCGGGCAAGAATGACGGAACCGACGATGGCAGCGCCAACGCGGGCAAAGACACCGGAGTGTTCGGACAAAGCTCGGGAGGCTGGCCGGATCACAATTTCGGAAAAGATAGTCCCGTTTATGTCATGACCAGCACCTGCAACAACTCCACGGGATATGCCTATCTCCAATTTTCCCTCGCAGGCCTGCCCACGCAGAATGTCGCCAGCGCCAAAGTGCAGGTCTATGCGGGGTCGACCGTGGTGTCTAACCTGTCGCCCGTTAGCACAGACCCGATCTTCGCGGCGCGGCGCGTCACTTCTTCCTGGAACAAGTCGACGATGACCTGGAACAGCGGTCAGCCGACCTACGATTCCACCGTCGTCGACTCGCAAACGTTATCCGGGGCAGGGGGGAACAAGAACGCCCTGTACGCTTGGCTCAGCTACGATGTCACCAACCTCTATAAGGGTTGGGCCAGCGGCTCGACACCGAACTACGGACTCCGCTTCAGCCACGAGAACGGGCAATGCCTCAACGGTTGGCTGGGCACATTCGCCACTTCGAACGACCAGCCGGCGGCACAAACGGGCGCGCCGTGCACCTTCAGCCTTTCCCTTAGCGCAGCGTCGGTCCCGGCCGCGACAAGCGGCGGAGCGTTTACCATGAACGCCAGCGCGGCGACTTGCGGCTGGACCGCGAAGGCGGACGCGACCTGGATCCACGTCACCAATGGAACTTCGGGCACCGGCAGCGGTGCGGTTTCCTATACCGTGGATGGGAATACGGGAAGTTCGCGCAGTGGGACCATCACCCTGACGGGCGGCGGCCAGAGCATGACGTTCACGGTCGCCCAAGCGGGGGCTTCTTCGGGCGCCTGCACCCCTTCGCTTTCCGCCAGCAGTGCTTCGCCCGGGGCTGCGCAGACCACCGGGACCGTAACGGTGACAGTGGGTACGGGTTGCACCTGGACGGCGGCGAGCAACGCCACCTGGATCACCATCACGTCAGGGGCCAGCGGCACGAGCAACGGCACGGTGACTTACACCGTGGCCGCCAACACGGGCATCGCGCGTACCGGCACGCTGACCATTGCGGGCCTCACCTTCACCGTTTCGCAGGCCAGCGGGGCGTCCAGCGGATGCTCTTACAACGTGAGCCCCACGGACATCCACGCCACGGCGGCAGGCCTGAGCAACACCGTGCTGATCTTCACCAACAGCGGGTGCAACTGGATGGCCAGCGTGCCTTCGGGAGTGGCCTGGATTACGCTGAATCCGACGTCTGGCAGCGGCGGGGGCGCGGTGGGCTATTCGATTGCCGCCAACACCGGTGCTGCCCGCAGCACCACCATTACCGTGGCCGGGACGGCGGTGACGGTGGAGCAGGATGCCTCCTCAAGCTGCACCTATACGTTGAGTTCCACGAGCAGCCCCCTGATTCCGGGAGTGGGCGGAGTGGGGAGCGTAGCGGTAACTGTGGCGGGAACCAGTTGCACGGCTTGGAAGGCAGGGACGCCCCCGGTGAACTGGGTGCACGTGGCCGGGGGGAGCGGCTCCATCTCCAGCGGCACGGTGAGCTACAGCGTGGATTCCAATACCGCAACTGCCAAGCGCAGCACCACGCTGACGATCGCCAACCAGAGCTACACGGTGCAGCAGGACGTGGCTCCCTGCACCTACGCGTTGGGTTCGGCCGGCAGCGGCACACTGGCCGCGGGCGGCGCCAGCGCGAGTTTTCACGTCACCGTGACAGGGCCGGCCTGCACATGGTCGGTTACCCTGCCTACCGACGCCAACTCGCAATGGATTCACGTGATTTCGGCACTGAGCGCCATGAGTTCAAGCGACGTGAGCTACACGGTTGATCCCAACAACGCGACATCGGCGCGGAGCCTGGCGCTGACGGTGAATGGTAAGAACCCGGACACCACCCTTACCTATACGGTGAGCCAGGCCGCGGGAGCGGCCAACACCGCGCCCGGGCCGATCGTGGACCCGAACGGTATTGTAAACTCGGCCAGCTTTATCTCGGCGAGTTTGCCGGCGGGTTCCATCGCGCAGGGGTCCTTCTTCTCGATTTTCGGGAACAACCTGGGGCCGGCCAATCCCGGGATGAAGGCCACCAGCTATCCGTTGGGCACGAACCTGGGCGGCGTGAGCGTGAAGGTTACGCAGGGTTCGACGTCGGTGGATGCCATTCCGCTGTTTGTGGCGCAATACCAGATCAACGCGGTGATGCCATCCAACACGCCAACGGGAACGGTGCAGGTGACGGTGAGCTACAACGGCCTTACCAGTGCGCCGGCTCCGGTGCAGGTGGTGGTGGCGAACTTCGGGTCGTACACGGTATCCGGCGGGCGCGGGCCGGGAATCGTGCAGAACTTTGTCTCGGGCACTCAGACCCCGCTCAACATGACGAGCGTCACGGCGGCGCCGGGAGACACGGTGATCCTGTGGGGCACGGGGCTGGGGCCGCTGCCGGGAGGCGCATCCGATACGCTGCCGGCGGCGGGGGGTTCGCTGCCCGCTTCGGTGCAGGTGTTGTTGGGGAACGTGACCATCTCACCGGCCTACGCGGGGCGAGCGCCGGGACTGTCGGGGGTGGATCAGATCGACTTCCAGCTTCCTTCCACCGTCACCTTGGGTTGTTACGTTCCGTTGCAGGTGGTGGTGAACGGCAACGCCAGCAACACGGTGACGATGGCGATCAACAACAACCGCCAGCCGTGTTCGGACGCCAGTCCTTTCAGCGCCCCGTCGCGCAGCGGCGGAAAGAACGCCAGCATTGCATTGGCGCGGCTGTCTTACACGGAGCCGGCCAGCGCGTCAAAGATCGGCAACGGAACGGTGGATGTCGCGATGGGGACGTTCAACCAGTCGTCTGGAACGGGCGACCTGGGGTTCTCGCTGTTCGCTTCCCTGCCGCCGATTAACACCTGCACGTACTACAACAATGTCGGCAGTTTGAACGGCCTGCTGGGAGGACAGGTGCCGTCCTCCGCCAATGCCGCGACGCCATTGGACGCGGGGCCCACCATCACGGTCAAGGGTCCGAACGGGACGCAAGGGGTAGCCTATGCGGATTCGAGCGCGCAGGTGAGCCCGTACCTGGGGGTGCTCGGCACCGGCGGCGGATGGACGGCGCTGGGCTTGGGGCCCGGTACGCCTTTCCTGGATACGGGAACTTATACCGTTACCGGGCCCGGAGGAAAGGACGTGGGCCCCTTCCAATACACCATGCAGATTCCCAGCGGGGCGACCTGGGCGAACCGCGACTCGATTACGGCCGTGGACCGGAGCAAAGGGCTGACGATCCAATGGAGCGGGGGCAACTCGTCCACCCAGTTGGTAGCGATCATCGGCTTCTCCAGCAATCCGGCTACGAACGTGTCGGGCGGGTTTGCGTGCCTGTCCGACATGGCGCCGCAGAGCTTCACGGTGCCGGCCAATTTTCTGGCCAACCTGCCGGCGACGCCGGCTAGCGGGAACGCGATGTCGGCGCTGGTGTTCCTGACGGTGCCCACGCCCGATCAGTTCGTCAAATTCAGCACTAGCGCAACACCCTCGCTGGATAGCGGGCTGGGATACTACGCGGTGGGTGAACTGAGGAACAACGTGGTGTTCCAGTAGATCGGTGGGTGTCGCCCGCGCCGCCAACCACTTCAGACGGGATGGCCGGGGGCGTCAGAAAACAGCCCGTGGCGCGAGCCATGGGAACCTGGCGGCGAATCGCCTTCTTCCCATGGCTCACGCCCTGGCGGGCTGATACACCTCCAGTCCTCGTCTTCCACTTTTGTGTCGCACACCGATGCTGGGGTCACCCGCCGCACTCAACTAAAATAGAAGTTAGATTCCATGATTCAACTCAGCGGGGCGGGGAAACGCTACGGCCCCAAGATCCTTTTCGAGAACGTCGACTGGCTGGTGACGCCCACCGAGCGCGCCGGATTGGTGGGCGCCAATGGCACCGGGAAATCGTCGCTGCTCAAAGTGCTGGCGGGCCTGGATGGCCTCGATTCCGGCGGCATCACCACGCAGAAGGGCGTAAGCATCGGCTACCTGCCGCAGGAAGGTCTGTCGCTTTCCGGGCGCAGCGTGTTTGCCGAGTGCATGACGGTCTTCGCCAGCCTGCGGGCGCTCGAAGAGGAACAGGAGCAACTGGCGCACCGTATGGCGGAACTGGATCCGGCCGGCCATGCCTACGCGCAGGTGGCGGAGCGATTCCACCTGGCGGAGAGCGAGTTCCGCGCGCGCGACGGCTACGCCATCGAGGCGCAGGTGGGCGCGGTGCTCACCGGCCTGGGCTTCCCACAGCACGATTGGAAGCGCCGCACCGAGGAATTCTCGGGCGGCTGGCAGATGCGCATCGCACTGGCCAAACTGCTGCTCGAAAAACCCAACCTGCTGCTGCTCGACGAGCCCACCAACCATCTCGACCTGGAGGCGCGGAACTGGCTGGAGGAGTATCTGGCCTCTTATCCCAATGCCTTCGTGCTGGTGTCGCACGACCGCTACTTCCTGGATGTCACGGTGCGCAAAATCGCCGAGCTGTGGAACAAGGGACTACACTTCTACACCGGCGGCTTCACGCGGTATGAACAGCAGAAGACTGAACGGCGCGCGCAATTGCAGGCTGCTTACGAAAACCAGCAGGACCGCGTGCGCCAATTGGAAGCCTTCATCAACCGTTTCCGCTACCAGGCCACCAAGGCCAAGCAGGTACAGAGCCGCATCAAGGAGCTGGAAAAAATCGAGCGGATCGAGATTCCGCCCGAAGAGAAGAGCATCCACTTCAGCTTCCCGCAGCCGAAGCCCAGCGGGCGCATCGTGGCGGAGTTGAAGGGCGTGGCCAAGAGCTACGGCGACCACCTGGTTTTTTCCGGCGTCGATTGCTACATCGAGCGCGGCGACCGCGTGGCGCTGGTGGGCGTGAACGGCGCGGGCAAATCGACTCTGATCCGAATCCTGGCGGGCGCCGAACCGGTAAGCGCGGGCGCCTACACGCTGGGACACAACGCGCAGCCCGATTACTTCGCGCAGGATCAATATAAGGAACTGGATCCCGCCGCGCGCATGATCGACGACCTGGCGACGGTGGCCCCGCGCGCCACCATGACCCAGCTTCGCAGCATTCTGGGCTGCTTCTTGTTCTCCGAAGACGACGCCTTCAAGAGCATCGGCGTGCTCTCGGGCGGCGAGCGCAACCGCTACGCGCTGGCGCGCATGCTGATGCAGCCTTCGAACTTCCTGCTGCTGGACGAGCCCACCAACCATCTGGACATGCGCGCCAAGGACGTGCTGCTGGAGTCGCTCCAGGAATTCACCGGAACCGTGGTCTTCGTCTCGCACGACCGCTACTTCATCGACAAGCTGGCCACCCGCGTTTTTGAAGTGGAGGATGGCCGCCTGCACGTCTTCCCCGGAAACTACGAAGACTACTGGTGGAGGAAGAGCGGCGGTGCGGCGCCGGGCGTCGAAGCTCCGCAGGCGGCCCAGGCGGCCGCCGAGGCCTGCCAGCCGGCCGCGGCGACGGATGCCGGCTCGGGCGCCCGGCCCGCGCGGCTGAATCCCATCAGGCTCCGGCGCATGAAGGAGCGGCGCGAGGAAATTGAAGTGGAAGTGAGCAAACTGGAAGTGGAGATCGCCGACTACGAAAGCGCGTTGGGCCACTTCGTCAGCGTGGAAGAAACCGCCCGGTTGAGCGATCTGGTGACGGCGCGGCGGGCCGATCTGGCGGCGCTATTGAAGGAGTGGGAGGACGTGGCGCAGTTGATCGAGGCGAACAGCTAGTGCTTTGACCGGCTGGTTTGGTGCCTTTGCGCAATCCATCGCTCACGCTGGTGGCCTCGAGGCGAGCCGCGACCGTGAGGGAGCGGCGCCCGTCCCGCGAATGTTTCCTCGCGGTCAAGGACCTAGTCTGGCCTAGCCCTGGCCTAGCCCGCCTTTCTCAGTGCGCCTCAAAGGCGTGGATCACCAGTGGGGGAAGGACCCACCCAAGGAGGTTGTTGGTTGAACTGGGTAGCTTGCGAGCGTCCGAGGCGGGAAACCTGCTAGGGCGGAGCCTCGCGATAAAGCCCACGAAAGGCGGGGTTGGGAAACGGGGCGGCGCTCTGCGTCAGTGCTCGCGCCCAAGCGCGCGATGCTCGACGTGCTGTTCCCGGTGGTCAAGCGCATGCGGAACAGAAAGAGGGGCCAGAAGGCCTGTCCTACTGGGTGACCACCCAGCCATCGGCCAGTTGGACGATGCGGTGGCCGTATGCGGCGTTGGCTTCCGAGTGCGTCACCTGGATGATAGTGACGCCTTCGTCGTTGAGCTTCTTGAACAGCTCCATGATTTCCTTGCCCTGGCTGGAGTGCAGGTTCCCGGTGGGCTCGTCGGCCAGAATCAGTATGGGATTGGCGATCACGGCGCGCGCCACGGCCACCAGTTGCTGCTGCCCGCCGGAGAGCTGGCTGGGGAAAAGGTCGCGCTTGCCGACGATGTGGAAGCGGTCCAGCGTGTCGCAGACCATGGCGGCGCGCTCGGAGCTTTTGACGTTGCGGTAAGAGAGCGGGATATCCAGGTTTTCGTAGACCGTAAGATTGTCGATCAGGTGATAACTCTGAAAGACGAAGCCGATGTACTTCTTATTCAGTTCGACGCGGTCTTTGGGCTTCATGCGGTGGACCGCGTGGCCGAAGAATTCAAACTCCCCGGTCCAGGCGCCATCCAGCATGCCGAGTATGCTCAGGAGCGTCGACTTACCGGCTCCCGACGGACCCATAATAGTAACAAACTCGCCTTCCTTAATATCTATGTTGATGCGGCGAAGCACATAACTGCGGCCGTAACCGCCTTCATAAAATTTCTCAACATTGCGAAGTGTAATCATGATTTGTTTTTCTCATCCTATTCGTGCCTCAGCGCGGCCGCCGGGTGAAGCGCCATGGCGCGCCGCGAGGGAAGGTATCCCGCCAGCAGGGCGACGGCTCCGAGCAGCAGCGAAACGGCCGCAAAAGTGTACGCGTCGGTGGGTTTGATGCCGAAGAGCATGGATTCCATGAGGCGCGTCAGCGCGAAAGCGCCGGCCAGTCCGAGGGCGATGCCGAGCGAGGCCAGGCGGGCGCATTGGCCCAGGATCAGGCGGAGCACGTCGCGCGGCTGCGCGCCGAGCGAGATGCGAATGCCGATTTCCGAGGTGCGCCGGCTCACGTCATAAGCCACCACGCCGTAAATGCCGGTGGCGGCCAGCAGAAACGCGATCTGGGCGAAAACCGCGAGCACCAGCGTCTGGAAGCGCGCCGTCGAGACGGCGCGATCGAGCACGGCATCCATGGGACGCATGTCGGCGACCGGCTGACCGGGGTCGGACTGGTGCACGGCGCGCTCCACGGAAGAGGCCAGCGCCTCGGGCGGCACGGCCGTGCGCACCACCATCACCATGGTATTGAAATTAGTTTGCCGATAGGGGCTGTAGATGGTGGGCCAGTCTTCGCCGTCCAGCCGCTCGGGTTTGACATCGCCCACCACGCCGACAATTTCGGCGATCCGGCCATCGGGATCGAGCACCAGGCGGCCACCGATGGGGTTCGCCTCGGGCCAGAAGCGGCGCGCCAGAGTCTGGTTGACGATGATGCGGAACGGGGACTGGGCCGTATCGGACTCCGCGAAGAAGCGGCCGGCGATCAGCGGAATCCCCATGGTACGGAAGTAATCCGGGGTGGCACCGCGGACCAGGCCTATGGGCCGCTGTTCCGGCGGCGGGGCGGGGCGTCCATCCACGGCGAACGTGGTGCCTGCTCCGAAGCCGGTTAAAGGCAGGGTGTTGACGGCGCCGATGGAGCGGACACCGGGCAGCGTCGAGATGCGGCTAAAAAGCTGATTGACAAACGCCACGCGACGATCGATGGACACGTTGGGCGATAGCGGCAGCCGCAGGGTAAGCAGGTTGGACGGATCGAAGCCCGGATCGACGGCGCGCAGACGCACAAAGCTGCGCATCAGCAGGCCGGCGCCGATCAGCACCAGCAAAGCCAGGGCAATCTCGGAAACCACCAGGCCATTGCGCAGCAGGCGGGAACGGCGCGCGGCGGTAGAGCCGCGGCCGCCCTCAATCAGCGCGGCTTGGGGGTTGGCGGTGGAGACCTGGACGGCCGGGGCCAGGCTGAACAGCATGCCGGTGAGCGTCGAAACAGCCAGCGCGAAAAGAAACACGCGCCAATCGAGGCGCGCCTCGGCGAGCCGCGGGAGAGTGGCGGAGCCGAGGCGGGTGAGGAGGCCTACACCGCCCCAGGCGAGCAGCAGCCCGAGAATGCCGCCGGCTACGGCCAGCGTCAGGCTCTCGGCAAGCAACTGGAAGACCACGCGGCGGCGGCCGGCGCCCAGGGCGGCCCGCACAGCGAACTCTTTGCTGCGCGCGGCGCCGCGCGCCAAGAGCAGGTTGGCGACGTTGACGCAGGCGATCAGCAGCAGAAGGCCCACTGCGCCCATCAGAATCAGCAGGGGCTGGCGGACGCTGCCGGTGAGTTCCTCGCGCATGGGAAACAGATTGGGACGCCAGCCGCGATTGAGAGCCGGGTCGGCCAGTTCCAGGCGGCCGGCGATGGTGTCCAGTTCGGCCTGGGCCTGCTGCAGTGTGGCGCCGGGGCGGAGACGGCCGATCACGGTGAGGAAGCGGGCGCGGAGAGTTCGCGGGTCGTTCGCGTCGAGGCCCAGGGGAACCCAGACATCGGCCACATGACCGAGGATTTGCACGCCGGGCGGCAGAACGCCCAGGACGGTGTAGCTCTGATCGCGCAGGCGGATGGTCTGGCCGGCGATGGAGCGGTCGGCGGCGAAGCGGCGTTGCCACAAGGAATAGCTCAGGAGGGCAAAGTTGGCGCGGCCGGGTTGATCTTCTTCGGGGCTGAAGCCGCGTCCCACAAGGGGCTGGACGCCCAGCAGCGGGAAAAGTCCTGCCGAGACGCGCTGGGCGGCCAGTTCCTCCGCATCGATGGGGCCGTTGGGCCCTCCCGAGAGATTGACGTGGACGTCTTGAAACGCGCCGGTGGATTCGAGCACGCGGGACTGGCTGCGCCACTCGAGGAAATTGCCGGTGGCGGCGAACATTCTGAACCTGTTCTGCGCCGGGTTCTTCTCCCACAGCACCAGCAGGCGTTCGGGTTCGCGAAATCCGAGAGGCTTGAGCAGCACGGCGTCGGCCACGCTAAAAATGGCGGCAGCGGCGCCCATTCCGAGGGCCAGGGCAACCAGCGAGATCAACGTCACGCCCGGGGACTTCCAGAACAGGCGCACGGCATGACGAAGATCGCGGCCAAGCAACAGCATGGCCTGTCAGGTTAACAGATGGCAGCGGACGGCGGAAGTGCTTACGTCCACGGGCGCTCGTGGGAATGGATGGAGATGCCGCCATTGACGTTGCGCAGGTGGATCTGGACGCCGGCGCCTTTCACCACCAGGCGCTCGCCTCGGTCGGTGCGGAAAACCCGTCCGACATCGGAGGCAATGCCGCCGCTCAAGTTGCTGGCCACTACCGCAGGGCCGGCGGCGGGCGGAATGGTGAGCCGGATGGGACCGTTCACGGAAGCGAGGGAAATGGGTTTGGCGCGGCTGACGCTCTGGAAACTGGCCACTACGCCGCCGTTGATGGTGGAAAGATCGGCTTGGCCCCGCAGCTTGAGGGCGGTGATGTTGCCGTTGATGGCGGACGCTTTGACAGAGCCGGCGAGGCCGCTCAGGGAAAGGCCGCCGTTGGTCAGCTTGACGTCCTGCAGGTTGGCGCCGCGCGGCACGGTGATGCGGTAGTCCACGCTGGCGGGCTGCTGGCCGGCCGCGCCGGCATACTGCGTGCGGATGGAAAGCCCATCGGCGGTGGGCTCGACCACGATGTGCGCATCGTCCAGGCGTTTCGGATCGGAGGAGCGCGTGATGGCTTCCACCAGCACTAGGTCGCGGTCCCAGGCGGTGACGCTGACATCGCCGTAGACGTTTTCGATGACCACGTGTCCATTGGAATGGAGCGCGTAGAGGTGGCGGAACTCCGTTTGCGGAGGCCGAATGACGCTGGCGGACAAAGTATTGCCGGCGATGACCGAGAGCAACACTGCCCGGATCGCTTGCCGTTTGAACATGGCGCCCCTCCTGATCGATGGACTTTTCCCAGTGGCCCGGCCGCTTTCCCTTGGAAGCGAGGTTAAAAATCGCCCGTCAACGAGCCCGGCAGGCGGCACCGCCTGCCCCACCACTCGGACACAGGACTTTGTCTGGGTGGCGCAGGCGGTGCCGCCTGCGCTCCGCGGTTCTCGTCAGGTTTTTGCCGACTCGCTGCTTTCCTCGACCACCCGGCCGTCGAAAAGCCGGATGGTACGGTCGGCGAACTCGGCGTAGCGCGGATCGTGGGTCACCATGCAGATGGTGGACCCGGCGGCGTGCAATTCGCGCAAAAGACTCATGACGGCCTCGCCGTTGGCGGAATCCAGGTTCCCGGTGGGCTCGTCCGCGAGCAGGATCAGAGGATCGCCGCTCAAAGCCCGGGCCACCGCGACACGCTGCTGCTGGCCGCCCGAGAGCTGCGACGGATAATGCTTCATGCGGTGCGACATGCCGACGCGCTCCAAGGCTTCCTGGACGCGGCGCTTGCGTTCGGCCGAGGGCATGCCGCGATAAGTGAGCGGAAGCTCGACGTTCTCGTAAACCGTGAGGTCGCCGATGAGGTTAAAGGCCTGGAAGATGAATCCGATCTCGCGGTTGCGGATGCGCGCGCGTTCGGAGAGCTTGAGGCCGGTGACCGGCTTGCCATTCAAATAATAGGTGCCGTCAGTGGGCGTATCCAGCAGGCCGAGGATCGCCAACAGAGTCGACTTGCCGCAGCCCGACGGGCCGGCGATCGAAAGGTACTCGCCCTTCTTGACGTCGAAGTGAATGGACGAAAGCGCGTGGGTTTCCACCTCGTCGGTGACAAAAACTTTGCTTACGCCATCGAGCCGGATCAGCGGTTGTGAACCATTATCCATGGTGTCTTTTACCCCTTTACGTAGATCGCGAAGTCTTAGTTCAATTTAATTCGGTCGTACTGGTCAAACTGTGACATATCCGACAAGATCACACGGTCGCCCACCCGGAGGCCTTCCTTGACCTCGATGAAGTTCACCGACTGGACTCCGAAGGTGACCTTCACCTTGTTGGCGTACTTGCCTTCGGGCTCGATCTTGAAGAGCGTGACGGTGGAGTTTTCCTGGCCGTAGACCGGCTTTCCGACGTAGACCACGTCGTCGAGTTTCTGGAGCTGGATGGTGCCATCGACGCTGAGATCGGGCCGCGAACCGGGCGGGAACGCTCCTTTGAGGGCCACGTCCACGGTCACCGTGCCGTTGACGATGGATTGCTCGATGCGCGAGACGTGGCCTTCGATCAGGCCGTTGGAACCGCCTCCGGCGAGACGCGTATCGATGACGGCGAGTTGCCCAGGGGCGACATCCTTGATCTGGGTTTCGGCGATTTTCAGCTCAGCTTTCAGATGACTGGGTTGGGCTACCTTGCCGAGGGGCGTCCCGGCCGCCACCTTCTGGCCTTCTTCCACCGGATTCAAAGGAGGAGGAACCGACTGCAGCATCCCTTCGAAACCGGCCCGGACCTTGAGCTGGTCCACCTGCTGCTTCTTGAGTTCGTATTCGCCGGCAAGCTGGTCGACCTTAACCTTTTGCGCTTCCAGTTGGGCCTGTTCGGCCGCATCGTTGATCTGGAGGCGCTCTTTATCGATTTCGAATTTGGCGCCGAGCTGTTCGGCCTTGACCTGGGAGATTTTGGCGTCGGTGTTGGCCAGCAGGTTTTCCTTGGCCAGGGCCGTGTCGCGGTCGGACTCGAGCTGGGCGGTATGGTAATCGGCGCTGGTCTGGGCCGCCGTGGAGCGCAGATCGAGGAGGGTCTTGTGGAGCGTGACCTCGAGGTTTTTGTAATCGGCCTGGGCTGCCTTCAGGGCAAACTCGGCGTCGAGCAGCGCCGTCTGGAGCTCCGGGCTGGAGAGGATCATCACCACCGAATCGGCCTTTACCGGCGTGCCCGGCTGGATCAGGATCCGTTCCACGCGGGCATCGGTGGTGGCGGTGATGAGCATGGTGTCTTCGGGAACCAGGGTGCCCAGGCCGTGGACCTCGCGGATCATGGGGCCGCGCTTGACGGTGTCGGGCCAGAGCGTGGAGAGTTCCACCCCTGGCGCGGCCGGCTTGAGCTTACTAGCGAAGATGAAGCCTGCGGTAAGCACCCCGCCAACCAACACGATAGCGACCGTGAGCTTGATGATCTTGCGCTTGCGGGTCCCTTTGCGTTGTATGTCCATAAGTCGAGTTCCGGATTGGGGAGGCACGGCGCCTGCCAATCCGCACCTAGCGTAACATTATGACGCTTCAGCGGTAAGGATGGATAGCGAGGTATCGGAGGTGTCCGCTTGTGGGACACGCTGTGCCGGCGGCGAACGGTTGCCTGGGGCGGCTACTTCACGACGATGCCGTAGTTGTCCAGCAATTCCCCGGTAGACTGGTACACAGCCAGGATACCGGTACGGACGCTGACCTGGGCGCTGACCACGTTGGATTCGGCCAGGACCAGATTCTGCAGAGCGATGACCACGTTCTGGTTGGTGTCGGTGCCGAGGGTATACTTCTCCTGCTCGGCTTCGTAGTTCTTCTGCTGAATGTCCCTCTGCACGCGCGCGAGCTTCAATTGCTCGACATATCCCTGAAGGTTGGTGACGGCTGTGAGAGTCTGCAGGCGGATGTTCTGCTGCGTGGTGCGCAGGGTCAGCGCGTCGGATTTCTTAGTGACCAGGGCGCTGGCCATGGTCATGGACGCGGTGCGGGACTTGATGGGGAGCGTGAGGGTGAGTCGGCCGAGGTAAGTGGGATAGCCGAAGCCGAACATCTGGTCCAGGGCATCCGTAATTCCACCCGGAATGGGCTGGATGGAGCCGCCCGTGCCGCCGAACAAGCTGGTGGAGGAGGGATAGAAGACGCCGCCCTGTCCTTTGGTGGTGTACGCGGCCGTGAAGGAAAGCTGGGGCAGGAGGAGATTCTTGGCGCTCTGGATGCCCAATTCGTCCAGATCGAGCTGCTGCGCGGCCGAGAGGATATTGGGGTTGGAGGCGAGGGCCTTCTGGACCGACTGCCCGGTATCGAGCGGAATGGGTTGGCCGGCCGCGAGGTCAACTGGCTCGGTCAGTTCCACGGGGAGCTTGGCGATATCGGGATCGAGATCGGCCGAGATCTGGCGGCGCAGGGCGTCTTCGGCGGAGGCCAGCCGGAATTTGGCTTGGGACACGCTGAAATCGGCAGCGGCCAACTGGCCCTGGGGGTTGTAGATGTCGAGCTCGGCGACGGCGCCCAGATCGAGCTGCTGCTGCACGAAATCGAGATTGGCTTTGGCGGCGTCGCGGGACTTTTCCTGGACGCGCAGGTTCTCGCGGGCCGAAATAACGTTCCAATAGGCGTTTTCGGCGTTGCTCACCAGGGTGAGGAGCGAAGATTGGAGACCGTACTGCGAGCGCTTATAGGTGCTCTCGGCCTGCATGACCGGGATGCGGTTGACGTAGCGGCCGCGGTTCTGCAGCAGGGGCTGGGTGACGGAGAACTGAAGGCTGGAGCTGAGCCCCGGGTTGTAGCTGGAAAGAGAGTTGCTGGAGGAGCTCTTGGTCCCGCTGAAAGACACGCTGTAACTCAAGCCGGTATCGATGGTCTGGCCATAGGAAAGGGCGAGCGGCTGGCTGAGCGATTTGGAGATCTCGCCGGCAACGTGGGCTTGCGTGGGGTCGGTCGGAATGTTGGTGTTCCGCGTGGAAGAGAAGGATGCGTTGGCAATCGGGTCCCACTTGCCGAAGGCCGAGACGATGTTGTTCTTGGGGATTTCGAGCGAGAGGAAGGCCACCTGGATGTCGGTGTTGTTGGCCATCACCAGCTCGATGAAGTTCTTGAGCGAGAGCTCGAGCTTGCCGCCCACGACAAAATCCTTGAGGCGGACGGGATCCCGGAGTTCCACTTTGGTGTTGGTTTGCTTGAACACCTCGCGGAAATAGTTGGGTTTCGGAAAAGACGCCATTTGCGCAAACGCGCCGGCGGAGAGGATCAATCCGGTAACAAAAGTTCGCAACAGCATAGTTCTACTCGTAACGAATGGCTTCGATGGGATCCAATTTGGCGGCCTGCACGGCCGGATAAATACCGAACAAAAGTCCGATGAACACGGAGACTCCGAAGGCAATGACGATCGAAGAAGTAGTCACGACGGTGGACCAGCCCGCGGTTGAGGCGATAATCTGCGACAGCGCGAATCCAAACCCGATACCGATCAAACCGCCGGCGATGGAAATGAGCACGGCCTCCGTCAGGAATTGACGCACGATGTCGGCCTGGCGTGCACCGATGGCGCGGCGGATGCCGATTTCGCGGGTGCGCTCGAGGACCGTGGCGAGCATGATGTTCATGATGCCGATGCCGCCGACCAGCAAGGAAATGCCGGCGATGCAGATCATGACGATGTTGAAGATGGCCTGGGTCTGCTTTTTCTGTTCCAGCAGGCCGGCCGGGACGGTGACGGTGAAATCGCCGGCGTCTTTATGCGTAGCCGCCAGGATGGCGGTGACTACGTTGGAGGTTTCGATGGAATCGACGTTGGGTTGAACCTTCATATAAATCCCGTCGATTTCATCCTTGAGATAGCTGGTCTGGTCCTCGAAGCGGCGCATCACGGTGTTCAGCGGCGCGATGATCATGTTGTTGCGGTTGAGGGTCTGGACGCCTTCAACTTCGCTATCGCTGCCGGCCTGGGGCCTGAGGATCCCGATGATCTGCAGCCAGGTATCGTTGACCTTGACGTACTTGCCGAGGGCATCGCCGTAGCCGAACAGGCTGACCTTGGCGCCTTCGCCGAGGACGCAGACGGGCGCGGAATCGCGGTTTTCGTCGTCGGTGAAAAAGCGGCCGCCGTCGTTCAGCTTGAGGCTGTTGATCTCGACGAAATTGGGGTAGACGCCGATCAAAACGGGCGGTTCCGCATTGGTCTTGGGCAACAGCTTTTGCGGTTTGAATTTCTTGCGTGGGGTGATGGCCACCAGGTTTTGGACGTTTTCGGAGATGGCGCGAAAGTCGCGGAAGGAGAGCCCGGGCGAGACCGAGCGGACGGTCTGGAGTTCGTTGCGGTCGACGGCTTCGTGTGCGTCGACGATGATGTTGTTGACGCCGAGCTGATCGATGAAGCTCATCATCTGCTTTTGGGCGCCGGCGGTGATGGAGAGCATGGCGACGACGGCGCCGACGCCGAAGATCATGCCCAGCATGGTCAGCAGGCTGCGCAGCTTGTGCGCGAAGAGGCTGGCCATCCCCATTTTCAATTCGGGAAGAATGTGCCCAAACATATTTCTATTTCCCTCCCGGCATGGAGCTCATGGGGTTGCCATTGGATTTCTTGTCGCTTTTTTCCTTTTTGGCGTTCTTGTCGGCGGTGGGATCGGCCAGGGCCACCACTTCGCCGGGTTGCACGCCGCCGGCAAGGACCATCATGGATTCGCTTTGCTTGAGGAGCTGGACTTCGCGGGGGACAAATTTGCCGGTCTTGGCCTGCTGCACGAACACCGTCGGTTTGTCGTTCTTGGTAAAGACCGCCTGGGCGGGAATGTGCAATGCGTCCGGAATCTTCTCGACCACGATTTCGACATCCGCCAGAAGGCCGGGACGCAGAAGCACCTGAACCTGGGAATCCTTTTCCGGAGGCAGGGGAAGTTTGGCATTGGCGCGGTCTTCATCGGAGAAGGGATTGCTGGAACGGGCCATCAGCGCCTGAATGGTATCCCTGCCGCCGCGGCCGCGGGCCCCCTGCGAATCGTTGGCCGGTTGGCCCGGGACGGTTCCGCGCCCCTGGCCGCCGCCCTGGTCTGACGGCCCGCGTCCGCCGCGCCCGCCGAGCTGTTCCACGAGCCGCTGCCGTTCTTCGGGCGAAGCGTTCTGCATGGCCTCGCGCATTTTCTGGCGATCCGCGTCGGACATGGCGCCACGGCCACCGCCGCCGCCCGCACGGCCGTCACCGCGGCCCGCGGCGTCCGCGCCGCCCCGCTGGCCGCTTCCGCCACCGCGCCGGCCGCGGCCGCCGCCGCCCTGGGCATCACCGGTATCCTGGCCTTGTCCGCCGGACTGGCCGAACATCTCCGGGGTGGCGCCCGGCGCGCCTTGCAAGGGAGCAAAGAGCGCGGAGTTGCCGAGTTGCTTTTTGGCATTGGCCGCGGAGGTCGCCATGATGCGGTCCAAATCGGCCGGCTTCATTCCCAAACCGGCCAGCAACTGCCGCATGTCGACGGAAAACACCACGTCGAACTTCTTGGCCGGATCGCCCGAGAATACGTCGGCCGATGCCGTCCCCGTGAGTGTCTTGATCCTGCCGCGAAACTGCTTGTCGGGAATGGAGTCCAGTTGCAGCAGGGCGTCCTGCCCTTCCACTAGGTTGGCGCGGTCCAATTCGCCCACCTTGGCCCAGACCTCCACTTCCGAAAGATCCAGCAATTGCGCCACCGGCATGCCCGGCGTCAAGGTGTCGCCTTCGCGAATATCCGGCATCACCTGGCCGAAATTGAAGTTGCCGGCGCGATTCTGCTGGATCGAAACCAGACCGGTGATGGGCGCCAGGCTCTTGCAATTGGCCAGGCGCTGCTGATCGCGCTGAATATTCAACAGGCTCCGGTTGCGCGTCTCCTGTAGGACCGCGAGCTGGGAATCGGCCTGTTGCTGGCGCGACTTGATGTCCTCCTGGAGCTGCTTCAGCGACTGGTTAGTCTGGGAGACGCTCAACAGGTTCTTCTTGCCGTCGATGGCGTCAATGACGGGATTCATCTGCACTTGCAGCTCGGCCCGCCGCACGTTGTACTGGGTGGCCAGCAGCGACAACTGGTCCTGGCTCTGGGTGATGGCCATATTGGCTTTCTGGCCCTTAATCTGTTGATCCACCTGTTCCAGGCCCATTTGGTCTTCATCGAGGGTGGCATCCAGCTCGGAATCGTCGTATTCGACGACCAGGTCTTTCTCGTTAGCCAGCGACCCGGCTGGAGCCAGGGTGGTAACCTGCACGGTGCCGTTGAGGTTCGGCGCCGGGAGCATGACCGCCCGCACGGCGCGCAACTCGCCGCGCGTGAAAGCGCGGATCACGACTTCGCCGCGTTGCACTTTGGCGGTTGCCATCTGCTCCTGGCGCGAGGGCAGCTTCTTATACCATTGGTAGCCATACCAGCCACCAGCCGCGAGAATTGCCAGCGCCAATAAACGATAGATTGCCTTTTTCATGAAAACTGTTCCCGCCCGGAACAAACCGAAGCTTGTTCCGGCTTACATTTTCCTCTTGGCCCGCTTGGCCGCATCCGCCGGACTCTCCAGGGTGACGATCTCGCCTTCCTTCAGGCCGCCGGTCACGATGATGTCATCGTCGTTGCGCTTGCCCACTTCGATGTTTCGCACCGCGAACCGCTTGCCGATTTGCACGTAGACCGCGGGCTTGCCGCCATTGTCGAAACTGGCCCGCGCCGGGATCAGCAGCATATTCGGCTCGCGCTCGATGATCACTTGGGCGCTCGAACTCATGCCCGGCCGCAGCCGCTCGTCGAGGTGCTTCAAAGTAGCCCGCGCCGGGAAGGTCTTCTCGGGTGTAGAGCCGCCTTTGTACACCAGGGCCGCGATCGGGCTGATGTAGTCGAGGGTTGCCTCGAAATCCTTGTCGGGGATGGCATCCACCCGCACCCTGACGTTCTGGCCGATCTGGATCTTTCCACGATCCACCTCTTCCAGCTTCAGATCGACATACAGGGAAGACAGATCGGGAATCTCCACGATTTCCGCGCCATTCCAAACGTTGTCTCCCTCTTTGAACGGTGGCGTGGACTGGCCGAAAGTTCCCGTTGAGCGGAAGTTGGGAAGCACGATGGCCACGCCATCGGTGAGGGCGGTGAGCTTCATCATGTCTAGATACGATGTGGCCGTCACCAGGTCGCGCTGGCCCTTATCCAATCGCTGGCCATTTCGGGCCAGATCGGCTTGGTTGCCCACCTGGTGGGCGTTGATGGTGGCTTTTACCTGTTGCATGCTGCCTTCGGCAACGCCCACCGCAATGCGGTTCTTTTCTCCGTCGACCTTAGACAGCACTTCGGCTTTGCTGGCATCCAGCTTGGCGCTCTCCACGCCGTAAACGGCCTGGATCTTGCTCAGGGCGTCGGCGCCATCGGCCATCTTTTGGGTGGCTTGCATCTGCGTGATGTCGCCTTGGATGGAGATGACCTGGGTGGTCTGCGAAATGACGTTCTGTTCCTGCGTGACGGGATCGAATTCCACCATCACGTCACCCTTCTTGACGGGGATGCCGTTTTGCACCAGGTGGGTGATGCGCAGGCCGGGGGCCGCAGGCGCCTTCAAAATGGTCGAGCGGGGGCTCCTGATATCGCCGCGCGCGTTCACGCTGATGACAAAATCGGCCCGGCGGACGCGGTCCACCGCGACTTCCACTTCGGTGGTGGAGGTGAGGTGATAGGCGGCGTAGAGGCCGCCGCCGGTGGCCAGCAGGCCAATCGCCCAGGTGATGATTTTCACTCGGCGCGGATTGGACTTGCCGAGGCGCGTTTTGGGTCTTTGATCCTTGGATGCCATAGTTTCTTCTCCGGGTCCCCGGCTGGCTACAAAGGCCGTTGCAGGGCCACCACGTCCCCTTTCTGCAAACCGGACTCGATGGCCACTTGCGTGAAGCTGCTCACGCCGGGCTGCACTTGTTTTTTGGTCCAGCCTTCGGGGCCTTGCACGAAAACGAAAGCGCCGCCATTCTCTTCGAACAGAGCCGCCCGCGGGATCAGCACCGAACTCGTCACCGAGCTCAAGACTACATCCGCGCTCCCCGTAAGATCGGGGATGACGCGCGAATCCATCTTGTCGACCTTCAGCAGAATCGGAATCTCGCCCACGTAACCCGCGCGGAACGTGCTGGTCTTGGACATGGCCCCGATTCCCACCAGGGTTCCGGGGAGGCTCAGATCGGGATAGGCGTCCAGGTGTATGGTGGCCTTCATGCCGAGCCGCAGTCTCTCCGCGTCCACCTGGTTCACGGTGGCGCTAAGGACCATGGAACTCGGGTCGACGATGCTCAAGAACGGCTGCCCCGCGTTCACCTGGTCGCCTTCGCGAACCTGGCCGTACTCGCCGTTGCGTACGATGCTGGCCATCACCGCAATGCCATCCATGGGGCTCTTGATGGTCATTCGCTTGACGTTGTTATCGGCGCGCTGCAACTCGATGTCGGACTGCGAGAGGGTCAGCTCGGAGACGCGGATCTGGGCCTGCTGGGACACGGCCTGCAAGGGCACTTCGGTCAGCAGTTCTTTGTATTGCGCTTCGGTTTGTTCGACGTTCAGCTTGAACTGCTCCGCCTGGATCGCGGAGCGGACGGGAATCGTTTGCAGATCGAGGAGCGCCTGTTCCCAGGCGGCTTTGGCGGCGCGCACAGTCTGGTCCAGACTCTCCCTGCTGGCCGCCAGGTTGGCCATCATTTTCTTGACCGTGAGCTGGGTCTGGATGACGGTGTCTTTGTAGTCGTCCCGTCGCTGGACCTGGTTGGTCGGATCGAACTCCGCCACCACGTCATCTTTCTTGACCGCGGTACCGGCCTTGGCGAGGTGCAGCAGGATGAGGTTGAAATCGGCGCCGCCGGGGCCACCTCCGCCGGCGGGGCCGGCGCCCAAGCTGCCGCCCATGCCGCCGCGATTGGTGTTGGAGCGGCTGCCCTGAATACGGGGCGCCAGGAGGGCGGCGAAATTCTTTGCCGCGACCGTCCCGGTGACGCGCACCTTGCGGTCGAGTTCTCCTACCACCGCAGCAACGGTGGGCACGGTTACGATGGGGCCACCACCGCCGCCGAGCGCCGACTGGCTCTTCAAATAGAGGGCCACACCCGCTATGACTACCAACAAAGCCAAGGAAATCCACAGCGCTTTCCGGCGCCGGCCCGGCTCCCGCGGAGGTACAACAGTCGGCCGCGGCACTTGCGGTGGTGGCGCGGCCGGTTCCCGGCGCGGGTCGGGCGCAGGAACGCTACTCGAATGGGGTTGCATTAATCCAAACCTTCCGGCCCAAAGGGCCCCGCTACAACGAACACAGAGAGTTCAATGGAAGTGACGATTCCCGGTCCGCAAAGGTTATGTTCCGCCGGACGAAAGTTCCATTTTTTCAGAGTGTATGTAACCTGTATTTGAGCGCGCTTGCGCCAAGCCTGTCAAGTTGGCCCGTAAATGCTAGAAAAGAATATCGAAATCGACTGTAAAGCGGCGGCCGCGATGGCCAAAAAAATAACCGGACGCGGGGTCGGCGATGTTGGCGTGGACGGCCTCGGGGTTGAAGTGGTTGGTGAGGTTGAAGCTGGACAAGGAGAGGCGGACGGAGTACTTGGGGTTGACACGGATGTCCTTGGAAACCCTGGAATCCAATGAAAAGAAATGGGGAAAGCGGTTCGAATTGGGTATTCCGGCGTAGTCCTGGAAGACGTTGATGGTCGAATAGGGGAAGCCGCTGCGGTATTCCACAACAGGTGCGATGCGGAAGGCCGCCGGCAGGCGGACGACGCCCCAGGCCAGAAAACGGTCGGGAAGGCTGCCGGGCAGGTTGGCAACCTGGTTGGAGCGGATGATGGGCGCGGGGAAACTACTGAGGTAGTTATTGAAATCGTTGAGGTCGCCGCGAGCGCGGCTGTAGACATACGAGAAGCACAGTTGGCTGGACTCACCCTTTAACTGGTAGCGGGCGGTGACTTCGAGCTGGCGGTAGCGGGAATTGCCGGTGCCGGAGAGCAGGTAGCCGCCGGTATTGGTGGCGAGGTCGGGGCCCTCCGTGGTGACGGTGACGAGGCCATTGGCATCGTTCTGGGTATAACCGATGCGGAGTTTGAGATCGCGGGCGATGGGCTGTTCGACCTGGAACGACCAGATATTGCTTTGGGGCGAGAAATTGCCGGGCACGGGCCCCTGAAAAATGAGCTCGTGATGGCGATAGACTTCGCCCAGGGTGTTCTTGAAGAGGAACGGTCCGGCGGAGATATCGCCAGTGTTGGGGTCGTAGTATGTGAGGATCTCCCGGGGGTAGCTGGCGAATCCGTAAATATCGAGGGGGACGCGGTCGTAGAACCAGCCGAAGCCGGCGTGTACCATGGTGGCGGCGCCGGGGAAGGGGGACCAGGAAATGCCGACGCGGGGGGCGAGGCGGAAGGACTCAGTGAGTTCCTGGGACTCGGCGCGCATACCCAGATCGAGGGCCAGGCGGGAAGTGAGGACCCAGTGATCATGGGCGAATAAGGCGTAGCCGAAATCGGATACTTCAAAGGGCAGGCCGGGGGTGAAGGTGATGCTCTCAATCGGTTGGCCAGTCGGGTCGAGGATGTCGATGGGGTGTTTCGAGACCGAGCCGTCCTCGTTGCTGCCGGCGAAATCGGCTCCGAATTTGAGGTTGTGGGTACCCAGGTGGTGAATGGGTTTTGGGGAAAAGTTGGAGCCGCCGGCGAAGCGGGAGGCCTCGCGGCTCTGCTGCGCGAAATAATTGCCGCTATTTCCGGTGGGCGTGAGGACCAGATCGGCGGGGCCCTGGCTCCAGACGGAGGCGTCGAAGCGGGTGACGGAGAAGACGGTTTCGAGCAGGCCGCCGAAGATGGTGAGGCGGTCGGCGAGCGTGCCGGTGTAGTTGTGGGTACTGGCGTCGGGGGCGGTGGACTCGGGGTTGAAGTAGTCGATGTTGACGTAGGCGAGGCGCTGGGGAGCGACGTGGACCGTAGCGGTGACAAGGTGTTTGTTCGAGACCATCCAGTCGATTTGAGCAAAGGAGTTGATGCCCTCCTGCTTCGTCAGGTTCAAGGGAAAGGGCAGGGTGTAGACGGGGGTTTTGCGGATCTCGAAATCGACGCCTTCCGAGAAATAGAGTTTGCCGGCGATGATGGGGCCTTCGATATTGAAACGGGGGGTGGCGTCGCGGAGACCACGCAGGTGGTAGCTGCGGATGAAGAATTCGGGAAGCGGGTCGTTCAATTCCCACTTCCATTTTTCGCCCCCGCGGCGGGTTTCGACGGAGACCAGGCCGGCGGTAAAACGCCCGTACTCGGCGAGGAAGGGGGTCTGGTAAACGCTGACGGTTTCGACGCTATCGATGGGGACGGTGAGGCCGAACTGGCCGGTGGCGGGGTCGGTGACGTCGGCGGAGTTGACGATCATGGCGCTGCGGTGTTCGGCGGCGGCGGAGATCATGAGGCCGCCGCCGGGTTCGCGAACGACTCCGGGAATCATGGGGAGGGCGTCGGAAACGGTGGCGGGCTGGCTGGGCAGATCCTTGGCGGCAACGGCGGTGAGGGTGGCAGGGGTAGCGGCCACCTGTTCGACGGGAGAGGTGGAGCTTTGGACTTCGACCGTTTCGCGGTGGGTGATGGTGGGGACGAGGATCAGTTCGAGCGAGATGGTGGCGTCGGGGGCGAGCGAAAGATCGGGCTGTCGGGCCGTCTCGAAATTGGCTTTGACGGCCGAGATTTCATAGCGTCCGGGCTGCAGAGCGGAGAATGTGGCCTGGCCTTGGGGATCGGTCTGGGTGTGTGCCACCAGAGCATGGCCGAGACGCAACTGAAGCTCGACGCCGCCGACCGGGTGGCCGGAAGAATCGGCCACGGACACACTGATAACGGCACCCTCTGGAGACGCCATCGCGGCGCGGCCCAAAAGAGCCAGGGCCAGACACAGTGCATGCAGTCCCATCGCCCGCTTCGTTAGAGTCCTTCCCCTGGGTTTAACACAATTGAACGGCTGGATGTGAGGCCGGCGGGGGCTCATGCTATCGTGGAGACGGTGTCTTCGCCACTCAATTTCCATCTGGAGCAGTATGACGGGCCGCTCGATCTGTTGTTAGACCTGATCCGCAAGCAGCAGATCGACATTAAAGACATTCCCATCGCGACGATCACGGCGCAATATCTGGGGTACCTGGATAAGGCGCGGGAGATGGATATCGACCTGGGTGCGGAATTCGTCTACATGGCGGCGACGCTGATTCACATCAAGTCGAAGATGCTGCTGCCGCGCGATCCGGCGCTTGGCGAAGAGGCGGATAGCGGCGAAGATCCGCGGCAGGAACTGGTGGAGCGGCTGCTGGAGCACGAGCGGTTCAAGAACGCGGCGGAGATGCTGCAGCAGAAACGGCTGATTGAAGAGAACGTCTGGTCGAACCCGCAGATGAAGGCGTTCGTGTCGGAAGACGATAATCCGGGCCTGGCGGTGGGGCTTTTCGACCTGGTGAAGGCGTTGAGCGCGATCCTGGAGAGGGCCAGGAACCGACCGGTCTTCGAAGTGGAAGCGGCGGACGTGACGGTGTCGGACATGATCCGGTACCTGAGGGAATGCTTTCTGGAAGCCGGCGCGAACGAGCCGGTCTATATTCTGCGGGTATTCGAGCGGCAGCGGACGCGCCGGGCCATGATCGCGCTGTTTCTGGCGGTGCTGGAGATGGTGCGGATGCAGGCGGTAGTGGTGGCGCAGAAAGATCAGTTCGGCGAAATCGCACTCGAGCGGCACGAGAATTTCGACGCGGTATTCGCGTCGGGGCTGCCCACGGCGGCCATCGAAAACGACTACATCTAACGAAATCGGCATGGAAGAAACGGAACAACCACAACCCGGCACGGAGCTGGAAACCGAAGCGCCGCAAGCGGTCTCACTGGAAGGACAGACCACAGAAGACGATGGTCTGTCCCACCTTGTATCCATGGAAGAACTGATGGCCGCGGACGAACCAGACGCTGACGCGGCGCCCGGGGTATCGCTCGAAGATGCGCAATTGCAGGCGGTGCTGGAAGCGATCGTGTATGTGGCGGAAGAGCCGCTGACGGCAGTGCAGATGGCGGCGGCGCTCAACCAGCCGGTGGAACGAATTCGCGAGCGGATGGCGCTGCTGATGGCGGAGTTCGAGAAGCCGGAGCACGGTCTGGCGATCCGCGAAGTGGCGGGCGGGTACAAGCTGGCGACCAAGGCGGAGCATCACGAGGCGGTGCGCAACTTCGTGAAGAGCCTGAAGCCGCCGCTGAAGCTCTCTTTGCCGGCGCTCGAGACCCTGGCGGTGATCGCCTACAAGCAGCCGGTAACCACGCCGGAGATTCTGGAAATCCGCGGGGTGCAGGGCGGAGGCGTGATCAAGACGCTGCTCGACCGCAAACTGATTGCCGAGGCGGGCCGCAAGAACGTGATCGGCAAACCGATTCTGTACAAGACCACCAAGGAATTTCTGATCCAGTTTGGGCTGAAGGATCTGGCCGAACTGCCCTCGCTCAAAGAGTTCGAGGAACTGGGGCGCATGGCGTTTGCGGAGAACGAGCCCGAGGCGCCGGCGCATGCGGAGCAGGTCCAACTGGACCTGGAGGCTCCGGCGGAACCGGCTCTTGAGGGGTCAGGTGTGGAGGCGCAAGGCGTGGAAGCGGAAGGTGCGAAAGCGGAAAGCCGGGAGAGCTGATGGCCGAAGAGCGGCTGCAAAAGATTCTGTCGCAAGCGGGGGTGGCGTCGCGGCGGCAGGCCGAAAAGATCATGGCCGAGGGCCGCGTGGTGGTCAATGGGACGGTGATCACGGAGCTGGGATCGAAGGCCGACATTGAGCGCGATCACATCAAAGTGGACGGGCGGCTGATTCACGCGCCCAAGCGACAGATCTACCTGGCGCTGTGCAAACCCAACAACACGGTGACGACGGTGAGCGACCCGGAAGGCCGGGCGACCGTGATGGACCTGCTGCATGGAGTGAAAGAGCGGGTGTATCCGGTGGGGCGGCTGGATTATCACAGCGAGGGGCTGCTGCTGCTGACCAACGACGGGGATCTGGCGAACGCCATCATGTCGGCGGCGACGCACTTGCCGAAGACCTACGTGGTGAAATCGAACGGGGCGCTGACGAAGGAACAGGAGCAGAAATTCCGCGAGGGGGTTCCGCTGTCCGGGCGGCGCACCATGCCGGCGGGTCTGAAACTGATTCGCGACGCGGAGAACCCGTGGTATGAAGTCCGCCTGGTGGAAGGGCGCAACAACCAGATCCGCATGATGTTCAAACATTTCGGCCGGCTGGTGGAGAAACTGCGGCGGGTGCGGATCGGGCCGATCGAGCTGGGGCCATTGAAGCCGGGGCAGTTCCGCCATCTGACCGTGGAGGAAGTGGCCAAGCTAAAGCGGGCGGTGACGGTGGCGCGCCAGGAGCCGCACAACCGGGAAGGCGAATGAAACATAGTCCCTGGTTGGCGACCGTTGAAGCGGCGGCCCTGGTCAGCTTGATCGTGATCGGTCTCATGAGTGGGCCTAACAGCTTGGCGCAAACGCAGATCGGGCCGCCAGCCTTGCCGCGGTTCGAGGTAGCGTCCATCAAGGGTGCCAATCCTTCCGCGCCTCGGGGCGGTCGCCTTGCCGCCCCTCCCATAGATACCAGGCCCGGACTGCTCACCGCCCGCAACGCCAGTCTGAAGCAACTCATTCGAGGGGCCTACACGCTCGAAAACTATCAGGTCTCGGGAGGCCCGGGATGGATAGACTCCGCAGGATTCGATGTTGAGGCGAAGTCAACTGACGGCGCTAACAGGGAACAACTCCTGCTGATGCTTCGGGCTCTATTGGCTGACCGGTTCAAGCTTCGATTCCACCGCGAAAAGAAGGAACTCGCTGTCTATGCTCTCGTGATGGCGAAAGGCGGCCCGAAGTTCCACGCATTAAAGGCGGGCGCCCACTCGGTGCCTAACAAAACCGATCACATGCGACTGAAAGACTTGCCATCCCTGGCCACGTTTCTCACGCGTCTCAGTTCCGATGAGCCGGTATTTGATAAGACCGGACTCACGGGGCAGTTTGACCTCGAACTGGACATAGGAAAAATCGGAGAGGAGGCGTCCCAGGGCGAAGAAGCCGCAGGGCCGGCCGCAATGCGCGAACGCATGTTCCAGGCCACGGCCAATGCCATCCAGGATCAGCTCGGCCTCAAGTTGGTGCCAACAAAAGCTCCGCTTGAGATCTTCGTGATCGACCATGCGGAGAAGGCCAGCGTAAATTAACAATGAAGCAAATTGCAGAGATTCTGAAAACCGCGCGGACCATCGCCGTAGTGGGGTTGTCGCCGAAGCGTTACCGGCCGAGCTACGGCGTGGCGGAGTATCTGCAAAAGGCCGGATACCGGATCATCCCGGTAAATCCGCACGAATCGGAATTGCTGGGCGAACGCTGCTACCCGGATCTGGAAGCGATTCCCGAGGCGGTGGACATCGTGGACATTTTCCGGCGCTCGGAGTTCGTGCCCGAGATTGTGGAAGCGGCCATCCGCAAGGGCGCCAAAGTGATCTGGATGCAAGAGGGCGTGGTGCACGAAGACGCCGCGCGGCGGGCACAAGCGGCGGGCCTCGAGGTGGTGATGGACCGCTGCATCCTGAAAGACCACCGGCGGATGGGGTGAGCACACGTGGGACAGACCATCGCCTTCCGTGGTCTGTCCTGCCTCGCTAAAACAGGCCGCTCGACAGGAGTGGAATCGCCGGCGTGTCTGTGGGGTCGGGCTTTCAGCCTGCCGCCGGGCTTTTGCCCGGCGTCCCCGCCACAACCCGCAGAATGCCAGCTAACAAGAAGAGACTCCCTGAAAATTGTTTTGTCGGCGTTCACCGCCGTTGATCGGCGGCTCAATATGCCTTTTTTCGGTCTTTTTCAGCTTCCTCTAAGAAGCCGGCGGGAGGCTGAAAGTCTGGCCCCACGGATGGCTGCCTCAGCACCACCGCCACCGTTTTTCCGTTCACAAAAATCTCAACCTCAATTTCCCCTCATATCACTCACTTACAATTTCGAATTTCAGACTCCATCCCTCTGGCCCGCTATCGTGGGATCGCATGAGAGTCTTTTATCACTACCAAATTGGCTCTGTTCCTTTCCAGCAGCTAACTCCCCGCCGCAGCCCAAAGAAGAATCGCCAGTTACGGAGAATTGGCTTCGTTTCGTCAAATCGCAACTGTGGGACAGGCCTCCTGGCTTGTCCATCCTGGCAGGCTTGGCCGCGCCGGCGCCCGCCCGCCGCTCCGCCTCCCAGCCACCTCCGGAATTGGCTTCGTTTCGTCAAACGCCTCCCAGCCACCTTTCCAACCCAAAGAAGAATCGCCAGTTACAGAGAATTGGCTTCGTTTCGTCAAATCTCAGCCAGTGGGACATCCATGATAAGGGCTTGTCAAGGGAAAACACACCTTTCCCTGAACCTAACGGAAGATTTTTCCGAAGCGCGATAGTCGATAGGGTGACGGTTGCTCCGAATTGCCGAATTG
>JBEKDA010000055.1:0-37421 GCA_050014595.1 Bryobacteraceae bacterium
TCCAAGCAGACCGCCGAGGAATTGAAGAAACAGCTCGCCTCCCGCCCCACCACCTATCTGCTGGGCGAAATCGACATCCTTCCGCTGGGCGGCTTCGATTCCTCCTGCTCCGCCATGGCCCAAGGCCCCACGCGCCTGGCCCGCGGCCAGGCCTTCGGCAAGCTGGTCAACGAGAAGTTCGGCGCGAAACACGAAGTGACCATCGTCCCGCTGTGCGGTCACAACGCCCGATGCATGTTCACCGCAGAAGTGGCTTTGCCGATTCTGTTTCCGAAGCAGTAGCGCAAGGTGCCCAACCTGTGGTCTTTCTACCACTACTTGGTCTTGGTATCATTGAGAAGCGTTGGAAACCATATTGTTCAAGGCAACTGCGGCCAGGTGGGCTAACGCGAAGAAAAAGGCGGCCGAATGACGAACATACAGCTTTACCTCGCGATCGGCATCCCGATTTTGTTCAATGGACTGCTGTTCGTGTTCGGATTCACCATGTTGCTGACGAAAGTCAATCACCTCGAAACCAAATTCGATGCCAACTTCAACCTGCTGGTGGGCAAGCTGATGGAGATGGACAGCCGCCTGTCGAAGGTAGAGGCCAAGTTGGGGATTGGGTGATCGCCGGGCTGGCTGCCATGAAGCTTCGCTTGGCCCCTAACCTAACCTGACGTTGCCGCTCCGGCTTCTCGATACCCAAGAAGAAACTGACCGCTGGCTCCTGGAGCACCGGGATGCCATCAATACGAAAATTCGACGCGGCATAGAGCAACTCGACCGCGGCGAGGGAATCCCGGAGGACCAGCTCGACGCATACCTTGGCTAACCTGAAAGCCCATCCCTGAGTGAAGACTCGCTACATCGGCCCTTTGCGAGTATAGGCCGAACCCTCCCTAACCCCATCTCCGGTTGCTTCTTTGTAACGGAAGTTTCATAATGGCCCCATCGCTGCTTTTTATGGGTCGCCAGACCATAGAGGTAAAGTGTTCCCTGGCGGCCTGGAGTCCTCATGTCTCGTATCGTTCGCTGTTCGCTGATTCAGGCTACCAACGCCGCCCCTGCGGATTCCTCGCTCGAGATCACCAAGAAGGCCATGATCGATAAGCACGTGGCCTATATCCGCCAGGCCGCTCAAGCCGGCGCGCAGGTGGTCTGTCTGCAGGAAATCTTCTTCGGGCCTTATTTCTGCGCCGAACAGACCACCCGCTGGTACGACCTCACCGAGCCCATTCCCGACGGCCCCACCATCCGGCTCATGCAGGATTTGGCGCGCGAGCTCCACGTCGCCCTGATCATTCCCATTTACGAGGTGGAACAGGAAGGCATCTATTACAACACCGCCGCCGTCATCCACAACGACGGATCCTTCCTCGGCAAGTACCGCAAGACCCATATCCCGCACGTGGCTCCCGGCTTCTGGGAGAAATTCTATTTCCGCCCCGGCAACCTCGGCTTTCCCGTCTTCGACCTCGGCTTCGTCAAGATCGGCGTCTACATCTGCTATGACCGCCATTTCCCGGAGGGCGCGCGGGCCCTGGGCCTGAACGGCGCCGAGATCGTTTTCAATCCGTCGGCCACCGTCGCCGGCCTCAGCGAATACCTCTGGAAGCTGGAGCAACCCGCCCACGCCGTCGCCAACGGCTACTTCATCGCCGCCATCAATCGAGTGGGCGTCGAGGCCCCCTGGAACATCGGGGAATTCTACGGCTCGAGCTACTTCTGCGATCCCCGCGGCCGAATCTTCGCGCAGGCTTCGCGCGATAAAGACGAAGTGCTCACCGCGGACGTCGATCTCGACATGATCTCCGAAGTCCGCAAGACCTGGCAATTCTTCCGCGACCGCCGTCCCGACATGTACGCATCCCTGGTAAAGGCCTGATCCATGACAAAAGACGAAATCATTCTCGCCAATAAGGAATATCTTTTCCCCGCGGTATTTCATTACTTCAAGGAGCCGCTGGTGGTAGCGCGCGCCAAGGATCAATACGTCTGGGACGCCGACGGCAATCAGTACCTGGATTTCCTGGGTGGCATCGTCACCGTCAGCGTGGGTCACTGCAATGAGGAGGTCAACGCCAAGGTCCACCGCCAGATGGACACGCTGCAGCACGTCTCCACCGTCTACGCTAATGAACCGCAGGCCGCTCTTGCCAAGAAGATCGCGTCGCTCACACCCCAAGGCAAGCTGACCAAGTCGTTCTTCACCAACAGCGGCACCGAAGCCAACGAGACCGCCATTCTGACGGCGCGCTGCTATACCGGCAGCACGGAGATCGTCGCGCTGCGCCACTCCTATCACGGCCGTTCCGCCCAGGCCATGACGCTCACCGGCCAGGGAGCGTGGCGCATCGGGCCCACCAACGCCGGCGTGATTCACGCCCACAACGCCTACTGCTACCGCTGCCCCTTCGGCTTGAAGTATCCGGATTGCGAAGTGCGCTGCGCCGAGGACATGGAGGACCTGATCCGCAGTTCCACCACCGGCCGCATCGCCGGCTTCATCGGCGAACCGATTCAGGGCGTGGCCGGCTTCATCACGCCACCCAAGGAGTACTTTCCGATTGTCGAACGCATCGTGCGCAACCACGGCGGCATCTTCATCAGCGACGAAGTGCAGACCGGCTGGGGCCGCACCGGCAACAAGTGGTTCGGCATCGAGCACTGGGGCGTCGCGCCCGACATCATGACCGGCGCCAAGGGCCTCGGCAACGGCAGCCCCATCGGCCTCACGGTGGCGCGGCCGGAGGTCGCCGATTCCTTCAAGGGCCTCACCATCTCCACCTTCGGCGGCAACCCCGTCACCTCCACCGCCGCCAAGGCCGTCATTGATTACATCGAAGACCACCGCCTGCCGGCCAACTGCGCCGAGACCGGCGCCTACCTGCGCGGCCGCCTGGAAGAGCTCCAGGAGAAGCACGAGATCATCGGCGAAGTGCGCGGCATGGGCCTGTTGCAGGCCATCGAGCTGGTGGAAGACCGCCAGACCAAAGCGCCCGCCACCGCCGCCACCGCCCAGGCCATGGAAGCCGCGCGTGAGAACGGTCTGCTGCTCGGCAAGGGCGGCATGTACGGCAACGTGCTGCGCTTTTCGCCACCCATGAACATCGGCCGCTCCGACGTAGACCAGTTCATCGGAATGCTCGACAAGGCCCTGGCTACGGTCGGCGCGGTGATGGCCGGAGGCCGCAGATGAGCCAGCCAGCGCCGCCGGTTCCCGATAACCGGGAGCGCTTTCCGGAACTGCATCCGCCGCTCGATGCCAACGCCGCGCTGGCCGAAGCCAACCGCTGCCTGTTCTGCTTCGACGCCCCCTGCACGGCCGCCTGCCCCACCCATATCGACGTGCCGCGCTTCATCAAGAAGATATCAAGCGGCAACCTGCGGGGCTCCGCGCTCACCATTCTGGATGCCAACATACTCGGCCTGAGCTGTTCGCGCGTCTGCCCGGTGGCGGTGCTCTGCGAAGGGGCCTGCGTGATGCATCGCTACAGCCAGAAGCCCATTGAAATCGGCCGGCTGCAGCGCCACGCCATGGATTATTTTTATTCCAGCAGGACAGGCCTCCCGGCCCGTCCCCCAAGGTCAGGAAAAACAATTGCCTGTGTCGGCGGGGGTCCCGCTTCGCTGGCCTGCGCCGCCGAGCTCCGGCGCCGCGGCTATCCCGTCACCATCTTCGATAACCGTCCGCTGCCGGGCGGTCTCAACACCTACGGCATCGCCGAGTACAAGCTGCGGCCCGCCGACAGCCTGCGCGAAGTCGAGATGGTGCGCTCGCTGGGCGTGGAATTCCGCCAGGCCGAAGTGGGTGGCGCCGCGGTGGCCGGCACTGTCTCGCTGGACCAACTGGAAAAGGAATTCGACCTCATCTTTTTGGGCGCGGGCCTGGGCGCCATGGAGCGGCTCGGCATTCCCGGCGAACAGTTGCCCGGCGTCATCGGCGCGCTCCACTTCATCGAACGCTATAAGACCTTTCCCGGTTTCCCCGTGGGCCGGCGCGTGGTGGTGATCGGCGGCGGCAACACGGCCATCGACGCCGCCAACGCCGCCCGGCGTCTGGGCGCCGAAGAAGTCCACCTGTTCTATCGCCGCACCGAAAAGGAAATGCCCGCCTTCCCCTTCGAGTACCACCACTCCAAGGTCGAGGGCGTCCGCTTCCACTGGCTGGCGCAACCCCTCGAAATCGTCGCGCGGGATGGCCGCGCCGCGGCCGTCAAGTTCGCCGAGACGCGCCTCGAGGAACCCGATGCCACCGGCCGCCGCCGGGCCACAGCCGTTCCCGGCTCTAATTTCGAAGTCGGCTGTGACATGGTGATTCCCGCGCTCGGACAATCGCGCTTTATCGCCTTCCTCCACGAATCCCGCGGCATCGATCTGAAAGGCGGCTCCATCGCGGTCGATCGTCCCACCGGCCGCACCACCAACCCGCGTTATTATGCCGGCGGCGATTGCGTCAACGGCGGACGAGA
Source organism: Bryobacteraceae bacterium (assembly GCA_050014595.1). GTDB lineage: Bacteria > Acidobacteriota > Terriglobia > Bryobacterales > Bryobacteraceae > PALSA-129. The sequence continues at coordinate 4,458 of JBEKDA010000055.1, forward strand.
AGTCGTGGACGCGGTGGCCGACGGCAAGCGCGCCGCCCTGGCCATGGCACGCCAACTCGAAGGAGCTACCAATGGCTGACCTCACCACCAATTTCGCCGGCATTCGCTCGCCCAACCCGTTCTGGCTGGCTTCCGGGCCCCCCACCAACTCCGGCGAGCAGATTATGCGCGCCTTCGACAAAGGGTGGGGCGGCGCCGTATGGAAGACCCTCGGCGAGCCCATCGTCAACACCGCTTCGCGCTACTCTTCGATCGATTGGAACGGCCAGCGCATGATGGGCCTGAACAATATCGAGCTCATTACCGACCGCCCCCTCGCCGTCAACCTGCGCGAAATCACCGAGGTGAAGAAGCGCTACCCCGCGCACGCCGTGGTTGCCTCCCTGATGGTGGATTCCAAGCGCGAGACCTGGCACGAGATCGTCAAGCGCACCGAAGACGCCGGCGCCGACGGCCTGGAATTGAATTTCGGCTGCCCCCACGGCATGAGCGAGCGCGGCATGGGCGCCGCCGTCGGACAGGTGCCCGAATACGCCTGCATGATTACCGAGTGGGTCAAGGAAGTGGCGCACACGCCCGTGATCGTCAAGCTCACCCCCAACATCACCGACATCCGCGGGGTGGCGCGCGCCGCCCGCCGCGGCGGGGCCGACGCGCTCTCCGCCATCAATAGCATCAACTCCATCACCGGCATCGATCTCGACACCTTCACGCCGCGCCCCAACGTGGGCGGCCTCTCCGCGCACGGCGGGTATTGCGGCCCGGCCATTAAGCCCATCGCCCTGCACTTCGTCCAGCAGATCGCTTCCGACCCCGAGGTGGGCCTGCCCATCTCCGGCATCGGGGGCGTCTCCGGCTGGCGCGAAGCCGCCGAGTTTATCCTGCTGGGCTGCGGCACCGTGCAGGTCTGCACGGCCGCCATGCGCTACGGCTACCGCATCGTGGAAGACATGATCGACGGCCTGAGCAACTGGATGGATGAGAAAGGCTTCCGCACCATCGAAGATTTCCGCGGCTTGTCGCTGCCCAAAGTCACCGACTGGCAGCACCTGGATCTCAACTTCAAGATTGTGGCGCGCATCAATCGCGACACCTGTATCGGCTGCGACCTGTGCTACATCGCCTGTTGGGACGGCGCGCACCAGTGCATCCACGTGGAAGGACACGCGCTGCCGGCGGACCTGGAAGCCGCCAGCCGCGCCCGCATCTCGACCACCCCCATCGCCAAACTGGACGCCGCCGCGCTGCCCCACGGCGTCACCCCGCCGATGCGCATTCCGCGCGTCGACGAAGAGGAGTGCGTGGGCTGCAACCTCTGCTGGCTGGTTTGCCCGGTGGAAAATTGCATCACCATGGAGCAGGTCGATACCGGCAAGCCGCGCGAGAGCTGGGCCATGCGCACCGGAGGCCCCGCGTGAATTGCAAAGGCTCTTTCACCGCCCGGACCAGGCCAGGCCAACCTAATTCTTCTCCGTGTCTCCGCGCCTCCGGGATGAACACTCCTTTTCCTATCTATGCCTAACACTCTGATCCGCAACGGCACCGTCGTCACGGCGCACGAAACCAGGGCCGCCGATGTCCTGATCGAAGGCGAGCGCATCAAGGAAGTCCGCACCGGCATTCCCCAGGACTCCGCCTCGACCGTCATCGACGCCGCCGGCATGTACGTGTTGCCCGGTGGCATCGACGCCCACACCCACCTCGACATGCCCTTCGGGGGCACAACCTCCGCCGACGATTTCGAAACCGGAACGCGCGCTGCCGCGTTCGGCGGCACCACCTGCATCGTGGATTTCGCCATCCAGGCCCGCGGCACACGCATGCGGGCCGCCCTCGACACCTGGTGGAAAAAAGCCGAAGGCCGCGCCTCGATCGACTACGGCCTCCACATGATCGTCACCGATCTGGGCGCCTGCGGCCTGGAAGATATGGACGACATGGTCAACGAAGGCGTGGCCAGCTTCAAGCTGTTCATGGCCTATCCCAACGTTCTCATGGTGGATGACGCCACCATCTTCAAGGCGCTCTCGCGCACCGCCAGGAACGGCGCGCTCATCTGCATGCACGCCGAAAACGGCAGCGTGATCGATGTCCTCATCGCGCGCTCTCTGGCCGAAGGAAAGACCGCACCCATTTACCACGCGCTGACGCGCCCGCCGCGCGCCGAGTCGGAAGCCGTGCACCGCGCCATCGCCATGGCGGAAATCGCCGGCGTTCCCGTCTACATCGTCCACCTCACTTCGGAAGACGCGCTCCATGAAGTGCGCGAAGCCCGCGATCGCGGCGTTCCCGCCTTCGCCGAGACCTGCCCGCAATACCTGTTGCTCTCCATCGAGGAACTGGCGCGCCCCAATTTCGAAGGCGCCAAGTACGTCTTCACGCCGCCCCTGCGTGCCAAAGAGCACCAGCCCAAACTCTGGGACGGCTTGAAGGACGACCACTTGCAAGTGGTCTCCACCGACCATTGCCCCTTCTGTTTCGCGGACCAGAAGATCCTGGGCAAGGACGATTTCACCAAGATTCCCAACGGCGGGCCGGGCATCGAGAACCGCCTGCAATTGATCCACCACCACGGCGTCAACTCCGGCAAGCTCTCGCTCAACCGCTTCGTGGAGATCGCCTCCACCGCGCCCGCCCGCATCTTCGGCATGTATCCGCAGAAAGGCGAAATCGCTCCCGGCAGCGATGCCGACCTGGTGATCTGGGACCCCAACGCCGCTTACACCATCAGCGCGAAGACCCATCACATGCGCGTCGATTATTCCATGTTCGAGGGCTTTGAGTGCCGCGGCAACGCGCGCACCGTGCTTTCGCGCGGCGAAGTGATCGTGGATGGCGACCGCTTCCTGGGCAAGCCCGGCCGCGGCCGCTACCTCAAACGCGCCGCGCGCGGAGGCGCCTGGAAGTGAGCCACACAGGGCAAGCTAAAGCATGCCCCAAGATCAGCACCATTGGGGCATGCTTTAGCTTGCCCTGTTTAAAGTAAACCTCACGCGCCATTAGAGAGCGCATTTAGCAATGATTCTGGAGACGTCGGAGCCGTTTGTCTCCCAACAGCGTCAAAAGCTAAAGCGGAGCGTGCCGGCGATACCCGTGCCTCCCGAACAGGATTGTAAAGATGAGAATCAGCATATTGGTCCCCGTTCTGGCGTTCGTCGCCCTTACTCAGCAGGCGACCCCTCCCGCCTTCGAAGCAGCCTCCTTGAAGGTGGCCCACCAGGCTTCGGGCGTTCCCGGCACAACGTTGCGCGACGGTGGATGCCGTCTCTCCAATCCCGGCATGGTCAACTGCATCAACGCCAGCCTTAGGCAGCTTCTGGAACAGGCCTACAACGTCAAGTCCTATCAGATCGAAGGCCCTTCCTGGCTCGATTCCGATGGCTACAACGTCATGGCTAGGGTTCCGCAAGGCGTGCCAGCATCGCAGGTCCCCGTCATGTTCCAGGCCCTCCTCGCCGAGCGCTTCCAGGTTAATCTCCACCGAGAAACCCGCACTCTGCCGGCGTACGAGCTGAACATCGCCAAGGATGGGCCCAAGCTCAAGGAAGTCGATCCCGGGGAAGTGGCCGCCTATCGGGCCACCCACGAAGCCGCCCGCGCCGGCCGCGAGGCTCCCACCTCAGTCCCCGCCACGGGGGGCCGCGGAAGAGGTGCCTCTACCACCGCCGGCGCTCGCCCCATGGCGATGGGCACGATGGCCGTCAGGGTTTCTCAGGGCGGCGGCCGCACCGACCACTTCAAGATGAGCATGCCTGACTTCGCCAACTTCCTCTCCAACCAGTTGAGCCGCCCCGTCGTCGACCAGACCGCTCTGACGGGCGTCTATGACATCGAGTTGACCTACCTCGCCGACGAATCGGACCCTTTGCAGATGCAACTGAGGCAGGCGATGGCCGCCGCCGGAGCCATCGGCCGCGCAGACTCGACCAGTCCCACAACCGACGCCGACGCCAGCAGCCCTATCCCCACGCTGTTTCAGGCTCTACAACAAACCCTGGGCCTAAAGCTCAACTCCAAGAAAGCCCCCGTGGAGATTCTGGTGATCGAATCCGCGAATCGCGTGCCAACGCAGAACTGAATCTAGAGCGCAGACAACTGATAACCGCCCATTGCCTTATCGCAGCACCTCGACCAACGCGAATGCCAATCAAGAACCCCGGGGTCTCGGCACATCGAAACCGTCAGCCCAGGTGAAATAATAAAACTTTAAGGTAATTGATGATGACCCCTCCCGACCCCACCCTCTACAATGAAGACCTCGCCCCCATCCCCCTGGAACGGCGCACGTGGGGTCTCTACAACTACGTTTCGTTGTGGGTGGCCATGAGCGTCTGCATCCCCACCTACATGCTGGCCTCGGGGCTGATCGCTGGCGGCATGAGCTGGGTGCAGGCCATCGGCACCATCCTGCTGGGGAACCTCATCGTGCTCGCCCCCATGCTGCTCAACGCGCACGCCGGCGCCAGGTATGGCATCCCTTTCCCGGTCCTCGTGGGCGCTTCCTTCGGCGTGCGCGGCGCGAACATCCCGGCCGTGCTGCGCGCCCTGGTGGCCTGCGGCTGGTTTGGCATTCAGAGCTGGATCGGCGGCCAGGCCATTTTTTCCCTGCTGAAGATTGTCTGGCCCGCCGCGGGAAACATGGCCGGCGGCCAGTGGGCGTGCTTCTTCGCTTTCTGGTTGCTGAACATCGCGGTGATCTGGCGCGGCATCGAAACCATCAAGTTTCTGGAAGGCATCGGCGCGCCTTTCATGCTGGGCATCGGCCTTCTGCTGCTCTGGTGGATCACCGGAAAAGCCGGCGGTCTGGGCCCGGTGCTGAGCGCGCCGAGCAAATTCCACTCCACCGCCGAGTTTGTGCGCTTCTTCATCCCGTCGCTTACCGGCATGGTGGGCTTCTGGGCTACCGTGGCGCTCAACATTCCCGATTTCACGCGCTACGCCCGGTCGCAGAAGGCGCAGATGCTGGGCCAGGCGCTGGGGTTGCCGGCGGCCATGACGCTCTACTCTTTTATCGGCGTGGCCGTCACCTCGGCTTCCGTGGTTTTGTTCGGCGAAGCCATCTGGGACCCGGTGGTGCTGCTCGGCAAATTCAACCAGCCCGTAGTGGCGTTGATCGCGCTGATTGCCTTGCTGGTCGCCACGCTCAACACCAATGTGGCGGCCAACGTGGTGTCGCCCTCCAACGATTTTTCAAACCTCAACCCACGGCTGATTTCCTTTCGCACCGGGGGCCTGATCACCGGCGTGGTGGGGATTCTCATGATGCCCTGGAAACTGCTGACCAGTTTCAGCTCCTATATCTTCGGCTGGCTGGTGGGCTATTCCGGCCTGCTCGGGCCTATCGCCGGCGTCATGATCGCGGATTATTTTCTGATCCGCCGCGCGCGCCTGAAAGTGGACGATCTCTACCGCCGCGACGGCGCTTACGAATATGAGGGCGGCGTCAACCTGAAGGCCGTGGCCGCGCTGGTTTCCGGAATCGTGGTCGCCCTGATGGGGCTGGTGGTCCCGCCGCTCCGCTGGCTTTACGACTATGCTTGGTTTATAGGCTTCGGCGTCTCGGGCGCCGTCTACGTATTACTGATGCAGCGCGCCGAGGCGCCTGCCTGGGAGGCTGAAGGATGACTGCTACAGATCCGACCATTTCGCTGGTCTCGTTTTACATCAACGGCAATTGGGAACGGCCCGCCGGCCGCTCCGGCGGCACCGTCGTCAACCCGGCCACCGGAGCCCTGCTGGCGGAAGTGCCGTATGCCGATGAGAGCGATATCGATAAGGCCGTCCGCGCCGCGCACGAGGCCTTCCTCCAGTGGCGCGACGTCCCGGTGGTCGATCGCGTCCAGGTTCTCTATCGCTACAAAGCGCTGCTCGACAAGCACACCGCCGACCTGGCCAACGTCCTGACGCGCGAAAACGGTAAGACCGCCGACGACTCCAAGGCCGAAGTGCGCCGCGCCATCCAGATGGTGGAAGTGGCCTGCGGCATGCCCTCCCTGATGATGGGCGATTCGCTCAACGACGTCGCCGCCGGCCTGGATTGCAAGACCATCCGCCAGCCCATCGGCGTCTGCGCCGGCATCACGCCCTTCAACTTCCCGGCCATGGTGCCCATGTGGATGTGGCCCTTCGCCATCGCCTGCGGCAACACCTTCGTGCTGAAGCCCTCCGAAAAAGTGCCGCTCACCCCCACCTTTGCTATCCAGTTGCTGCACCAGGCCGGTTTGCCGCCCGGCGTGATGAACCTGGTACACGGCGCCAAACCCGCGGTGGACGCGCTGCTCCACCATCCGCTGGTGAAGGCCGTTTCCTTCGTCGGCTCCACGCCCGTCGCCAAGTACATCTACTCGACCGCCGCCGCCCAAGGCAAACGCGTGCAGGCGCTCGGGGGCGCCAAGAACCACCTGATCGTCATGGACGACGCCGACATGCCCAAGACCGTCGACGCCATCATCGGCTCGGCGTTCGGCGCCGCCGGCGAGCGCTGCCTGGCCGGCAGCGTGCTGGTCCCGGTAGGCGATGCCGCCGGCCGGCTGCTCGATCTCCTGGTCGAGCGAACCAAGGCCCTCATCGTCGGCGACGGCGCCGAGGCCGGCGTCGGGATGGGCCCGCTGGTCACTTCCGACCATTGCAAACGCGTCACCGGCTACGTCGAAAAGGGCGTCGCCGAGGGCGCGGTCCCGCTGGTGGACGGCCGCCAGCACACCCCCGCCGGCAAGAAAGGCCACTTCCTTGGCCCCACGATTTTCGACCACGTCACCAAGGACATGACCATCGCCAAAGAAGAAATCTTCGGCCCGGTGCTTTCGGTAATGCGCGTCAAGACTCTCGACGACGCCATCAACCTGGTGAACCAATCGCCCTATGGCAACGCCACCGCGATATTCACCAGCAGCGGTAAGTCCGCCCGCGAATACTCCTCGCGCTGCGAAGTCGGCATGGTAGGCGTAAACGTCGGAGTAGCCGCTCCGATGGCCTTCTTCCCCTTCGCCGGCTGGAAGAATTCCTTCTTCGGCGACTTACATGCGCACGGCAAAGACGCGGTGGCGTTCTACACCGAGCAGAAAGTGATCATGAGCAGGTGGTTCTAGGCGGCCTGCGCCGCGTTCTGGGCCTGCGTGAAACTGCCGGACATTGGATAATAGAGAAAAGGCAACGCCAGTGACAATCATCATTGATCTTAAACCTGAGGTTCAGACCGAATTGAGCCGTCAGGCCGCCGCCCATGGCGTTGACATCGGGGCCTATGCCGCAACCCTGCTTGAAGAGGCGGCCCATGTTCCCGCCGGCTCGAACAAACTCAGCCAAAGCCGGCTTGACAACACGCTACGGGAGCTTGCGCAGTTTTCGCACAAGATTCCTTTACTCCCCGATGACTCCTTCTCACGTGAGAATCTATATCAGGATCACGACTGATGGCGGAGGGCGACGCCTGTCTGCTCGACAGCAATATCCTGTTGTGGATCAGTAAGAGCGACGACCCTCAGTATTTCGCAATCGGCCATGCGCTTCATGTGCTGGTCGGGCAAGGCATGCGGCTCTGCTACACTTCGCAGACGCTTGGCGAATTCTGGAACGCCTCGACCCGTCCGCTCGACAAGAATGGCCTCGGCTTGAGCGTCGCAGAGACGGATCGCCTAGCCCGTGTGATCGAGCGGGATTTTGAGTTTCTACCGGACAGCCGAGAGGTCCACGACCGCTGGCGATCCCTTTTGACCGAGCATGGAATTCAGGGCGTGCAGGTCCATGACGCCCGGCTGGCGGCGAGCATGTACGTCCATGGCGTCGGACAGTTGCTAACCATCAATGTCCGCGATTTCCGGCGCTTCGACGGACTCCGCATTCTCCATCCAGTCGACTTGTCTGGGGCATCATGAGGAAGGGACAATACGCCTCGGGAAGCGGGTTTCCGCGACCCGTCTCCAGGGTAGTTACCGGTGGGCTTGGCCCGCTAACCCTGCGGTAAACTCGAAGATGCGTGGGCCCGTAGCTCAGGTGGATAGAGCATCAGCCTTCTAAGCTGAGGGTCGCTGGTTCGAGTCCAGCCGGGCCTACCATCCGATTACATCAGCGGCTCAGCGGTTCACCGGTTCACCGGCACAGCGCCGCCGCGCCCGCAATCCCCGCGTCGTTGCCGTACCGCGCCAGCAGCATCGGAATCTCGCCGGCGCGCTGGTTAATCGACCACTGCTCCAGACCGGCGCGCATGCTCTCAAAAAACGAACTCATCAGCTCCGCCACGCCGCCGCCGAACACCATCACGTCCGGCTCCAAAAGGTCCACGATGTTCCCCAGCCACACCGTCAACAGCATGGCCGTTTCGGCCAGCACTTCGCGCGCCGCCGCGTCGCCTTCGTGGAAGGCCTGGCCGACATGTTCCGTCCGCACCGCATCCACGCTGCCGGCCAGCTCGCGAATACGCGACGCGGCGCCCGCGGCCAGCTTGGCCTGCGCGCGGCGCGCGATATTGGGGCCGGAGGCCAGCGCCTCGATGCAGCCCAGCTTGCCGCAGCCGCAGCGCGGGCCGCGGTAGTCGATGGTCATGTGACCGCCTTCGGCCGCGCTGCCGGTGCGCCCGTGGTAGATCCGCCGGTCGAACACGATGCCGGTGCCGATTCCCGTGCCCAGGATCGCGAAGAAGACGTTGTGGTACCCCACGCCGGCGCCCCAGATGGCTTCCGCCAGCCCGGCGGCGTTGGCGTCGTTATCCAAGCGCGCCCGAACGCCGTAGGCCTTTTCGATTTCCGCGGCCAGCGGGAAACTGCGCCAGCAGGGCAAATTGGGCGGATTCAGCACCACCCCGGCGCGCGGATCGAGCGGCCCGGGCGCGCAGATTCCGATGCCCGTCACCGCGCCGCGCGCTTCCGGCACAGCCTGGAAGATGCCGTCGATGGCTGCGCGCACCGCGGCGAACGCCGTGGCGGCGCCGCCCGTCGAAACCATCGGCACGCGTGTCTTATGCGAAATCTCCCCGCTCGCGCTCACCAGCGCGGCGGCCACTTTGGTGCCGCCTACATCCACCCCGATGGTCATTCGATTCCGAGCTTCCGTTGCATCTCTTCGAGCGAATAGCCCTTGGTTTCGGGAAAGACGGTCAGCACCACGAAGAATTGCACCACCATCATCAAAGCGAAAAACACGAACGGCAGGCCGCCCGAAGATTCCGCCAGCACCGGGAAGAGGAACGCAATTCCGGCGTTGACAATCCAGTGCGTGAAGCTGCCCAGGCTCTGGCCCTTGGCCCGCACGCGCGTGGGGAAAATTTCGCTGAGGTAGACCCAGATCACCGCGCCCTGCGAGAAAGCGAAGAAAGCGATGAACCCCACCAGGCACCACACCAGCAGATCCTGGTGCGTCCCGCTGAAGAACACCGCGGCCACCCCCGACAGCGAGAAGGCCATGCCCACCGAGCCGATCAGCAGCAGTTTCTTGCGGCCGATGCGGTCGATCACGGTCATCGCCACGATCGTAAACAGCAAGTTCGTGGCGCCCACCGCCACCGTCTGCAGATCGCCCGAAACCTTCGTGAAACCGGCTTTAGCGAAGATGAAGTTGGTGTAGTAGAGAATCGCGTTGATGCCTGTGAACTGGTTGAAAAAGGCGATGGAGACGGCCAGGAAAATCGGCAGGTAGTATTTGGGCGAGAAGAGCGCTTCGTCCGCGGACCCATGCGTTTCGTCCACCGATTTCACGATCTCCGCCAGGTTGTGCCGGTAGTTCGGGTCGCCGGAGCTCATGAGCACATCCTCGGCCTCGCCTACGCGGCCCCGCTTGGCCAGCCAGCGCGGGCTCTCGGGGATGGCGAAGAGCAGCATGAAAAACAGCAGCGCGGGAAGCGCCGCGATGCCCATCTTCCAGCGCCATTCGGCGTCGCCGAATCCCATGGTGCCGATCTCGTAATTCGAGAAGTATGCCAGCAGGATTCCGAACACAATATTGAATTGGAAAAAACCCACCAGGCGGCCGCGCAATTTGGGCGGAGCGATTTCGGCGATGTACATGGGTCCCAGCACGGAGGAAGCGCCAATCCCCAACCCGCCGATGAAGCGCGCCCCCACGAACGAATACCAGTCGAAGGCAAACGCGCAGCCCAACGCGGAAATCAAGTAAAGGATGGCGGTGATGCGCAGGCTGGCGCGGCGGCCATACCGGTCGCCCGGAACGCCGCCGAACATTGCGCCGATGATGGTGCCGAAGAGCGCGGCCGAGACCGTCAAACCCAGCGCCGCCGGCGTCAGCGAGTATTGCGCCTTCAAAGCCTCGGTGGCGCCGGCAATCACCGCCGTATCGAATCCGAACAGCAGCCCGCCGAGCGCGGCCACCGCGGAGCCTTTGGCCAGATACGTGTTCATGTGAAAGGAAAGCGTATCACAAGTATTAGCGCGACAGACGATCACTTTTCGTCGTCTGTTGCAGAGGGCCTGCGGCCCGCGAAATTTCGTGGAGAACCGTGAGGACATTCGCAGTTGTGGGCGGGGCTGTACAGCCCGGGGAGCCGCCTGAAGGCGGCTGCGGCCAGAATTGGGCGCCCCACTCCGTCGGCGGCGATGGTCTGTCCCACTGCCGTCGCTGCCGCGTAGTAAACTGGCACGCATGATGTCTCGACGGTTTCCCTCGACCCTCCTACTAGTGGCAGCGTTTTCGGCGATTTCCCTCATCGCGCAAACCGCCCCCAAGATCACCACCCCCAAAGAGCAGCTTGGCTTCAATATCGGCGACGACTACATGGTCGCCAACTACACCGAGCTCGAAGCCTACTGGAAAAAGCTGGCCACCGAGAGCGACCGCATGAAGCTGGTCAGCATCGGCAAGACCGAAGAAGGCCGCGATCAGTACATGGCCATCATCTCGTCGCCGGCCAACATGAAGAACCTGGAACATTACCGCGATATCTCGGCCCGCCTGGCCCACGCCGAGGGACTCACCGAAGAGCAGGCCCATCAACTGGCCGCCGAGGGCAAAGCCGTGGTGTGGATCGATGGCGGCCTGCACGCCAGCGAATCGGTGGGCTCGCAGCAACTCATGGAAATGGTCTACCAGATGGTGAGCCGCACCGATCCCGAAACCATGCGCTTCCTCAACGACGTCATCCTGCTGTGCGTTCAGGCCAACCCCGACGGCCAGGAGTTGATCGCCAACTGGTACATGCGCGGCGTCGAGAATCCGGCCGCGCCCTTGCGCGATCCGCAGCGCCGCAACATGGGCAACCTGCCCCGGCTCTACGCCAAGTACGTGGGCCACGACGACAACCGCGATTTCTACATGTCCAACATGAAGGAAACCACCAACATGAACCACCAACTGTTCATCGAGTGGTTCCCCCAGATCATGTACAACCACCACCAGACGGGCCCGGCCGGCGCGGTCATCTTTATGCCGCCGTTCCGCGATCCCTTCAATTACAATTTCGATCCGCTGGTCCCGCTGGGAATCGAGATGGTCGGCACGGCCATGCACAGCCGCCTGGTGGCGGAAGGCAAGGGCGGCAGCGCTATGCGCAGCGGCTCCAGCTATTCCACGTGGTGGAACGGCGGCCTGCGCACGGTCACTTACTTCCACAACATGATCGGCATCCTCACCGAAATCATCGGCAGCCCGACCCCCATGACTATCCCCGTGGTTCCCGGCAAGCAATTGCCGCAAGGCGATTGGCCCATGCCGGTGACGCCCGGCCCGTGGCACTACCGGCAGTCGATCGAGTACGAGATCACCAATAACCGCGCCATCCTCGATCTGGCATCGCGCTACCGCGAGACCTGGCTCTTCAACATCTGGCGCATGGGGATGAACTCGATTGAGCGCGGCAGCAAGGATAACTGGACCGTGACGCCCAAGCGCATCGACGCTCTCGAAGCGGCGGCCGCGGCGGCCAATCCGCAAGCCGGCGGACGCGGCGCGCGCGGCGGCGCGGCAGTTCCGGCGGGCGGCGATCTGGTGGGCGGCGACACGCCCGGCTTCGGCGGCGGTGGCGGCGGCCGCGGCGGTGTCTCGATGGAGCTCTACAACTCCGTGCTGCACGATCCCAAGTTGCGCGATCCGCGCGGCTACATCATTCCCTCCGACCAGCCCGATTTTGCCAACGCCACCGAATTCGTCAACGCGCTGCTCAAGACCGGGATCACCTGCCTCAAAGCCAGCGCCGCGTTCCAGGTGGCCGGAAAGAATTACCCGGCCGGTTCTTACGTGGTGAAGACCGCGCAGGCCTTCCGCCCGCACGTGATGGACATGTTCGAGCCGCAGGACCACCCCAACGACTTTCGCTATCCCGGCGGGCCTCCCAATCCCCCCTACGATATCACCGGCTGGACGCTCGCCATGCAGATGGGCGTGCAATACGACCGCATTCAAGATGGATTCGACGGCACATTCGTGAAGATCCCCGGACTGCTTCCGCCGCCGGCCAGTTCCGTCAGCGGGCCCATCACCGCGGCCGGCTACCTGATCAGCCACCAGATCAACAATTCCTTCATCGTGACCAACCGCCTTTTGAAGGCCGGCGCCGATGTCTACTGGCTGAAGAAAGACCAGACCATCGACGGCCAGGATATCGGCACCGGCGCCATTTGGATCCCGGCTTCGCCCGCCGTCCGGCCGATTCTCGATAAGGCCGCCAAGGATCTCGGCGTGCCGGTGCATGCGCTGGCCAAGGCGCCCACCGGCGACGCGCTCAAGCTGAAGCCCATTCGCATCGGGCTCTACGATTCGTACGGCGGCAGCATGCCGGCCGGCTGGACCAGGTGGCTGTTCGAGCAATATGAGATGCCATTCCAGACGGTCTATCCCACCACGCTCGATGCGGGCGACCTCAAGAGCAAGTTCGACGTGCTGGTGTTCGTGGCCGGCGCGCTTGGCGGCCGCGGTGGTGGCGGCGGGCGCGGCGGCGCGGGCGGCGGTGGTGGACGCGGTGGCGCGGCGGCGGCCGGTGACGCGGTTGCTGTACCTCCAACTGCGGGCGGTGATGCGGCGGCGGGTGGCGCGGCGGCTGCCGGCGGTCGCGGCGGCCGTGGCGGCCGCGGCGGCGGCGCGGGCGGTGGCCGTGGACGCGGCGCCAATGCGGAGGTGCCCGAGGAGTATCGCGCCATGCAGGGCCGCATCTCCGAAGACATCACCATGCCCCAGCTCAAGAAGTTCGTCGAGCTGGGCGGCACCATCATCACTATCGGCAGCTCCACCGGCGCGGCCGAAGCCTTCGGAATCCCGGTTTCCAATTACCTCACTGAAATGGGCCCCGACGGACAGCCGCACTCGCTGCCGCGGGACAAATTCTATGTGCCCGGATCGTTGCTGAAAATGAACGTCGATAATTCCAATCCCTTGGCCTTCGGCATGCCGAAACAGGTGGACGTGTTCTTCGAAAACAGCCCGGTCTTCAAACTCGGGCCGACCGTCGAGATGCAGCATACCTCGCCGGTGGGCTGGTTCGCCGGCAAGACCGTTTTGGACAGCGGCTGGGCCTGGGGCCAGCAATATTTGGATGGCGGCACCGCCGTCGCCGAAGCCACCGTGGGCGAAGGCAAGGTAGTGCTGCTCGGTCCGGAAGTGAATTTCCGCGATCAGCCGCACGGCACATACAAGCTGTTGTTCAATGGCCTGTACTACGGCAACGCCAAAGACGCGCCGCTGAAGTAGCGATTCGGAGCCGCGAACGTCAGAGAGCGGTGGCCGGCGCTGAAGAAGCCGGTAGTCGGCAAGCTCTTCAGCGCAGCGGCGATGTACAAGTTAACCACGGGCGGGCACAGAGCAAGTCTTGGCCCCGATCCAGACGTCAACCCAATGAACCCACCACGAGAATTGGAGAAGTGACGGTGAACATGGCGCCATCGACAACCGGGGGAACCGTCGGTCGGTAGCCGGCCTTTCAGACGCGCGTGCTAAAGTGAAATCATGCGCAACGAGTTCACGGCGATCGTCGAAAAGGACGGTCCCTGGTACGTCGCTTACTGTGCGGAGGTTCCGGGCGCAAACGGCCAGGGAAAGTCACGGGAGGAGTGCCTGGAAAATCTCCGGGAAGCGATCATCCTCATCCTCGACTACCGGCGCGAGGACTCGCTCCGCGCCATGCCTCCGGACGCAAAGCAGGAACTCGTCGTAGTCGGATGAGACTCGAAGGGCTCCTCCGTCACCTCCGGCGGCACGGATGTGTGCTGCGCCGGGAGGGCAAGGAACACTCGCTTTGGGAGAATCCGCAAACCGGACACGCCGAGGTAGTGCCCCGCCACGCTGAGATAGACAACCTGCTCGCACGGAGAATCTGCCGAAGACTTTCGATTCCATCCCCGCCTGGGTAGGCCTACTCTTCCCGCAGCGCATCCGACGGATCCAGCCCCGCTGCCCGCCGCGCCGGCAGCCACGACGCGAAGGCCGCGAACGCCAGGAAGACCGCGGCCATCGCCGCGAATGTCAGCGGGTCGGTGGCTTTCACGCCCACCAGCATGCTGCTCATCACGCGCGTCAGGCCGAACGCGGCGGCCAATCCGGCGGCGATGCCCGCCAGGCTCAGGCGCAGCCCTTGTCCCACCACCTGGCGGAGAATGGCGCCGGGGCCGGCGCCCAGCGCGATGCGCAGGCCGATTTCGGCGGTCCGCTGCCGCACGGCGCTCGCCAGCACGCCGTAGAGCCCTACCGAGGCCAATAGCGCGGCGATCACCGCGAAGAGCGAAATCAGGATCAGCGCGAAGCGCGTTTGCGCCCGGGCGCGCGTCAGGTAGCCGGTGAGCGGCTCCAGATCGGATACGGCCAGGCGCTTGTCAAACCTCGCGATCTCTTCGCGCACCGGCGCCACCAGCTTCGCGGGATCGCCCGTGGTGCGGACAATCCAAGCCACGGCGTTTCCGAAGCCCATATAGCCATCCGTCACGTACATGCCCTCATGGCCGTCCGCCGCCAGCGATTCGTGGCGCACGTGCGCCACCACGCCGATGACTTCGAAGAACTCCGCTTCCGGCGTGCGGATGCGGCAGAGCAGCCGCTGGCCGACGGCGTTTCCATGCGGGAAGGCTTTGGAGGCGAGAAGCTGGTCGACGACGATCACCCGCGGCGCCGGCGCGTTATCGGCGCCGGTGAAGGTGCGGCCGGCGATGAGGTGTGTGCCCAGCGTTTCGAAGTAACCGGGCGTCACCGTGAACGAGTTCGCCTGGTGGAATTTTGCCGGATCGGTGAGCGCCGCTTCGGTGCCCCATCGGGCCAGCGGCGCGCTGCCGTCGAGCGGCAGAGAGGCCGCCGAAGAGGCCGAGACCACGCCCGGCAAGGCGCGCAGGCGGCCGCGAAAATCGTTCATGACCGCCGCGCGCCGCTCCGGCGTTTGCGCGCGGGCAGCCACCGGCGCCAGGAAGGTGAGGACGCCCTTTGCCTCGAAACCGGGGTCGGCGTGCGTGATGGCGAGGAAGCTGCGCACCATCAACCCGCCGCCGATCAGCAGCACGAAGGAAAGCGCCACTTCCGTCATCACTACTGCATTCCTCAACAGGTGGCCGCTGCCCAAGCCAGTGGTGCGGCCGCTCGCGCGCAACACGTCCATGACGTCGGGCCGCGAAGCGCGCAGCGCCGGGATGATTCCGAAAACGCTTGCCGCCACGAGCGCTGCCAGCGCCGTGAAAGCCAGCACTACCGGATCGATCGCCACTTCATCCAGCCGCGGCAAATTCTTGGGCGCCAGATAAACCAGCAGGTTGAGTCCCAGACCGGCCAGGCCAAGGCCCAGCACAGCGCCCGTGCCGGCGAGTAGAAAAGCTTCCGCCAGCATGCGGCGCACTAAGTCCCAACGCCCGCCGCCCAGCGCCGCGCGAAGCGCCATCTCACGCCCGCGGGCCGCGGCGCGCACCAGCAGCAGGTTGGCTACATTGGCGCAGGCGATCAGCAGCAAGAACAGCACCGCGCCCATCAGCGCCAGGATGGCCGGGCGCGCTTCGGCCACCAAATGCTGCTGCATGGGTTCGACGCGGATGTACAACCCGGCGGTTTGCTTGATGGCGAAGCGGCGGCGCAGATCGGCGGCAAAACCGTCGGCTTCGGACTGCGCGGTGGCCACCGTAGCGCCGGGCTTGAGGCGGCCAATCAGGTGCAGGAAGACGTCGTTGCGGCCCGCCGTGGCGAAATCGATGCGCATGGCGGTCCACAGCTCCGGCAGCCGCTCGACACCCGATTTGGGTGGGAACAGTAGTTCGAACCCCGGTTCGAGCACGCCCACGATCTGCGCCTTGCCGCCGCCAAAATCGATGCTCCGGCCGATCACGCGACGGTCGCTTGAGTAGCGGTGCTTCCATAGTTCATTGCTCAGAATGGCGATCGCGGTCGGTAGCGGCGCTGCCGGGGCAGCGGCCGGCGCGCCGGCCGCCGCCGCCGGGAGCGCCGTGGCGTCGGCATCCGTAAAATCGCGGCCCAACACCACGCGCGCGCCCAGCAGCCGCAAGAAATTGGGAGTTACACCGCCGCCGCGGATCATCGCCGGTTCTCCCGCATCGTCCATCACCGGCGCGCGGAAGGTGACGACGCCGGCAATGTCTTGAAACTGGGTGGCGCCGCGGCGCATATCGTCGTAATCCGGCGCCGAGAAGGGAAAATCAACCACGTTGCGGCGCCGCATATCGCTCTCAATAAGCGCCAACCGGCCGGCGTCGCGGTAGGGCAGCGGTTGCAACAGGACGGCATTCACCACGCTGAAGATGGCCGTGCTGGCGCCGATTCCCAGTGCGATGGTGGCCACGGCCGTCAATGTGAAAGCCGGACTCTTGCGCAGCCCGCGCACCGCATGCAGCAGATCTTTTCCCAGCATTGTGTGCAGTATCGCACGCCGCCTGCCGGTCACGCGCGTTGAAACGGAAACAGTTGGTCCGAAGCGCCAAATTTCCGGTGACCGTTCGTGGGACGAGCGGTCCTATAATGGGACACACATGGCTCATCCAGTAGTCCTGATTACCGGCGCCAAAGGCGGGCTGGGCGCCCACGTGACACAGACGTTTCTGGAGTCGCGCGCGCAGGTGATCGGCACCTCCCGCCAGATCGCCGCCGCCGATTTCCCTCTACCCAATTTCACGCCCATGCCGGCCGACCTGACCAGGGCCGAAGAGGCCAACCAACTCGTGGCGGCCGTCATCGCCCGGTTCCAGAAGATCGACGTCCTGGTGCACGTAGCCGGAGGTTTCGCCGGCGGCAGCCCGATCCACGAAACCGACGATGGCACCTGGGACGGCATGATGAATTTGAACGTGCGCGCGGCTTTCCACATTATTCGCGCCGCGATCCCGCCCATGCGGCGCGAGCAGTACGGCCGCATCATCGCCATCGGCAGCCGCGCCGGAGTGGAACCCGCGGCCAACATCGCCGCCTATGCCGCATCCAAAGCCGCGCTGGTTTCTCTGGTCAAAACAGCCGCGCTCGAAAACAAGAACTCCGGCATCACCGCGAATGTGATCCTGCCCGGCACCATCGATACCGAAGCCAACCGCAAGTCCGACCCGGGGGGCAATCGTTTCAAGTGGGTATCGCCGGAAAAACTGGCCGCGCTGGCCTTCTATTTGGCGTCCGACGCCGCCGCCGAGATTACCGGCGCGGCGATTCCGGTCTACGGGGCAGGCTTATAAGACGCGGCCGCAGGCGCCAGCATCGCTGCACCGGACACGCGAGCCTGGCCGTCTTCCTGAACGAAGACCACGATCCGTTGCGCCGCGGTTTCGTGCGGGAGTGTGATTTCGCTGCGAAACGCCTTGCGGCGCATCACCGAGCCGACTTTCCACAGGCTGCGCACAACCGCCACGTGCGTGAGGTTGTGGCCTTTGTTTTCCCCGGCGGCAACCTCCGATTGCGCGGCGGGATCGGCCAGCGCCAGCATCACGTCGCCGGAAGCCGGGGCGGAGTCCACTTCGATTCGGAGACCGTCGGCGGGCAGGTGCGCGAGACTCACCTGGGCTTTCGGACGGCGCGCAGCCTTCGCGATTTCCTGGGCGGCGCGGGCCGAATCGCTGCCGTTAAATTCAACGGCGCCATCGACCACCATTTCGGGCGTGTAAGAGCTGTCGAGGTTGAAGAGACGCGCGTACGATTCCTGGCGTGAGGTGAAGGCGTGCGAAGAGAAGCGGTCTTTCCAGCCCTGATGGTCCCAGTAGTCGACATGCTCACTCAGGACGATGCTTCGCGAATCGAGTTGCTGCAGGAGCCGGTCGGCGGGCGGACAACTGGAGCACCCTTCGGAGGTGAAGAGTTCCACCAGGACGGGTGCGCGGGATGGTTCGGAAGCGACCGCTGCCACCAGCAGGGCGGAACAGGCGGCGAGAGCCAGGTGGCGCAACATCGTTAGGCGTGCTTCTTGGTTTTGACGAACTTGTGAACCGCGGCCTTTCGGGCGGTGTGCTTCGCGGGCGTTTTCACCTTCGGACGCCTGGTGATCTTGTGGGACGCCTGAAACTTGCTTTGGTTCCTGGTATTGATCTTGGCGCTCTTGAATTTGGGCGCTTTGGCATGTTTGGGTGTCGCGGCCTGGGCCATATCGAGCGACCCGGTTACCGCCAGCGCCAGGGCCAACACCAAAGTGCGCATCTTCATGTCGTTTATCTTAGTCCGTTCCGTGGCTGAACCACAACCACCACTTTAGAAAGCTAACTACGGTTAATCTCGGGCAGCACCAAGCTGAACCACATCCACCACCTCACGAAGCTAACTACGGTCAACACGATACAGAACCAGGCGGCCGCGCGCCACAGCCCTTCGCCGGAGGAGCCCTGCCGGCCGGGCGTCTCGGCGATGTAGCCGATCGAAAAGCCCGCCACCAGGCCGCCCATGTGAGCGGCGTTATCGATATTGAAAAACGGCAGCAGCCCCATCAACAGAATGTAGACCGCCCAGCGGACATACATGCCGCGGATGGCGTTGCCCATGGGATTGCGGTGCCGAACGCCCAGCGCGATCATGGCCCCGATCAGGCCGCAGAGTCCGGCGGAGGCGCCGATGGACGGGGCGGGGTTCCACCAGGCGCTGAGCAGAAAGCCGGAGCAACTGCCGATGAAGTAGATCACCCACATGCGGCTGGGGCCATAGATCTCTTCCACCTGGGCGCCCAGATCGAACAGCACCCACGAATTCATGAGGATATGGAAAAGCCCTCCGTGCAGAAACCCGGCCGTGACCAGCCGCCACCACTGGCCGTGGAGGAAGCCCAGCCCCACTTTGGCGCCGAAAATGATGAGCGTTTCGGAATCCAGGTCCATGCCGTTGCCGCGGCCGCCCTTCATGCTGAAGATCACCGTGGCCACGTACAGGCCAGCATTGATCAGCAGAATGAGCATCGTGTTGAATCGCGCGCGGGGGATGAAACCGCCGATCACCGAGCCGGCGTGGCGGATATCGGCCGCGCGCGGCCCGACTTCTTCATGGCAGTACGGGCAAATGCGGTCGTCAATGGTGATGAATGCCCGGCAATGCGGGCACATGCGGCGCGAATCCATCTGCATTCATCATACAACCTCGGTGTTTTCGGCCCGCAACTTTAGAGATCCGCTGCCGATTTCCCCAAAACAATATCCGGGAAAGGCATAATATCTAATGTTATGAACCGCAGAACGATGCCGGTTGCGCTGCTTTTGTTGCTGCCTCTGCTGACGAAAGGCGCCGGTGACGCGCCGCTCGATCGCGCCACGTTGCACGGCCTGAAGGCGGTCAATATCGTGATCGACCAGCTCGATCCGGCGCTCGAAGAGTTGGGGGTCACCGCGACCGCGCTAGAGACGCACCTGCTGGCGCGCCTCGCCGCCGCGCAGATCCCGGTCGACCGGACGGCCGCCGAGTTCATTGGCCTCCGTATCACCTCGGTGCGGGGCAACCGCGGACCCTTCGCCTTGTCGCTGACCATCGGCCTCTACCAACCGGTGCTGCTGTCGAGAGACCATGAGGTACGTACGGCCACGCAAACCTGGGAGGTCGAATCCATCCTGCTGGCCGATCCCAAGCAGGTGCCGGCGGCGTCATTCGAAACCGCCGATCAACTCGCCGACCGCTTCGCCGCGGCCTATAAGCTGGCTAATCCCGAGTGATTTGCTACAATCGAAGGTCCCGCCCATGGTGAAAACCGAGCGCGAGCATCGCGAAGATATCGTCCGCATCGGCCAACTGGTGTTCCAGAAAGGCTGGGTAGCCGCCAACGACGGCAATATCACCGTCCGGATGGATGCCGAACGGATTCTGGCCACACCCACGGGCGTCTGCAAAGGCATGATGCACGTCGACGATCTGATCATCGTGGACATGAAGGGCAATAAGATTTCCGGCCGCGCCGAGCGCACCAGCGAAATCGCCATGCACCTCACGGTGTACGAAATGCGTCCCGATATCAAAGCCGTAGTGCATGCGCATCCGCCGGTCGCGACGGGCTTCGCCACCGCCGGCAAGTCGCTCAATCTGGCGCTGCTACCGGAAGTGGTGATTAGCCTCGGCTGCGTGCCGCTGGCCGCCTACGGCCTGCCCGGAACGGCGGCGCTCACCGAGCCGATGTTGCCGCTGATCCCTAAATATGATGCGCTGATGATGGCCAACCATGGCGCGGTCTGCTATGGCGAGGACGTGTACAAGGCCTACTTCCGCATGGAGACCATGGAGCATTTCGCGCGCATCCAACTGGTGGCGGAACTGCTGGGCGGGCCGCAGGTGCTGCCGCGGACCGAAGTGGACAAATTGTTGGATTCGCGCACACGCTACGGCGTGAAGGCCAAGTCGGCCGGCGAGCCGGGGTGTCCGGTAGCCGCCGAGGATACGGGCGGAGAAGACCGGTTTTATGTGACGCGCTCGGAGTTGATCGGTCTGGTGGATGAAGCGCTCAAAGCGCGCGGTGTGGCATAAACAAGAGTTGGGAGACCAGAGATGGGTGAAGCGTTAGGAATGATCGAAACACGCGGGCTGGTGGCCATGATCGAAGCCGCCGACGCGATGGTGAAGGCCGCCAAGGTGAACCTGGTGGGCTGGGAAAAAATTGGATCCGGCTACGTGACGGCCATGGTGCGCGGCGATGTGGCGGCGGTTCGCGCCGCTACCGATGCCGGCGCCGCCGCGGCGCGCCGCGTGGGCGAACTGATTGCCGTGCACGTGATTCCGCGGCCGCACCAGAGCCTGGAAGACATCCTGCCGATCGGCAAGTCGCAGGCGCAGAGCGCCGGGAAGTAACCGGTACCGCCATGATTCTGGCCCGCGTGGTGGGCACCGTGGTTGCCACACGGAAGGACCCGCGCCTGGAAGGCAAGAAAATCCTTGTCGTCAAACCGGTCGCTCCGGACGGCAAGGATGAATCCGGCTACGTGGTGTCCGTGGACACGGTGGGCGCGGGGACGGGCGAGCGCGTGATTGTCGTGGCCGGCAGTTCCGCCCGCATGGCGGAAGGCTGCAAAGACAAACCGGTGGATAGCGCGATCGTCGGAATCGTCGACGAAGTCAGTCTGGATTAAACGATGTACCTGGGCCGCGTGGTGGGTTGCGTGTGGTCGACCGTCAAAGACCCAAGCCTCGTTGGTCAGCGCCTGCTCGTGATCCAGCCCATGACCCCCGATTTGCGGGACAACGGCAAGCAGATCGTCTGCCTCGACGCGACCGGCGCCGGCGCCGGCGAAACCATCTATTGGGTGCGCGGCAGAGAAGCCAGCTTCCCGTTCTTACCCTCCGAAGTAGTCGCCGATACCACAGTCGTGGGGATTGTCGATTCCATTCACCTGGCCAAGGCCGCCGCACCCGTCGAGGCAGTGCCCGCCGGCGCAGTGTCCGGCGGACCAGCGCGCCCGGGCCGCGCCACCGCCTCGCGGAAAGGCCGCCGATGCTGATTGCCCGGGTGGTCGGCGAACTGGTGGCGACTCAGAAGCACCCCAGCCATGAGGGCCGCAAGCTGCTTCTGGTGCAGCCGCTGAATTTGAATGGAAGCGATCGCGGCGATCCCGTGGTGGCTCTCGATGCGGTGGATGCCGGCGTCGGCGACCGCGTGCTGGTGGCCACCGAAGGCTACAGCGCGATGACCGCCGTGGGCCGTCCTCAATCACCGATTGACATGGCGGTGATCGGCTTTATCGACCATCTGGACCTATTGCCCGGCGTTGAGTGACCGCCCGCCGGTCCGCCAGATCAAAATCCCCGCCAGAATCAATCCCAGCCCACCCTTCACCACTTCCGTCAGACTATAGGCATAATGCAGCACGCCCAACTGTGTGTGTTGGTAGACGGGGATCTGCGCCAGGAAATCCATCGCGCGCCCGCGGCTGAGGATTTCCGGGATGAGGAAAAGCCGCTGGCCGAACGCAATCAGCGCCATCAGCAAGGCCAGCGCCAGGGAGAACTTGCCCTGATTGGTACCGAACAGCAGGAAGAAAAAGAAGAAAGAGCCCACAAAAAGCTGGACGGTGCCCCAGGTTTCCAGGTTGTTGCGGGTCTGTTCGGCTGCCAGGTAACGCAAAAGCGGCAGGGTCTGGTTGGCGCCCAAGCTCTTGAGTTGCAAGGCGGCCGCGAGATTGGGGTGGGCTGCCAGGCGGTCGGCCGAGCGAAGGTCCTGGGTGGCCACCCAAGCCATCAGCACCCCGGCGCCCAGCCACAAACCGAGGAGCAGGCAAGCCATTCTGCGGGATGACATGAATCTCTGATTCTAGCAGGCTTACCTGCGGATGGGCTTGCCCCGGCGCGCGGAGTATCGGAGTGGGTATCGAGCGTATCGAGTAGCTCTGAGCCGGCCGGTGGGCGGCCTTGATCCATCGCCGGATTTGCGAAACGCGGGACCTGGCGGGTGAGCGTGCCGCGACCTAAGGGTGAAGGCCCTGCTCGCGCGGCTGGTCCGCCGCCTGGAGGAAGCGGATGCAGCGTTCAAAAGCGGGCCGCGCGGCGCCCGGCACGCGGCTCCCGAGTTGCAGCAAGCGTTCGGCATCGGAGTGGTTGAGCGCGCCGGTGAGCCGGAGGGCCACGAACCACACCAGCCCGCCGGCGGCGATGGAACAGGCCAGAACGGCGTAGTGCGAGAAGGGAAGCAGGCGCTCGACCGCCAGAACCGCCCCCAGCATGGCGCCGCCGGAGAGCGCAATGCGCGCAAATTCGCCCAGCCGGAGATTCACCTTGTAATCGCGGTAGACCTTGAACCAGATCATGAGGGCAGCCAGGGTCTGCGCCAGCCCGTTGGCCAACGCCGCTCCCACCGCGCCATGCGTGGGGGTGAGAAGAAAATCGAGGCCAATGTCGATCGCGCCGCAGATGCAGCCGGTCCAGATGAGGAAGCCCTGCCGTTCCATGGATTGGAGCAGAATCGTGGGGGAAATGCTGAGGGCCTTGGGGACGGCCAGCAGAGTGGAGACGACGAGCACTGGGATCATCGGCTGGTAAGGGTTTTTGTACGCCGCCAGAACAAACGGCTGGCTGACCGCGGCCATGCCCGCCAGCAAAGGGAGCGCCAGCAGGAAAGTGTATTTCGCTCCGGTGACGGCGACCTCCATGACGCGCTCCCTGGCGCGGCCGACTTGCGCCATCATGGTGGCGCCCAGCGAGCCGGAGAAGGCCATGGGCGCCATCAGAATGCGGTCGGTGAGGCTGAACGCAATGGAGAAGAAGGTGATCTGCATCTTGCCCAGGTCGCCTGGATTAGTCCATTTCAGGACGACCATGTCGGAGCGGTCCCACACCACGATGTTCAGCACCATGAGAACCAGGGCCTGTCCGGAGAAAGAGTACATGCGTTTCTTGAGCTCGGGGGGAATGGTGGCGCGAGGCATGGGAGCCAGCCAGGAATGCACCAGGCGGAGTTTGATCGCCACGTCAACGGCAGCGCCTAGGGCGAAGCCGGCGGCGATGCCGGGGAGATCCCAGCCCACCCAGAGGCTGAACCAGGTGAAGGCGACGGTGATGGCGCCGCCCAGCAGGGAGGGCCAGGTGTTGCGCTGCATCATTTCGCCGGCGACGTTGGCTTGCGAGGGGATGGCGCCGAGTATGCGCGGGGCCATGGCGGAGACCAGGAGCAGAGACATGCAGCGCTCGGGAGGCTCGCCGGCCAGCATTACGAGCGCCGCGCCAACCACCGTGACGCCGGCGCCCAGGAAGATCTGGGTTCGGAGCGCGTAGTGGTAGATGGCGCGCGCGGCGCCGCCCTCGCCGCGGTTGAGGTACTCCGCCATGTACTTGCGCGTGGTGATCGCCAGGCCGCTGGAGGTGATGCCGGCGGTGACGTTGGTGAGCAGCATGACGAACTGAAAATCGCCCAGCCGCACGGGACCGATGGCGCGCGCCACTTTAATGGAGGTGATGAAAGCGACGAATACCCCGAACATCAAGTCGAGGCCGTACCAGAAGGAGTTGCGCGCAATGGTGCGGGTATCGCTGGGTGGCCGGGCGCTCATCTAGTGTCACAACTGTAGCAACTCGTTCCGCGCGCCGTCCAGCCGCTCTGTCCGTTCACCGCCCCACATTGGGCGCGTTTTCGCTTGCGCCGTCAAGGCTTCAGCGGGTGGTTTGGTTATCGGAGGAAACGCCGAGATCGGGCGGGACTAGCTACCGGCGCCGTTTGGCTACCGGCCACCGCGCCTCAGGCGCGCGTAGTACAGGGATCTCCGCATTTTTCCCGCCAGCGTGTCTTCACCATTGACGACCAGGGCGGGCAGTCGGCGCGATCGGGCGGCGAACTCGCTGAGACTGCGTTCCATATCGGACTCATCGAAGACCAACTCCTCGACATAGTCGAAGGAATCGCGCCATTCGAGGGAATCGCTCTCGTACCGCGGATTGATGCGCTCCGTGGCGCCGATTCTGGCCACAATAGCGGATTTCAGCGTGTGTAGATTATGTGGCTTGTGCTGAAACACGACCCGGCTACCGCTGATCGTGACCAACCAGCGGTGGTGGTAATAGCCGGCGTAGGTGGGATTCTCGACCCCGAGGCATTGCTCCAGAATCCGGCTCGGCACTTCGATATATCCGGCCTTGGCCACCCGCTGCAACTCCGAGCAGACCCAAATCGGATCGCGGATGTCTTCCAGCAGGTGGGAGCAGGTCACGTAGTCGAAGGATTTGTCGGCGTACGGCCATGGCTTGCGATCGCAAACGTCTGCCTGGCGCCAGGTGTCGCGCGTGAATCGCGCCGGGATCACATCTTCCAGAAGGTTTGCGCAGCATCGGCCGCGATCGTCGAATGAGATCGCGTCGAGCACGTGGGTGGCTCGCGGGAAGGGCGCACCCCCACCGCCGACATCGAGGACGTTGGCTGATTCCGAAAGGGCCGCGGCGATTCGGATTGCATTCTTTCGATTCATGCCCGCTGACCTTGCAGAGCGTGGGGAATCCTATTGCACGTTCCCTATGATCCCAGTATATACGGTCCGCCGCCTATCCTGCGCTAGCGCGTCTTTTGTCCCAGAAAGAGAATATGATCGCCGTGCCAATGGCTGCTGCTGGCCGAGAGCCATCTGACGCGGCGGGTGGGAGAATGAGAGAAACAGGTCCAAAAGATGCGGTTGGATGTACAATCGGCACCGGGCCAGGATGGTAAAGTGGAAATACTGGCCAAGTACGGTTCTGAGAGAGGCTCGGGGTGAGATCCCCCGGGCCTACTCACCGTAGTATCTACGTTCGCAGCGAACGGTCGGGGCAACAGGTGATGGAGAGCATCACGCGATTCATCACGCAAAAGCTCAAGCTCAAGGTAAATGAGGCGAAGAGTGCGGTGGCACGACCGCAGGAACGGAAGTTTCTCGGGTTCAGAAACGCATATCTTCCGCTAGCCGAGGCCATCGGAATGCGCATTTTGGGGAAGTACGCGGTGTGGTTCAACGAAGGATGGTTTTGTAGATGAGTGCGCTGGATAGTCTGATTCCGCAGAGGTTGCTCTTTCGGGCCAAGGACATGCGCGGGGCCGTGCGGTCCTGGCGGTACCGTGGCGATAAGGTGGAATGCCCTTGCTGCGACGGTCGCTTTACGACGTTCCTGCCATTTGGGCTCAAGCCCAGGGCGAACGCCATGTGCC
Source organism: Bryobacteraceae bacterium (assembly GCA_050014595.1). GTDB lineage: Bacteria > Acidobacteriota > Terriglobia > Bryobacterales > Bryobacteraceae > PALSA-129. The sequence goes on from JBEKDA010000055.1 coordinate 30,406, forward strand.
CCCGTTGCGGCGCATTGGAGCGGGACCGGTTGTTGCGCTTGTATTTTGAGCGGAAGACGAACCTGTTTACCGGCCGTCTGAGGGTGCTCCACTTCGCTCCCGAACACTGGCTGCAGCGGAAATTGAGAAGCCTGGGAAATCTGACGTACACCAGCGCCGACCTGTACAGCCCGAACGCCATGGTCAAGATGGATATCACCGATATCCGGTTTCCATCGGAAACTTTCGACGTGGTCATTTGCAATCACGTGCTCGAACACATTCCAGACGACCGCAAAGCCATGAGCGAGTTGTTCCGCGTCTTAAGGGTTGGGGGCTGGGCCGTCCTGCAGGTGCCCATCATGGAGAGCCAGCCGGAAACGTTCGAGGATCCGTCGATTGTCTCTCCGCAAGATCGCGAACGTTTGTTTGGCCAGCACGACCACGTGCGAATCTACGGCCGCGATTATACCGATCGCCTCCGCGGCGCTGGCTTTCAGGTGAAACAGCATTCTTTTGCTGAAGAGCTGACGCCGGAGGAGATGGCGCGCTACGCCTGCTCGCCGGAGATCGTGTTCTTTTGCCAAAAGGCCTGACTCCGCCTCAACCCAGAGGAAACCGGTCATTAATGGGCTATTCTGGAGATTGGCGGGTGAATTGTTAACCTTAGCTGCTACGCTTTCGCTGAACAGTGCAGGTGATGGGCTTAGAGACCGCAGCTTATCTAAACAGGAGCCGGAGATCCAAGTTCGGCGCGGCTACGGTAAATGGGGATTCCTGCTCCGCTCTTATCGAACCACGGGTTACAAGTCGGACCTGCGTACGAATAGATCAGGTGTTAGCAAGATGTCCATTTCTGTGAATCCTGCCGGCCGCGGCGTTGACGGGTCAGCATCCCTCCATGCTAGAGACAAGGGAAGCGGCGGGCATGTTTGGAGTGGCTTCGGGAAACAAGGAGTGTGCTAGTATCGAACGCCAAAGGGAACGGATGCCCGCTTTGCTGGAGACCATTCGGGGGCAAATCGATGGCCCCGGCCGCCGGAGTGCGGCGTGGATGTTTGGGCTGCTGTGCCTGATTGGGGCGGCGCGGATGGTGGTGTTTCAATCGGGCCAAATCCGGCTGCTCGAGGAAGCGGCGCACGCAGATTTATATAACTTGGGCACGGCCCAGGAGTTTTTGAAGACGGGACGGATTTACCCGGAATTGGCCAACAACGCGCTGCCGTCACAGTACAACCCGATGCTTTACTGCTTCATCGCGCTGCCGACGCGGCTGTTTCCAACGGAGAACAGGTACCTGCCGGCGAGGGTGCTCGAGTTGCTGGTCTTCGCGGGCTGCCTCGCGCTGCTGGGAAGCATCGCGCGGAAGCTCGTCCCCTCGCGTCTGGCGATGCCTTTGACGATGGTCTTCGCACTTTCCTACGAAGCGCTTTGGCCGTCGCCGGGCACGCTGCGGGGGGACTTTCCAGCGATTTTCTGCTCGTTGGCGGCGATGCGGCTGCTGCTGGCGCGCGACCGGCGCCTGGTGATTGCCGCCGGGTTGCTGGCGGGGTTCGAGACGCAGTTTAAAGTGACGATGGTGACGGCGGCGGTGAGCGGCTTCCTGTGGCTCGCGTGGAGACGCGACTGGAGGGCGCTGGCGCAGTTTAGCGCCGGGGCGCTGGTGACGTCGGCGGGGATTTACGGCATCTTCTACGTGCGGGAACCGCACATGGTGGATCATTTCCGAATGGCTTTCGGGACGCCGCTGGTGGACGTCAAAGGCGCGATTGAGATATTGAAGTCCGTCCTCCGGGAGCCGGTTTTTCTGTTATCGTTGGCGATGCTGCCGGTTGCGCTGCTGCGCTGGCCGGGGCGGTTCCTGCTGCCGGCGATTTACTTTGTGGTGTCGTTCGCGATCGCCTCGGCGACGGTGGTGCAAATTGGCGCGAGCACGAATTACTTTTATGAAGCCATGTTCGCAGTGGCGCCGCTGGGGTTTTTCGGCTGGCTCCATTTGAGGTGGAAGACCGCCCCTGTGGCGGCGTTGTTCGCCGGGCTCTTGCTATTTACGGTGTATGTGCTGCCGGCGGCAAGAGCGTTGCCAGGCGTCGTGAAGGGAGCGACTTCGGGGGTGTCAAAGAGGAATCGGGACGGCATCGCCTTGAGGGGCGCGCTGCAGGGGAAGCACGTGCTGAGCATGGTGCTGAATGCGGCGAATTTCGCGCCGGAAGTGGTGCTGACGGAGCCATGGTTACTGGCGGTACTCGATCGGGTGAAGGTGATGAGCTCCGTGCCGATGGCGAAGCGGGTGGAGGGCCGGGAGTTCGACCTGGTGATTGTGCCGGTGGAAGCCGCCAATTGGCGGGGACTGCCGGTTATCACGCCGGCCATCCGGGCGGCAATCCAGGACAGCTATCAGCCGCATTGCCGGCTCGGACCATGGCTTTTCCTTCTGCCGAAGGGCGCCCCAAGAGATGAGGAGTTTGCGGCACACCTGGACGGGATCGGCGTCGTGAGGGTGACGTGCCCGGCGGATCGGGAGTGCGCGTCCTGGTAATGCGCTCGACTTCTCCCGCTGCCTTTGACATTGTTGACGGACGCTAGAAGGCCCACTCAGGCTCTTCGTCGGGGACGTGCCCACCGAAGCCTCGCGCGGCGGCAATGCGGCGGCTGGAATCCGCCGGAAGCGGTACTGGACGATCATGATAATCATCCGCAATCCAAGCTTGAAAGCCTTCCAGTAACTGCCCGTGATCTTAGAAGTGCCTTTTCGTTGCTGATAGTGAACCGGTATTTCGACGCATCTCAGCCGCGAGCGGATCGCCAAGGCCATCAGCTCCGGCGAGAAGTGACTGCGCTCCACTGTAAACATTGGGATCAGGTGAACCACTCTCTTCACGATTAATTACCGCGCGTGATCATACGCCAGCCGCAAGTTAGTCCGAGTATCATTCGCAGTCCTACGCACAGCGCTCTCAGGTTATTTACATTGCCCCCTTTGCTTACGCCTACCCGCGGGTGAAACGTAACCGGGCACTCAATCATCAGTAGCTCCTGGCGCAGCACCGTGTCCATGAAATGCGCATTGAACTCGAGGTTCACTCGGGGATCGAGATGCATCAGAAGCTCCGGGAGGATGTTCCGCCGGATCATCTTGTAAGTGGTTCCCATGTCGGTGAAGGTTCCTTTCCCAAGATGTTTTACCTCAAATAACTTCCCTACAAAGAAGTTGCCGTAATACATGAACGTGGTGAGTTGCGTGCTCTCCCCTCGGAGTTGCTCCACAATTCGAGTCCCGTTTACCACGTCGGCATGCTGGATGAACGCGAAAAGCTTGTGAATGTCTTGCGCTCGGAATGTTCGATCGCCTTCGCAGAGCACGATATAGTCGGTGTCATCGTAGCGCAGTGCCTCTTGGAGGCAACGATACACGCACCGACCGTAACCGGGCGTTTTCTCCGTGACCACAATTGCTCCGCTTTCGCGCGCCGACTCCGCAGTGCCGTCACGGCTGTTGTTCTCCACGACAATCACTCGCGCCACTCGCGGATTCGCGCGGAAATCCGCAACCGCCTGCCGGATGCTGGCTTCGTCGTTGTAGGCTGTCAGGACGACCGTCGCACTCGACGTCAGGTCCGTCTCAACCTCCAGCCGGCGCGGCGTCCTCCGTTTCATTGGAAACACCACAATCAGGTCAATGGCGATGAGCAAAACGGCCACTGTGGCCGGGAGCCCGCTGTACCACAGTATGGCCGTGTTCCACTCCCGGAGTTGTCTCTCATGAAAGAAGAACGTCAATCGGATGATCGACAGCAAGATACCGGCGAAATAGATCGCAGCCGCGAAGCAGAGCAGTAGAACGCCGTAATAAGCTAGGCTCAGGCGTTTCGCCAGCCGCGAAAACCGCGCTCTCGATGGCGATAGGCGCACGCTAGCGCCATCCTTCCCGCTCGACTATTGTTTCGTGTTCCGGTCGCATTCCTGCTCAAACTCTTATATATCCTCAAAGCCACCGGAGAGATCATCCAGAACTGTCACGCGGCGACCCGCCTTGATCAACTCATCCACTACGTGGCTGCCTATAAAGCCGGCGCCACCCGTCACCAACGACCTCCTCGGTGCTTCGCCCGGCTCCTCCGCGGATCGCATTCCATGAGGATGTCACTTTCCGAGCGTGCAGTCAACACCTCAATGGGCATCATCACTGTCACGGAGCCTCGATGGGAGCATCGTCGGGAATCCGGTGCGGGCCTGATTCGCTCTCCGGACCGCCGTCGGCCACGGAGTTTTCAGCCAGAGGCTAAACTCACGGTCCTGATACTTCCCATTTATGGGCAAGTACGGAGTCGGAGCCGTGGCCCGGACACATGCTGGAACAAGTGTAGCCACTCTATGAGGTCGTCAGCGGGGGGGGATAACTCGCTCATTCCGGAATTTCGCCGCACAATGGCAGCCCCCGGCCGCAAGTTTGCATTTCTATTTTACTCCAGGACTATAGTGTCTGACGGCAAGGACGAGAAACTAAAGATTATCGGACTACAGGACGCCGCGGGGCGCGCCGTCTCTTTCCGGCAAGACCCCGGCCGCTGGCGAGACAGTTTTCAAGAGGTTCTCCGTTTGCAGTCGGAGTTGATGCAACATTGAGCCGGTACGCCACGCCAAAGGAGCGCCATCCATTCGCGCGCACTCCTTCCGAGTGGAGGCATTCCTGTCAAGAGGACCACATCCGGCCCTCGCCAAGGGGGACCCCGGTGAAAAAAAACAGCACTGCTTCGGGTCAGTGCGATAGCACCAGTGTCCCGTTGACAATCGAGAGCCCCGGTCCTAGCTTGGCGAAGCGGAGTGGGTATCGGAGCGCGGAGGTGTTAAAGTTTTCGCCGTGTCAGCCGATCACTGGTCAGAGTGACCGGAATGCCCGTACTAGAAACCATAAACTTCGGACCCATTGCCTTCGAGCAGGAGTCGGTTCTCGAATTCCCCCGGGGTCTGCCCGGATTTGAAGAGTGCCGGCGGTTTGTCTTAGTACAGATTCCGCAAACCACGCCCCTGGTGTTCCTGCAGAGCCTGGAGCAAGCCTCGCTGTGCTTCACCACCATGCCGGTACAGTCGGTGGATCCGGACTACCATTTGCGGGTGATTCCGGAGGATCTGGCTCTGGTGGATTTGCCGGCGGAACGCCAGCCGCGCATCGGCCATGACGTGCTGTGCCTGGCGGTGCTGGCCGTCCGGGAAAGCGGGCCCACAGCCAATCTGCTGGCGCCGCTGGTGGTCAACCTGGCCAACCGCAAAGGGGTGCAGGCAGTGGCTCCGGAATCGGACTATTCGCACCGGCACGCGCTGTTGCCCGAAGAGGCCGCGGTATGCTCATGATGTCGCGCCGCCAGGGCGAAACCATCCGCATTGGCGACGACATCGAAATCGTGATTGCCGGCATCAACGGCTCGCGCGTCAAAGTAGGAATCCGCGCGCCGCGTGAAATGCCGGTGGTGATGCGCGAAATCAAATTGGTGAAGGAAGAGAACCTGGCGGCGGCCCAAGCGCCGCAGGTGGCAGCCTGGTCCTCGCTGATGGAGCATTTTCAGAGGACCACTGTGGGAGCGCGCGACCGCGCCGGCCGGCCCGCGCCACGCCGATGATGAGCTCCCGGCCGTTGCCGGCGCAGACCGGCCGAATGCCGCATGCGGCAACGCTGCGGCTGCCGCGTCCGGCCGCGCGCGCGGAAACTCCCGAGCCTCTGCCGGTGATGCGGCCGCGGTTGCCCTCCGCCGCGGAAATCTTTCCCTATTTGCAATCCATCGACGAGGCGCGGTGGTACTCGAACTATGGGCCGCTGGTCACGCGCCTCGAGCAACAAGTGGCCCTGCGTCTCGGCATGACGGCAGGCGGGGTGGTCACGACGGCGAGTGCCACGGCGGGCCTCACCGCAGCGCTGCTGGCGCGGCGCGCGCGCGCCGGCTCCTTCTGCCTGATGCCCTCGTGGACCTTCGCCGCCACCCCTCACGCCGCGCGCGCCGCCGGGTTGATTCCCTGGTTCCACGATGTCCTCCGAAGCACCTGGGCGCTCGACCCCGGCGCCGTGCGCGAGACATTGAAGCACCTGGCGGGCAAGGTGGGAGCGGTGATCGCAGTTTCTCCTTTTGGCGCGCCGCTCGAGCTTGCGCCGTGGCGGGACGTGGAAGAACAGACCGGCATCCCGGTGGTGGTGGACGCCGCGGCCGGCTTTGATACCGCCGTTGCCGGCCCCATTCCCCAGGTGGTGAGCCTGCACGCCACCAAGATTCTGGGGGCCGGCGAAGGCGGCTTCGTAGCCACCGCCGATCCGGAGCTGCGGTTGCGCCTGGCAGCCTGCTGCAATTTCGGTTTCCTCAACGCGCGCAGCGCGGTTTCGCCCGCGCTGAACGCCAAGATGAGCGAGTACCACGCCGCCGTGGCGCTGGCCGCGCTGGCTGCCTGGCCCGCCACGCGGGCGCTGCACGCGCGGATTGCCGGCTGGTACCAGAAGGCCTTGGCGCGATGCGAAATAGCCCGATGTGAAATAGCCCGGTGCGAAGCCGTCAGCCTGCAGCCCGGTTACGGGAGCGGCTGGGCCACTGGAACTACCAACGTGATTCTGCCGCGCCCGGCCGAAGCCGTCGCGCGCCAATTGCGGCGCGCCGGCATTGAGACGCGCGCCTGGTGGGGCCAGGGATGTCACGTGCAGCCGGCCTTCGCCGATTGCCCACGCGGCCCGCTTCCCGTCACCGAAGAACTCGGCGCGTCCGTCCTCGGCTTGCCGCATTTCCCCGACATGCGGGAAAGGGATGTCGAGCGCGTGGCCGAAGCCCTAATGAATACCATGTAGGACAGGCCTCCGGCCGGTCGAACACCGGCGGCAAGACCGCCGGCGCTACCAGTTGGTCTTAACGGAACTTGAAAATGTAGAAACTCCACCGACAGGCCAGGAGGCCCATAGGCGCTAACTTAACGATTAAGGAAATGTAATCTGGGGGACCCGATGTCGTGATCGTTCCCGGAGGTCTGCCTCCAGTTGGTGCCACTGGCGCAGGATATTTTGC
>JBEKDA010000056.1:0-37245 GCA_050014595.1 Bryobacteraceae bacterium
CGACTGGAATGACGGCAATCAACGGAAGAGAATCGGCGTCTTCCGCAGCGGTCTGTGGATTCTGGAAGTCAATGGGACGAATACCTACGCTTCCAATGACCTTCAGGCGTCCTTCGGCCTGCTCGGTGATAAGCCTGTGGTCGGCAAGTGGACGATGCCGTAGACCGAATCCTTGTAACAGGTCTACTTCGCCCCCCCCACCAGAAGTGCTGTTCGCGGGCGGCGCCGTCGCCGGCTTGTTCATCTCCGTCGTCCGCTCCTCCAGGTGGTCTTTCATCTGCGGCAGCGGGATTCCCTCTTCTATCCACTTCGGCGCCGGCTTGTCCATCAGGCAATGGTCGAACCACTCCTTCATCCGCTCGGTGTGAAGCCGCCCGCCGGTGGGACGAGTTCCGGAAGCGGAACACCACTCCCGCTGGAATCAGAATTGTGCGAAATGGCGTGAAGTTGTTCGCTGTATGTCGAGCACGGTGAGCAAGCGCAACGAAGTAGACACGGCCTTATCGCGCGCCGCAGCAGAAAGCTGGTGAGAAATGCGGGCTGGTTCCCTGACCGGCTGGTTTGGTGCGTTTGCGCAATCCATCGCTCACGCTGGTGGCCCCGCTGCGGGCCGCGACTTGTCGCTCGACCGTGAGGGAGCGCCGCCCGTCCCGCGAATGTTTCCTCGCGGTCGGGCAACTAGGCTCCCGACGGTCTTGTTTGGTTGGCAGTGTTGGTATCCTGGGAATCGCTGCAATGGCTTAAGTAGTTAACCATGCGCTACTCGATGCGCTGAGATACGAATAGGCTGGCTGAAATGCCTCGTCGGGGTAGTCGGTCATAATCAGTCAGTGGGGCGGAAAACAAAATGCGATGGATTTTAATTGTGTCGATGGCAGCGGCTTTGGCGACTCGCAGTTTGGCGGCAACCGACGCGCAGTGCAGTGGAATATTGCAGCGTGCGCTGGATGCCAGCAATCCGGAGACGCGGAAACAGGCGGTGGTCGCGTTGAGTCTGGCGTCTGGGCGCGGCCCGTTATTTGACCAGCTAGAGCGGATGTTGCAGGACAAAGATGTCGACGTGCGGCAAGCCGTGGTGGCCAGCCTGGCGGATATGAAGAGTGAGAGCGCCACGGCGGCGCTACACAAGGCCCTGGAGGACGCCGTGCCTGAAGTGAGTTTTGCCGCGGCCAAGGCACTGTGGGCCCTCCATGACCCCCTTGGTAGGGCCGCGCTGCTGGCGGTTCTCGCAGGGGAAAGTAAGAGCTCATCCAATTTCTTCTCCAAACAGAAACGCGAGGCCTTGCGCATGATGCACACGCCGCGGACCACGTTCCTGTTTGCCGTGCGGCAGGGTGTTGGGTTCGTTCCGGTGCCTGGACTGGGCGCAGGTATTGCTTCCATGCAGGGGATCCTCGCGAGCTCGGGAGTCCCGGGACGCGCCTCGGCGGCTTTACTGCTGGGTGCTGACAAAGATCCCGCAACCATCGACGCGCTCAGGGATGCGCTCTCCGACAAGGATTTGTCCGTTCGGGCCGCTGCGGTGCATTCCATCAGTCTGCGAAACGATCCTGCTTTGAAGAAAGAACTGGAACCGCTGTTGCAGGACGACAATGAGCCCGTGCGCTTGCGTGCAGCCGCGGGTTACCTGAGATTATCGGCGATTGAGGCCGGGGCCAGGATGAAGAAGCGTTCGACGGCGGTCCCGCCGCCCGGCGCGCAAGGGCGGAAGAAATAGTCTGAATGGGCTGATCGTGATCGACGTACCGGAGCTTCGCACTTTTTGACATAGAGGGAGTCCTCCTTTCTCCCCCGGCTCTGCCCGACTGTCACGCCGCTTTTCTCGCCAACCAGCCGCCGTCTTTTGCATGAATTGGGGCCGTAGTTTCCACGCGGCAATATCGGAAGGCTCGGATAGGTGACGTCGCCAGTGTTTTCGGCTGTTACCGCGGGTTCATCAGGCGGCCGATGAAGAGGACGACTTCGGTGCGCGTGTCTCGGATCAGGAAGATGAACGGGTGATCGGCGCGGAAGACAACGGCCTGTTCGGGCATGCGCATGGCGGTGGCGCGCATGGTAATGCCGGTGGCGGCGGCGGCTTCGGTCCCCTGCTCTGAAACATCGACGAAAGCCTTGTGGACGACCTCGGAGATTTCGAGGCCGCGTTTCGGGTCGATGCCTGAGAAGTCGGCCTTGTCGGCGAAGGCGGTAGGCATGCCCATGGTCGAGAGCGCCTCGCGGAGTGAGAACTCGGATTCGGCGCGGAACTTCGGCAAGCTCACCTGCACGTTCCGGGTAGTGAGGTTGCCGAGCCAGCCGGTCAGGTTTTCCAGTGTCAGCGATTTCTCGAGGTCGGGAAGGCCGGTGAGGATCTTCGGGAGCAGGACGTCGAAGCCGATTCCGGTGCCGGCGTAGCGCATTTCCAGGATCTGGGCGGACGGCGTTTCGGTGTAGCCGAAGTGCGAGGTCTGGTTCATGAACTCGGCCTGGCTGGTGGCGCCGGTCGGCAGGGTGAAAGGCGCGGGCTGGGTGCGCGAGGTGACAAACGGGTCCTGCCACTTGCCATAGAAGTAGATAGCGCTGGTGAGGACAAGGCGGGTCTGGGCGTTGAGTGAGCCGGCCGGGAGCAGGTTCTTGATCTTCTCTTTGGTGTGCTCTTCGGTCCAGCGGTTGATCTGGGATCGCGCGGCTTCGGGATTCGCGATGAAATCGAGCGGCGTGAGTGGGGCGTGGTAGTTGTTGGTGAGCGTGTTCTCGAAGGCCGGCTGGATGGCGAATCCTTTCTGCGCCCAGAGTCCATTCGCCGTGTGAAGTTCGTTGCCTCCGGTGTTGCCGGCCTTGGTGAGGTCGGCGAGCAGGGCTCCAAGGGCGGCGTCGTAGGTGGGGTCGTAATGCAGGTGCAGGACGGATTGGATTTCCTCGGCGGTCTGGCCGCGGGCGCCGGCAAGGGCCATGGAGAGCGCGGTGGCGATGTTGAAGGGGGAGAGGATCAGGCTCGCGTCGCCTCCCGTGAGTTGTTTGTAGGAGGCGGCGGTGAAGGCGTTCATCGCGGGCGTTATACGGGAGTCGGCGCCCGGCAGCGCGGCGGCGAGCAGGATCGGCAGAACAAAGCGTTTCATGGGACCTCACATCCATAATGTCGCGATTGGGGCGATCCTTCCAGCGGTCTGGGACATTTATCCCGCAAGAGCCTCACCCTCCGGCCGGGGTCCGGAAGGCTGCGCCGGCAAGTGCGCTACCAGTATCACCACTTAACGTTTGCGAGGACGGCTCCGGTGCCGGATTGCATCATGCTCCGCTTTGTGCCCCGCGTAACCGGGCGCGAACACCTGGGTTCAGCCGACGTGAACCACGCGGTTCATTTTCGCGGTCGTGACGGGGTGCCTGAAACAACGTTTCCACGTGTTTTCAAAGCCTTGCGAACGGCGCCGGTCCGCGCGAAAGGTCTGGCAGCGGTTGGCACGCGGGATGCATTATAAGGTCCCGTAGTCGGGAACGCAGCAGCGAACCCGAAGGAGGGTGCGACAATGAAGAGCTTAACGACGAAATTGATGATCGCGGCGGCTGCGCTGTTCGCGGCCGGTGCTGCTTCAGCGCAGACGATGACGGCCGATATCCCGTTCGCCTTTCAGGCCGGCGGCAAATTGATGGCGGCCGGCACATACCGGGTGAATCTCCGCGGCCCCTCGGGAATGGTGATTCTCCGAGACACCGGCTTTAAGAGTGTGGTGATGGCCAGGTACATCACCCACATCGATCGCAAGGGCGACACGGCGAAGCTGGTCTTCGTATGCGGCCGCGGGCCTTGCTCTCTGGTTGAGGCATGGCCCGGCTATTCCGAATCCGGCCTCCTGTTCAAGACCCCGAAGCGGGACCGGATTGAGGAAGCCTCTCTCGCCGTGATCCACCTGCGGCCCGACGCGGCCGATTAGTTCAGGCGGTCACCACCTTGGTCGCCCACCCGTACCCCCGGGGAGCCTGACCAGTGCTGTCGGAAAGCGGCGCCATCCTGGCAGCGGATGGCGCCGCAACTTTTTTGTCGAGTGACCGTAGCTACTGGTCCCGCCGATCCACCTCTTTGGCGTTCTGCGCTCCCTCCACTTGCCAGGGCGGCACCAAACCGGAATTCAACAGCAGATCGAACAGCCGGGAGGGCGAACCGGTGGTGGAGGAAATCGCCGCTTGCCACGCGGGGTACACTTGCACAGGCCCACGTGAGGCATCGGACGCCGCGGCATCGTTTCCCGCCGCCAAAGGCCTCGGGGCCGGGGATAAATCCGGACTCGTGGCCGCCGGCAGGAAATGTGCCATGCCGCTCCAGGTGTTGGTGTTGCCGTTGTCGTCGGTGCCGGTGATCTGCCAGGTGCCGTCCCATGGCGGGTTGCACGGACACGTGGCGACGAAACTGCCGGAGAGTGTGCCGTTGGCTGGAATGCGCGTGGCGCCCAACCAATTCGTGAGCTGGCTGGTGTAGTCGGTGCCGAAGACCACCAGTCTGGTGAAGTTGACGCCCACTCCGCCGATCTCGTCGAGCTGTGTGGCGTAGTGATAACTGCCATCGGACGCCTGCTGGGTGGGCGGAATAGTGAACTGCGCGTCGGCCGATGCGGTTTGCACGTTCAGGGAGACCGGCGCGCTCGCGACGCCTCCCACCGTGACCACCACCGGTTGGTTGCCTGCGGGCATATTGGCCGGCATCGTGAAGTTTACCTGCGTGACGCCCACACTCCAACTGGGGGTGCCGACGAATGTCGGTGTTACCGGCACGCCGCCCACGGTCATGCTGAGAGGTAGCCGCGGCACGGGCGGTTGCGCGATGGCGGCGCCGGCAGGCGTGGAACCGGTGGTCACGAAGGGCGACACGTCGCCTTCCCCGGTAATATAGAACTCCAGACTCTGGCCTGGAGCGACGCTGCCGATGGGGGTGAGCAATCCGGAGGGATGAGCGACGAAGATCCCCGGATTGGCGGGTGAAACGTTGAACGAGTATGTGGCTACTTGCCCGTTGTTGTTTACCGCCAGGACCGCCGTCCGCGCCGGTGTCTCATAGGGAATCTGCAGGTTGATCTGGCTCGTGGAACCGGATGCGTAGACGCCGTAGAGAGGCGCCGGCACACCGTTGATGGAAGCCGAAACACCGGCCAGGGTGTAGGGGAGCGGGGCCGTACTCGCGGTCAGGTTGGTGCCGGAGAGATTGCTGCCGAAGACGCTGAGGATCATGCCCGGAGCGAAGGCCTGCTGGAACGACGCGCCATTGCCCACACTGCTGATGCTGACGCTGCTGGATGCGCCGATGGTGAGGGTGATGGGAACGTTCACGAACTGCGGGATGGTGTTGACGGATTCGAACACCAGCATCGCGGTATAGACGCCGCTGGCCAGGCCGGCGCCGGAAGCCACCAGGTTTACCTGGCCGGGGCCCGTCCCGGATTGCGGATAGACCACCAGCCAACTGGTCGTCTGATTGTCGGGGAACAGCGAAGCGCTCCAAACCTGTCCAGTGGCGAGGTTCACCCCCACGCTCGCGGTAACCGACTCTTGCCCGGCCACGTTGAGGTTGACCGCCGTGGGGGACGCCGCCAGCGTTCCGCCACTTTGCGCCGGCGGAAGATTGAAGGGGACGGAGGCCGTGGCCGTGATCTCGTGACCGGCAGTATCCACGCCATCAATCTCGTAAGAAAGCGTGGACGGCATTGTGCCTAACTGCCAGCAGATGCCGGCTTGCAACGCCCCCAGGGGAGCCAGCCGCAAAGACCCGAACCAGGTGGCAATCTCCCCGGAAAGATCACTTCCACCCGCCAGGAATTTGTTCAAGTACACCTCATGGCCGTTCTGCTCTTCGAGATTCAATTCCTGATAGAACGGGTAGTTGGAGTCGCACCTGGGATCTCCATTCGGATTCTCCACTTCCGTGCCGGGTAAGCTCGAAAGCGCCATGGAGGCCGAGACCTGCGCGGGATAGAATGGCGCGACGGTCTGCTGGGTCCATTTCTGGCCGCTGGCATCGGCGCCGCTGAACCCCAGCGTCAGGGTGGAAGGGACCGTTGCGATGGTGGCGCATAAGGCGGCCGAAAGCGCACCGTGCGCCGGGATGTTGCCGCTGCCAAAGAGCGCCGGAATGGAAGTGGAGTAGTCGTTGCCGCCGAACGTGAATTCGGTGAGCGTGGTGGCGACGCCCGCAATCTCACTCAGGCGGACCGTAAAAAAGAAAGTGCATCCGTTGGCAGCCGCCGCCTGCTGATACACCGGATTGGGCTCGAGCGAAGGGATGACGGCCGAAGCCGCGGTGGGGACCGTCACGTTCACGGTCGCGGAGCTCAAGGAGGGCTTGAAGCTCGTGCTTCCGCCGTATGCAACCGAGATGGTGTTGGCGCCCGCCGCCAACTGGCTGCCGTAGACCGTCAGCGACGCCGTGGCAACTGCGCCCAAGCCGGAAAGGGCCACGGTTCCCAACGCGTTCGTGCCGGCGTTGAACGATAGCGAGCCGTTGGGCGTAGTAGCGCCGGAAGCTGCCGTTACGGTGGCCGTCAGCACCGTGGTGCTGCTGATCGGAAAAGTGGCTGGATTGGCGGTGAGGGTAGTAGTGGTTGCGGTGGCGCCGGCTGCCTGGCCCGGCTGCCCCGGCCAATGCGTGAACAGATTGTTGATGTCGGCCGATCCAAGTCCTGTGGCCAAATCGTATCCCGGCCCGGCGCTGTAGCCCAATTGACCGTTTACACAATTGGGACTGCCGGACGCGCAGGGCACAATATTGTTCCCCACGGTCACGTCGTGAAACACACCCTCGGTTTGAGCCAGGCTGTAAAGCGCAGGGTTGATGTTGCCCAGGCCCGGTTGGGACTGGGCGCCGTTCGAGACCAGATACTGATTCAGCAGGGTCATGGCCCCGGCGAATATGGGTGTCGACAGGGAAGTTCCGCCAAAAAAGTTAACCGCTCCGTTGAGCCAGACGATGTAGGGATCGTGACCGCTGGAAGAAGAGAAGGAAAGATCGGGAACGTCCCGGGCGCCATCGTTGGGTACTCCCTGCCCGGTTTGCCACGCCGGCTTGGAGAAAAAGATGCTGGCGCCGCCTCCCGTGGAAGAAAGCCAGCCACCGTTGGCAACGGAGGTGGGCGTGTCGTTCCATGCCATCTCCGGAATGTAGCCCAACGCGGAAGCCCCCGTGGTGGGATTGTTGCCGGTGCTCCAATACTTGCCGCCGCCTTCGTTGAATTCGGTCCCTCCCACGGCGGTCACTTCCGGCACACTGGAGGGGATTTGGACAGCCAGGCCGTGGGTCGCGATCGGAACTCCGTTATCGCATTCGGCTGCGCCCGTGTCTCCCGTGGATACCATCCAGGTGATGCCCTCCACGTTGGCCTGTTGCGCGAGCGAGCGATAGAAGTTGGCGCTCCGCGTAGTGGAAGAGATGGTTAGTTCGCACTCGCCGTAGCTGTAGCTGATCACGGGAGCCAGATTCTGGTCGATGGCATACTGCGTGGAAGTGTCGACATTGGTGGAATACACGAACAGGAGAGTCGCGTTCTGAGCGATGCCGCCCGCGTACTCCAGATCGATCGTGGATTCCCCCTGATCGCCCTGGCTGCTGGTGCCAGGATCGGTTGATCCGGGCACCAGCACCAACTGGGGATCGTTCTTGGCGAGCCCAACCAGGGTGCCGCGGAAGTATTCGATATCCGACAGATTGATGTTGGACTGCCCCACCACCGCGATCTTCTGCCCCGATCCGGTGATCCCTTTCTGATAGAGAGGGTTGATGTCGTAAATGGTCGCGATATCCGCCGGCACCAGGTAGTGGGAGCTGAAGTACGTGAAATCGGCGACCGCCCTGAGCTGGCGCGGCGGAGCCTTCGGACGGAAATCGTCCAGCCCTTGGACTAGTTGCACCACCGGCTCCAGCGCCGCGGGAATCGAGGGATCGGAGCTGTTGGCGAAGTGCATTTCCCCGTCCACCTGGTAGCGGTCGAGCTCCGTGTGGAAGGCGCCTAGTACCTGCGCAGCCGTGCCGCTGCATGTGACATACATCCGGCTCCGCGCCTCATAGGCTAGGCCGAAACCCTGTGATCGCAGCCATTCCGTAACCTTGGCCACATCGCTTGAACTGAGCCCGAAACGGTCGGCAAACTCTTCCGGAGCGATCCAGTGATGGTAGTTCGGCGAAGTGGGGTCCTGCTGCTCCGCGAGCAGTTGTTCGAGCGCCGCCTGCTGGCCGGCGGACCGCTGGAACACGATGGTAATGCCGTTGATGAGCTGCCCTGGGTCCACGGGGCCGCGATCGTACTGCGGCATAGCCCTGGAACTGCGATTGCCCTTGAGAACCGCGGTTCGAGCGGTATCGATCTCGCCCGAGATCCGGTCCTGTTGCGCGCACGCTGCCCACGCAGCCACGAACAGACAAAACCATCGCAGACCCAGACGCATCGGAACCCCCCTCGGGCTCTTTCGGGTAAAGTTCCTGATAGTATCAAGGCTCGGCCAGGTTTTGTCAAGCCGATTCGTCAGCCCGCTTTTTTCACGACCACCCGCACCGTCTTCTTCGCCCCCATGGGCAGCAGGACCGTCTGCGGGTTCTCTCCGCCACTCACTTTCCGCAGCGCGGCCCCATCCAGAGATACCTGGTAGGATCCCGCCGGCAGCCCCGTCAGGACCATTTCCGTCTGGTGGTCCGCCGCGGCCGCCGGCGCCCGGTTCTCCATGGTGAAGCTGATCTCGCTCAGGCTGTCGTCAAAGCGCACCGGGTCGCCCGCTGCGAATCCGTCGCGGTCGAACAGCAGGTGCAGCCTCTGCTTACCCCGGACCACGTGGAAACGCCGCCGCAGGCCGTCTTCCGGCACTACTTCGGTCAGCGCACCCGCCCGATTCAAGCGCCCGCCATAGGCCACCAGCCCGAAGATCGGATCGTCCGCCACAATCGTCGCCGCCGTGCGCAGCGCGCCGCCGAAGCCCAAATCGATTTCGCCGCTGTATTGCCACGGCCCGCGCGGCTGCTGCTTCCCGAACCAGTTGCCGCCGTACGCCGCCGGCACAAAGGCGCTCCCCGCGCCGCCGTCGTTCTCCTTTCCCGGATACCAGAACCCGTAGTTGGTCTCCGGCGTGCCGGTATTCATGAGCGCCCACGAGCTCAGGAACGACGCGTATCCCAGCCGCAAGTACGGATGCGGGTCTTTCGCGTAGTAAAGCCCGTAGTCCAGAATCGACCATCCGCCCATCTGCGACATGTACCGCATATTGCCTTCGACGCCGATCTGCCAGTAGTTCGGCTCCAGCCAGCCGCGCGTCGCCATGTTGCACGCCAGTTGTTCCTGTACGTAGCGCTCCACGTCCGGCGCCTTCACCTTCAGCGTCATCGCCGGCTTCTTGAGCTGCTCCAGCGCGTAGTGGGCGAACGCGCCGGTGGATTCGAAGGCCGTCGGGTCGAATGGGAACTCCGAGTAGAACAGGTCGGGCTGATCGTTCACGAAGTACTCCACTTTCGCTTCCCAGTCCTTGCGCAGCAAGTCGGCCTTCTCCTTCCAGCCCGCCGCGTACAACTCGTCGATCAGATCGGCGATCACCATCTCGTTGTAATTGCCCAACTCATTCGCCGACCAATGCGCCACTTCCCACGGGTACGTGTAATAGGCGCGTGCCGTGCCGAAGGCCCGCTCCAGGTATCCATTCTTGTCGAGATAGTGGACCTGCTCCGGATGATACTTGGCGATCTGGTACATGCTGAAGTACAGGTAGACCATGTGCGGATAGTCGTAAGTGCGCCACACGTGGTCGGTCCACCCGTAGCGGTCGCCGGGCTTACTCTCGCGATTGATCTTCCAATTATCGATTCCGTAGACCGCGTACGGGTATTTCTCCGTCTCGGTCATCTGCAGTTTGCCCCAGACGAAATTCTTCAGATAATACTCGACCGCCTCGATCTCTTTCGCGTCGGGGTAATCCACGTTCTTGGCCGCGATATAGGGCGCCTTGCACAGCGCCGGATCGTCGCTGGCCAGGATGTAATCCGCCAGGCCGTCTTTGTCGTCCGGACCGCGCAGCACCTTCTTCAGCATGTCCCATTCGGAAAACAGGCCGTCATACCACTTCGCCGGATCGCGATGCTGCTGGTGCGTCACCAGGAACGACGCCCGCTTCTCAATCAGCGCCTGGAGCGCCTCGGTCACAAAGAACTCCAGCTCCGCGTATTGGTTCTTGCCGAAATGAACCGTCAATTTGTTCTCACCCAGGCGCGCGAACTTCACTTTGTAGAGGTGCGTATCCTTGGGCCTCTCTCCCGCCGCCGCCAGTTCCGTCTGCCCCGGAAACTCCGCGTCCACCGACTGAATCGCGCTCTTCGACCGGATCGACACTTCCGTTTCCATCCCTTGCGGCACGCTCATCCCCGGCACCACGTTCACATCCAGCAGCCCCTCTTCGTAGAGGATGTCGCGCACGCCCTGGTAATCCTTGGCCCAGCGGAATTTGAAAGCGTAAGTGACTCCGTCGCGCTGCGAGTTGGTGGGCGCGAGCGTCACGCTGGTCTGCGGCTGGCGCCACGTGCCGCCGCGCGCCCGGTCTTCCGCCGCCCGCGCCGCCGAAAGAATATACACGCCGCCGCGCTCGCTGTACTCCAGCTTCCCGGGCGCGAAATTCATCTCGCTGCGCACCGGCTCAAACAGCGGGCATACCGCGACCGGCGTCATCACCAGGTACGGCCCTTCGCCATTCGGCCGCATCCAGTAGACGAACGAGCCGTGGCCCGAAATGTACTGGTGCTGCTGGACACGCTCCTCGTAAGTGATGGTCTTATCCCAGCGCTTGCCGGTGTTGAAGGGCAGCGGCAGGAACACATCGCCCAGCACGATCGGCTTATGCGTCGGATTTCTCAGGAAAATCGTCCACCAGGCGGCATCGGCTTCCACGTGGAACCGTTCCGTCAGTTCCAGGTCGGCGTAGTATTCGTTGCGGCGCCAGTCCTGCGGGTTGTAAATGACGGCGTGTTCGATGGCCCGCCGCGGCGGCGCGCCTCTCGCCGCCTCCTGCACGCGGTTCTTGCTATCGGTGGTTGAGAACTGGCGCCAGTCGCTCTCGCCCAGCTTATACCGGACGCGCACGTGCCCCAGCAGTTCGTCGGGCGCGATGTAATCGGTATCGTATTTGTCGCCCGCGTATTTCAGGCTGGTGATGCCCGCCAGGTCGAACTTCACCTGGAACCGGCTGGCCGGCCGGCTCTCCTGGCCCCACAGCGCCGCCGCGCCGAGCGCCGCCATCAGCCCCAGAGCCTGCGTGCGGTTCATAGAGACCTCCCCGGTTTATTAACGCACAGATTGCAGGTAGAATAACAAGGAGGAAGACTTATGGCTGCCCTTCCGGATCTGATCACCGTAGCGCAATTCCGGCAACTGCCCGAAGGCGGCGAATTCATGTATGAACTGCATTATGGCGAGGTGGTCGCGTTGACCCGGCCCAGGGCGCGTCACTTGGAACTGCAACATCGGCTGTTGTTGCTGTTGGGACCGAAACTTACGGGCTTCGGAGCCGTGAGGATCGAATACCCCTACCGTCCAGCGGCCGAGTTCGACCTGCGCGCCGCCGACGTGGCCGTGATCTCGCACAAGCGCTGGGAAGCCATCGATCCCGATGACAACCTGCGCGGCGCGCCCGAGCTCGTGATCGAGGTCAAATCGCCTTCCAACACACAGCGCCAGCTACAGGAACTGGTCGCGCTGTGTCTGGCCAACGGCGCCATGGAATGCTGGATCGTGGACGCCGAACGGAAGTCCGTATCGGTGGTGCGCAGCGAGGGAGCCGCGGTGGTGTATAACTCCGGCGCCACGATTCCTCTCGCCTCTTTCGGGGCCGGCGAACTGGCCGTGGACGAAATCTTCGGGTAACTCGCCGCTCCCGCCCTTACGGGTCCAGCTCGATGGCGGCGAACTCGGCGTTCACTCGCATGCTCTCTTCCCGCACACGCATCGACACCTCCGCCAGCCGTTCCGCCCGCAATTGCTCCGCGGCCAAGCGATCTACTTCGTGGACGTCTCCGAAAGATCTCTTAACGTGATTGTCCAAACCGATACCTCCATCCATTATCCGCAATTTTCCGCAACTCTGTCTCGCTAAACCCGAACTGGCGCGCGGCCAGTTGGTATTCACCCAGCAGAGTGCACCCGAACATCGCCGGGTCGTCGGTCGACAGCACGATCGGCACGCCCGCGTCGAACAACCGCCGCACCGGGTGATCCTCCAAGCGATCTACCGCGCCAGTCACCAGGTTGCTGGTCAGGCAGATCTCGAGCGGAATATCGTGGGTGCGCAAATGCCGCATCAATTCCTCGTCCCGCGCGGCCGCAATCCCGTGGCCGATGCGTTCCGCTCCCAAACGCAACGCCGCCCACACCGATTCCGGCCCGGTGCTTTCGCCGGCGTGCGCCGTCAGGTGCAGTCCCGCCGATTTGGCGAACGCGAAGACCTCCGTGAACCACTCCGCCGGCCCGCGCGCTTCGCTGCCCCCGATGCCGAACGCCACCACCCGGCGGTCCACCCGTTCCGCCGCCAGTTTCGCCACCGCCATGGCTTGCTCCACGCCGAATTGCCGCACCGCGTCGAGGATCCAGCGCACTTCCACTTGCGACCCCACCGCGGCCTCGCGCACGGCTTCGAAGACCGGCCCGAACTCCTGCCCCTTCCACAGCACCATCCCCGCCGCCACGATAATCTCGGCGTAGCGCACATTCTGCGCCGCCAACCGTTCCAGCAGGCGACGCGTAATCAGCCCGTAATCCTCCGGCGTTCGCAGCCGCTTTCCCACCGCGCCGAAGGCCCGCAGAAAGGCGTCGAAATCCTCGTAACGATAGAGCGCGCGGAACTCCTCCACGGGCGTCGCCGGGTCCAGTTCGTGCAGCGTCTCCGGCTCGACCGAGCCTTCCAGGTGCAAATGCAGCTCTGCCTTGGGCAATTGCAGCAGAAAATCGTCCATACTTGATTATTAGACTTTCATGACAGTGGAAGAAATTGAAGCCATCGTTGGCGGCTACCATGGCGACGCCTTTCGCATCCTGGGCCCGCACAGCGTCCGCCGCAAAGGCGGCCAGGCCCGCTGGGAGATCCGCGCGTTTCTCCCCCAGGCCGAATCGGCCGACGTGGTAGTCGGCGCCGACCGCGTCGCCATGATCAAGAAGCACGCGCGCGGTTTCTTCGTCGCCACCCTCAACGGCGATCCCGCGGCCTACCTCATTCGCGCACGCCTCTTTGACGGCCGCGAAATCGAAATCGACGACCCCTATCGCTTCGGCCCGCAACTCTCCGACACCGATCTCTATCTCCACACCGAGGGCACGCTGCTCGAAGCATGGCGCACCCTGGGCGCTCACCTCGTCGAAACCGAAGGCGTTCGCGGCGTCCGCTTCGCTGTCTGGGCCCCCAATGCCGAAGCCGTCAACCTTACCGGCGGATTCAACGATTGGGATACCTGCCGCCACCCCATGCGCCGCCGCAACGGCGGCATTTGGGAAATCTTCGTCCCTGCGCTCGGCGAGGGAACCGCCTACAAGTATCACATCCGATCCCGCTTCGCCGGGTATCAGCAGCTCAAGGCCGACCCCTTCGCCTTCTATTGCGAGACCCCGCCGAAATCCGCCTCCATCGTCTGGGACACCGGCAAGCACCAATGGCGCGACGATGCCTGGATGCAGGCCCGCCCGCAAACCGACTGGCTCAAATCGCCGGTCTCCATTTACGAGGTTCACCTCGAATCCTGGCTGCGCGGCCCGCAAGGCGAGATGCTCACCTACCGCGACCTGGCCGTCAAGCTGGTCGAATACGTCCAGCAGATGGGCTACACCCACATCGAGCTGCTGCCCATCATGGAGTATCCCTTCTCCGGCTCGTGGGGCTATCAGGTGATCGGCTATTTCGCGCCCACCTCGCGTTTCGGCACGCCCGAAGATTTCCAGTTCTTCATCGAAGCCTGCCACCGCGCCTCGATCGGCGTCATCGTCGATTGGGTCCCCGCCCACTTCCCCAAGGACGCCCACGGCCTGGTCTTCTTCGACGGCACCGCGCTCTACGAGCACGCCGACCCCCGCAAAGGCGAGCAGCTCGAGTGGGGCACACTGGTCTTCAACTACGGCCGCAACGAAGTCCGCTCTTTCCTCATTTCCAACGCCCTGTTCTGGCTCAGGGAGTACCACATCGACGCTCTGCGCGTGGACGCGGTGGCTTCCATGCTGTACCTGGATTACTCGCGCCAGCCCGGCCAGTGGGTCCCCAACCAGTACGGCGGCAACGAAAACCTGGAAGCCATCGACTTCCTGCGGCGCTTCAACGAAGTGGCCCACTCCGTCCCCGGCGCTTTCACCGTCGCCGAGGAATCCACCGCTTTCTCCGGCGTCTCGCGGCCGGTCTATCTCAACGGCCTCGGCTTCACCATGAAGTGGAACATGGGCTGGATGCACGACATGTTGGATTACTTCCAAACCGATCCGCTCTATCGCAAGTATCATCACAACCACATCACTTTCAGCCTGCTCTATGCCTTCACCGAGAACTTCGTGCTGCCGGTCTCGCACGATGAAGTGGTCCACGGCAAAGGCTCGCTGTTCAGCAGAATGCCCGGCGACGAATGGCGCCAGTTCGCCAACGTCCGCGCCTTCCTGGCGTATATGTGGGCGCATCCCGGGAAAAAGCTGTTGTTCATGGGCCAGGAAATCGGCCAGCGCGAAGAGTGGAACAACAATGCCGGCATCCGCTGGGAGCTATTGGAATTCGAGCTGCACCGCAAGCTGCAGACCTTGATGCGCGAGCTCAACCGCCTCTATCGCGCCAGCCCGTCGCTTTACCAGGTGGATTTCCATTACAGCGGTTTCGAATGGGTGGATTTCCGCGATTCCGAAAACTCCGTGATTTCTTTCCTGCGCCGCGCCGAAGACCCCGCGGATTTCCTGCTGATCTGTTGCAACTTCACCCCGGTGCCGCGCCAGGGCTACGAAATCGGCGTCCCGGAAGAAGGTTTTTACGAAGAGGTTTTGAACACCGATTCCGAACTCTTCGGCGGCTCGAATATCGGCAATGGCGGCATGGTTTCCAGCCGGCTCAAGGTCTGTCACAACCGCCCATATAGCATTGCCGTGACGCTTCCACCGCTGGCGGTGGTGGTGTTCCGTAAGCGGTGAGCGGATCAAGGTGCAGGGCCAGGAATTGGGTTCGTCGGGGCTCCTTTGCTGAGTGGTATCTGTTTCGTTTTCTTGGGGTTGCCTGCCAAATTGGGTTCGTTTGGGAAAAGCGGTTGCGCGGCGATTCGAGGCGGCGCCAAGTGTCCGAAATTGGGACTGGGTTCGTTTGGTAAAACAGGGTGCGCGCAGGCATGGCGCCGGTCCTGCGGCCGGGCCGGGGGCGATAGCGAGGTGTGTCGGCGGGTGCGCATTGCTTACCTATCTCTATTGTAGAACTCGGATACAAGCGAAACAGATGTAAGTGTCTTATTTTAAAGGAGAAGAATCTTGTGACCGGCAATCCGATAGTTTGGAAGCAGTGCCCCTCTTCCAGTTACGGCTCGCCCACCAGAACGAAAGCCGCCCAGTAGTACGGAGCCCGGTAAGCAGCGACGCCGGAGCGCATCATCTCCAGCTTGGCCGCTTGCAGCGCGCGCGCTGGCGCAAGCCCGTCCTTCATCTTGCGGTAGAAGGTCTTCATGAGATCAGTCGTAGCGGCGTCGCTGACATTCCAGAGGCTGGCCACTACGCGCGGCGTTCCGGCGAAAAGGAACGCGCGCGTCAGTCCGGAGATGCCTTCTCCACGCATGAGCTTCCCGAGCCCGGTCTGACAAGCGGACAAGACGACAATATCGGCATTGAGTTTCAGCGCGAGGATGTCATTGATCCGCAGAACGCCGTCCTCTTGGCCGGCCTGAGAGAGCACGATGCCTGACCGCTCCGGCCGCCTCTCGTCGATGAACGCGTGGGTGGCGAAATGGATGCGCTTGTACTCGGCCAAGTTTTCCTGCTGGACCGAGGTCTTGGTGGCCTTGCGGCCCAAGTAGGTCGTGCTCATCGATTTGGGGTAGAGCGCGGCAATGCCTTCCACCTCGTAGCGGGTGTTGGGGAGCGGCGTCAGGCGGAGTCCGTCCTTCACGTCGATCCCACGCACCACATCCTGGGCTGTTCCAGGCCGTGGAGGACCGGCGCCGAAGTCCGGGTTCCCGTAGGCCAGTAGTTCCTTTTGCCGGACACCGGAAGGCGCCAGCAGTTCAGGGAGCACCGAAGCCGACGGCACGTATGCCACTGTAAAGTCCTCACCCAGGAAGTGCCCACCCTGCGGCATCAGCGTTTCGAACGGAAGATAGTGCAGCGCTCCATCGGCAACGATGATAACAATCTTATTCCGCACCAGCGAGGACGCGATAGGCGCCAGGAGCATCTGGTAGAGCGGAGTGGCTTCTTCAACCGCCTGGGGCGACTGTTTCACCAGCAACTCGCGGTAATGCCTGGCGCGTTCTTCCAGGACCGCGCGCGATGCCAACGGCGCCATCACGGTCTTGTTCCCCGCGACTGCCCACACGTAGGATCGTCTCGTACCCAAGGCATACTCCACCAGCACGGCTCCGCGGCGGCCCATCTCCTGCTCGATACCCGCGGAGTCGAGGAGCTTCGGTTCGACTACCGCGCCGGCGGTTTGTCCGCGCCCGACGGCCAGCATATCCAGGAAAGCTCTGGCGCGTGCTTTCTCGGCAACATAGAGGGCTTCTTCTCTTTTTCCCTGGTATGCCAGCACGTCGATCAACCGTTCGTATGCGGTGATCGCTCCCGAAAGGAAAGTGGTTTTGAACTCTGACGACCCCAGTCGCGAACGCATGGATTCAATGGCTTCGATCGCGGCGCGGTAATGCGTGGCGGCTTCATCAAGATGTCCTGCCTGACGGGTCACGTCGCCCAATCCTTCCCGCGCCAGGCGCACTGCATCAGGGATTCCGGCCTGCTCACCGAGTGTTAGCGCCTGGCGGAACTCCCGCTCGGCTTCCGCTGTGTGGCCACTCCTCAGGAGGGCCTCTCCAAGACCGTGCGTCCCCGCGAATTCCAGCTCTGTGTTGTTGAGCGATACGGCCGTATCCAGTCCGGCATGGAGGTTCTTGAGGGCTTCCGGGAAATTGCCTAACCGGCTGTAGGCTCGGCCCAGGGTCACAAGGGCGATGGCGCGAGAGCGCACCGCATTGGTTTTCGCGGAGAGCGCCAGCGACTCGCGCAAGACTTGGACCGCCGTCGCGTTGTGACCCTGGCGGAACGCCAACTGCGCAAGAAGAGCTAGAATCCGCTCCTGCTCCGCTACATTGGGAAAACGACGAGCGCTGTGCAGCGATTCCATGTACCACTGTCTCGCTTTTCCGTAGTCTCCTAACCGTTCGTAAGCAATCCCAAGATCGCCTGCTTCCCCTCCCGCGGTAGGAAAGAGATCGAGATCCAGAAAGATTTGTCTGGCGCGTTGGTGCAGTGCGATCGCCTTGGCATAATCGCCTAATTGAACGTAAATCTCTCCTCTGCTGCGCAGCACAAAAGCTTCGTCTCTGCTGGAATTCGCCTCGCTCGCGCACTTCTCCGCGCGCTCCAGATGTTCGAGAGCGGGCTGATAGTCGCCCCGTCGTGCTTCGGAGTCGGCCAATTTGCGCAGAACGTCACCAATTTCCAGCCGGAGACCTGAAGTTTCCCAGAGCTCAACTGTATGCTTGTAGGCTTCGACCGCCACATCAGCATTTCCCTGTTCCCGATTCAGTGTTCCCCACATGTCATAAGCTTGCCCAAGGGCGTAGGGATTGTCGAGTTGCCGCGCCCGCGACCACCGACCGTTCGAAATCGGGCTGGGCCGCGTCTGAATCGAGCCGGAAAGAGAAGACCGTCAAGTCCCTAAGATATTGCAGTTCTTTTTGCTCGTCCCCGAGCTGGATAGCCGAGTGAAGCGCCCGCTCTTCGTAGGACGTGCCCTGGGCCCAGTCCGTGCTGGAGGCGGTAACGGCCCATGCCAGGTTTTCGAGCAAGAGCATATCGAGTAGTGTTTCGCCCGTTCCTCGCCGCAAAACGTGCTCATAGGCCTCAATCCCTGTTGGATACCGTTTCAGATATTGATCAACCTCAGCCAGGCCGAATCCGGCCGCCGCATTGGCGGGGTCCCCAGCTAGCACATTGTGCAGCACGGTCAGCATGACCTTGAGGTCAGAGTAGGGCATTTGCCCGGGCACATCCACGTAGCAGCCAGGCCAACGCGAGAGCTGGCTGACGCACCGCTGAAATGCCGCCAATCCCTTGCGGGGTTGACCAGAACTGTAATTTGACAATATCTCCCCACGTACGAAGTGCGGCTCTGGCCTACCGAAGCCGGATCGCAGCTCTTCAAAGAAGCGCTCCGCACCGCCAACATCGCCCTTTTGCCTGAACGCTTCGATAACCTCCGGGTACGCTCGATAGAAACCTGGATCTTCGGCAAGAATTCCTTTGAGAATCGGGAGCGCCTGATCAGGCTTTCCTTGCCCGACCAACCGCCACGCACTGTTGTACTCCTGCATAACCACGCTGGGTTGGCCGGCAAGGGCAAACGGCAGAAGGCAAATCAGAACAAGACCGCGTCGCATGTGGGATCACTCAACCCGGAAGACGAATTCAAACTGGTGTCCGGGCGGATTGTCCTCGGCGACTGTCAACGTGTATTCGCTAGCGGCAAAGCTCTCGCGGCGGCACATCAGGGCGACCTTGCCTTGGGTGTCGCCTGTAATCTGCTGGTGTCCCACCGTGACCCGGCCAGCGCCATCCCGAATCTCAACGGAATACTGGTGGTCGGCCTTCATGGGAACAAAAAACTGAAGAAGAAAGAACTTGTTTTGGTCGTGCAGGCGCACCACCGGGAGCTGCGCCTCCCGACCGGCTCCCCGCACCGCATCCAGCGAGAAGCTGGGGACCGAGAGGACCGCCGGCTCCAATACCGTCCCCGGCGGAGTTCCGGCCTTGGGTTGAATCTCGACCTTCTGCTCAGGGTGCGACCGGATCCCCACGTAAGCGGGATAGCACAGCAGAGCAGCCAAGCCATACGCCACCAGCGGATTCCCGAATAGGTGGGACATCCGGCGCCACGCGGACAGTCCTCGGCCGTCCGGGTCGGCCACTGCGGCCCTTACCCGCATCAATGCGAGGTCGCACACCCCGCAGGCATCCACGTGTTCCCCCACGCGGGTGGAATCTCCGCTTTCCAAACGGCCCTCCAGAAAAGCCAGCAGTTCTTCGGCACTTGGGCAAGGACCGCGCTGCTTTCGGAGCTGACGGACCCCGTCCCGCACCGATTCCGCAAACAGCCGCTCTTCGGGATCGGGACTCATCGCATCCTTCATTTGGTCCCCTTGTTCGAGGCGTTCCAGGCCGATAGAAAGTTGCGGCGGCCATTTTGCAGATAAGACTTCACTTGTTTCTCCGTGAAGCCCGTTCGCTCGGCCACTTCCTTGGCGCTGTAGCCTTCGAAATAAAACAGTTTCAGACAGATTCGCTGCTCCTCCGGCAGCCCGCGGAGAATGGTTCGGATCTGGATGGCGTTCACAACGCGCATTTCGTCATGCGTCGTGGCGAGCCCATGGGTGTCTTCAAGCTCCCGACTCGACCACCTTGCGCGCAGTACATCGATACAAATGTGCTGGGCGATCCGCGCGAGCCAACCCGGAAAGTTGACACCGTCAAACCGCGCCCGGCTACCGTAGGCGCGCAAATACGTGTGCTGGACCGCGTCTTCAGCTCCATCGGAAACGCCCAGAATATGGCGGCAGAGCTTTAACAGCTCTCGCCGGCAGGCTTCGAATTGAAAGGCAAACTGCTCCCCCTCAGCCGCCAGGGGGCTGGATTCCGCCGACCCGGGATCGATTTCAGCGTGCCGCTCGTGACCCGCCATACCTATAACGTCCGAAGGCCGCCGGATTCCACACGTATGGAATGAAATGCAGCGACTTCACCGATGGATTCCCTAAGCATACCCCCCTCCGGCCGCCCAAGGCAAAGGATCGGATAAACAGGTCCCGGTAGAACTGAATGAACTTCGCTTATGGAATCGGGCGGAGTTGGGACGTTAGACAAGGTGTGTGGAGTGTCCCGCGCCCGAAGGGTTCCGAAAAGGAGTTGTGACGATGCTAAGGATTCGCTTGTCCGCAGCCGGATTGCTGCTGGCGGTTGCGGTCGTCTTGCCCGCTCAAATCACGTTCACTGAGTATCCGATCCCCTCTCCCGCCAGCTTTCCGGATGCGATCACCACGGGGCCGGATGGCAATCTGTGGTTCGTAGAGCTCCATAATCCGAGCAACCTCGGAGATAGGGGGGATAAGATTGCGAGGATCACGCCCGCTGGGGTCGTCACTGAGTTCCTGACCCCCAGTCGCGACGTCGGGGAGGGGACCGCAACTGGATCGGATGGAAATATTTGGTTTACAGAGTACTTTTCCGGCCGTATCGGTAGAATTACCCCTACCGGGGTGATCTCGGAGTTTCCTAACGGCGGGTACCCGTTCGGCATCACGGCGGGGCCGGACGGCAATCTGTGGTTTGCAGAGCGCTTTGGAAACAACATCGGCAGAATCACCACTGGAGGAGTGATCACCGAGTTTCCGATCCCTACCGCAGGTTCCCAATCGTACTATATCACCGCGGGGCCGGACGGCAATTTGTGGTTCACGGAGGGCACTGCTAACAAAATCGGGAGAATCACTACTTTGGGAGTGATCACGGAGTTCGCAATTCTCACTCCCGGCAACCCATACGGGATCACCGTGGGGCCGGACGGCAACCTGTGGTTTGCGGAGGAACCTGCTAACAAGATCGGGAGAATCAGCACCGCCGGAGTGATCACGGAGTTTCCGGTCCCCACTGCCAATAGCATGCCGTACGAGATCACCGCCGGACCGGACGGCAACCTATGGTTCACAGAGTTCAACGGAGGCAAGATCGGGAGAATCACGCCTGCCGGAGTGATCACGGAGTTTCCGTTCCTCGCCGGTAGTGGCGTCCCGATAGGGATCACCACAGGGCCGGACGGCAACCTGTGGATTACGGGGCTGGCCACAATTGTGAAGGCCACGCTTCCGGCCCCGCCTCCGAGCGGAATCACGGTTTATCCCACAATCGGGGGCAATACGGGCAATGTGACAGTGCAGATTCTCGGCAATGGATTCCAAAACGGACTGACCGCCAAGCTGACCGGGTCAGGGGCGGACATCGTCGGCTCGAACACTGCGTTCTCGAGTGCTTTTGCGTTCATCTTGACGACGACGTTCGACCTCACCGGAGCCACGCCGGGAGTTCGTAATGTCGTGGTCACGAATCCGGACGGCACATCGGCCACGCTCACGGGCGGATTTACGGTACAACAGGGTGGCGCACCACAGATTTCGGTAAACATCATTGGTCGCGACAAGATTCGGTTTGGGACGGCGCAGACTTACTACATCGCGGTTGGCAACAGCGGAAACGTTGATGCAGCGCCTGGCCTGGTTTCGCTGAGTGTGCCGTCAACCGTTCAGTACGCGCAAGTCTCTGGAGCCGATCTCTTTGTCGCCGGGAGCACTCCCGATCCCGAGTTTGGGATACCTTCTACGGCGCCCGCCAGCGGCAACCAGAATTTGCTCTTCGCATCGCCAGGGGTATCCGCGGGGCAAACGCAGTGCGCGCCCGTTGGGCTTACTTTACCATCTAGTGCGCCGGTCTCAAACTTCACTCTCACGGCAGGGTGGCAACAGGATTTGACCAGCTTGACTCTCGACCAGTTCTTGGGATTGGAAGGTATTCCATTTATTCCATTTCCGCCGAGTGGATGTCCGGCGTGCTTGTCGCAATATAACGCGGAACTGCTGGCGAATTCCAACGTCGTGGATGCTTATCTGGCCTACGAGAATGCGAAATCGACCGCAGATCTTGGCTTCGTCCAGACGGCCGCTGCGATAGGCACCACGATTGCGGAAGCCTATTTAGTCGAAAGTCTGGGGTTACCGACGCTAGGTGCCGTAGGTGTGGGCGCACTGATAACCGTGGCGGACACTTGTGTTTCAAATCTTTTTGATGACCAGAGCTGCCTACCGAATCTCGAACAAACAGTGAAACTCGCAGAAACCGGAGCTAGGGACTGTTTGGCGGGATCGCCGAACTGTTTTGGGGGAAAACCGCTCCCCCAAAATCTGGTGGACGACCTTGGGGCCTTGATCAAATATTTCGACGCCGCCATTACAGCAATGGACGGCTTTGGGTCCGAAGAAGAGGAGATAGGTGCGGAGAAGGCCGCTTATGGGGCACTGCAGCTATCGCTTGGACCCTACCGACTCGCGCGGGCTGCCTATCAGGCGTGCCTCAGTCCCACAACTTGCGGAGGGCCGCCACCACCGTCACCCCCGATCTCCCCCCCAGGAACGATTTCGTTGCCCGTAACTGGTGTTCAATCTCTCGATCCAAATGTCAAGATTGGCCCCACGGGTGTTGGTTCGTCACACTACATCTCCGGCCTCGCCCAACTCGAATACGCCATCTATTTTGACAACCAACCCACTGCCACCGCCCCCGCTCAAGCCGTCACGGTTAAGGACACGCTCGATCCCAACCTCAACCCAAGCGCTCTCACGTTGGGCCCTATTACTTTCCCGAATCAGGTTGTCAGCCCTCCTTCAATTCCATTGTCCGTCTCCCCATTCACGACGACGGTGGACCTCCGCCCCACCACGAACCTTCTCGTTCAGGTTACTACCTCTCTCAACACTTCAACGGCGACACTCACCGAGACGTTCCAGTCCCTCGATCCCACCACCAACCAGCCTCCAACCGATCCGACCGCCGGATTCCTTCCTCCCGGCGCTGAGGGCAGTGTTTTCTTCACGGTGCTGCCAAAAACCACGGTGACCACTGGGACCGTTATTCAGAACACGGCGACAGTGGTTTTCGACTTGAACGCCCCGATCAATACGCCAACCTGGTCGAACACAATTGACAACACCCCACCCGTTTCCCATGTTTCGGCGTTACCAGCTCAGAGCGGGTCCATTTTCGCGGTACAGTGGTCGGGCACAGATGTTGGCTCCGGGCTAGGGAACTTCACGATTTATGTGTCCGATAATGGCAGTTCCTTCGCGCCGTGGCTGAACCAAACCACGGCTACATCAAGCGGCTACAACGGACAGATCGGACACTCCTACAGGTTTTACAGCATTGCCCAGGATCTCGTGGGCAATATGGAACCCGCAAAGGCATCGGCCGAAACGACAACTCAGGTTACGCAGGCCAGCCCAGTGCCATCGGGCGAAATCTTAGTCACGGCGTCCGGGCTAGCATACAGCCGCGTCACTCAAACTTTCAACGGAACGGTAACGATTCAGAACATCGGCAGCAGCGCGATCTATGGCCCCTTCGAAGTCGTCTTCACCGCGCTGACCGGCGGCGTGACATTGGCGACCGCCACGCGAAGCTATAACGGAAGTGCGTATCTTTCTGTTCCTGGTGTGACCAGCCTGACGCCGGGACAGTCGGCCACCGTCAATGTGCAGTTCAGAAACCCATCAAACGCGAAGATCAGCTTCACGCCAGTGGTTTACTCGGGGAGTTTTAACTAATATGTACGCACGATCAGCAGTGTCCGGCGCCGTCCTGTGCATATGCGCCTCAACCGCGTTCGCAGGTGCGATTGAGTATAGCTTCAGCGTCAATACCTCATCGATTTCCGGAACAGCCGGCTCGCTCGATTTCAACTTCAATCCGGGTCCGCTGGTTTCCCAAGCCGCCTCGCTTCAGATCCTGAGTTTCGCGTCGGACGGGACGTTGGCCGGCTCTCCCGAGGCTATTGGAGACGTCAGCGGAGGACCTTTGCCAGCCGCTCTTACCTTTGATAACGGTACTGGATTCAACGACTACTTTGAAGGATTCACGTTTGGCTCGACCATGACATTTATCGTCAGCCTGTACGGGCCGGCCCTGACCTCGCCAGACGGCGTGTCCACGTCCGGCAGTACGTACGCCTTTAGCATGTTTTCAGACGCCGCAGGCACGATTCCCACGCTGACGACCGACCTGACCGATGGATTCGCGGCCACGGTGAATGTCAACCTGGATGGGACGACAACGGTTACCAATTTTTCAACACAAACCACGATCGGCCCGGTGACCGCGACGCCGGAACCGAACACCTACTTGCTCGCCGGGACCATTATTGCGTTGATGGGAGCACGAAGGTGGTTCCCTCGAAGGGCCAGGTGTAGTGTCCCGGCGCAAAACGGCGCCATTCAAAGGGCCTAACTTTCCGCCCGTATCTCTTCAAGCCGCCGGCGCGGCCGAATGGGGACGGGCTGGACCCGAATTACCCCGGGATTACCCCGAATTACACACGTGCTGATCGTATGCTGTTGCGGGAATCACAAGCTACTGTTTCAGTATACGGCTGTGCGGGGCGGCAACGGAAGAGTTGGCGATGAGCGCGAGAAGCGCGACCAGGGGGTCGCGCGCAGACGAGGGCGTCTGCCCCACACACCTCGGAGAGAAAGGGGACGCATTTCTTGCTAAGCCCGTAAAACGCGGCCCCTTTCCCTCCAAGGCAGCGCATGGGCGAATCATGCAACCCGCTTGTTCTTCGCTCCCGGCTTGCCAGCCGCGATGTCGACATCCACTTTCAGACCGGCGGCGGTCACCATGTTAACCAACGTGTCGATTGTGAATAGTCCGATCTTGCCGCGTAGCAGATCCGAGATTCGCGGCTGCGATACACCCATGATTCCGGCCGCGCGAGATTGAGTAATTTTTCCTTCCTGGATATAGCCGGTCAGAGCCATCATCATCTTAGCGCGGATGCGGAGGTTTTCCGCTTCGGCGGGCGGAAATCCGCAGTCGGCGAACACGTTCTCACTGCCTTTTGTCGCTCGCATCACTTCCTCCTTTCCAACAATTCACGGTAGCGTTTCTTCCCCAACCCGACGTCCAGGGAGGGCACCTTCCGAGTCTTCTTGGCGAAGACATGCAACACATAGACGGCGTCCTCGAACTTGGCCACATAGAAGACGCGATATTCACCCTCCGCGTGGACTCGAATCTCAACGACTCCGGCGCCGACGAGTGGAATCGGCTTCCAATCGCTGGCCGATCGTCCTGCCTGAATCAAGCTCAACTGATAGCCAATTTCGCGGCGCGCTGCCTGGGGGAACCGTCGCAGGCGGTCGCGGCTGTCTCCGAGCCATTGGATCGGCTTTGCACCAATTCCCACTCATTAGGATTATACAGAATTTTTATAATCGAGGCGATCGAGGTCCAGGCCAGACTCCCAATCGCTGCCGAGCGCGAAACGTCGCGGCTTATCGGGTCTACCGTTCCACCCGTATCTCTTCGAGCCGCCGGCGCAATTCGCCGGAGAGGGCGGCTTCGATCTGCGTTGTGATCAAACCGGCGTTGTCCATATCGTGAACGTGAAGGCGGTCCTTGAGGCGATAGCTGGTGAGCTTCATGCGGACCAAGTCCGAAACCGGCGCCAGGAGCACGCCTTCCCGCGTCACCACCGGCGGAGAGAAAGTCGCGAGAACCGGGGGGCCAGGAAACGACGGTCAACGGTAGGCTTCCCGGCGATTGCGGACGCCCGTAATCTGGATGGAGTTCTCGGCACCCTGGTCGAAGAATTCGCGGTAGTACCTTGACCGCAAGATTTCGTGCTACTGGCCCTCCGCTCCCTTACGGTCGCGGCTCGGTGAGGCGGCGTGAGCGGCTGATAAACGGGTGTTCGTCAAAAGCAGTACAGCCGCCCTCACGGGACGAAGATTTCAAGCGCCGTGTAGGTGGCGATGGCGCTCAAGTCGCGATCGCGATGCCAGACCGGCACACGGTTTTCGATGGCGATGGCGGCGATCAGGCAATCGATGGAGGAACGGATCGTCACTCCCTTCCGGCGGCCCAGGCGGTAAATGTCGGCAGCCGCGAGGTAGAGGCTCAAGGGAACGGGGTCGCTGAGCACCGGCACCGCGAGAAGCAACTGCCGGAACGCATCGCTGGCAGGGCCCGGCTTTAAGCCCTGCAACAGTTCCTGAACCACCGGCCCGCAGGTCGCGAAGTTGGCGAGGTCTTCCTCCGCCACCTTGGGCCGGCCGCCTGCCAGCAACCCGATCCAGATGGAGGTATCGACGAGGATCATTTCGTCCGCCGCCTGGCGGCCTTTCCTCCACGCGAAACACGGAGCGGCCGGTCCTCGCGCATGGCGGACAGATTCCCTTCCCAGATGCCGGACCCGAAGAACTGGGGTATCCCCCGGATCTTTTTCAGACGCACCGCTTCCTCCAGCGCGAGATTGACGGTTGCCGAGTAGGTCTTCGTGCCCAGCGCCGCGACCGCCTGTTCCAGCAGTTTCTCGTCAAGCACAAGATTTGTACGTCTCATGTGTATAGTGTAGCGCGGCCGGCGGGGCTCGATGGGACGAATGGGGACGGATGGGGACAGACGCATTTTCATCGAGCTGTTCCACGTGCTGGTCGTAAGCTGTTGCGGAAATCACAAGGTACCGCCTCAGCATACGGCAATGCGAAACACACGTGAGAGTTGGCGATGGGCGAAAGAGCGCGACCAGGGGGTCGCGCGCAGACGAGGGCGTCTGCCCCACTACTGCACTACCACGTTCTGGCGCGGGAAGGCGAACTTCCGCCCTACCTGGTCCACCACGTTGAGCTGGCAGACGTAGTGGCCCGGCGCCAGGCTCTTCAGCGGGACCTGCATGTTCACCGGAACCGCGTTCGGGCGCGTCGACGCCACGGCCGTCGCCATGATGGGGCCGGCTTCGAAGGCCTTCTGGCCTTTCTGGTTGAACAGGCTCATGGTCACGGCAACTTTGCGCTGGGCGAGATTGGCCGGATCGGGCGCGGCGTCGTAAACGTCGAAGGTCACGGTCAGGTTCTGCGCGCGGTGAAAAACCTTGGTGATATTCGGAACCACCTTCTCTTCACCGAAGATCAGCGGGTTGGCAGCGGCCATTTTCCTGGTAGTCTGCTCCGCCACGCCGACCGCGGCTTTCAGCAACTCGCGCTGGCTGCTCCACACCACCGAACTGGTCTTCAGGGTCATGGAATCGGCCGCCAGGTCGGGCACCGTGAACTTGTAGTCGAACGTCCCCATCTTGCCGGATTGGTTCTCGCGCACCAGGAACCGCATGCGGTATCGCCCGGGCGCCAGGGTGAAACCGAAATCGCAGTTGAAGTTTCGCGAGATCAGCTTTTCGGCTTCGCCGGCGTCCAGCTTAACCTTGATATAGTCGCGTAGCTGGCCCACCACGGCCTTGTTCTCGTCCATCACGTTGCCGATGAAGTCGAACTGCGTCTCGCCGCCGCTCTTTCTCATCGCCAACGGGATCGCCGACCCCGGCACTTTCACCGACACCGGCACCAGATACGCCACCGGCGAAATGCGGAACCAATCGATTTCCAGAGCCAGTGGGATATCGGTCTGCGGATCGCCGGTGGTCAAGGCGTCGCGCAATTGCTTTTCCTTGTCGTCGCCGTTGAACTTGCCCCAGATCTTGGAAGCGTAGTAACCGTCGCGGAATTCCAGCTTGGCGGTGGCGATGTTTTTCAGCTTCACGGTAATCTTGCGGTACCTGCCGTCGGTCGAGTTGTTGGTGGTGTAGTAGCCCAGGATGTAATAACTGCGGAACTGCTCCTGCACCTGGGTGATGCCCAGCGCCAGGTCGTTGCTGTCGAGGAAAACCTTGCCGCCGGTATCGGCGGCCAGAGTGGCGAGGGTTTCCTGCGAATCGTTGACGGCGGCGCGCTGCGAATTGATGGTCGAGCCGGTGAACAGGCCGCTGCCGCGCGAAGAAGCCGAGCTGGCTGCTCCGCCGGGAGGAGCGGCTATCAGGCCGCGCGCATCCAGCGGATAGATGGCGACGTTGGCCTTGGTGGCGGCGTTGATGGTGGCTTCGAGCTGCGCCTGATTGTCGATCCCGGTCTTGGAAATGCCGCCGGTGATATAGACCAGGGCTTTCTTTTCAGGCAGGGTGGCCAGCTTCTTGACGGTCTCTTCGACCGCCGCGAGCTTTTGGTCGGTGTTGAAGATGTTGAATTCGGTTTCGTCGGCGACGAACGCGGCGCCGGTGTCCTGGTTGTCGTCCGAGCCGTTATCCGCCACGTCGGCCATGTCGGCGGCATCGCCGATCGGCAGGTTCTTGATGATGTCCGTCAGAATCATGCGGTCGGCGGTGAAATCGGTCTTCACCTGCACGGTGGTGGTGTAGAGCAGAATGGCCACCATGTCCGACTTGGTCATGTGCTCTTCGAGGAACTTCATGGCGGCGTCCTGGGCGCGGAGCTGGTCCGGGATCTGCATGTTCGAGAAATCGAAGAACAGGGCCAGCAGGCGCCGGTCGTGGTACTGAATCTTGGTGGACCCTTCGGAAGAGATGGTGGTTTTGGGCGGCGGCGGCAATTCGTTCTTCTCTTCCAGGGCCGGCGGCGCATCGGGCGGTTCCGGCTCGAGCGTCAGCTTCTGGTGCTCGAAGATATCCACCTTCTGCGGACGGCCGTCTTCGAGCACGATGAAATCGTTCTTGTCGAGCGAATCGATGGCATTGCCGGCCTTGTCCTTCACTGTCACGTCGACAATCACCAGGTTCGAGTTGGCCGAGAAGGTAGTGGGCCGCGCAGCCCCCGCCGGTTGCGCGGTGGTGGCCGCCGGTGGCGTCTGTTGCCCGGCCGCCATCAGAGCCGCTAGGATGACAATCCAGAGATTTCGCATATTAGAAACTAAACCTCAGCAAGAGACTCACGGTTCGGGTTCCGGAGGCGGCCGTGGGCAGACCAAAAGTGCTCGTGCCGACGGTGGTTCCGAAACCGGTGATCTGCACGTGGTTCAGGGCGTTGGTGGCGGATAGCCGCAGTTGCAGATTCTTGCGCGACTCGCCAAAACGCCAGGAGCGGTTGAGCGTGCCGTTGAGGCTGAAAGAGGGCAGGCCGGGAATCGTGTCCACGCCGGCGTTTCCGTACTGGCCGGCGGGCGGCGTGGTGAAGGCAGCCTCGTTGAAGTACGGATAATTTCCGCCCAGGATGCTCGCGCCGGTAGCCTCCGCGCGGAAACTGGTTTTGACGCCGGAGGTCTTGCTAGTGCCGAGGTTGCCGCCCAGCATGGCGGTGGAAGGCCTGCCGGAAGCCGCGGCGAAGGTGGGTTGCAGCATCCAACCGGTGAGCAGCTTGGTCTTCCATCCGCCATTGCGCCACAGGCCATGCACGCCCACCGGCGAAGAGAGCAGCGAGGTGACCGAGAGGCGGTGCCGCTGATCGGTGCTGGACAGCCCGCGCTCGGCGGCCAGATCGTTGATGTTCTGCACCACCGATCCGCTGCCCCCGCCCGTGAATCCGGAGGCGTCATCAATGGCCTTAGAGAAGGTATAGAGCACCGTCGCCGAGATGCCGCGGGTCATGCGGCGGGTGAAGCGGACCTGCCCGGCGTTGTAAATGGAATTGCCGGTGTCGGTTTCGTAAATAAAACCGGAAGCATTGGTGACGGGGCCCTTCAAACTGGCGGGGGAATTCGGCGGAAGCTGATTGGGGTTTTCGACGACATCCAGGCGCGTCCCCTTGATGCCGATGTATTCCAACTGCAGGACCAGATTGTGAGGCAGGGACTGCTGCACGGCGATCATCCAATCCTGCGCGTAGGCCGGCAGATAGTTCTTGTTGATGGCGTACGTATTGGTCACCGTGCCCGCCGACGGAACGGGAGTATTGGGGCACTGCGGCGACACGATGAAACCACATTGAATCGTCAGCCCGTCGCCGGCCTGCACCAGGGCGAGGCTGTTGACCAGGTTGGCGGTGGTCGAAAATTGCGGCTGGCCGGCCAGGTTGCGCGCCATCGCGGAATACGCCGCGCCGCTATAGAAAACGCTGTAGCCGCCGCTGATAATGCGGCTGTGCTTCTGGGAAGGCCGCCAGGAAAATCCCAGGCGCGGGGAAAACTCACGCGGGTCGCCATTCACGAGCGTGTTGGGGAACCGCCCGGTGAAGGGACCGTTGAGAATGGAAGCGGGCGGGCATCCGGCCGCGGGGCTGACGTTGGTGGCCACGGCGGCCGCGCCCACCGGGCAGGCCAGCGTCATGGTGGAATTGAGATCGAGCGTGGCCATCTGGCCATGCAATTCGGTATAAGGCGAAAAATACTCCCAGCGCAGGCCGACGTTCACGGTGAGCCCGGGGCGCGCGTGCCAGTCGTCCACCACAAAGGCGTTCGCGGCCCAGCCGCGGTAATAGAGATCGGAATCGTTCACCCGCAAGGTGGAGGACTGCGGATAGCCCAGCAGAAAATCGGCGAAATCGAATCCCGTATTGGGAAGCACCTGTCCGCTGGAGTCGTAACCGCTGCTCAGCAATCCCCCGAAACTGAAGGTGCCGCCCGAATTCGAGTAAGACAGAGAATTCTGCTGCATGCGCCGGTAACCGAATCCGAAGGACAGGTTGTGGCTGCGACGATAGATGTAAGTGATGGTGTCGGTGAAGGCGGTGGTCTGGTTGCGCGCGGACGCGAAATCGC
This sequence comes from Bryobacteraceae bacterium, assembly GCA_050014595.1. Lineage (GTDB taxonomy): Bacteria > Acidobacteriota > Terriglobia > Bryobacterales > Bryobacteraceae > PALSA-129. The sequence goes on from JBEKDA010000056.1 coordinate 30,486, forward strand.
CGTCGGCAACCCTGCCGAAATTGGTGAAAGACAGGTTCGGCGGGCCCCAGGCGGGGGGAGTTTGGTCGGGGCCCACGATTCCCAGTTCACCCGCGACATTCGTCCTGCCGGCAAAATACGGATCGGTCCGGCTGATGCTGCGGCTGAATGTCATGCTGGCGTTGTTGTTGAATCGCGGTTTGAAAATGTGCGTCCAGCCCGCCGTGGAGCTGAGCCCATAGCCGCTGGTGGTGTCCTTGATGGGGGCGTTGTTATCGACGATCCCCGACTGAAGGGAGGTGGAACCATTGAAGCTGAACTGCTGGTTGAAATTGAGTGTGTTCTTGTTGTTGACGCGGCCGTTCAGACGTACCGCGAACGACCTGGCGTGGGTCGGATTGGAGGGCGAGATGTCGTAGTTCTGAACGACGTTGTTGTACAGCGGCAACGGGAAGTACCGCAGCAGAGCCTGCGAAGCCGCATTGATGCGCGACGAGGGGATGACGTTGCCGGGAAACGGCGAGCCGCTCAACGGGTCGTAAACCGTCACCGGCACATAGGTCGCCACGCCGCCGACCAACTGCTTCACCGTCGCGCTGGAAAAATCGCCCTGGCGTTCGGCCAAAGTGGGAACTTCGGTGACGTAGCTGCTGCCGGTGCGGCCTTGATTGGTGCTGAAGTTGAGATAGAACTGCCACTTGGGATTAGGCACGTTGTAGATCTTGGGAATGCGCAGCGGTCCGCCGAAGTTGCCAGTGATGATTTCCCGGGCCGAAGAAGGCTTCGTCTGGTTCTGGCCATTCAGCGAATACGGCGCCGCGTTGAGAGCGGAGTTGGTCACGGTCACGGCAATTGAACCACTATAGGGAGATTGCTGCTGGCCGCGCCCGCGCCGGTTCCCGATGGAGGCGAATTGTCCGTTGAAGGGCCCGCGTCCGCCGCGGCCCCCGCGTCCACCAGCCGCCCCGCCGCCGCCGCGTCCGCCACCACCACCGCCGCCGCGTCCGCCACCACCGCCGCCACCGCCGCCGCCACCGCCGCCGCGTCCGCCACCAGGACCGCCGCCGGGACCGCCGCCAGGACCGGCCAGGCCGAAGCCGCCGCCACCCGCATCCGCGCCGAATCCGGCATCCGCGCCGGCCGCGCCAAATCCGGCTATGCCAAAGGGATCGGCGCCGCCGCCCAGGCTCGCTCCCAACGACATCAATCCCAGATCGCCGCCCATACCGCCGGGCCCACCGAGCCCGCCGCGTCCGCCCCGGCCGCCCATCATCTGGTTAAACCTTGCCTGGTCGTCGGCCGCCACTCCTAACCCGCCGCTGGTGGTTCCGTTCACCAGGAACGCATCCGCGGCATCGCCGGTGGCCATGTCCGGAATTGTGTCGCCGGCCGTTGCCAGCGCCTGTTGGCCGGCGTCGGTCGCCGTCACGTCGGCATTTTGAAAAGTCGGGCCTTGCTGGCCGCGTCCTGGCGCGTTTGCGCCGCGGCCCTGTCCCTGGCCGCCGCGGCCCTGTCCGTTCCTCCCGCCACGTGCCGTTTGCGCTGCGGGCGCCGATGGCTTGGGCGTGGCCGCCGCGGTGGTTGCCGGCGCGGTTGGCTTCGCCGCTGTGGCCGGCGCCGGCGCGTCCGGCTTCTTCGCATCGGGAGCCGCGGGCGCAGGCGTAGAGGGCGGCTTCGCCGCTGGCTCGCCGTCGCGCGGCATCTCCAGCGTCCAGTCCCGATTGCTGGAGCGATCCGTCACCGTGAGCGCGGCGTGCTGCGGCGTGAAGCCGAACATCGTCACTTCGATATCCCAATCGCCCGGCGTCAGGTCCAAAGCGTACCGGCCGTTCTCGTCGGTATAGGTAACGATCTTGGCCCCGCCTTGCCGCGCGGTGACGGTCGCGCCCGGAATGATCTGGTCGGCCGCCCGGACGGAGCCGGTGTGTTCGGTCGCGGACAAAGGCACTACCGCGAGCAGCAGTATGGCAATTGGAAGGAATCGTATCACGAAGACTCTATCCCTAGTTCACGTTGGCCGGGGCTTAGTTCGCTTTTTTGCCACCCAGCAACTCCCCGGAGGATGGCTACCCTGCGGGTATCTCTTATAGATGGTTTTCGGGGATGTAATGTTACAGGAAGGGTCTAAATCTGCGGCCCCGGCCGGCAGTCTTCTGGCCGGGGCCGCTTAAAGCAAGGAGGGTTTACAGGCCTTTGGCGTTCAAAAACGCAATCAGGTCGATCACCCGGCACGAGTAACCCCATTCGTTGTCGTACCAGGCGACGACTTTCACCAGATTGCCATCCAGCACCTTGGTCAACTGGCTGTCCACGATCGAGCTGTTGGGGTTGTGCAGCATATCGGTCGAAACCACCGGATCCTCGGTATACGCCAGGATACCCTTCATCGGCCCTTCGGCCGCCTCCTTCAAGGCCGCGTTCACCGCCTCCGTGGTGGTGGCCGTATTCAGCAGCGCCACCAGATCCACCACTGAAACATCCGGCGTCGGAACCCGCATCGAATAGCCGTCCAGCTTGCCCTTTAACTGCGGCATCACCAATCCGATCGCCTTGGCCGCGCCCGTCGTGGTGGGGATCATGTTGAGCGCCGCCGCGCGCGCCCGCCGCAAATCCTTGTGCGGGAAATCGAGCACATTCTGGTCGTTGGTGTAGCTGTGGATCGTGGTCATCGACCCCTTCTGGATCCCGAATTTGTCGTGCAGCACCTTCACCACCGGAGCCAGGCAGTTGGTGGTGCAGGAGGCGTTCGACATGACGTGGTGCTTGGCCGGATCGTACGCGCCATCGTTCACGCCCAGCACGAGCGTGACGTCTTCGTTCTTGGCCGGCGCCGAAATGATGACCTTCTTCACCGTGCCCCGCAGATGCTTCACGGCTTCGTGCGCGTCCGTGAACTTGCCGGTGGATTCCACTACCACCTGCACCCCCAGTGAACTCCAGTCGAGCTGCGCCGGATCCTTGGTGGCGAACACTTTGATCTTTTTGCCCCCCAAAGTGATCGAGTCGGCATCGTGCGTGACCGTCTCGCCGATGGTTCCCAGTACGGAATCGTACTTCAATAAATGCGCCAGCGTCTTCGTATCGGTAATATCGTTGACCGCCACGAATTCAATGTCTTTGCGGTCAAGCCCCGCGCGGACAACGTTCCGGCCGATGCGGCCGAAGCCATTAATACCTACTTTGATTGCCATTCTGTCTCCTGTTGTGAGATGAGGGATGTCGCGCTAAGAATGAGGATAACAGGAGGCGCGTATCCGCGGCAAGCCGGGAATCGGGAGAAAAAAGCCTGAAAAGGCTATGGGGCTGTTACCGGGTTCAGAATCTCCAGGTGCTCCGATTGCGCCGCATCCAGCAGCGCAGCATCGGAACATACAAAAACGGTCCGCTCCGCCGCGCGGCTGGCTTCCAGCACCAGGCACCCGGCAAGTTGCACGGCGTCGTATGCCCGGAGAGAATGCCGGTCTAGCAGGTCACAAGCCACCTCCATCACACCTTCACTTAGGGTCTGGCGCAGAAAGATCGCTTCCAGATGACGCGCGAATCCTTGAATGAGGCTGGTGGCAAGGGTCTGGTCGAGATCCCCGGCTCGCATGCGCCGGCGAACCGCAGAGCGAAACTCCACCTGAGTGATGGAGAGGACAGCGAATTGATCGGTTCGGCTCTTCGTGAGCCGCAGGAGCTGGTCGGTCCCGGGCTCACGAATGTAGAGCTTGACTAGCGCACTGGTCTCCAGGTAATAGAGAGCCAAAAGTTAGCGCCTTTCGCGCAGAACCGTGGCGGAAAGCGGCTCGCCTCGAATTGCCGCGGGACGAAATTCCGATTCCAGCCCCTGCGAAGCTCCGAGTATCGCCCGTATTTCCGGCAGGGATCGATTCAGGCGAACCGCCGTTACAGGGAATGTCGGGGACTTCGGATTGGGCACCTTGCTCGTCAGCACGAACCGCTTCTCAATTGCGTCTCGCAGTACTCTGTTCCTCGCCTCAGGGTCATTCGTCCACGCCGGCCGGGCTGCAGGAAGCACCGCATCTCGAAACCACTTCAGCGCCACAAAATCGTAGCCAGGTCTGGACTCAGCCTGATCCAGACTCCTGATCAGATCTTGCAGCTCATCCGAGGGCTTCTCAAAGCTCATCGGCTCAGCTTTAACAAGGCCCGGAGCGGCAACAGGGACGGCAGATGCTGGGGAAGTCACCGCTTCCAGCTCGAATCTGATTCTAATCTCTCCGGAATCAGGAGACCAATTACCAGCAGAGGCATTTTGCCTCTTCTTCCGGTCGGTTTTCCTGTCAACAAGGCGCACCTGTGGCCGATAGCCGGGAAATTGAAACTCTTTCGGGAGACCACCAAGAGACTTCGGAAGGCTCTGCTCAATGAGGGCTTCCAGATCTTTGATTGTGACTTGCTTTTCCTGCATTTAGGCACCTCTATCTAATTTATTTTCGGAAACACCTTCATGCTCCGATTTATATTTATATCATAAATATTATGCCTTGTCAAGCGACGCTCACCGCCGGAACACCACTTTCCCGCCGACAATCGTGTACACCACATCCGTCGCCGGAATATCGTCTTCGGGAATCGTCATGATGTCGCGCGAAAGCACCGTGATGTCCGCCAGTTTCCCCGCTTCCAGCGATCCCTTGACCTTCTCCTCAAATGCCGCGTACGCGTTGTTCCAGGTGTACGACTTCAGCGCTTCTTCGCGGCTCATCCGCTGATCCGGATAGAACCGCGTCCCATCCTTCAGCTTGCGGCCCACCGACGCGTAAAAACAGGCCAGCGGGCTGACGTCTTCCACCGGCGCGTCCGTTCCGTTGGCCACCACCGCGCCGCTTTTCATGAGCTTCTGCCAGACGTAGGCGCCCTCTTCGGCCCGCTTCGGTCCCAGCCGCAGCAGCACGTAGGGCGCGTCGGACGTGCAATGGATCCCCTGCATGGCCGCAATCACTCCCAGCTTGCCGAACCTCGGAATATCGGCCGCGCTCAAATGTTGCGCGTGCTCGATCCGCCAGCGCAAGCCAGTGTTATCGGGGTGTTCCCGGAAAATCTGCTCGTAGAGATCCAGCACTTCACGGTTGGCGCGGTCGCCGATGGCGTGAATGCAAAACTGGAAATCGTGCTGGATGGCCAGTTCGCCCACCTTTTTCAGATCCGCCGGATCCGAAACCGCCAGGCCCACGCTGTCGGGCTTGTCGGTGTAAGGCTCCAGCAGCCACGCGCCCCGCGAGCCCAGTGCGCCGTCCATGTATCGCTTGATGGCCCGCACGGTGAGGTGATTATTTCCCGCGCCGATGATGCGGTAGCGATCGATATTCGCCGCCAGTTGATCGAGCGGGCTCGACCCAATCATCACCCACAGCCGCAGCTTCAGCTCGTTCTTTTCCGCCATGCCTTTGAAAGCGTCGATGGTGGAAAACGGCGACCCGGCATCTTCGAAGGAAGTGATGCCCTTGGAGACGCATTCGTCGCTGGCGAGTTCGATGGCCTTGCGCAAATCGGCCGCGCGCTGCGCCGCCGTGCGCTGCGCCAGCCACTGGTTGTGCGCCCGCGCGACGACCCCCTGCGCCGTCTCGCGCAACAAGCCGGTGGGATTGCCCTGCTGGTCTTTGAGAATTTCGCCCCCGGATGGATTCGGGGTCTGGCGCGTGAGCTTGGCCAGTTCCATCGCCTTTCCGTTGACAAACGCCGCGTGCCCGCTCGCGTGCGTCAGCAGAACCGGATTGTCCGGCGACGCCTTGTCGAGCGATTCGTGCAGCGGAAAGCCCTCGACATTGGGCTCCGGCGCACGGTCCCACTTCGACTGGTGCCACCCGCGCCCCACGATCCACTCGCCGGGCTTGGCCTGTTTCGCCGCCCGCGCCACCTGCGCCACGATCTCATCCCAGGTGCGCGCCTCCCGCAGATCCAGCCCCTGCCGGTACTCCCCGATTCCCGTGAAATGGCCGTGGCCTTCAATGAACCCGGGAATGGCCAGTTGCCCTTTCAGATCGATGACCTTGGTATTCGGCCCGATCCACTTCTGCGCGTCCGCGTTGGTCCCGAGCGCCGCGATTTTGTCCCCGCGCACGGCGATGGCCTGCGCCGTAGGCGCCGCCCCGTTCATGGTGACGATCTTGCCGTTTCGCAGCACCAGGTCCGCCGGCTGCGCCGCCGCCGCCGCGGCGCAGACCAGAATCCAGATTGTACGCATGGGTACCAGGATACCTCGCGGCACTGCTATCCTGAGGCTGGAATGAAAACCGCCATTTCCCTCGATGGCCAGCTTCTCGGCGAAGCAGATCGGGTGGCGCGAGCCATGGGGCTGAGCCGGAGTCGTCTGATCTCGCTCGCGCTGGAAGCTTACCTTCGCCGCCGGCGCCTGGAGGAGACCACCGAGCGACTCAATCGCGTGTACGGCGGCGAGCCGGATGCCATAGAGCAAGTCACTACGAAGAAGATGAAAGCTAAGTTTCGAACCACCATTAGGGAACGCTGGTGAGAAGCTGTGAAAAACTCGCTGAGATCGCCGGGTTGACAGGGCCGAAAAAGCGCCGCCCGAGTGGGGCGGCCAATTCTGGCCGCAGCCGGCTTTAGCCGGCTTCCCGTGCTGCCCAGCCCGCCCGGCGACATCCAGGGTCCCCACTTTTTCATGAAATTCCGCGGGCCGCAGGCCCTCTGCAACAGACGAAAGCGTCTGTTTGAATGTATAAGGGCTGAAATGGCGAAGGGTTCTCCTGAAGGGTACAATGCCGAGACCGGCTCTGAACAGCCGGCTCAGAAACTTCAAACAGGAGAACCCAAT
>JBEKDA010000057.1:0-61129 GCA_050014595.1 Bryobacteraceae bacterium
TCGGCAATTCGGAGCAACCGTCACCCTATCGACTATCGCGCTTCGGAAAAATCTTCCGTTAGGTTCAGGGAAAGGTGTGTTTTCCCTTGACAAGCCCTTATCATGGATGTCCCACTTCAGTAGGTTAGAATAGTCAACACTCCCATGAAACTCTTGAAAACCTGCTTCGTTTACCTGCTTTGCTATTGGCTGGCTGCACCTTTGGCGTTTCCGGCGGATTCCGGGCCGCTGCGCGGTTACTCGACCGAGGCGGCGCGCGTGGAACGCGATTGGGAAGCCAAGTTCCGCGGCGTGCCGGATCCGGCGAATCTCCGCGCCTATATGCAGCGGCTCTCGGCGCGGCCGCATCATGTGGGGTCGGCTTACGACAAGGACAACGCGGAGTGGATCCTCGGGAAGTTCAAGGAGTTTGGACTGGACGCGAAGATCGAAACCTTCGATGTGCTGTTCCCGACGCCCAAAGAAAGGGCGCTCGAACTGGTGGAACCGGTGAAGTTCACAGCCAAACTGGAAGAGCCGACAGTGGGGGCGGACCCGACCTCGGGGCAACACGACGAACAGTTGCCGTCGTACAACGCGTATTCCATCGACGGCGATGTGACGGCGCCGCTGGTTTACGCCAACTTCGGGATTCCGGAAGATTATGACACGCTCGACCGGTTGGGAGTTTCGGTGAAGGGCGCCATCGTGATCACCCGCTACGGCGGGTCGTGGCGCGGGATCAAGCCGAAAGTGGCGGCCGAACACGGCGCCATCGGGTGCCTGATTTATTCGGATCCGCACGAGGACGGGTACTTCCAGGGCGACGTCTTTCCGGATGGACCGTTCCGGCCGAAAGACGGCGTGCAGCGCGGCAGCGTGATGGACATGCCGGTGTATCCGGGCGATCCGCTGACGCCCGGTGTGGGCGCAACCAAGGATGCCAAGCGCCTGGCGCTGAGCGAGGCCGTGACGCTGACCAAGATTCCGGTGTTGCCGATTTCCTACGGCGATGCGCAACCGCTGCTGGCTGCGATGAAAGGGCCCATGGCGCCGGCGGCGTGGCGCGGGTCGTTGCCGATCACGTACCGGGTTGGGCCGGGGCCGGCCAAGGTGCATCTGAAAGCCAAATTCAACTGGGATACCAAGACGATTTACGATGTTGTCGCGCGGATTCCCGGGGCCAGCTATCCGGATGAGTGGATCATCCGCGGCAACCATCACGACGCCTGGGTGAACGGGGCGGAAGATCCGCTGTCTGGCACCAGCTCGCTGATGGAAGAGGCGCGGAGTTTCGGAACGCTGCTGAAACAGGGATGGAAGCCCAAGCGCACCATCATCCTGTGCGCGTGGGATGGCGAAGAGGAAGGGTTGCTGGGGTCGACCGAATGGGCGGAGACGCATGCGGAAGAGCTGAAGCGCAACGCGGCGGTCTATATCAACTCGGACACCAACTCCCGCGGGTATTTGCAGGTGGAAGGTTCGCACACGCTGGAGAAGTTCATGAACGGGGTGGCGAAGGATATCGACGACCCGGAGAGCAAGCTGACGGTGTGGAAGCGCATGCAGTCGCGGGAGATCGCGAACCAGGGCGGCGGGCGCGGCGGCGCGGCGGCGGCGGCGCCGCAGGACCGGGCGGAAGCGCGCAGCCGGCCGGATCTGCGGATTGGCGCGCTGGGCTCGGGGTCGGACTACACGGCGTTCCTGGATTTCCTGGGGGTGGCCTCGATGAACCTGGGGTTCGGCGGCGAGGACCAGGGCGGCATCTACCATTCGGTCTACGACGACTTCTACTGGTACACGCATTTCGCGGACACCAACTTCGTGTATGGGCGGGCGTTGGCGCAGACGGCGGGGACGGCGGTGATGCGGCTGGCGGATGCCGAGTTGCTGCCCTACGACTTCGACGACTTCACGGACACGGTGCGGCGCTATATCGACGAAGTGAAGCGCCTGGCGCTGGAGAAGCGCGACCAGACCATCGAACGCAACCGGCAGATCGACGAAGGCGTGTTTGCGGCGGTGGTGGACCCGCGCGCGCCGATGCTGGCGCCGCCGAAGGAGACGGTGCCGCCGTTCCTGAATTTCGCACCGCTGGACAACGGCCTGGCGGCGTTGCAGCGCACCACCGAACAATACGACAAGGCGCTGGCAAGCGCCATGGAAAACGGCGGAGCGGCGCTGGCGCGCGCCGCCTTGAAGGAGGCCAACGACAAGCTGGTAGCTGTCGAGCGCGCCCTGACGCTGAACGAGGGGCTGCCCAACCGGCCGTGGTTCAAGCACCAGATCTACGCCCCGGGATTTTACACGGGCTATGGCGTGAAGACGCTGCCGGCGGTGCGGGAGAGCATCGAGCAGAAGGACTGGAAGCTGGCGGACGAAGAGATCGGGAAAGTGGGAAAGGTGCTGGAGAACGCCGGCGAGGCCATCCAAGGGGCAACCGCGGCATTGGGATCGGCGGCGAAGTAGGACTCGAAGAATGGTTCGTCAGGCCACTAGTTCGTCTGGCGCGCGGCACTGACCAATGTCCACAGCAGCGCCGCGCCGATCAGGTCGAAGATGCCCAGGCAGATGAAGAATGGGGTGTAGCCGATGGTGGCCACCAGGCCGCCGATGGCCAGGGAAAAGATGAGGAGACCGGCATTGCCGAAGGTGCCGGCCATGCCGGCGACGGTGGCGACTTCGTTCTTCTTGAACAGGTCGGACGACATGGTGATGACGGTGACGGATAGGGTCTGGTGAGCGAAGCCCGCAAGGCTGAGGAGAGCGATGGCCGCGTAGGGGCTTTGGACCACACCGACGAAACCCACGCCGAGCATGAGGCATGCGCCGAGCGTGAACGTGGCGCGGCGGGCGTCGATGAGTGTCGCACCGGCGAACTTCTGCAGCCCGATGCTGACCATGCCGCCGAACAGGCAACCGAAATCGGCCGCCAGGAAGGGCATCCAGGCGAAGAGGGCAATTTGCTGGATGTTCATGTGGCGGACGGTGGTGAGGTAGAGGGGGAGCCAGAAGGTGAGGGTGCCCCAGGTAGGGTCGGCGAGAAAGCGCGGAAGCGCGATGCCCCAGAAGTTGCGCTGGCGGAGGATGGCGAGGATGGACGGACGGCGGCCGTCGCCTTGCAGATGCTTTTCCTGGCCGGATTGAATGTAGCTACGCTCTTCCGCGGAGAGGGCCGAGTGACGGCCGGGGGATTGGTAGAGCAAGAGCCAAAGCAGGACCCAGACGATGCCGAGCGCGCCGGTGATGACGAACGCGGCTTGCCAGTTGTAGCGGAGGATGGCCCAGACGACCAGGGGCGGGGCGAGCATGGAGCCGAAGGAAGCGCCGATGTTATAGACGCCGCCGGCGAGTCCGCGTTCGCGGGCGGGGAACCATTCGGCGACGGCCTTCATGCCGGCGGGGTTGGCGGAGCCTTCGGCGAACCCCATCAGGCCGCGGAGGCCGGCGAGGGCCTGCCAGGAGTGGGCGAAACTGTGGGCCATATTGGTAAGGGCCCAGACGGCGACGAAGATGGCGAGTCCGAGCCTCAGGCCGAGCGAGTCGAGGACATAGCCGCAGACGGGTTGCGCCATGATAGCGCCCTGGAAGGTGCCGACGATCCAGGAGTATTGTTTAGTGGTGATGTGGAGGTCGTGGAGCAGGGTGGGGGCGGCGACGGCGAGAGTGCTGCGGGCAAGATAATTGACGATGGAGCCGAGCATGATGAGCGAGATCATGAACCAGCGAAGCGCTCGGACTTTGGGCATGGGGGAATTGTAGCGGGCGGATCGCTCCTGGTGGTAATAGAATTGGATGGATGACGCGGAATAGAGGCTTACTGTGGTCTGCCGGCGCCCTGTGCGCCACCCTGATTGCAGGGGCGGGCGCCGGACTCACCGAGACGAGCAACCTTGGCATCTTTACCAACGAGGGCAGCGTGGGACCAACGCCGCCGGGATGCCAGGCGCATTACGACCCGGCAAAGGGCGAGTACCGGATCACCGGCGGCGGCGCCAACATGTGGAATGCCGTCGACGCATTCTATTTCGTCTGGAAGCAGGCCTCCGGCGACATGACTTTGAGCGCCGACGTGCAATGGGTCGGCGCCAGCGCGGTCGGCCACCGCAAGGCCGCGGTGATGATCCGCCAGAGCCTGGACGCGGGATCGGCATACGCCGACGCGGTTTCCCACGGCGACGGACTTACTTCCCTGCAATTCCGCGGCGCCGCCAACGAGCAGACGTATCAGATCATCACGCAAGTCGATGGCCCGTCGCGCTTGCGCCTGGTGAGGCAAGGTAGCCGTTACACTATGTTCGCCGGTAAACCGGACGGGGAGTTAAAACCGGTCGGTCCGGTGGAGTATGTCGGCTTGAAAGATCCGGTGTACGTCGGGCTAGGGGTCTGCTCGCACGTGGCCACTACGGTCGAAACCGCCATCTTCTCCAACGTGAAGCTGGAAACGCCCGTGGCGAAGTAGCGAAAGCTCCGGGATCCGGCTGAAGCCGGCTGCGGGCAAGATTGTCAGCCCCACTTATCGCTTGATATCGTCGAGGTTCGGCGAGCAGCAGGGGGGCTGCACGGGTTTGCGGATCATGATCTCGGTGCGCGTGAAATCTTTGTCGTAGAGTTGCAGCAACCAGCGGCCGTCGCGCCCGATGGCGGGCTCCTGCGACGGCTTGTAGCCCCGCTCCACCACGGTTTTATACACCTGCTGGATGTCCGTGGTGCTCAACGCGTAATGATTCAGGACACCGAGCGTCCTGGGCGTGGGCGTGGTCTCACGCACCATGTACTCGATCCAGTCGTATCCATCCGGCACCATCATGGAGATCCAATCGAAGTGGTTGTCCGTCGAGCCGCCTTTCCATTGCAGGCGGAAGCCCAGGATTTCTTTGTAGAAGGCGTCCGATTTGGCGGGATCGACCACGCGCACGCCGACGTGGAGCATGTGGTCCGAAATGCGCGTGGCGGGGAGATGCTTGCCGAAATTGCGGCTGTGGATCGATCCCGGCATGTACTGCACGAACTCGACCGAGTGGCCGTCCGGATCCTGCACGCCGAAGCTGCGGTTGCCGTTGGCGTCCTTGTCGATCCTGGCGGGAACCTGGACGCCTTTCGCCGCCAGGTAGTCGCGGAGCTTTCGCGCGTCGTCGGTTTCGAAGCCGATGCGGATGAGCCGGTCTTCGTTCTGGTCCTTCAGTGTCGGCGACACTTCCACGTACTGGTGGTCGTTGACCTTGAAGCAGGCGAGATCGCCGGCCACGGCGGGATCCTTGGTCGCGAAGGCCTCCGCCATCCCCACCACTCCGGAATAGAACTTGCGGGCCTCTTCGAGGTTGTCGACCTTCACCGCGATGTTCGCGATGCCGACGATGCGCGGCCGTTCCGCGGCGTGGAGCGACATTGCGAATACAACCGCGAGCCAACAGAGTGTCCTGGGCAAGGTTGGTATTCCTTCCTTCCGGAGCGAGTCCGAAGCACCATCATATCCAGAACCGGCCGACGCCGCGGGGCAATGTGGAGTACGACGCGGAGCGGGCCCAGGGGGTCCGCCCCACAAGAGGTGTTTCGGACCCTTGTATGGCGTTATAATTCAGCCGGGATCAAAGTGAGAATGAAACTCTTTTTTGCGCCGGCTGTCGCGCTCACGCTGTTCGCGCAGACGCCAGCACCGGAGCAGCCGGTGAATCGAGCCGATTCGCGGCTGGTGGAGATCAACGTGGTGGTTCGCGATAAGAACGGACCCGTCACCGACCTCACCCAGAGCGACTTCACGCTGTTCGACAAGGGCAAGGAGCAAAAAATCGCCTCCTTCCTGCTGAGCAATCTCCACGCGGCGCCCAGACCGGCGCTGGCGCCCAACATCTTCGTCAACCGTCCGGACCTGGCGGGCAAGACCGGAGGCACCACCGTGATCCTGCTGGACGGCCTCGACACGCCGCTCCAACTGCTGGGGTATATGCAAACCCAGTCCCTGCGTGCCCTGAGCGAAATCAAGCCGGAGGAGCACGTGGCGGTCTACGTGCTCGGCCTCAGTCTCCACATTTTGCGCGACGCCAACACGCGCTACGAAGGGGAGAGCGGCGACCTGGAGAAGTGGCTGGCGGAGAGCAGCGGGGCAAGCGGGCTCACCCCTCAGACCAAGCTGCTGAATACGGTCGCTGCGCTGTCGACCATCGCCGAGCACATCGGCCACCAGCCCGGCCGCAAGAACCTGGTATGGGTGGCGGGCATGTTGCCGGTGGAGGTGGATCATTTTGGGACGGGAGGCCCTCCCGGTTGGCAGAATGCCGAGCTTACGGCCGCCAACCCCGGCGGCTTCAACTCGGCCCCCGGCGATCCGACGCAGATCGACCGCGTAGTGTTCCAACACGCCTTCCAGCCGGCCATGCAGGCCTTGAACCTGGCCAACATCGCGGTGTACGCGGCGGATGGCCGCGGCCTGGTGAGTTCGCCCAATGCCCAAGCTTCGGGCACGAGCGGCCGCAAGACCGCCTCGACCAGTCCCACCTCCTCGCCATCGCAGATTAACCCCTTGCGGGTACTGGCGGAAGATACCGGCGGGCGGACGTTCGAGAGTAGCAATGACATTCAAAAAGGGATTCGTTCGGCTATCGACGATGCGGAAGTCAGCTACACTCTCGGCTACTACCCCGATTCCAAGATGCTGGACTCGCGGTTCCATGACCTGAAGGTCCAGGTGAACCGCAAGGATGTCGAAGTGCATTACCGCAAGGGCTACGTGGCGATTCCCGCGCCCAAAGTCACCGAAGCGCAGCGCACACAAGCCATCAAAGACGCACTCCTCAGCCCGCTGGAGGCGAGCGGCATCGGCCTGATGGCGGGCTTTGAAAAGGTGGACCAACCCAAGGCTGGTTCCATCCGCACCACGGTGGTGATTTCCGGGCGCGACATCCTGCTGCAGCAGAACGGCGGCCAGTGGACTGGTGAAGTGGAGTTCATCTTCACACTCCGCTCGGCCGACGGCAAGGAGCGCGGCACCATTCGCCAGGCGGTCGGCCTCAAGCTGAGTCAAGCCCAGTACGACACGGTAATGCAGCAGGGTCTTTCGATCAGCAAGACGTTGGAACCAACCGGAGACGTCGCCGAACTGCGCGCGCTCGTCGCCGATCGCGTGGCGGGCAGGGTTGGATCGCTGATCATGCCGGTGAAGTAGAGCGCGGGTCATGATTTGACCATCGCGCAGCCGGATACAGTTCACCCGAAGATACTGGAATTCCTGGAAGGAGCCTGAATAGGGCTTCTGCCCAGGGTTAATCGGTGCTGGCGGGCCTCTGCGCGATCCGTTGTTGTTTGCGTGACGGGTCTGAGCTCCGCGCTTTCTCCCAAGGTGACGATGTTCGGCGAGATCACACTGACGGCGCGCTCCGACGCCGGCACGGGATCGCCGCCGGCGGCGGGCTTCAACGCGGAGGTGGAGCGCATTATCATCCGCTACGACGCCAACGATTATTTCAAAGTATCGTTCGGCCACCGCGAGCGTCAGGGAGCGGCCTCTCGCAATAGGCCGCGCAGCCGCTCGCTGACGCTCGCGGTTCCGTGCCGGGGGTTGCCGTCATCCACTTTTAAGAAACGGCTGCTGCGGGCAAGATTGCCCACCCCACACTGGAATAGAATGGTGCAAGGTTAGCCATGAAAATACTTTACGTGAAGCAGTTTGTTCTGATTCTGGCGGCGTCGTCCGCGGCGTTCGGCTTCCAGGGAGGCAAAGACGCGGATGCGGCGCGGTGGAAGCAAGAGGCCGCGCGAGTCACCATCATCCGCGACGATTGGGGCATCGCGCATGTCTACGGAAAAACCGATGCCGACGCGGTGTTCGGCATGGAGTACGCACAGGCCGAGGACGACTTCAACCGCGTCGAGACGAACTACATCATCTCGATGGGGCGTCTGGCGGAGACCGAGGGTGAGTCGAGGATCTACCAGGATCTGCGGATGAAGCTCTTCATCGACCCGGCGGAGCTGAAGAAGGACTACGCGGCCAGCCCGGCGTGGCTGCAAAAGCTCATGGACGCGTTTGCCGACGGCCTGAATTACTACCTCTATAAGCACCCCGAGGTAAAACCGCGGGTGATCCAGCGGTTCGAGCCCTGGATGGCGCTTTCCCTGACCGAGGGGAGCGTTCCCCTCGGCGGCGACATCGACAAGGTTAACCTCAGCCAGCTTGGGGCGTTCTACGGCAAGGCTCCCGTGAGCCAGGAGCCTGCGGCGGAGGAGTACGAGCCGGAGCCGGGCGGATCGAACGGCGCGGCGGTCGCGCCCGCGAATACGGTGGACCATCACGCGCTGCTGCTGATCAATCCGCACACCTCGTTCTACTTCCGGTCGGAGCTGCAGATGGTGAGCGACGAGGGGCTGGATGCCTACGGGGCGGTGACGTGGGGGCAGTTCTTCATCTACCAGGGATTCAACGAGCGCGCCGGCTGGATGCACACCTCGAGCGGCGTGGATGCGGTGGATGAGTATCTGGAAACGGTCGTCAAGAAGGCCGACGGATTCTATTACAAGTACGGGAACGAAGAGCGGCCGATGGTGGCGGCGGAGATCGCGGTGCCCTACAAGACCGACACCGGGATGGCGGAAAAGAAATTCACGGTTTACCGCACGCATCACGGCCCCATCGTGCGGGAGCTGAACGGCAAGTGGGTAGCCATCCGGCTGATGCAGGAGCCGATTAAGGCGCTGACGCAGTCCTACACGCGCACCAAGGCGAAAAACTACAAGACGTACCGGCAGACCATGGAGCTGAAGGCGAACTCGTCGAACAACACGATCTTCGCGGATGCCGACGGCGATATCGCGTACTTCCACGGCAACTTCATTCCGCGGCGCGATACCAGCTTCGACTGGACCAGGCCGGTGGATGGCAGCAATCCGGCGACGGAGTGGAAGGGACTTCTGGATATAGACGAGACGCCGCACCTGCTGAATCCCAAGAGTGGCTGGCTCTACAACACCAACAACTGGCCGTGGTCGGCGGCCGGACCGAGCAGCCCGAAAAAGGAAGACTACCCGGTTTATGTAGAGCAGGGCGGCGAATCGGCGCGCGGGTTGCACGCGGTGAGGGTGCTGGAGAACAAGAAGGATTTCACGCTCGACTCGCTGATCGCGGCGGCGTTCGACACCTACCTCACGTGGTTCGAGAAGCCGATACCGGCGCTGATCAAGGCGTGGGACGCGACCCCGGACTCGAATCCGCTGAAAGCCCCGACGGCCGAGCAGATCGCACTGCTGCGCAAGTGGGATCTGCGGTGGGGAGCGGGGTCGGTGCCGACGTCGCTCGCGATCTTCTGGGCGGATCAAGTGCGACGGGTGGGCGGAGGGAGAAGGGGCGGAGGCGGCGGAGCCATCGAAGACGCGCCCGCCGACCAGCTTCTGCAGGCGCTGGTGGCCGCGTCCGATCAATTGACTCGCGACTTCGGTACGTGGAAAACACCGTGGGGAGACATCAATCGATTCCAGCGGCTGAACGACGACATCGCGCCGAAATTCGACGACGCGGGGCCGAGCATTCCGGTGGGCTTCCCTTCGGCGACCTGGGGGTCGCTGGCGTCATTCGGCGCGCGCGCATACCCGGGGACAAAGAAGTGGTACGGATCGAGCGGGAACAGCTTCGTAGCGGTGGTGGAGTTCGGCAAGACGGTGCGGGCCAAGGCGGTGACGGCCGGCGGGGAGAGCGGGAATCCGGCGTCCAGGCACTTCAACGATGAAGCCAAGCGGTACGCCACGGGCGATCTGCGGGAGGTTTACTACTACCGCCCGCAACTCAAGGGGCACACCGAGCGGGAGTATCATCCGGGAGAGTGAGGGGGGGCGTCTCAGCAGCGAGCTCCGTCTCTGGAAGATCAATCGACTATTGTTCAGGTCGAGCCCGCAGTGTTTGCAAAAGGCGGATCACTTCCCGATAACACTTATCGAACGAAGGTGCTCGCCTTGCGAGATCTAAATCGAAGAGGTTCGTTAAGGATGCCTGGTCCACGTTCGCGGAATAAGCACCGGTTCCCACTCGTTGGCTCAGCCATTCTTTCGCACCCCGAATCGCTTCCGGCTGAGCCGGTGGTTCGAGATCCTCAGGCAGCCCTCTGTGTCCCTGCAGCGATTGAGCAGCGGCCAAAAACCAGGACTCGAACTCTTTGTTTGCGAGCACAACCGCGGACGGCAGGTCCCAGCGCGCTGTCCGCGTTCTGGCAAGTAGATCCGGGGCGAGCTGGGCCGGGCAGTCATCGTCGCTATCCAGAATGACCAGAATTCCCCCGTCGGCCTCAACGCGCATCGCCGCGAGCTCGACAGCTCTTTCTAATTCTCCGCTTTTCAAGAGCTTGCTCTTTGGGACACGAATCGGATGGGGAACATGAACAGCCAGCCCCGGGTCAAGACATCCGGCGATTCTCCGGATGAGGATCGGAACAGACTCGCATTCTCCGTGCCCCTCCACAATGCATCCGATTCGCAATGGCATCAATTGCGCTCTCGGTCAAATAGGTGGAGTTGTTTGTCAACCTCTTTCGGAGCAGATCCGGGATCTGGGCGCAACTGGTCCATCCGCAGCAGTTCACCCGGAGTGTAGAGGCGCTTCAGTAATGCTGTACGACCGGCCTGATCGAGCGGCGCGATGTGTGTAGAGCCCCCAGCGGCGTATACGGCTAGGATGGAGCCTTCATCGAGTTTTTCATCATCCAGCAGATCTCCGCTGTGGCTTGTCACAATGATTTGTGTGCTGTGGCTGGCCTCCCTTAGACCATCAAGCAGCAAGCCCGCCGCAGCGGGATGAAGCGCGATCTCGGGCTCTTCGATGCCAACCAGCGGCACGCGGGGTCCAGCGCCGTTTCCAGACTGGAACAGGGCCACCAGGATTCCGAGCGCGCGAACCGTGCCATCGGACATGTTTGCAGCCAGGAAGCGCCATGGATCCTTCAACCCAGCGACCTGCTGGCGGAATTCCAGGGTCTCCTTAGGACCGACTACCTTCACATCAACACCGTGAACGCCTGGGACAACCTTGGACAGGTACTCCTCGATTCGCAGCTTTCGATTTGGGTTGTTCTTCTTCAGTTGCGCCAGAACGCTGGTGATGTTGCTGCCATCGCGCGCGAGGAGCTCACCAGCGTCGGGCGATTGGAGGTCGCGAATCTGGTCAGGATTCAGACTGTAGAAACCCATCCGGGAAAAAGCTTCGTAGACGGGCCGGAACGCGGGCAGTCCGGAGGCACTTACGAGATATAGCCGGTCGATGGCAGCGGCGGGTCCGGGCTGAGTGTTTGCCACGACCTTACCCGACTGGATTCGAAAGTAGTGGGCCTCCCCAAGGGCTTCTGGGGCCTCAATCCGGCATTCTTCATCCTGAACCTCAAATCCGCCTTGCGGACGGGCTCCAATCCGGAACGCGTAATGGCCTACTTCCCCAGATGGGAGTGTAAACCACAAGCGCAATCCGAAGTGATTCGGATGCCCCCCGGACCGCCGGCGCACTTCGTTGATGCCGTTGCGTTCCCGAAGGGCATGTTCGAGGGAGGTGCGCAGGGAGTCGGCAACGAAGCGGAGCGCGTCCAGAAAATTGCTTTTTCCCGCGCCATTCGGTCCCACGAGAAACGTCAACGGACCAAGTGTGACATTGCACGCGGCGAGGCTCTTGAAGTTCTTAAGGGCGACCCTCGTCAGGAAAGTTGAACTTTTCACAGTGACCGGTCCAAGAGGCACACGGCTTTCTCCAGGCCGCGTAGTGATGCTCGTCCGCACTCATCCCCTATGCTAGCGCAAGAGTTGATAGACGTCGCAAGCGCGCTCTTTCGCCGGGCCGCCGTTCGCGGCATGGAACTGACGGTCCATGATACGGCACCGTCTCGCAGGGCGCGTTAGCGCGTTTCCAGCGCTTCCTGATACACCATTGTGAAGAAGTCCCGCGAGGAAGGCGAACAGCCGATATGCAGGTTGGCGCTTCCCTCCTCCACGAAACCGAGGTAGCCGTCCCAACCCAGGTCATCCAGGACAAAGCGCAGGCATTCGAGCTCGCCCGGCGGCAGGCCGGAATAATCGATATCGAAAACCTGCCCGGAGGCGTGCGCCAGGGCGTCGCGCTCCGAAGACTGCAGCGCATCTTCGGCTTCCACCAGCGATGTCACCGGCAGCGGCCGGAAGGGCTGAGGCTTGGGGCGCAGGCTTTCGTAGAGGCGGCGGGTTTCAAAGGCCACGTAGGCCAGCGTGCCGAGAGCGGCGGGCGCGGCCGCGGACGGGCTGCCGCGATCGAGGTTCAAGGAGTAGCCGAAAAACTCCGGCCGGTCGAAGGCCGGAGCCAGGGTAGCGCCCGACCGGATGTCGTCGCCCGTATGGAAGACCAGGTCGTCGCGGCGCAGCCAGACGGCAAGACGATGCGGCGCGCGCGGGCCGGTGGAGAACTCGCTCTTGTACTCCCGCTGCAACGCGGTGAAGGCGGCCGGATCGCGGCGGTAGAGATCGAGCAACTGTTCGGCGCGCCGGATGCGGAAGTAATACGTCGGGGAATAATCGCGCTGCATCTGCTGGCTCACCGCCTGATACAGCTCGCGATTCCAGGCCGGGCTCGAAGAAAAAAACATGCGCGGAACCGTGACCTGGTCTTTGGGGATGCCGTGGGCGCGGCGGGTCAGTTCGATCATCTCGCCCACGCAACCCTGCCCGCAATGGTAAGCGAAGATGGCCCAATCGCGGCCGCCGAACTTCTGCTCCATGCCGGCCAGGTAGGTGGCGGCGGCCGGGATGGCGCGTCCAGGCGTGAGACGGTCGTCGCGGACCGTGACGGTATACGGCACGCGGCGCGTGACCGTCTTGAATTTGGGAGTATGGCTCTTGGTGGCGACGGCGACTTTTTCGCGCGTCACGTGGTAGCGCGTGGCGTGGACGACTTTGAGGCCCATGGCGCGCGCGGTGGCTTCCGAGATCTGCATGATGCCTCTCGGACCGGACGGGCTCTCGGCATGCGGGTCGCCCCAACTTTCCAGCCAGGCCACGGCTTCGAGTAGCGACGCGGGAAATCCGCTGTGCGCCGCGGCCGAGCGGAACAGCGCCCGCAGCTTGGGATCGGCCGTGATGCGGCGTGCGCCGGTTAGAGCTTCGGGCTCGCGCATGATGGCAAAGGTTTGCGCTTCGATCATGCGCGCGGCGCGCAGGTCGATCTGTTCGGCGGACAGATCGTCGCGATCCGCTCCGATCCCGATGATGCGATGAGCGGGGAAGAAATACGCCGGCGGGGCGGCTGGCACGCGCGGCGCCAGGCTCAACAAAAGCAGAAAGAGCAAACTCATCGCTACCTCTTCAGACGCTCAGCGAACCTGGATGGTAACGCCGATCAGGGGCCCCGCCAGCATCCGAAAGATACACTACCTGGGGCAGTTGCGTCACGCTACGATGGAGCCTGAGGCCCTTGCGGCGGATGACACGTCTCGACAGCTACCTGGTGTACGCGGAATCGCACCGGGCGACAGTCTGCGCCATCGGCGGGGTGATGGTGGCGCTGATCGCCTGGGCCGACTGGGTTCTGCCCAACACCTCGGTGGGGTTTCTGTACCTGATTCCGGTCCTGCTGGCGGCGCCGGCGCTGAACGGATACCAGATTCTGGGCATGGCGGTGCTGTGCGGATATCTGCGGGAAGCGCTCGACCCCCTGCAATTCGCCGGGACGGCCAGCAACCCCGCGCCCATGGTTCCGAACCCGGCCAACTGGGCTGCCGGTTCGTTTGGGCGTTTCACGGTAGCGGCGTGCGGCTTCGCCATGACCGGATTTTTCGTCAGGGAGTTGAACCAGCGGCGACAGTTGCTGATGGACCACCTGGCGGAACGCGAGCGGCAGATGCTTCGCCAACAGGAAACCGAGTTGCAGGTGCGCATGCTGATCGAGACCAGCCCGCTGGCGATCCTCACGCTCGATCCGGCGGGGCGGGTGGTGCTGGCCAACGAATCGGCCCGCCAGTTGCTCGGCTTCGAAAGCACCCAACTGCAAGGCGAAGAGGTGGAAGCCTACTTGCCGATTCTGCCGCGCATGCTGCACAGCCACCACGGCGGCAACAACATTCGCACCAACGTGGAATGCAAGGGGCACCGGCGCGGCGGCGAGGTCTTCCTGGCGCACGTCTGGCTGTCGACCTACCGCACCTCGGAGGGTCCCGGATTAGCCGCCGTGGTCTGGGACGCTTCGGAGAATCTGCGGGACCGCGAAGGCGCGGGACTCGACTCCATGATGGCCACCTCGCGCGTGCTGATTGGAGCCATCTCCCACGAGATCCGCAACCTGGCGTCGGCGGCCGTATCGGCGTACGCGGCCCTGCCGATAGGCGCCGCGACGGAAAACGACGAACGCTACCAGGCGCTCGGCAGCCTGCTGCAGGGGCTGGAGAAGATCGCTTCCTCCGGGTTGCGGATGGCCTCCAGCCGGGAGGCGGTGGTGGCGGACCTCGGCACGGTGCTGGACGAGACACGCATCGTGATCGAGCCTTCGCTGCGGGAAGCCGGCATCACGGTGGCCTGGGAGACGGCCACCGGGCTGCCCCTGGTGCAGGCGGACCATCACGGGCTGTTGCAGGCGTTTCTCAACCTGGCGCGAAACAGCGTGCGGGCGCTGGAGAATTGCCCGCTGCGCGAGATGCGCGTTTCCGCGAAAGTGGAGCGCGATCTGGTGGTGGTGCGTTTTCGCGACACGGGGCCGGGTGTGGCGAATCCCGAGGAGTTGTTCAAGCCCTTCCAGCCGGGGGCGCAGTCGGTTGGGCTGGGTCTGTACATTTCGCGGGCGATTCTGCGGTCGCACGGAGGCGGTTTGCGTTACGAACGCGAGGAGTCCGGCAGTTGCTTCACTGTGGAGCTCTGGCCGGCGGAGAATTCGGTGGAAGAACGATGGGACAGGACACACAACTGATTCGGGCTTTGCTGGTGGACGATCACTCGTTGTTTCGCGAAAGCGTGGCTCGGGTGCTGGCCATGGAGCCGGACCTGGAGGTCCAGCACTGCGGCAGCATCCGGCAAGCGCTCGAGATTCTGGCCCGGCAGACGTTCGACCTGGTGCTGCTGGATCACGACCTCGGCGGCGAGCGCGCGTCGCAGTTTCTCCCGGCGGCGCGCCAGGCCGGCTTCGAAGGCCGGGTGCTGGTGGTGACGGCCTGGGTGAGCGACACGGAAGCCCGAAGGCTGATCCGCCAGGGAGTGGCCGGCATTTTTCTCAAGGAGGCGCCGCTCAGCGATCTGAGCGCGAGCATCCACATGGTGATGGCCGGCGGCACCTGGCTCGACCCGTCTCTCACCCACATGGAACTGGAAACCGCCAACGGCGACGGGGCCAAGACGCCGCTGTTCAACGATCGCCAGCGCAAGGTGCTGCACTTCGTGCTGGAAGGGCTCTCCAACAAGGAAATCGCCTGGCGGCTGCAAATTTCCGAGAGCTACGTAAAGGCGATCTTGCAGAGCCTGTTCCAGAAGACCGGCGTGCGGACCCGGGGACAGCTCGTGCGGGTGGCTTTTGAGCAATACGAGGACCAACTGTAAGCGAAGACTGTACGAAAGATAGACTTCCGCCCCCAGGCCCGGGTGGGTTACTGTAGTGACATACATGCCGGACCTCAGACCCGGCAACCGAGGCATAGGGGTGAGTGCCGCTGTCAAGGGCACGAACCGCCAAACGGGGATCTGAAGTGTTACGGGAAACCCTCAGCAAGTTAGCTGTAGAAGACATCGTGGCGCTCGCCGGAGCGGTTCTCGAACCCGGCACGGTGCTCACCCTCTATCGCATCGAACGTAACAGCAGTCCGCAGCGGTCGTCGGCGGATGTATACCAGGTGGTATTCGAATCGGGTGGCCGCCGGTATCGCTGCCCCCTTTACCGCTTCCAGGCGCGTACACAGGCTCTGGAAGCGGCACGTGAACAAGGAGCCCCGGCGCGAGAAGCGCTGGCTGTGTGACTCCGCTTCATCGGAGACCACGCCGGGTGACCTTGCCAGCTCGGGCTCGCTAAGATAGTAACGTGTCCACCGTTACTCACTCCATCCCCCTCATTCTGGAAAGGCTGCACATCGAGCCGGTCAATTCGGGCGCCTGCCATGGCGACTGGATCGCAAACCCCGGCGGCGGCGAGCTGGAATCCTTCAGCCCGGCGACTGGTGAAAGGTTGGCGAAGATCCAACTGGCCGGCCCGGCGGATTACGAATCCGTGGTGCGGCGCGCGCGAGAGACCTTCCTCGAGTGGCGCATGATGCCGGCGCCCAAGCGCGGCGAGATCGTGCGCGAAATCGGCAATGAACTGCGCGCCCACAAGACGGATCTAGGCGCGCTGGTGTCGCTCGAAATGGGCAAGATCCTGGCGGAAGGCCTGGGCGAAGTGCAGGAGATGATCGACATCGCCGATTTCGCGGTGGGGCTTTCGCGGCAGCTCTACGGGCTGACTATGCACAGCGAACGGCCGGGACACCGCATGTACGAGCAGTGGCACCCGCTGGGTATCGTGGGGGTGATCAGCGCCTTCAACTTTCCGGTTGCGGTGTGGGCGTGGAACGCCATGATCGCGGCGGTGTGCGGAGATTGCGTGCTCTGGCGGCCGTCCTCGGAGGTGCCGCTCACGGCCATCGCGGTGCAGAAGATCTGCAACCGGGTGCTCGACCAGCATGGCCTCAAAGGCGTCTTCAACCTGGTGATCGGGAAGAGCCGTCCGATTGGCGAAAGCCTGATCCACGACGCGCGGATTCCGCTGGTGAGCTTTACGGGGTCGACTGAAGTGGGGCGGCACGTGGCGCAGGTGGTGGCGGGACGGATGGGCCGGAGCATCCTGGAACTGGGCGGCAACAACGGCATCATCGCCATGGATGACGCCAACCTGGACCTGCTGCTGCGCGCGGTGCTGTTCGGGGCGGTGGGAACGGCGGGACAGCGCTGCACCACGACGCGGCGGCTGTTCCTGCAGCGCGGCATCGCGGGGCGCATGACCGCGGCGCTGGTGGACGCCTACCGGCAGGTCAAGATCGGCGACCCGCTGGAGGAAGGAACTCTGATGGGACCGCTGGTGAACCGCCAGGCGGTGACCGATATGATGGACGGCGTCCGGCGCATCCGCGAGCAGGGCGGCGAAATCCTGTGCGGCGGCGAAGCCATCCAGGGCTGTTATGTGCGGCCCACACTGGTGCGCGCGCGGCCGGACATGCCGATTCTGAAGGAAGAGATTTTCGCGCCGATCCTCTATTTGGTGGAGTTCGAGAACCTGGACGAAGCGATTCACTGGCACAACGATGTGCCGCAGGGCCTCTCGTCGGCCATCTTCACGACGAACCTGCTGGCGGCGGAAACTTTCTTGAGCCACCGGGGCAGCGACTGCGGGATTGCCAACGTCAACATCGGCACCAGCGGGGCGGAGATCGGCGGCGCCTTCGGAGGTGAGAAGGACACGGGCGGCGGGCGCGAGTCCGGCAGCGACGCGTGGAAGGCATACATGCGGAGGCAGACCAACACCATCAACTGGTCGGCGGAATTGCCGCTGGCGCAGGGGATCGAGTTCAAGGCGTAGGCGAGTGGGACAGACCATCGGGTTCCGTGGTCTGTCACGCTGCGTGGGCCGGGCGACGCCCCAAACATGCGTCTGACCCATTTCCGCCGGGACCGAAAAATGGAAACACGTAGCCTGTCACGGGTTTTGGTTTTGGTTTTTACGACGGGTTTTTGGTTTTGGTTTGGTTTGGTTTGGTTTTGGTTTACGGGTTTTTCGGGGTTTTTCGGGTTTTTTTGAGGACCTCGAGGGCCAGCGACGCCGTACTCGAAGTGCTGCGGGATTTCAAGCGAAGCTAAGTGGGACAGACCATCGCCTTTCGTGGTCTGTCACTCGTCGGGTGCGGGTAACGGCCGGTCAGTTCTCCGAGGGCCTTTCTACGTGGTCGATGACCAGGCATTCCACCGGACCCTTTCGCGGTTCCAGCTTGAGTTTCAGATGCTCCAGCAAGCTGGCCAGGATCGCCGACCGGATGTCACCGTCGTTCCGGTCAATCGGAATTTCGTAGTCGAACTTTCCCGTGTAGCCCGTCATGTCCAACACCGTGCGGTCGGCTAACCCGTTGAGTTGCTTTACCAGCCTTTCCATGGTTTGACCGCAGCTAGTCGCCAAATCTGGCGTGCTGTGCCCCTTGCAGCCTTCCACCGCCGGCGTCAGCTTGGGACCGTTCTTCGCGGGCACCAGAGCATAGTAGGAGAATTCCCTGTTTTCGCGGTGCAGTGTCAGATGGAAGCGATCGGCAAGCAGCGCGCGAAGCATCTCCCGCACCTGGTCCTCCTTCGGTGGATCGGAGCCCGGCGAACGCGCCTCGATGTCATAGAAGAACACGGGTTGTTTAGCAGCATCTGCGATCGCCGCCTGGAAGGAAACCGGCGGGATTCTATCCTGGCCGGAATACCCAAGCGTGGCAGGCACGCCGATCACCTGGTAATACTTCACATCGTATGCGATTCGAATGATGTCGCAAATAGCAACCGAATCCAGCCTGATAAGTGTGCCCGAGACCGACACCTTGCCGCCGCCGCAAGGATTACTGGAGGCCCCAACCCGGAAGCCGGCCGCAAACGCGTCACTGGGGAACACCGTCGGACGAACGGATGCGACCTCAAATTGAAGCCCCGATTGCTGTCCTGGCAGCGAACGCATTAGCGCGATCAGGGCGACACCAATCACCGCAACGGCACGAATCGGCACTAATACTATACATCTAGTACTAATAAACAATGATGTCAAGCGAAATCGGACAGGTGTTCCCCGACAAAACGCCAAAAGCCGCGGACGCCTTGCCGCATCCGCGGCTAATCGTAAACAGAACCGCCTATCCCGGCTTCTCTTCTTCTTCGTGCTCGCGGCCTTCCCTCGCCGCTTTGAGCCGCTCTTCCTTGCGCTTGGCGCGGTCGGCGGCGCGTTTGACGAGCTCGGATCCGACCAGCTCCAACATGGCCTGCTCGGCGCCATCGCCTTTGCGCGGTCCCAGGCGGGTGATACGGGTATAGCCGCCGGTGCGTTGACCGAAGCGGGTGCCCAGCGTATCGAACAGCTTCTTCACCGAAGCCGGCGTACGCAACCAGGCGGCCGCCTGGCGCCGCGCGTGCAGGGTGTCCTGCTTGGCGAGAGTGATCATCTTCTCCACCAGCGGGCGGACGGCCTTGGCCTTGGGGACGGTGGTGATGACGCGTTCCTTCTCAATCACGCTGGTGGTGAGATTGCGCAGCAGCGAGTTGCGGCTATCGACGGGCCGCTTGAGTTTGAATCCGGCAACCTTGTGTCTCATGAATTACTCTCCGACCTGCTCCTGCCCACCCTCGTCATCCGGGCCGTAATCCGGCGGGATGGAAGAAGGCGGCGGGGCCACCAGACGGCCATGCTGGTCGATACGCATGCCCAGCGCCAGGCCCATGTTAGCCAGGATTTCCTTGATTTCGTTGAGCGACTTGCGGCCGAAGTTCTTGGTCCGCAACATCTCGGCTTCGGTCTTCTGCACCAGTTCGCCGATGGTCTGGATATTGGCGTTCTTCAAGCAATTGTAAGAGCGAACGCTCAGTTCCAGTTCCTCCACGGAGCGGTTGAGCACTTCGTTCATCTTCTCGGAGCCGTGCTCGGAGATTTCTTCGGTCTGCTCCGCCACTTCTTCGAAGTTGATGAAGATGGACATGTGGTCTTTGAGGAGCTTGGCGGCGTAGCCGATGGCGTCCTGCGGGGAAACCGCGCCGTTGGTCCAGACTTCGATGGTGAGCTTGTCGTAATCGGTCATCTGGCCGAGGCGCGCGGCCTCTACCGAGAAGTTGACCTTGCGGACGGGCGAATGGACCGAGTCGATCGGAATGTAGCCCAGCGCCAGGTCTTCGTCGAAATTTTTGTCGGCGCTGACGTATCCGCGGCCGCTCTTGAGGCGCATCTCGATGGAAAGCTTGCCGCCTTCGCTGACGGTGGCGAGGTGCACATCGCGGTCGAGCACTTCGACGTCGGCATCGGTTTGGATCTGGCCGCTGCGGACCTCGCCCGGGTGATCGAGATCCAAGCGCACGGTTTTGACGCCATCGCCGGAGATCTTGAAGGGGATCTGCTTCAGGTTGAGAATGATGTCGGTGGCGTCTTCGACCACGCCGGGAATGGGGCTGAACTCGTGTTCCACGCCCTCGATGCGGACGGCCGTAATGGCCGCGCCTTCGATGGAGCTGAGCAGTACGCGACGCAGGCTGTTACCGATGGTGGTGCCAAAGCCGCGTTGAAAAGGCTGCGCTGTAAACATGCCATACCGCTCGGTGAGAGTTTCAGTATTGGCGACCAGTCTTTTGGGTTTCTGAAAGCCTTTGAACATAATGAACCTCGTTGGGAAGCCAGGAGCCAGAAGTCGGAAGTCAGAATCGCGGGCATGCCATTCTGACTCCTGACTTCTGACTCCTTACTTCTGATTCCTTACTTGGAGTACAACTCCACGATGAGCTGCTCATTCAACTGGATCTGCACCAATTCGCTCCGCTGCGGCAGGGCGATGATGCGGCCCTTGAGCGCTTCGCGGTCGACGTCGATCCAACTGGGCGCGGGCGCGTGCGCGGTGGCATCGCGGGCGGCCAGGATAGTGGGATGCTTCTGGCTGCGTTCGCGGACCGAGACGATATCGCCGACCTTGACCGAGGCCGAAGGGATGTTGCACTTGCGGCCGTTGACGTCGATGTGGCCGTGGCGGACAATCTGGCGGGCCTGGGCGCGGCTGGTGCCGAAGCCCATGCGGTAGATGACGCTGTCGAGGCGGCGCTCCAGGGCGGACATCAGGTGATCGCCGGTGATGCCTTTCGCCAGGGCAGCCTTCTCAAAAGTGCTGCGGAACTGGCGTTCCAGGATGCCGTACACGCGGCGGACCTTTTGTTTTTCGCGAAGCTGCAGGCCGTAGCCCACAATCTTCTTCGCGCGATCTTTGCCATGCTGGCCGGGAATGAAGTTGCGCTTTTCGATGGCGCACTTTTCCGTGTGGCAGCGTTCGCCTTTGAGAAATAGTTTCATGCCCTCGCGCCGGCATTGCCGGCAAACGGGACCGATGTATCTTGCCAAGTTTCTTCTCCTTACCTTTCACTCAGGTGCGGTTTACAGCCAATGGCAGGCCTTCTTCCCGCTTCATAATGCCCCAGAACCAAATTCATACTCTGCGCTTCTTCGGCGGACGGCAGCCGTTGTGCGGAATGGGCGTGACGTCCTTGATGGCGCGAACTTCTATGCCGGCGGTGGAAAGCGCGCGCACGGCGGATTCGCGGCCGGAACCCGGACCGCTGACCCGCACCTCGACCACCCGCAACCCGCTTTCACCGGCTTTATTGGCGGCTGTGAGCGCCGCCTGCTGCGCGGCGAAGGGAGTGCCTTTGCGCGACCCGCGAAATCCCAGCGAGCCGGCGCTGGACCAGGAGATGGTGTTGCCTTCCTGATCCGCTATGGTGACGATGGTGTTGTTGAAGGTAGCCTGGATATGCACAATGCCCGTGTGGACGATGCGCTTTTCCTTTTTCTTGAAGCTCTTCTTCTTTCCGGTTTTTACTGGTGCTTTCGCCATATACAGTGTCTTGTCTTAGGTCTTGGACGCGGCTTTCTTCTTGTTGGCAACGGTCCCGCGGCGCGGTCCTTTGCGCGTGCGGGCGTTGGTATGGGTGCGCTGTCCGCGGACCGGCAGTCCACGGCGGTGCCGCAGGCCGCGGTAGGAGCCCATCTCGATGTGACGCTTGATGTTCATCGAGATTTCCTTGCGCAAATCGCCTTCCACGGCGCCTTCTTCTTCCAGGATGGTACGGACGCGGTTGATTTCGTCTTCCGTCAGGTCGCGAACCTTCTTATCAAAATTGATGCCGGCCCTGTAAAGCAGGGACTTCGCGCGGGTACGGCCAATGCCGTAAATATAAGTCAGCCCGATCTCAGCCCTTTTGGTTGGCGGCAGATCCACACCGGCTAAACGTGCCATATGTTCTTCTCGTTATCCCTGTCTCTGTTTATGTTTCGGGTTTACGCAAATGACCCGCACCACGCCTTCGCGATGGATCACCTTGCACTTGTCGCAAATTTTCTTGACGGACGCTCGAACTTTCATATATTTGGAACCGCTCTCTTACGTTCGCGGTTCGGTTCGCTTTCTCCGCTCCCTCACGGTCGCGGCTCGGTAACCTTTCTTGTAATCCTTCCGCGCGTCGGATCGTGAGGGCTCAATTCCACCTCCACGCGATCGCCCGGGACCAACCTTACAAAATTCCGCTGCACCGTGCCCACCAGGTGCGCCAAAACTTTCTGCTGCTCCGGCAGCACGACTTCGTATACCGCGCTGGGCCGCTCTTCGACCACCACGGCCACTACTTTCACGGCCTTGTCAAAACCCACGGGCCGTTTCCGGTCACCGCGATGCAATGCTCGAAGTGGGCGCTGTTGGAACCGTCCTTGGCTACGGCGGTCCACTTGTCCTTCAGCACCACCACTTCCGGCCGGCCGGCGTTCACCATGGGTTCGACCGCCAGCACCATCCCTTCCTTCAACCGCGGGTTCTCGTTTTTGCGATCCACATAATTCGGAACCTGCGGCTCCTCGTGAAGCTGGGTGCCGATGCCATGGCCCACGTACTCGCGGACCACCGAAAAACCATTGGCCTTCACGTGCTGCTCCACGGTCTCACAAATATCAAAAAGCCGGTTGCCGGGCCGCACCCGATCGATCGCCATTTCCAGGGATTCCTGCGTCACCTGGAGGAGACGTCGGGTCTCATCGCTGACTTCACCCACCGGAACGGTAACGGCGGAATCGCCGTAATAGCCGCCCAGCTTGACCCCGGTATCGATCGAAACGATGTCGCCTTTCTTGAGGACGCGCTTGGAATTCGGCATCCCGTGGACGATTTCGCTATTGACCGAGGTACACAACACAAACTTAAAAGCCTCGCCGGCGGCCGGAACATAGTAACCCTTGAAAGCGGGTATGGCTCCGGCATCGGCCATCATCTTGGCGGCGGCTACTTCTAGGTCCATGGTAGTGGCCCCTTCCACCGCAATTTCCTTCAGCTTCTGCAAAATCTGCCAGACCAGCAGACCGCTGCGCCGCATCTTTTCCAATTCAGCGGCGGTTTTGCGAACGATCATCGGTTTCTATCGCCTGGCTAATCTTCTGGTACACCAACTCCGGCGGATCGTTACTGGCATCCACCTCAACTACCCGTCGTCCCGCCGCGCGCAGATACTCCAGCACCGGGCGGGTTTGCCGCTCATACGCATCCAACCGCTCCCGAATCACGGGCTCGCGATCGTCGTCCCGGACCGCCAATCCCTCGCCATCCAGGTCGCATAACTCATCCACCTTGGGCGGATGGAAAGCGACGTTGTACAGGGTCCCGCAGCGAGGGCACTCGCGGCGTCCGGTCAAACGGGCAATAATTACATTGTAATCAACCGCGAGATGAATCACCACCTCGCGGATGCCGCGCCCATCCAGCCAGGCGCAGAAGCGTTCGCCCTGCGCCCGCGTGCGCGGGTACCCGTCCAACACAAAACCCTGGGCGGCGTCAGCCTGGCTGAGCCGCTGCTCTACCATCTCATCAACTACCCGGTCCGAAACCAACGCGCCGGCCTGCATGGTTGCGGCCATAGTCGCGGCCATTTCCGTAGCCATGCCGGCCTCCTGCCGGATGCGCCCCCGCAACATGTCTCCGGTGGAGACATGGGGGACCGCCAGACACTCGGTCAGCAACCTGGCCTGGGTACCTTTTCCGGATCCAGGCGAGCCAAACAGGACGATGGCCTTCACAAATTCCTAGAAAGTACTCCGGCGGCCGCGGATCCGGCCCGACCTGGGAGTGAAGCCGTCGTAATGGCGCATAATCAACTGCGCCTCAACCTGGTTGATCGTGTCCATGGCGACTCCCACCACGATCAATAACGACGTGCCCCCGAAATAAAACTGAACGTTCAACCCTTCCAGCAGGAAGCGCGGCGCCACCCGGTCGATCCAGTTGCCGATGAGCGGCAGGTGCTGGAGCTTGATGCCCGACATCATCACGCCCGGAATCAGGCACAGGATAGCCAGATAAACACCACCCACCACCGTGATTTTGGTGAGGATGGCATTCATATACTCGGCCGTATTCCGGCCCGGACGGATACCCGGAACGAAGCCGCCGTACTTGCGCATGTTATCGGCCGCTTCGTTGGGATTGAAAATAATGGAGACGTAGAAGAAGCAGAAAAAGATAATTCCCGCAGTGAACAGGATGTAATAGAGCGGCTCGCCGGGCAGGATGCTGCGGAGCGTGTTGCTCAGCCAGGTGGTGTTCTTGACGAAACTGGCCTGCAGCAAAGTAGTGGGGAAAGCCAGAATGGACGAAGCGAAAATCACCGGGATGACGCCGCCGGCGTTGACTTTGAGCGGCATGTGCGTGGACTGGCCGCCCATCACGCGCCGGCCGACCACGCGCTTGGCGTACTGCACCGGGATGCGCCGCTCGCCGCGCTCGACCAGCACGATGAAAGCCACCACCACGATCATCATGGCGATGATCAGGATCAGAGTGAGCGGGCTCCATTCGTGGGTAACGAAGGTGTTCTGATAGATGTTCTGCATGGCGTGCGGCAGCCCCACCACGATGCCGGTGAAGATGATGAGAGACATGCCGTTGCCCACGCCGCGCTCGCTGATCTGCTCGCCCAGCCACATGATGAAGGCCGTTCCGGTAGTGAGAGATATGATGGTCAGCAGCACGAACCCCATGCCGGGATTGATGACGATGCCCGCCTGGGTTTGAAGGCCACCGGCGATGGTGGCCGACTGGATGACTGAAAGGATGATGGTCAGGTAGCGGGTCCACTGGGTGATTTTGCGGCGGCCGAGTTCGCCCTCCTTCTGCAGTTTTTCGAGGGTGGGAACCACCACCGTCAACAACTGCAGAATGATGGATGCCGTAATGTATGGCATGATCCCCAGGGCGAAAACCGTGAAGCGGCGGATGTTGCCGCCCGCAAACATATCAAAGAAGCTGAATAACGACCCGTTCGCGGAATTCATGAACTCGGACCACCGGGCGGTATTGATGCCCGGCGCCGGGATGTGCCCGCCCAGACGATACACCGCCAGCAGCCCTAGCGTAAACAGCAGCCGCTTGCGAAGATCGGGGACGCGGAAAATGTTTGCGAACGCTTCTAAAAACCTCATGGTTTCCTTCGATTCCCGGCGCCTACTGGGTGGGCGCGCCGATCACCTGCGCCGTTCCGCCAGCCTTCTGGATCTTCTCCAGAGCCGACTTCGAGAAATGGTGGGCCTCCACCGTAATCTTGCGCGTCAACTGGCCGGTGCCGAGCACGCGGAGTCCTTCACCCAGGTTGTGGATGAGGCCGAGCTCGATCAGCCGGTCGGGATTGAAAGTATCGCCTTCCACTTTCTCAAGCCGTCCCAGATTGACGATGGCGAACTTCTTCTTGAAGATGTTGGTAAATCCGCGCTTTGGCAGGCGGCGGTGCAGCGGCATCTGGCCGCCTTCAAAACCGCGCTTCTGGCCGAAGCCGGTTCCGGCGCGCTGGCCCTTGCTGCCACGCGTCGAGGTCTTCCCATGGCCCGAACCCATGCCGCGGCCGATGCGCTTGCGCGCCTTCTTTTGCCCGGCGGGAGGTCTTAAATGGCTAAGATTCATTTCCAATACTCCTGACTCCTAGAAACCTGGCTCCTCACTCCACGACCTCCAGCAGATGCGGAACTTTCTTCACCATGCCGCGGAAGACCGGAGAATCCGGCCGCACCACGATCTGATTGACTTTCCGCAGGCCCAGCCCCTTGACCACCCGTTTGTGCTTGTCGGGAGTGCAGATGGGGCTGCGCACGAGTTTGATTTTGATGGTGCCGGCCATTAGAGTTTCTCCACTGCCAGGCCGCGCATATCGGCCACGGCTTTGCGGTCGCGCAGGGATTCGAGGGCCACGATGGTGGCCTTGACCACGTTGTGCGGATTGCGGCGTCCGATGGACTTGGTGAGGACGTTGGGGACGCCGCAGGCCGTGAGCACGGCGCGGACGGCGCCGCCGGCGATGACGCCGGTTCCGGCCGGGGCCGGCTTGAGGAGTACCTGGGAACTCGAAAACTGGCCGAGCACCTGGTGGGCGATGGTGGTCTCCAGCACGTTCACGTGGCGCAGCGCCTTCTTGGCCGCCTCGATGCCCTTGCGGATGGCCGAGGGAACTTCCTTGGCCTTCCCTACCCCGTATCCGACCACTTTGGCGGACGGATCGCCGATGACTACCAGCGCCGAGAAGCTGAGGTTCTTACCGCCCTTCACGACCTTGGTAACGCGGTTGATGGCCACTACCTGCTCTTTCAGGTTGAGGGTCGCCGGATCGATGCGTTTCGCTGACGTATGCATTAGAACTCCAGTCCTGCCGCGCGCGCCGCGTCGGCGAGGGCCTTGACGCGGCCGTGATACGGATATCCGCCGCGGTCGAAAACCACGCGTTGAATGCCCTTGGCCTTGGCGCGTTCCGCCACCAGTCTGCCGATGGTCTTGGCCGCCGCCACGTTGCCGCCGTTGGTGCGGCACTGCTTGTCGACCGAAGAGGCCGACACCAGCGTGGCGCCCGCCGCATCGTCGATGATCTGCGCGTAAATATGAGCCACGCTGCGGAACACGGCCAGCCGCGGACGCTCGGCAGTGCCCGCCAGCTTGCGCCGGATGCGCTTGTGGATCCGGCTGCGGATTTCCTTCTTTTCGATTTTACGAATCATTTTGCACTCGCCCCGGTCTTACCGACCTTCTTGCGCAGCGCCTCGCCGGTGTAGCGGACGCCCTTGTTCTTGTAGGGATCCGGCTTGCGGAGGGCGCGGATGTTGGCCGCCACCTGGCCGAGCAACTGCCGGTCGTAGCCGCTCAGCACCAGGTGCGTCTGTTTATCGATCTTGAGGTCGATTCCCGGAGGCAGCAGGACCTCGATGGGGTGGGAGTAGCCCAGCGTGAAGGTGGCCACCTGGCCCTTGACGTCGGCGCGATAGCCGATGCCCACGATATCCAGCTCCCGTACGAAGCCCGTCGAGACGCCTTGCACGGCATTGGCCGCCAGCGCGCGGGTGAGGCCATGGAGCGCCGCGTGATCGTCGGAGGCGCGCTTGATTTCGAGCTTGCCGCCGGCCTGCTCGACGGTGATGCCGGCGGGGATCGGCACCATCAGCTTGCCTTTGGGTCCGCTGACTTCGAGTTGTTCGCCGATCGCGACCTTGACGCCCGAGGGCAGCGGAATCGGTTTCTTGCCAATTCTAGACATGTGTCAATACCTCGCTACCACACCCGGCAGAGGATTTCGCCGCCGAGGTGCTCCTTGTGCGCATCCCGCCCGGTC
Source organism: Bryobacteraceae bacterium (assembly GCA_050014595.1). Taxonomy (GTDB): domain Bacteria; phylum Acidobacteriota; class Terriglobia; order Bryobacterales; family Bryobacteraceae; genus PALSA-129. The sequence goes on from JBEKDA010000057.1 coordinate 27,307, forward strand.
ATCACGCCGCGCGGGGTGGTAAGGATGTTGATTCCCATGCCGCCCAGCACCCGCGGGATATCGGTCTGGCCGACGTACACCCGGCAGCCGGGACGCGAGACGCGTTCGATTGCCGAGATCACCGGCGCATTGCCGGGACCGTACTTCAGGTAGATCTTGATGGTGCGCTTGGAGCCTTCTTCCGCCACCTTGAAGTTGGCGATGTAGCCTTCTTCTTTCAGAATGCGCGCGATTTCGGATTTCAGCTTGGAAGCCGGCACGTCCACCTTGGGATGGCGGGCCTGGATCGCGTTCCGTACGCGAGTCAGCATGTCGGCAATGGGATCGCTTGTCATAATACTCCTGGTGAAGTCAGAAGACCGAAGACAGAAGTCAGAATAGCGGGGCCATCATGGCCCGCCCGGATTCTGACTCCTGACTTCTGACTCCTGTCTCCCATATTCTTACCAGCTAGCCTTCATCACGCCGGGGATCTCGCCGTTCAGGGCGAGCTGGCGGAAACAGAGACGGCAGACGCCGAATTTGCGCAGATAGGCGCGCGGCCGTCCGCAGCGCCAGCAGCGGTTGCGGTGGCGGACTCCCAGCTTGGGCGTCTTGGCCCGCCGGGCTTTTTCCAACTTCAGATCTTTGGCGATTTTTGCGGTAGTGGCCATGGTTTCTTGCTTCTCCTTATTGGCGGAAGGGCATCCCCATGTGCCGCAACAGCGCCAGGCCCTCGGCATCCGTGCGGGCCGTGGTGGTAATCGAAATATTCATTCCCTTGGTCTTTTCCACCTTGGCGTAATCGATCTCAGGGAAGATCAACTGGTCCTTCACGCCCAGGGTGTAATTGCCGCGGCCATCGAAGCTCTTGCTGGAGACGCCGCGGAAATCGCGCACGCGCGGCAGAGCCACGTTGACCAGGCGGTCGAAAAATTCGTACATGCGGTCGCCGCGCAGCGTCACCATGCAGCCGATCGACTGGCCCTCGCGCAGTTTGAACTGGGCGATCGACTTGGTGGCCTTGGTGATCACGGCTTTCTGCCCGGCGATCGCATTGAGTTCGTTGACCGCGCCGTCCATCAGCTTGGCGTTCTGGGTGGCTTCGCCGAGGCCGATGTTGATCGAGATCTTCTCGATCTTGGGAACGGCCATCTCGTTCTTGTAGCCGAACTCCTTGGTCATCACCTCGACGACTTTCTTCTTATAAAGCTCTTTCAAACGTGCTGCCATGGAATCCTCACTTCCTGTCGAGGGTCTGGCCGCACTTGCGGCAGACTCTCACGCGGCGCGTCTTGCCGCCCGCGGCATGGTCGACGTGGTGCGCCACGCGCACGGCCTTGTTGCAGCCGGGGCACACCAGCAAGACCTTGGAGGCCGAGAAGGCGCTTTCGCGCTCCGCAATGCCGCCCTTGATCTGCTTGGACGGATTGGGCCGGGTGTGCCGCTTGATCATCATGACGTGCTCCACCAGGATCTTGCCGGTCCCCCGGTCGACGCGCAAAACGCGGCCGCTCTTACCCTTGTCGCGGCCGGAGATCACCTTGACGGTGTCTTCCTTCCGCAGATCGATGCGCACCGGCTCGGCCGGCTTCTTCTTTGCGATAGCCATCAGATTACCTCGGGCGCCAGCGAGACGATCTTCATGAATCTCTTCTCGCGCAACTCGCGGGCCACCGGCCCGAAGACGCGCGTGCCCACCGGCTCGCCCACATCGTTGATCAACACGGCGGCATTCGAATCGAAGCGGATGTACGTGCCATCCTTGCGCCGGGTCTCCTTGCGCATGCGGACCACCACGCAGCGCACCACTTTGCCTTTTTTGATGGCCGAATCGGGCGCGGCTTCCTTGACCGCGGCGGTGATGACGTCGCCCAAACCAGCCCGCAGCCCGAGGTCGCCGCCGCGCGGCAGAATGCACGAAAGCCTCCGCGCGCCGGAGTTATCGGCCACCTCGAGAATTGTTCGCATTCCAATCATAAAGAACTCCAGTAGTCAGAAGTCGGAAGACAGAATTCAGAATAAAAGCAGCACCGGCATTCTGACTCCTGACTCCTGACTCCTGTCTTCTCTTCTCTCAAACCTTCACATCCAGTTCCGACGGTTGCACACCCACCTGGGGCGCGCGCCGGATCACATCCGCCAGCCGCCACCGCTTCAGCTTGCTCAGAGGGCGGCATTCGATGATGCGCACGACGTCGCCCGTGCGGGCGCGGCCTTCTTCGTCGTGGGCGTAAAATTTCTTGCGCTTGCCGATGATGCGCTTGTAGAGCGGGTGCGGCACGCGGCGGCTGACTTCCACCACGATGGTTTTCTGCATCTTCGTGGAAACCACCTCGCCGATCTTTTCGTTTTTGAATCCCTTGGCGATCTGCGTCTCGGCCATGTTATTTGTTCTCCGCCGCGAGTTCCCTCTCGCGCAGGATCGTCTGGAAGCGGGCGCGGTCTTTTTTCAAACCGCGAGCCTTCTTGAGGCCTTCCATCTGTCCCATGGACATCTGAAAATTAAGACGAAAGAGCTGCTCGTCCATTTCATGAAGCTGCTGACGCAATGCGTTGTCGTCGAGATCGCGAACTTTCTGCGCTTTCATATTGTTACTCCGCGTCTTCCCGGCTGATGAACTTGGTCCGGATGGCCAGTTTGTGGGCCGCCAGGCGCATGGCGGCGCCGGCCGTGGCGCGGTCCACGCCCTCCATCTCGAACAGTATTTTGCCCGGCCGGATCACCGCCACCCATTGTTCGGGGGCGCCCTTACCTTTACCCATGCGGGTTTCGGCGGGCTTCTTGGTGATGGGCTTATCGGGGAACAGCCGAATCCATACTTTGCCGCCGCGCTTGATGGAGCGGGTCATGGCGACGCGCGCGGCTTCGATCTGCCGGTCCGTCACCCAGCCGCATTCCATGGCTTTCAGGCCGAATTCGCCGAAGGAAATCGACGATCCGCGCCATGCCTTGCCGGTCATGCGCCCGCGCTGCTGCTTCCGGTACTTCACCTTCTTTGGCATCATCATGGCGGTTTACCCTCTAATCTCCTATTGGTTCTCGCCGGAGGTGCCGGACGGCGCGGCCTCGGGGCCGGGCTTGGTCTCGGTTTCCTGCGCCGGCTCGGTTTGCGCTTCCGGCCGCGCTTCCTGCTTCTGCGCCGGCTCGGTTTGCGCTTCCGGCCGCGCTTCCTGCTTCCAGGACGGCTGTTGCGGCGCCATCAGCGGCGGCAGAATGGGCGTCGCCGGACGAATGGCCGGACGCGGCAGATCGGCCGGCGGCACTTGCACGGCCGGGCCGGTTGCTTCCACCGGAGGAGCCGCAGCCACCGGAGGCGCCGGGCGCTCATAGGGGCCGCGCTCGCGTCCGCGTCCGCCGCGATCCCCGCGATCCCCGCGGTCGCGCCGCTCGCGCGGTTCCCGCCTCGGCTCGGGCTCTGGCAGCCCGCCTCGGCGCTTGGTGAGATCCAGAATCTCACCCTTATAAATCCAAGTTTTGATGCCGATGACACCGTAGGTGGTGTGGGCTTCGGCGAAGCCGTAGTCGATGTCGGCGCGGAGCGTATGCAGGGGAAGCTGACCTTGCAGGTACCACTCGCTGCGCGCTATTTCGGCGCCATTCAAGCGGCCCGACACGCGCACCTTAATTCCCTTGCAGCCGAAACGCAGCGCCGAATCGACGGCCTTGCGCATGGCGCGGCGGAAGGCCACGCGCTTTTCGAGCTGCAGCCCGATGGATTCCGAAACCAGTTGCGCGTCGAGTTCCGGTTTGTGTACTTCCTGGATGTCGATGAAGACTTCGCGCTTGGTCTTGCGCGCCATGTCCTGCTTCAGCTTTTCGATCTCCGCGCCCTTGCGGCCGATAATGATACCGGGCCGGGAGGTGCGGATCGTGACGCGCAGCTTGTTGCCCGCGCGGTCCACTTCGATCGAGCTGACGCCGGCCGATTTCAGCCGGTCGCGCAGATTGTCCTTGAGCTCCAGATCTTCCTGCAGCAGCTTGGCGTAGCCCTGCTTGGCGAACCAACGCGAGCGCCAGGGCTTATTGAAGCCCAGCCGGAATCCGTACGGATGAACTTTCTGTCCCATCTATGCTTCTTTCTCCGTCACCTTGATGACGATATGCGACATACGCCGCTGATACCGGTAGGCGCGGCCCATGGGCGCCGGCCGCACGCGCTTCATGCGCGGGCCGTCGTGGACGTACGCTTCGGAGATGAACAGCTTGTCGACGTCCAGGTCTTCATTGCGGTTCTGCGCGTTGGCGATGGCCGACTGCAGCACCTTTTCCACGGTGGGCGCGATACGTTTGTTGACGGTGCGCAGCGTGGTGATGGCGGCGCCCGCCTGCTTGCCGCGGATCATATCCACGACCAGGCGCGCTTTCTGCGGGGAGACTCGGATGTATCTGGCTTCCGCTTTGATCTGGGTGTTGGGTTCCATGCTTGCCTCGTTATGCCGCCTCGTTTTATGCCGGCTTGGCCGTCTTCTCCGTGGCCGCTTTTACCGAATGGCCTTTGAACACCCGGGTGGGCGAAAACTCGCCCAGCTTGTGCCCCACCATGTTTTCGGTGATGTACACCGGGATGAATTTCTTGCCGTTGTGGACCGCCACGGTGTGACCGACGAACTCCGGAAGGATGGTGGAGCGCCGCGACCACGTGCGCACCACTTTCTTTTCGCTGGTGGTCGAGAGCACCGCCAGCTTGGCTTCCAGGTGCGTGTCGGTAAATGGTCCTTTTTTGACAGATCGACCCATATGCGCCTACCTCTTTTTGCTCTTGTGCGTGACAATCCACTTGTCGGTGCGCTTGTTATTGCGCGTTTTGAATCCGCGCGTGGGCTGGCCCCAGGGAGTCACCGGGTGACGGCCGCCGGAGGTTTTGCCCTCGCCGCCGCCATGCGGGTGGTCCACCGGGTTCATCGAGACGCCGCGGTTGTGGGGCATCTTGCCCAGCCAACGCTTGCGTCCGGCTTTGCCCAGGGAAATGTTTTCATGATCGAGGTTGCCCACCTGGCCGACGGTGGCCATGCATTCCAGCGGCACGCGGCGGATTTCGCCCGACGGCAGCTTCAACAGCGCGGTGCCGCCTTCCTTGGAAACTAATTGCGCCTGCGATCCGGCCGAGCGCGCCATCTGCCCGCCCTTGCCGGGACGCAACTCGATGTTATGGACGATGGTGCCGGCCGGCATGTTCTTCATCGGCAGGGCGTTGCCCACCAGGATGTCGGCCTCCGGACCGGACATCAGTTTCTGCCCCACCTGCAATCCGTGCGGATGCAGAATGTAGCGCTTCTCGCCATCGGCGTAATTTAATAGGGCCAGACGCGCCGAACGGTTGGGATCGTATTCGACGGCCGCCACCACGCAGGGGATACCGGCCTTATCGCGCTTGAAATCGACCACCCGGTAGGCTTGCTTGGCGCCGCCCCCGATGAACCGCGAGGTCACGCGGCCCGTGCTGTTGCGGCCGCCGGTGCGCTTCTTGGATTCGACCAGCGATTTCTCGGGCCTCTGCTTGGTGATTTCGTCGCGCGAGGTGACGGTCTGGAAGCGCCGGGTCGCTGTGACGGGTCTATAAGTCTTAATCGGCATATCGCAGCTTCCTTTCTAAATCTCGGCGAAATCGGGCACTTTCTCGCCCGCCTTCAGCTTGACGTAGGCCTTTTTCCAGTCCGAACGGTAGCCGGCGAAGCGGCCCCGCCGCCGCAGCTTTCCGTCGAACGTGGCGGTGCGAACCTCCGCCACCTTCACCTTGAACAATTTCTCCACGGCGCTCTTGACCTGCGTCTTGTTGGCGTCGAGCGCCACTTCGAAACACAGCGTGCGGTGGGTGTCTTTCTGGTCCACGCCCTTCTCCGTGACCAGCGGGCGGCGAATTACTTCGTAGATGTTCATTTCGCGAGTGCCTCCGAGAACTTGCGGGCCGCCGCTTCGGAAAGCAGCACGCTCTGGTGGCCCAGCAAGTGATAAGGATTGACTTCGCGGGTGGCCAGCAGCGTGACGCCCTTGATGTTGCGCACGCCCAGCTCCAGATTGCGGTTGTCGCCGTTATCCACCAGCAGGACGGTTCGGCCGGTTTCGAGCTTGGCCAGCGCGGCCACGGCGGCCTTGGTCTTGTGTTCCGCGAACTGGAAGGCCTGCACCACTTTCAATTCGCCGTCCCGCAACTTGGCGGAGAGCGCCGAGCGCAGGGCGCCCACCAGCATCTTCTTGGGCAGCTTGTAGCCATAATCGCGCGGCACCGGACCAAAAACCGTGCCGCCATGACGCCACAGCGGCGAGCGGACCGAGCCGATGCGCGCGCGCCCCGTGCCCTTCTGCTTCCACAGCTTCTTGCCGGAGCCGGCCACTTCGCTGCGCACCTTGGTCTTGTGCGTACCGGCGCGCTGTCCCGCCTGGTATTGGCGGACGGCTTCATAGAGCAGGTCGTTGTTGACTTCCGCGCCGAAGACTTCGTCGGCCAAATCCACCTGGCCGACTTTTTCGTTATTCAAATCCACTACGTCGAGGGTTGGCATGGCAGTTACCTCTTGGACCTCCGCACCAGCACGTAGCCCCCGTTGGGTCCGGGCACCGCACCCTTCACCACCAGCACGTTGTCCTCCACGTCCACGTCGACCACTTCGAGGTTGCGCACGGTCACACGGCCGTTGCCCAGTTGCCCGCCCATACGCATGCCGGGAAGCACGCGCGAGGGGAAACTGGAGGAGCCGATGGAGCCGGGCGCGCGGTGGAACATGGATCCGTGGGAGCCTTCGCCGCCGCGGAAATGGTGGCGCTTGACCACGCCGGCAAACCCGCGGCCCTTGCTGACGCCGATCACATCCACCTTGTCCTTGGGCTTGAACTGATCCACCAGCACCTGGTCGCCGGCCTTGAGATCGTCATCGCCGGGGCGAAGCGTAAATTCGCGCACGAATTTGGCGCCCTCCACGCCGGCCTTCTTGAGGTGGCCGGTGGCGGGTTTGTTGATGCGCTGCGGCTTCACGAATTCGAGCAGGCCCAACTGCACCGCGTCATAGCCGTCGGTGGTGGGCGTCTTGCGTTGCACCACCATGCAGGGACCCGTCTTCAGCAGCGTGACCGGCACGGCCTGTCCGTCCGGCCGGAACATCTGCGTCATACCTATTTTCTTGCCAAGGATTCCTGGACTCATAATCTTTAAGGAGTCAGAAGTCAGAAGACAGAAGTCAGAAGGTCAACTCCCGCCTGCCTGCTCAGCTCCGTGCTCCTTTCAAACGCCAGGGCCAACCGCTCGCCAGAACAACCCGCATTCTGACTCCTGACTTCTGGCTCCTGACTTCTTCCATTACTTCCCGAACGCCTTAATCTCCACGTCCACTCCGGCCGGCAGATCGAGCTTCATCAACGCGTCGACCGTCTGCTGGGTCGGCTCCAGAATGTCCAGAAGCCGCTTGTGCGTCCGAATTTCAAATTGCTCCCGGGATTTCTTATCCACGTGAGGGGAGCGCAAAACTGTCGTGATGCTCCTCGAGGTGGGCAAGGGAATCGGACCGGCGACGGTTGCGCCGGTCCTCTTCGCGGTGTCCACGATTTCCGTCGTCGACTGATCCAGCACGCGGTGATCGTATGCCTTCAGACGGATGCGAATACGTTCTCTCAGCGCCATGTCTTTTTCCTGGTAGTGCCGGCCTACTTTATGATCTCGGTCACGGTGCCGGCGCCCACCGTGCGGCCGCCTTCGCGGATGGCGAAGCGTAACCCCTTGTCCATGGCGATCGGCGTGATCAACTCCACCTTCAGGTCCACGTTGTCGCCCGGCATCACCATCTCCGTGCCTTCCGGCAACTCGGCTACCCCCGTTACGTCCGTCGTCCGGAAGTAGAACTGCGGCCGGTATCCCTTGAAGAACGGCGTGTGCCGCCCTCCTTCTTCCTTGCTCAAGACGTATACCTGGCCCTTGAACACGGTGTGTGGCGTAATCGAGCCCGGCTTCGCAACCACCTGCCCGCGCTCCACTTCATCCTTTTCCACTCCCCGCAGCAGCAGGCCGACATTGTCTCCCGCTTCACCCTGGTCCAGCAGCTTCTTGAACATTTCCACGCCCGTCACCACCGTCTTGCGCGTATCCCGGAAGCCGACGATTTCCATCTCCTCGCCCACCTTGCAGATCCCGCGCTCGATGCGGCCCGTCACCACCGTGCCGCGGCCCTGGATCGAGAAGATGTCCTCGATCGGCATCAGGAACGGCTTGTCCTTCACGCGCAGCGGCATCGGCACGTAACTGTCCACCGCCTCCATCAACTCCTCGACGCCCTTCTCCCACTGCGGCTCGCCGTTCAAGGCCCCCAGCGCCGAAACGCGAATCACCGGCAGATCGTCGCCCGGGAACTGGTAGCTCTTCAGCAGCTCGCGCACTTCCAGCTCCACCAGGTCGAGCAACTCCGGATCGTCCACCATGTCCACCTTGTTCATGCAGACCACGATATAGGGCACGCCCACCTGCCGCGCCAGCAAAACGTGCTCGCGGGTCTGCGGCATGGGGCCGTCGGTGGCCGCCACCACCAGGATGGCGCCATCCATCTGCGCCGCGCCGGTGATCATGTTCTTGATGTAGTCGGCGTGGCCTGGGCAATCCACGTGGGCATAGTGCCGCTTGGCCGTTTCGTACTCGATGTGCGCCACCGCGATGGTGATGCCGCGGGCTTTTTCTTCCGGCGCGTTATCGATCGAATCGAAGCTCCGGAACTTGACCTTCGGGTTGTACTTGCCCAGCACCTTGGTGATCGCCGCCGTCAGGGTGGTCTTGCCGTGATCGATGTGCCCGATCGTCCCGATATTCACGTGCGGCTTGCTGCGATCGAATTTTTCCTTTGCCATAAGAAAATTCTCTTCGGCCAATGAGCCGGGGACTTCCTCATACCTGCCGAAATGCATGGTGAAACTGCCGCGCCCCTGGGTTCGCGAACGCAACTCGGTGGCGTAGCCGAACATTTCCGAAAGCGGCACCATCGATTTGATGATCTGGGTGGTCCCGCGCAACTGCATGCCTTCCAGTTTTCCTCGCCGCGATTGCAGGTCCCCGATCACGTCGCCCATATACTGATCCGGGACCACCACCTCCACCGCCATGATGGGTTCGAGCAGCACCGGCTTGGCTTTGCGGACGGCTTCCTTGATGGCCAGCGAGCCGGCCACTTTGAACGCGATTTCCGAAGAGTCCACGTCGTGATAGCTGCCGTCGTAGAGAATGACTTTGATATCCGACATGGGGTACCCGGCCAGAATGCCGCCTTCCAGCGCTTCCTTGATGCCGGCTTCGGTCGGGTTGATGTATTCCTTGGGTACGCGGCCGCCGGTGACTTCGTTTTCGAACACGAATCCGCCGCCGGGCAGCGGTTCGACCCGGATCTTCACGTGGCCGTATTGGCCGTGGCCGCCGGTCTGCTTGATGTGCCGCCCCTCGGCTTCGGCGTTCTTGCGGATGGTCTCGCGATACGCCACCTGCGGTTTGCCGACATTGGCGCCCACGCCGAATTCGCGCATCATGCGGTCGACGATGATTTCCAGGTGCAGCTCGCCCATCCCCGAAAGAATGGTCTGCCCGGTATCGGGATCGGTATTCACTTTGAAGGTGGGGTCTTCCTGGGCCAGCTTCTGGATCGCCATCCCCATCTTTTCCTGGTCGGCCTTGGTCTTCGGTTCCACCGCAAGCTGAATGACGGGCGTGGGGAAGTCGATCGATTCGAGCACGATGGGCTTCTCGTCGTCGCAAATCGTATCGCCGGTCGAGACCGTCTTCAGGCCCACCGCGGCGCAGATGTCGCCCGCCAGAATCTCCTGGATGTCTTCGCGCTTGTTGGCGTGCATGCGCAGCAGGCGGCCGATGCGCTCCTTGCGCCGCTTGGCCACGTTATACACCGAATCGCCCGATTTCAGCGTGCCGGAATAAACGCGGAAGAACGCGAGCTGCCCGACGTACGGGTCGGTCATGATCTTGAAGACCAGCGCGGCAAACGGCGAGGAATCGGAGGCCTTGCGAATGAGAGTCTTTTCCGGGTTGTCGACGTCCGTGCCTTCCACTGGAGGAACGTCCAGGGGCGACGGCAGGTAATCCACCACCGCGTCGAGCATGGTCTGCACGCCCTTGTTCTTGAAGGCCGAGCCGCAGATCACCGGGAAGACCTTGAGCGCGATGGTGGCTTTGCGGATGCCGGCGCGAATTTCCGCGTTGGAGATGGTCTCGCCGGTGATGAACTTTTCGAACAAGTTGCCGTCGTCGGACTCGGCTATGGCCTCGATCATCTTCTCGCGATATTCCTTGGCCTTTTCGACCAGTTCTTCGGGAATCTCGCCGGTGTCGTACTCCGAGCCTAGAGTCTCGTCGCGCCAGACGATGGCCTTCATCTCGACCAGGTCGACGATGCCCAGGAACTTTTCTTCCGCTCCGATGGGAATCTGAATCGGCACCGGCCGGCACTTCAACCGATCGACGATGGTGTCGACCGAATGGCTGAAGTCCGCGCCCACGCGGTCCATTTTATTGATGAAGCAGATGCGCGGGACGTTGTACTTGTCGGCCTGGCGCCAGACCGTCTCGGACTGCGGCTGCACGCCGGCGACGGCGTCGAACACCGCGACCGCGCCGTCCAGTACGCGCAGGCTGCGCTCCACCTCGGCCGTGAAATCCACGTGGCCGGGGGTATCGATGATGTTGATCTGGATGTCGCGCCATTCGCAGGTGGTGGCGGCCGAGGTAATGGTGATGCCCCGTTCCTGCTCCTGCTCCATCCAATCCATGGTGGCGGTGCCCTCATGGACTTCGCCCAGCTTATGGGTGCGTCCCGTGTAATAAAGGATGCGCTCGGTCGTAGTGGTCTTACCGGCATCGATATGTGCGGCGATGCCGATATTCCTCATCCGCTCGAGTGGTACCGTTCTGGGCATAAAAAACTTGGGGAGTCAGGAGCCAGGAGTCAGAAGCTGGAATGCCTCTGCCGCCGCTCGTCCCTTTTCTCCCTTCAAATAATCTCCAATCCTGAATTCAACTAAACCAAGGCGAGAAGCCGGAGATTCTGACTCCTGACTTCTGACTCCTGACTTCCCTCTTCTCACCACCTATAATGCGCGAAGGCCTTATTCGCTTCCGCCATGCGGTGGACGTCGTCTCTCTTCTTGATGGCCCCGCCGCGCAAGTTGGCGGCGTCGTTCAATTCATTGGCCAGCTTCTCCGCCATGCCCTTTTCGGGGCGCGTCCGCGCGTTGGTGATGATCCAGCGCATGGCCAGCGAGGTGCGCCGGTTCTGCGGCACTTCGATGGGCACCTGGTAGTTGGCGCCGCCCACGCGGCGGGTCTTCACTTCCAGCAGCGGCTTGACGTTCTCCACGGCCTTCTTGAAAGCCTTCAGCGGATCGTCGCTGGTGCGTTCGCGGATCTTGTCCATGGCATCGTAGAAGATGCCCTGGGCCGTGTTCTTCTTCCCCTCCCACATCATCGAGTTGACGAACTTCTCGACCAGTGTGGAGTTGTAGACCGGATCCGGCAGCACTTCACGAATTACGGCTCTTCTTCTGCGTGGCATACGTTACCTATTTGGGCCTCTTGGCCCCGTATTTCGATCGGCCTTGTTTGCGATTCGCCACGCCGGCGGTGTCCAGCGCGCCGCGAATCACGTGATAGCGCACGCCCGGGAGGTCCTTCACGCGGCCGCCGCGGATCAGCACAATCGAGTGCTCCTGCAGATTGTGGCCCACGCCCGGAATATAGGTCGTCACTTCGATCCCGTTGGTGAGCCGGACGCGCGCCACTTTGCGCAGCGCCGAATTCGGCTTCTTCGGGGTGGAGGTGTACACGCGCGTGCAAACCCCGCGCTTCTGCGGGCAGCTATTCAACGCCGGACTCGAGGTCTTCCACCGTGGCGGTTTCCGCCCATTACGCACAAGTTGGTTAAACGTCGGCACGAATCTTCCTTTTTGCCTAGAAAATCAAGAGTGGAACAACCCACTCGCCAGCCGGAACCCGCCAGCGGATTCCAGCGAACTGATCCAAACTACAACTGCGAGGATTACCTGCTTAAGACAGGCCCATGTTCAATTCAGTGCAAGACCGGTTGAACCTCGGGGCCTCACCCCCGGCCGGACCCGCCAACAGACGGGTGGTAGCGCAGGAGTAGAGCTTGTTCTCGCGAAACTATTAAATGATAACCGATGGGCGGCAATTGTGCAACTGGGGGTGGCGGGGCTAAATCTGATGTGCTCCGGCCCGTTTGACGGTTCCCGCGATCCATGGGGTGCGCCGAGAACATGATCTCGTGTTTAAGTTGACCCGCCTGAAAGTCATAAACTAAAAGGATGCAGCTCTCGCGCGCGGCAAATTTCTTTCAGATTCTCAGTTTTTTCCCAGGGGCCTATTGCGCATACGGAACCTGGGTTCTCTTGCATCCACAGGTACAATCACCGCCTGCACCTGGGCCATCTGTGTCTGAGGTTCCCGGTATGGTAAGCGCCACGGGTGTGATGGTCAGCTTTGTCGCATTTGCTGTTTGCGTGGCGCTTGGTCTTATCCTGCGGATTGCCTCCAACCAAGGTAGAGATCCCTTGAAAATCTTGTCTGCACATTGGGGGCCGACAGAGCACGAGTGCAAAGACATCACGCAGACGATTCGCCAATTATGCAAATCCGATTCCATTGACATTCCCGTTTCCATTGACGTCCTTGGTGATCCATATCCGAATCGTGGCAAATACCTGTGGGTGGTTTATTCGACCACGAAAAAAATCAAACTCAAAGAACGGCCCGAGCCGCTCCATCTGGTATTGCCGCCGCCGGAGGGAGGTTCGGTCGTCGCAGTTCGATCTGCTCCCGCCGAGCCAGACAACCTCGCCCCTCAGCCGGCACCCGACGGGGAGCGGATTATCCTTGATCTCAAACCCGTGGACCTAACGGATCTTTATAAATCACACACTTCCGCCCAGGCGCAGGGGCTGGCCGCGGTCTATGTTGGGAAGTGGATGCAGGTTTCCGGCCCTCTGGATGATGCGGCGGTGTTCGGCAATTTTGTACAGGTTACATTTCAGGACGCGCCGAGATTATATAGTGTCGGCTTCATCTATATGTACTTTCAACCGCGGTGGTTTGATCGTCTTTCGGTTCTGAGACGAGGAAGCGTGATACCCGTGCTAGGAAGGGTTCGAGACATCGGGGCAGCGGAGGTTCATCTAGAAGATTGCGAGTTGGTTGATGCTGATTTGCGCGTTTGACAGCGGATTCTCGGTGCTCTAGGTGGCGACCGAGTGCCGTCGAGGCAGGACAGCGCCCCCGCGCTCACGCGAATAACGCGATGAAATCGCGCGCGGATACGATTCGAGTGGCCTGGTGACGGGCGAGGGCCAGAAGCCCGCTCTTGTCGCCTGTCACCAGGTAATCGGCTCTGCCCGCTTCGGATAGGGCGAGAAGGAAATCATCGGTGGGATCGGGCGAGCGCTTGACGCGCGGCAGTGATCCGATGGTCTCGGCAAGTTCGTTGAGTTCGTTAACCAGGCGGCCGGCTTGATAGGGCTTAATGCGCGCGGCAAGAGCGGGCTTGGATAGCGTGGCCCGCAACTCGTCGAGCTGTCCCGAGCAAGTCAGGAGCGTGAAGTGGCCTTCGTGCCAGGCTCGATAGATCGCGGCTGGATGCCCGACTTGGATCAAGAGGGCCGACACCAGCATATTGGTATCGAGCACTGCCCGCATCAGGTTTCGCCGGTCTTTCCTTTGGCCCGACGTTCGCCGCGGACCTCGCGCACCGTATCCTCGATGAGGGACTGCAACTCGCCAGGATCTGTGTCCGCGTTACGCGCTTTGATGTCCTGAACGGCGCGATGAAAAACATGGGCGCGGACGGCCTGCTCGATGAATTTCGAGAGGTCACCCTTTTTCATGCCGTGGGCGCCCAGAAAGGTGCGCAGGGTGAGATCGGTTTCCCTCGATACTTTGATGTTCCAGCGGACGGCTTCTTCTGGCATACTGACACCTATACAGGTAAGTGGATAAACGCTTATACATCAATTATAGTTTAGGATGGCGCCGGGTGCACGACATGAAAGTGGAATCGCTGGTGTGCCCGTGGGGTCAGGCTTTCAGCCTGCCGCCGGGCTTCTGCCCGGCGTCTCCCGACCAACCGAAGAACGCCGGCTAAAAAGCCGGCGGCCGGCTGAAAGCCCGGCCCCACATTGCCACTTCCCGGAGGTGTATATCGGACACCGCAATCCTATATACTGATAGAGATCCCCGTTGGATTACCAGGGGGACCAGTCTATCTGAAGGACAAAAGTCATGAGTCTCAGCCAACTGGCACGATCGATTTGTGAATCGCCCACCCTGAAGTTGAACGAAACCGCGGCAATGCTGCGGGAGAAGGGAGAGCCGGTCATACACCTGGGCGGAGGGGAGCCGAAGAGCAAGGCGCCCATCGACGCCATCGTGAACTGCTCGGCGCTGCTCGCGACCGGCGACGTGAAGTACACCCCGGCGGACGGCATTCCGGCGCTCAAGAAGGCCATCATCCGGTACACGGAAGAACATTACCAGCGGCTGGCGGCTCCCGAAAACGTGATCGCTTCGAGCGGGGCCAAGCAGGCCATTATGGTGCTGTTGCACGCCATCCTCGACCCCAAAGAGGAGGTCATCTTTCCGGTTCCGTTTTGGGTGAGCTATCCGGAGATGGTCAAGCTGGCGGGCGGCGTGCCGGTGCCGGTGACGGCGCGCGACGGCAGCTTCCAACCCACCGTGGAGGAGATTGCCGAGGCGGTGGGCCCGTACACAAAGGCGATCATGCTCAACAGCCCCAACAATCCTTCGGGGGTGGTGTACTCGGAGGAATTTGTGGCGGGCGTGGTGGAGTTGTGCGAGCAGCGCAACCTCTACCTGGTGATGGACGATACTTACAATCGCCTGATCTTCGACGGCCGCGCGCCCGCCAACTGCTACCAGTTCAGCAAAGTCCACAACCTCGACAGCTCCAAGCTGGTCGTGGTGAATTGCGTGTCGAAGATGTACGCCATGACGGGCTTTCGCATCGGCTGGGCCATCGGCAACCGCGAGCTGATCGGCGCCATGGCGAACATACAGTCGCAGGAGACCTCGGGGCCGGCGGCGCCTTCGCAGTGGGCGGCGGTAGGCGCGCTGAACGGCGTGCAGTCGTCCATCGAGAGTTTGCGGCTGACGCTGGAGAACAACCGCGACGTGATGGTGAACCGGCTGTCGGCCATGGACGGGGTGAAAGTAACCAAGCCGGGCGGCACGTTTTATTGCTTCCCGGATTTCAGCGCTTACGAGAAGGACTCGCAGAAGCTTTCGCGGTTGCTGCTCGAGAAGGTGCGGGTAGTGACGGTGCCGGGGCGCGAGTTCGGCATGGAGGGGCGCCTGCGGCTGAGTTTCTGCGGCGCCATGCGGGAGGTCACCGAAGGCATCGAGCGCATTCGTTGGGCGCTCGACCCGAGCGCGCCCAACGAACTGTTTCTGGGCGACCGCAAACTGGTGAGGGACTGGCGATGAATCCTTATTTAGATCTGCCTTCTCCGGCGCAGCCGGAAGCGGGCAAGCTGGCGAGTATTTACGGGCTGCAGAACCACGGGCTGACCAACCTGCACCGCGTTTACTGGAACCTGCCGACGGCCTCGCTGTACGAAGAGGTGGTGTTCCGCGGCGAGGCGCGCGTCTCGCATCTGGGCCCGGTGGTGGTGACCACGGGCAAGCACACGGCGCGGGCCGCGGCCGATAAGTTCATCGTCCACGAGCACTCCACCGGGAATCGCATCTGGTGGGGAGAATACAACCGGCCGTTCAGCGGGGAAAAATTCAGCGCGCTCCTGACGCGCATCCAGGGCTTTCTGCAGGGCCGCGACGTGTTCGTGCAGGATTGCTACGCGGGCGCCGACCCGCGCTACCGCATGCCCATCCGCATCGTCACGGAGAAGGCCTGGCACAGCCTGTTCGCGCGCAACATGTTCATGAAGATCCGCCGCACCGAGGAGCTGAAGCGCCACATGCCGGAGTTCACGGTAATCGCGGTGCCGTCGTTTCAGGCTTCGCCCATGATGGACGGCACGCGCACCGAGACCTTCATCATCATAAACTTTGCGGAACGGTTGGCGATTATCGGCGGCTCGGAGTACGGCGGCGAGATCAAGAAGACGGTCTTCACGGTGCTGAATTTCCTGCTGCCGCTCGAGGGCGTGCTGCCCATGCACTGCTCGGCGAACGTGGGACCGGATGGCGACGTGGCGCTATTCTTCGGACTTTCCGGCACCGGCAAGACCACCCTTTCGGCGGACCCTTCGCGGCAACTGGTGGGCGACGACGAACACGGCTGGAGCGAAGACGGCGTATTCAATTTCGAAGACGGCTGTTACGCGAAAGTGATCCGGCTATCGCCCGAGGCCGAACCCCAGATCCACGCCTGCACGCGGCGCTTCGGTACCATCCTGGAGAACGTGGTGCTCGATCCGCTCTCGCGGCGGCTCGATCTCAACGACGATGCGCTGACCGAGAACACACGCGGCGCGTATCCCCTGGATTACATCGAGAATTATCTGCCGCCCAAGATGGCGGGGCATCCGCGCAACGTGGTGTTTCTCACCTGCGATGCCAGCGGAGTGATGCCGCCCATCGCCCGGCTCTCGCCGGAGCAGGCGATTTACCATTTCATTTCGGGGTACACCAGCAAGATCGCGGGCACCGAGATCGGCCTGGGCGCGGAGCCGGAGATCACCTTCAGCACGTGCTTTGGCGGGCCGTTCATGGTGCACCATCCTTATCGATATGCGGAGATGTTGAAAGCGCGCCTGCTGCGGCACGGCGCGGCCTGCTGGCTGGTGAACACGGGTTGGACGGGCGGCCCGTTTGGGGTGGGCAAGCGGATCAGCATCCGCCATACCCGGGCGCTGCTGAATGCGGCGTTGACCGGGAAGTTGGACGGCGTCGAGTTCCGCCAGGACCCGGTGTTCGGCTTCGAGGTCCCGGTGGCATGCGAGCGCGTGCCGGCGCAGATTCTGGACCCGGCGGCGGCCTGGCCCAATCGCGAGGCCTACGAGCGGAAGTACGCCACGCTGGCCGCGCGGTTTGTCCAGAACTTCCAACTCATTGGCGATGGGTGCCCGGAGGATGTGCGGAAGGGTGGGCCGAGGGTGGTGATTGCGCGAGTGTGAGTGTCCTTCGCATATCCAACCTAGAAGTCAGACACGAAAATCCTTGACATTCCTTGCCGTCTGATTTATACCTAGTCTGGACAAGGGAATATGGGATCGAATTCCATCCCGGAACTGCTCCCCGGGACGCTGTATTTACTTATTTTGCGGACCCTGAGTCGCGGCCCGCTTCACGGATACGCCATCGTCAAGCGCATCAAGGATGCTTCCCGCGAGGGCCTCCAGATCGAAGACGGCTCATTGTATCCGGCACTCAACCGCATGCTGGTCAAGGGCTGGCTGACGTCCGAGTGGGGCGTTTCCGAGAACCATCGCAAGGCTCGTTTCTATCGGCTGACACCCCAGGGTCGCAAACAGCTCGACCAGGAGGCGGGTGAATTCGATCGCCTGGTGCGCGCCATCCAGCTCGTGATGCGCACCGCCTGAACGGGGGACTCCCATGGCCTTCTGGAACGAAATCGGCAGCCGCGTCACCTATCTGTTCCGGCGTTCGCGGTTCGATCGGGAACTCCAGGAAGAGATTCGGCTTCACATCCAGGCCCGCGCGGACGAGCTGGAACTGGCCGGCCTGTCCGGCGCGGATGCCCTGCTGCGAGCGCGGCGAGAGTTCGGTTCCACCCTGCGCACCCGGGAAGAGACGCGCTCCGCGTGGCAAATCAGGTGGCTGGAGGACCTTGGCTCCGATCTCCGCTTTGCGGCGCGCGCGCTGTGGCGCAATCTTACCTTGACGCTCGCGGCGGTTGGCTCGCTGGCTCTGGGAATCGGCGCCAACACCACCATCTTCAGCGTCGCCAGGGAAGCGCTGTTCAGCGAGCCCTCTTGCCGCGATGCGAAGTCGCTGGTGCAGATTTCCGTGAGCGGCAACACTTGGGTCCCCATGTCGCAATATCGTCTTTTGCAGGACGCGCACGCTTTCGACGGGCTCGCCGGGATGAACATCCAGATGGTGGCGAACTGGCGCGACGGCAGCCGTTCTTATCGCCTGGCTGGAACTCGCGTCACCGGCAACTTCTTCGAGGTGGTGGGAATTCCAGTCGCCATGGGGCGGCCCATCGAGCGCGGCGAATCCGACGTCGCGGTGATTACCCACGGGTTCTGGACCAAGCACCTGGGCGGCGATCCGAACGTCGTCGGCCGCACACTCGCGCTGGATGGCAAGCCATACACGGTGGTCGGAGTATTGCCTCGCGACCACCGCATGCTGGCCGGGTTTGGTTTCACACCCGATCTGTACCTGACCAAGGACTCCGGCGAGGTCATGCTTTATGCGCGGCTGCCGCGGGGGATGACGCGTCAGGCGGCCTATGCGCGCTTCAAGCCGATCTGCCGCGAACTGGATCGCGTGTACCCGGATGTCAATCGCAAATGGGCGCAAGAAATCAGGCTTTCCGCGGTCGGCGGAGTCGAGCGCCTTCAAGAGGAGGGCCAATTCGCGATACCGCTGGTGGCCTTCTTTGCCATGCTCGTGATCGTAACGGGGATTGTGATGCTGATCGCCTGCGCCAACGTCTCCAGCCTGCTGCTCGCGCGCGCCTTCACCCGCTCGCGGGAGTTCGCCATCCGGATGTCGCTCGGCGGCAGCCGCAGCCGGTTGGTTCGGCAGTTGCTGGCGGAGAGCCTGTTGCTGGCGTTGCTGGGAACGGTTGCCGGCCTGCTGCTCAACCTTTGGCTCACCAGACTGCTGAGCGGTTTGCACATCCCGACGCCTCTGCCGATCGAGCTACTGATCCAACCGGACCGCGTGCTCCTGGTTTACTCGGTGGGAATCGCCTTTGTGGTGACGCTGGCCACCGGGCTTGTGCCGGCGCTGAAGGGCACGGGCGCGGGAATCGGCGGCGCGCTCAAGGAGGGCGGCCGGCAGGCCGGGCCGGCGGGCTATACGCTGCGCAACGCGCTGGTTGTCGGGCAACTGGCGGTGTCCATCCTACTGCTGAGCGCGGGGCTGCTGTTCATCCGAAACCTGATGTACGCCACGTCGTTCAACGCGGGGTTCGACACCACCCATACGGTGACCGCCATCTTCCAGACTGTGGGGGGCTCGTACACGCCGCGGAAATTCGCTGCCCTGGTGGATACCGCGCTCGCACGTCTGCGCGCGCTGCCGGGGGTTGAGGCGGCCTCGCCGGCGTCCGCGGTGCCCCTGAACCCATTCCTGGCATTCAATCGGCCCGGCGGCCAGTTCCGGCCGGACGCGGGCAGCCGCACGGTGCGCGTCGAGTACAACTCCAACTCCGTGGGGCCGGATTACTTCCGGATCATGGGGATTCCCATTCAGCAAGGCCGCGCTTTCCTCGATTCGGACCGGGTTGGGGCGCCCGAAGTCGTGATTCTGAACGAAAACATGGCGCGTCGATTGTTCGGAAACACCAACCCTGTGGGTCACGTCCTTCGATTCCCCGACAATCGCGATGCCAGGGTCGTGGGCATAGCGCGCAACAGTAAGTACGTCACCCTGGGAGAAGAGAATGCCCTGGCGCTGTATGCGCCCTTTTCCCAGCAGAACTACGCCGTGTTTGCGCACTTCTTCGTGCGCACCAGGGGCGCGCCGGAAACCATGGTCCGCAACGTGGATCAGACGCTCGGAGATCTGGATCCGGCGGCCGCGGTGGAAACCTGGGACATGCGCGATATTTTCGCGGGGGCGTTGCTGCCGAGCCGTGTGGGGGCCGCGATCCTGGGGTCGATGGCGCTGTTCGGATTGATGCTCGCTTCCATCGGGCTGTATGGAGTTTTGCTCTATGCCATCCAACAGCGGATTCGCGAGATCGGCATTCGTGTCGCCCTGGGTGCGACGCCAGGCAACATTCTCGCCATGGTCACCGGCCAGAGCCTCAGACTGGTGACGGCCGGAGTGGGAATCGGTCTCGCGGTAGCCGTGGTCGCGGTTCGCCCACTGTCGATGTTCCTGGTGCCGGAGGTGCGTCCGGCCGATCCGATGAACTTCGTGGCCGTGGCCGGCGTGCTTTCGCTGGTGGCGGGTCTGGCGACCGTGGCGCCAACCGCCCGCGCATTGCGGGTCGACCCGGCCGTTGCGCTGCGGCATGAATAGGGGCCGCGGGGGTGGCCGGCCCGATGAGGCCGATGAGGCAGTTTGAGGCGATTCTGCGCCAAGTATAATTTAGGATGAGGGGATCCATGAAAATCAGGCTGCATGTTCAAGTGGCGGGGTATCGAATGCACCTCGGTGTGGTGTTGGGGTTTCTGGCACTACTGTTGGGCGCCTTCCTATTCGGCGCCTCGCTTCCGGGCAACCGGCAGAGCGCGCGGGCCTTATTGCCCCTGGCGACAGTCAATGGAATGCCTGTTAAAGTGGACACGGCAGCGGCCGGCTCGACGCCAACCGCCGACACGACTCCGGTGACCACTCCCGCCGCGGCGGCAACCGCGCCGGCTGCCCCTGAACCGGCGCCCGCCGCGCCGCGTAGCGTCGCACCCGCGCCGGTTCCGCCGATGCCTCAGCAGGCGGCCCTTCAGTCAAACCGGCCTGTCCAAGCCGCGCAAGCTGGAACTCCGGCGGGCTTCTATCGTATGAAAAAGGCTGCCGTGATGGATGAGCACGGGTTTGCGCGTCCGGTTCCGGCGTGGACGCTGCTGATTCCGACGGATTGGCAGTTGCAGGGCGGCGCGCAGTGGGGCGAATTCAGCGGATGCACCACCAGCCGCGTCGTGACCACATTCAAGGCAGGCAGCGCCGACGGCAAGTTCGGGCTCGAGTGGTATCCGCCGTATTACTGGCAATGGTCGGACGACCCGGGGACGCAACGCAACATGCAGACGGGCAACCAGCAGAAGGCGCAGGTGCGGGGGAAACCGTGCGACGTCATGCCCCCTATGTCGGCGGCCGATTACCTGCGCCGATACGCGGTCCCGAAGCTTCGTCCGGGCAAGCAGATCGTTTCGATCGATCAGTTTCCGGAAGCCATGCAGGAAGTGCAACAGACCGCGCGGGAGACCGAGGCCTCGTGGGCTCGCACGACCACGCCCGTGCAAGTGCGGGCGGATGTGGCCGGCGCGCGTTTGCAGTACGTCCTGAACGGGCAGCCGGTGGAAGAATGGATTACCGTGATTGTGAACGTCACCGCGCGGGTTTGGCCTACCTACAATGTGAACGGCGGACAGGGCAAAGCCATGCACTATGACTGCAGCGCGTACTCGTTGTTCGCCATGCGCGCACCGCGGGGAGAACTGACGGGGAGGCGGAATTTCTTCCGCATGATCCTCAAGACCATGAAGGTGGACCCGAACTGGGACGCCCAGGTGACCGGAGTTGCCACCAACATCGCAAAAATCCAGCAGAAAGGCATTGCCGACCGCTCCGCCATCGTGGCCAAGAACAGCGATGACATCAACAAGATCATCAAAGAAGGCTACGAAGGGCGCGAGAAGATGAAGGACGCCGCGGCGGCTAACTACAGCCAGGCGCAGCGCGACGTGGAAACGTTCCGCAATCCGACCACCGGCGAGACCATGGAGTTGAGCAACCTGTACGGCCATGCCTGGGTCAACGACAAGGGCGAGTACCTGTTGGCCGACCACGCCGGTTTCGACCCGAACGCGGTTTTCAAGGATGCGAAGTGGACGGCCCTGGAACAGGTCAAGAAATAGATTCGCTGCAAAGCGGGGACTGGCTCGAATTTCGCCGCCTTTGCGAAACTTCGTGCCTCTCCCCGGTTTGCCATCTGGTTTGCCTTTATAATAAGGTTTCCTCAACCGAAAGAGATTCACTTGTTACAAGGGAGTATTCATGTCTGCGAAGCGAATCGGGATTCTGACGGGCGGCGGCGACGTTCCGGGCCTCAATTCCGTCATTAAATCAGTGGTGTACCGGGGAAGCGAGATGGGCTGCGACGTGATTGGTATTCGCCGCGGCTGGGAAGGGTTGACGCATGTCGATCTGCGCGAGCCGGCCAGCCGCACCCGCTACCTGCTGCCGTTGAGCCGGGAAAACACGCGCACCATCGACCGCACCGGAGGCACGTACCTGCACAGCTCGAGGACCAACCCGTCGAAGATGAAGAAACTGCCGCCGGTGCTTGAAGGCCAGTCGTTCCCGCAGAGGGAATCGACCAAGAAGGGCGTGACGTCGGTGGTGTACGACGTCACCAAGGCGGTGCTGGCGAACATCGCGACGCTGAACCTGGATTATCTGATCTCGATCGGCGGCGACGACACGCTGAGCTATGCGGCGGAACTGGATCGCCGGGGCTTCAACGTGGTGGCCGTTCCGAAGACCATGGACAACGACGTGCGCAATACCGAGTACTGCATCGGCTTTTCGACCGCCATCACGCGAGCCATGGACGCCATCGAGCGGCAGCGGACCACCGTGGGATCGCACGAGCGCATTGGAATATTCCGCGTCTTCGGCCGCGACGCCGGGTACACGGCGCTCTACACGGCCTATGTGACGTCGGTGCGGTGCTGCATTCCCGAATACAAGGTCAGCCTGCCCAAGCTGATCGACCTGCTGGTCACGGACAAGAGGAACAACCCCAGCAACTATTCGCTGGCGGTGCTTTCGGAAGGCGCCGAGTGGGAAGGCTACACGGTGAAGGAATACGGCGAGCCGGACGCGTTCGGGCATCGCAAAAAGATGAGCGTGGCCGAAGACCTCAGCAATGAGATCAAAGCCGCCACCGGCGATGAGACCATCGTGAGCGACCTGACCTACGATTTGCGCTCCGGCAGCGCCGACTTTGTGGACCGCATGGTAGCATCCACCTTCGCCGGCATGGCCATGGACGCCATCGAGGAAGGCAAGCACGGTCTGATGTGCGCCATCAACAACGGCTGCTACTCCATGGTGCCGATTCCCGATCCCAAGCTGGGACCGCGCCGCGTGGAAGTAGCCACCATGTATAACACCGACCGGTACCGCCCCACTTACACGCAAAAGCTGGGGCTGCCGATCTTCCTCACGCGGACCTAGCGAGCCGCGGCTTGTCGCACGGCCGTCAGGGAGCGGAGGCCCAATGTTGAGAAAGGCGGACCGGTAGTTGGACTGGAGACGGCTGTTCGGCAATCCCGGGCGCGCGCAACTCACCGCGGAGCTGCGCGCGCGCATCCAATCTTCTTTCGACCGGGCGGCCGCCGACGAGGAGCACTTCCCTTCCACCATCGATCCGCGCATTTACCACGTCAAACTGATCCGCGAACACCTGGGGGCGCTGGCCGGCCAGCGCGTGCTCGACGTGGGATGCGGCAAGGGCCGCTTTGCGCGCGTTTTCCACGAGCAGGAGCCCGGCGCGGAACTGTGGGGCCTGGATATTTCCGAGGCCATGCTGCGGTATGTGCCGGAGGGCATCCGCACGCGGGCCGGGTCGATGACTGAGCTGCCCTTCGAAGACGCGTTCTTCGACGGCGCTTACGCCACCGAGTCGCTCGAGCATGCGGTGGAGATCGAGCGGGCGGTGAGCGAAATCTGCCGCGTGGTGAAGCCGGGCGGCCGCATCGCCATCATCGATAAGAACGCCGGGCAGTGGGGCAAGTTGAAAACGCCCGAATGGGAGAGATGGTTCACGCGCCGGGAGTTGGAACGGCTGCTGCGGCGCCATTGCCGCAAGGTTTCGAGCCGGTTGATCTCCTATTGGGAAGACGTGGAGCCGGACGGCCTGTTCGTGGCGTGGCTGGCGGAAAAGTAAGTCTTGGCGGGCTATACTGCAAGGAGCAGGCACACTCCCATGGATAACGGCAACGCGAAGAAATCCACAATCGACGAACGGCTGGAGGCCCTCGCCCAATCCGTCGAACTGATGCACCGCCACTGGGAAGACCGCCACCAGCAGACCGCCGCCGACATCGCCAAGCTGACCGCCCTCATGGCCGAGACCGGGCGGTTCATCAACCGGCTGGCCCACATCGCCGAAGCCCACGAGAACCGAATCGACCGCCTCGAAGGCCCGTAACCCGGCCGCTACGTCCTATGATTCGCCATCTGCTTTTTCTCACCCTGGCCGCGCTGCCGCTGGCCGCGCAGTCGCCTGCCGATCTCGATCGGAAGCTCACCGATAAGATTGCCGCCACGCTCAAAGCGAGCACCGCGCCCAGTGCGTCGGTCGCTGTCGTGCTGGATGGGAAACTGGTGTTCGCCAAGGCATTCGGCAAGGCCAGCATCGATCCCGACCGCCCGGCCACCACGGAGACCCGCTATGCGGTGGGTTCCATCAGCAAACAGTTCACGGCGGCGGCCCTGCTGCTGCTCGAGGAACAGGGGAAGCTGTCGCTCGACGACAAGGTGTCGCGCTACTTTCCGAATTTGACGCGCGCCGATGAGGTCACCATCCGGCAATTGCTCTCGCACACGTCCGGATATGAAGATTACGCTCCGCAGGACTATTTGATTCCGGATTGGACCAAGCCGACCACGCCGATGGCGGTGGTGGAGGGTTGGGCCAGGAAGCCGCTGAACTTCGACCCGGGCACGAAGTGGCAGTACAGCAACACCAATTACGTGTTGGCGGGCGAGATTTTCGAGAAGGCCTCGGGGCAGCCGCTGCTGGCGTTTCTTAAGGAGAAGATTTTTCAGCCGCTGGGAATGGAATCGGCCGCCGTTTCGGGAACCGCCATGCCCACGGACGCCGCCGCGTACACGCGATTTGCCGGCGGCCCGCCACGCCCGGTGGGAAGGGAAGCGGCGGGATGGTATTTCGCCGCGGCCGAGCTTTCCATGACGCCCTCCGACCTGGCCAAGTGGGACATGGCGTTTCTGAACAAACAGATCCTCTCGCCGCGGTCATACGAGGAGTTCACGCGGGAAGTCCGGCTCAAGAACGGCGATACGACGCATTACGCGTTGGGCCTCGATATCGGAGATTTCAACCACATCCCAACCATCGCGCACAGCGGAGAAGTTTCCGGTTTTCTGGCTTCGAACACGTTGTACCCGACGCGGCAGGCCGCCATCGCGGTGCTGACCAATGAGGACGGCGTGAGCCTGGTCGGCCCCGTGACCACCCAGGTGGCCACGATTCTGTTCGTGGCGGAACAGCCGGCCGCAGTGGAAAAGGATACGCAACAGGTGCGAACGATCCTGGACGGATTGCGGCGGGGCAAGATCGACCGGGCGCTGTTCACGTCGAATGCCAACACCTATTTCACGGCGCAGGCGCTGAGCGACACGAAGAAATCGCTGGGAGAGATTGGGAAGCTGGAATCGGTGACGCGCGCCAGCGAAACTCTGCGCGGCGGCATGACCCACCGCAACTACCGGGCGGTATTCCAGAAGAAGACCGTCACGTTGAACATCTACGTGATGCCGGACGGCAAGTTCGAGCAGTTCATGGTAGTGGAATAAGTGTGGGGCGGCCAATCCTGGCCGCAGCCGCCTTCAGGCGGCTCTTGGACGCTGTTCTAATTCTCCGTGGGCACCTTCTCCGCGTGATCGATCACCAGTATGGGACGAAACGCCCCGGCCCAACGTGGAGGGTACCGTCACACTACAATGGAATTCTCTATGCAATTTCAGGAAGTAGTGGAGGCGGAAGGCCACCTGATCGATTCCCACATCATGGAGAATATCTTCGACCAGGTCGTGGAATATCACTGCCGGTTCGAAGTGCAGGAATTCCGCATCGGGCGCACCAACAGCGAGGCGTCGTATTTGCGGATGAAGGTGGACGCGCCGGATGCGCTGGCGCTGAAACGGCTGCTGGAAAGCCTCCTGGAGCTGGGTTGTGCGCCCGTGGATACGGGCGATGCCGCGCTTGCCATGGTGGAGCGGGACCGCTGCGCGGCGGAAGATTTCTATTCCACTACCAACCATCGGACCCAGGTGCGCGTGGCCGGAGAATGGCTGGAAGCCGAAGGCCAGCGCATGGACGCGATGATCGTGGTGCGCGAGGGCCACGCCTGCTGCCGGCGGCTGCGCGATCTGCGGCAGGGCGACCGCATCGTGGTGGGACTGCGCGGCATCCGCGTGATTCCGGAATCGAAAGAGCGCGACCGGCTGGCTTTCGCCTTCATGGCCAACGGTATCTCTTCGGAGCGGCAAGTGGAGACGGCCGTGCGGCAGACCGCCGCGCTGGTGCGGCAGGCGGCCGAACAGAAACTGCGCGTGGTGGTGGTGGCCGGGCCGGTGGTGGTGCACACCGGCGGCGTGGCGGGCCTGGCGGCGCTGATTCGCAGAGGCTTCGTACAGGCCCTGCTGAGCGGCAATGCGCTGGGCGTGCACGACGTGGAGGCCGCGCTGTTCGGCACCTCGCTCGGGGTGCGCCTGGCGGACGGGAGGCAGGAAGAGCACGGCCATCGCAACCACATGCGGGCGATTAACGCGGTGTATCGTGCGGGGTCGGTGGAGCGCGCCGTGGAAAGCGGGCTGCTGCAAAAAGGCATTCTCTACGAGTGCGTGCGCGCGCGGGTGCCGTTCGTGCTGGCGGGAAGCTTGCGCGACGACGGGCCGCTGCCCGGCACCATCACCGATATGAACGCGGCGCAGGACGCCTACGCGGAACAACTCAAAGGAGCCGGCCTGGTGATTTGCCTGGGCTCGATGCTGCACTCCATCGCCACCGGCAATATGCTGCCGGGTTGGGTGAAAATCGTTTGTGTGGATATCAACCCGGCGGTCGCCACCAAGGTGAGCGACCGCGGCACCGGCCAGGCGGTCGGCGTGGTGGCCGACGTGGGATTGTTCTTGGATTTATTGTCGAAGGGGTTGAATTAGGATTTCACCGCAGAGACGCGGAGACGCAGAGAAATATGAGGATAGAACCTGAGGTCGTCGAGGACGAGCAGCACTTGCCCGTGCCGACTGAGTATCGGCCGGCAGAGAGCCGACTGACTGACAAGATCATTGGAGCTGCTATCGAAGTCCACAGAACCCTAGGCCCTGGGCTCTTGGAATCGGCCTATGAGGAATGCCTGTGCTACGAATTGAGCCAGATGGGTCTGGCATTTCAGCGGCAATTGGAATTGCCGGTTCATTATAAGAGCGTCGACCTGGACTGTGGTTACAGACTGGACTTGGTTGTGGAAGGTCTCGTTGTGCTGGAGTTAAAGAGCGTGTCAGAGCTGCTCCCCGTCCACTCCGCTCAACTGTTGACCTACCTCAAGCTGTCCGGAAAACCTATCGGCCTACTCATTAACTTCAATGTCCCAGTTCTCAAGAAAGGCTTGAAGAGAATTGTCAACCACTACGCTGAGCCGGCGCCGGACTTATCGTCTCAGTCTCTCTCATCTTCTCCGCGTCTCAGCGTCTCCGCGGTGAATCAACAACCATGAAACGCGCCTACACCGACGAACATGCGCAGTCCGGCGTACACGCCGCGCTGCCTGAAATTGAAACCTGGCCCAACCAGTACGAAGACTACGAGATCGAAATCGTCATGCCGGAGTTTACTTCGGTTTGCCCCAAGACCTCGCTGCCCGACTTTGGGAAGATTGTGCTGCGGTACGTGCCCGCCGCGCGCTGCCTGGAGCTCAAATCCTACAAGATGTATCTGAACGCGTATCGCGATCTCGGCATCTTTCAGGAAAACGTGGTGAACCGGGTGCTGCGCGATGTGGTCAACGCCGCGAAGCCGAAGGTGGCTACGGTAGTGGGAGAATTTACGCCGCGCGGGGGCCTGAGCACCATCGTGACCGCAACCTGGAGCCGAAAACGTGGGAAGCGCTGAGCTGATCGAGATCTTGCGGGAAGTCCGCGAGCGCGTGCGGGCGCGCAACCCGCAGACCGCGGCGGGCGTCGATATCGCTCTGCCCGACCTGATGCCGCTGATGCACGCGCGCGATGCGGCCATGGGAAAAGTGGCGGCCATCGGGACGGTGAACCCGCGCGCCGGCGGCCCCGTTAACGGCGTGGTGCAGACCTGGAAGCGGCTGCTGGCGCGCGTGCTCGACTGGCACGTGCGGGAGCAAGTGGAATTCAACCGCAATGTGGTGGCCTATGCCGACGCCGTGCTGCAAGCGCTGCGGGAATCCAACCGGGCGCTCTCCGAGATGGGCGGGCGGCTGGCGCAGCAGGAAAAGACCGGCGATGAGATGAAGGACATGCGCGGCCACTGGGCCGCGTGGCGCACCGAGTGGGAGCATACGCTGCAGGTGAACGAAGTCCAGTTCCTGCGCAGCGTGGCCGATTTACAGGGAGCCTTCCAGCATCAAGTCACGCGGATCGAAGCCACCCATCGCGATTTGATCCGCGGCCAGAATACGGAATTCCACGCGGCGCTTGAGCGGCATGGCTTCGAAACCCAGAAGCGGCTTTGGGCGGTTGTCGATAAGATGCGCGCCGAATTGGAGCGGATGATTCATGGCGAATTGAGAATGATCCGCCAGCGGGCGCAGATTCGAGGCGTGGCGTCTCCCGCTGAGCCTCCGGCCGAAGCCGGGCCCGGGCCGGGCCCGGTTTATCCGCCGCTGGCCTTCGATTACTCGAAGTTCGCGGAACGCTTCCGCGGAACGGAAGAGTACGTCAAAGCCGGGCAGCAACTCTATCTGCCCTATTTCGAGGGCTGCCGCAACGTGCTCGATATCGGCTGCGGGCGCGGCGAATTTCTCGAAGTGATGCGCGACGCCTCCATCCCGGCGCGCGGGATCGATGTCGGCGCCGAATCGGTGGCGGTCTGCCGGCTCAAGGGCCTGGATGCCGAAATCGCCGACGTTTTCCCGTATCTCGCATCCATGGAAGAAGGCGCGCTGGACGGCATCTTCTGCTCGCAGGTGGTGGAACATCTGCCGCCGGAGCGGCTGCCGGAAATGATCCGGCTGTGCGCGGAACGCCTGGCGCGCGGCGGCGTGATTGTCATCGAAACGCCCAATCCGGAATGCCTGGCGATCTTCGGCACCCACTTTTATCTGGACCCGACGCACACGCGGCCCGTGCCGCATCCGCTGCTGATGTTTTACCTGGAAGAATACGGCGTGGGGCTGATGCAGTTGCGGCGGCTGTCTCCGGCGGTGGAGACGATGCCGTCGCTTGGCTCACTGCCGGATGATTTTCGCGGGGCCTTCTTCGACGCCCTGGACTATGCGGTCATAGGCAGGAAACTGTAGACCGAACCAATCTTCCTGGTCCCGCAGGCCGCCGTGCACGCTAGTCGGGCTTTCAATCGTCACGGTGAGCGTCATCTCCTTCTTGTTGCGAACCACCGTGACGGTGAACGTCCGCTTGGAGCCGGCGGCGCGCAGCGCACCCGAGATCTCAGACGGGCTGGAGACTACCGTATCGTCGATTTTGGTGAGAACATCGCCGGCCTTGATCCCCGCCTTCTCCGCGGCTGAACCCTGCACTACCGACCGGATCAGAATTCCACTCTTGACGCCGAAGAACTCCGCCAACTGCTCTTCCTGCCCTAACGACTCTCCAAAAATACCGATGCTGCGGTTCTGCGCGAAGGTACGGAACTGGGGAATTTCGATGGACGGCGCCATCGACATGAGCGGCCCATCGAGCTTGAACTGAAAGCTGTTCCCTCCGCCGGGAATCACTATGGCCTCGCCCTTGGCACGCGCATCCTTGCGCGATCCCACGGAGGCCGTCAACGTCTGCGCGGCGCCGTTGCGCCAGATGCCGATCTTCACCTCCCGGTTGATGGGAGTTTCCGATACCAGGCGCCGCAATTGTTCCCAACCTTCCACGTGTTGGCCGTTGAATTCGAGCACTACGTCGCCTTCCTTAAGGCCGGCCTTGGCCGCGCCGCTTTCCGGGTCGACGCTGGTGATTTCGACGCCACGCTCTTCTTTGAGCTTGAGCGCCTTGGCGCGCTCCGAGGTAATGTCGAGGGCGTTGATTCCCAGGTAGGGAGTCGACAATGCCGTGACGATCTGCACGCGGCGCGGCGCCTGGGCGGCTTGTGGCGTTACTTGGGCCATGGCGGCGGGCGCTATCAGGCCAGCCGCCAGATAGATGGTTGCGATAGTAAGAATGAGTTTCATGGAAGCAATCCCTGTTATTGACGTTTGAGGAAGATCGTGCCGGCGGAAGCCGAGATCTGCAACAGCGGACCGCCGCCGTTGACCTGCCCTTGGGCCACCAGGTGCGTCCCTATGGACCGCGGCTGGATCTCCCGAAATTCCGATACGATACGCCGCATGGTGTCGGCCATCTGGTTCTCGGCACGGATCGTTACACCGATGTTAGACGGAATGACCACGGTGATGTCACCATTGCCCGTGGCTAGAAGCGAATTCGCCAGCCGGCTGCCGCTCAGGTTGGCGAGAATGTTCCCCATAGCCGTGGCCACGCTCATGGGTCCCACGATATTGGCGAGCTGAATATTGCCGCCGCTCGACGATTCGCAGCGGATGCCGGCCGCCGCGCCGATCTGCACGGCCCCGGCCACATTGCGGACCGTGACCGCGCCGCCGGCGCGATCCACGAAGATGGGCCCGCCGCCGTTTACAGCCGTCACCGGTCCGCCGGCGTAATGGATATGTATGGTGCCGCCGCCGGTCTCCACGTGCGCGAGGCCATTCACCTGTTGCGCCTCGATGTCCCCGCCAATGGTTTGGAAAACGGCGTCGCGGCCCACCAGTTGAGAGCGGATGGCGCCGGCCACAGTGGTGCAATACAAAGAGCCGTCCACGCGCCCGGCCTGGATATCGCCGCCGCCGGTCGAAAGAGCGCAATCGCCATGAATGCGATCGACCTTGATCTGGTTCGCGCCCGTATCGACGTGCAGCGGCCCATCCACTTCGTTCACTTCCACCTGCCCGTCGGAGCTCGAGACATAGGCTTCGAGCAACCGCGGCGCGTGCATCACGACGCTCGAAGTGGCATAGCCGCCGGGCGTGGTGACCACCAGCCATTCGCCCTGAGTTTCGGCGCGCACTTGCAGTTTCTCCAACCGCACCCGCGCCTCCGCCTGAGTCCGCGCCCGGACGGTCACCTTTACGGTAAAGACAAATTGAGCCGCCGAAGATCCGCCTTCAATCAACACCGGCCCGTGCGCATTGATCCGCACGCGCGGCTTCACCGGAGCCGTGTCGTTATAAGTGCGCACCCACAGATCGCCCTCGTGCGTCAGCCACGGCTGGGCGAACGCAGCCAGCGGCAGCAAGGCGATGCAGAGGAGTGGGTTAGAAAGTCCCGATCGACGCATTCCAGTCCTTTAGCACCTTGGAAGCCTTCAGGCGCACCCCACCGTTCTCTTCACGTTGCACCAGGTTCTGCAACACGCCCACGGTGGAATCGTCCCGGCGGGCGACCATCAGGTCGATCACCTGCATCCGCACCGCCGGGTTGGTATCGGACAGCAGCACCTGGGCCAGAGTCTTGCTGACCCGCGGATCGCCCGCCAGCGGCTTCAAAGCGTCCAGGGCTTTCAGCCGGACGCCGTCATTGGGATCGTTGGCCAGAGCGTTCAGCAGGGAATCGAGCGCCTGCGGAGAATCGCCGGGATTCTTGAGCAGGCCCACCGCTTCCACCCGCACCGCGGCATTTTCCCCGCGAGAACCGGCCAGGATGAACTTTTGGATATCGGGGTCGTCAAGGCGGCCAGAGACTTCGCGGCGCCGGGTTTCGTCGACGGTGATCTGCACGCGGCCGGTCGAGTCCGAATTTACGGAGCGCACGGTGGAGAGAGTATTGTCGGAGGGTGAAAGCGACATGCTGTTGAAACCGTTGGAGGCGAACGGAACCAGCGAGCCGGAGAAACGCGCCGCAAAAAAGCCGATGGCGATCAGCGCCAGAGCGCCCGCGGGTTGCCGCATCCTGCCAAATCCGGCGAAGGAGAGGTTGAGGGCTTCCAGGAACAGGGTCCACGGCCCTTTGGCCGCTTTCTCCATCACCGGGGCGCCGCCGGCAATGGCGGCCATCAGATCGGCGCGGCAGTCTTCCAGCAGCAGGGCGGGCGGTTCGAGGCGGCGGCGGTCGAGGGCCGCCGCCAGCACGCGCTGGCGCTCCATTTCCGCCGTGCAAGCCGCGCACTCGTGCAGGTGCTGGTCGAAGAGATCTTCCTCTTCGGGCGTCAAGTCGCCGTAGTAATAAAGCGGAATCAGTTTCGTAACCGAGTCGCAAGTCATACAAAATCTCCCAAAACGCCGCGCATTTTCTGGGTGGCGCGGAACAGGCAATTCTTGGCCGCTTCTTCGGTAGTGCCCAAGACTTCCCCGATGTTTCGCAAACGCAATCCCTGGTAATGGCGCAGCTCAAAAACCATGCGCTCGCGGGGAGTCAGTCCCCCGAGCGCCCCATCGATTCGTTGTTTCAACTCGCGGTTCCACATGGCGCGCTCCGGGTCGGACGTCGCCGCGCCCTCTTCATACGAATCCAACCGGTCGATCGGCCCATCGGAGGTTTCCACCACCGAGGGCTCCTCCTTGCGGACTTTTCTTTTCCTCAACAGATCCAGACAGATGTTCGTCACAATCCGGTAGAGCCAGGTATGGAAGCTGCAATCGAACCGGAACGCATGCAGGTTGCGGTAAACCCGCAGAAACGCCTCTTGATAAACGTCGCGGGCGTCTTCCGGGGAGCGCAACAGGTTCATGGCCAGGCGAAGCACACTTTGGTCGTACGTGCGCACCAGTTGCTCGAAGGCTTCCTGGTCGCCGCTCTGCGCCGCCCGAATTAACGCATCCACATGCGGGCTCAATCGGGCGCCAACCGTTCCGGTTGCATCCTGGGCCATAAGCTGCGTCAGCAGATCGTCTTATCGAACTCCCATTCCATCCAGTCTATGGAATTAGACGCACCTGTGGCCGAAATGTCACGGTGGGCGGGGAAAGCCGCGTTCACCGGCCCAAGGTGCTGATTCTGCTGTTGTTCCGAGTATTAGTGTAGCGTGGAACAGGATGAAAAAGGAAAGTCCGCCGGCCAGGGGAATACTTGCCGCCGTGATGGGCCGATGCCCCCTGGACCGCCGGGGGGCTTTTTTGCGGAACGAAGCCAATTTGGGGAAGGTCACGATTTCCCAAACGAAGCCAATTTGAGAACTTAGATGCCGAAGGAGCAGTCGCCTGGGCTGTTGACGGAACGAAGCCAATTTCATAAGAGCCGAGGAGACGTCAGCGAGGCGAGTGGGATGCGGGTTTTTGCGAAACGAAGCCAATTTCGGATGTCTCCGGGGGCTCCGGGTGTTGGCTGGAAGATCCGATGGCATATCCGATGGCATAAAGGACTCACTGGGACCGCCGAAGCTTCGGCGGCTTTGGGGGTGGCGGACCATGAAGAATTGATGGCCGGCCGTGCGTCTCAAAGGTTCCGGGTTCGCGAACGCTCCTACCTGGCTTCAGGGTAGCAGACGCCTGGAACAAGGGATTCCTGGCAAGTCATTGACTTTGAAAGAAAAAGAAGTTGAAATCCGGGTGGTCGAGGGAGGCCCCAATAGGTGAGCCAAGACTCCAATTTGAGTCACTGCTTGATTCTTGATGACTCAAGATCTTCCACTGGGGGCGCCCAACCCGCATAAAACCCCGCGTGTCCGTATAAGTCGTTATCGAATTGTATCGGAGATAGCTCTGATATTCATTTTCGTCCTGGCGGGCACTGCCTTTACGCAGACAGCCCATCCTCCACCGTTCGTGTAGGCGCCACCCGTCGAAAGCGTCGACCTATACTACTCCTTCTTCAACTACCACCAGGGACTCATCACCACAATGACGGCCGCCCAGACCGTAAACCCGGCGGCGATCACGCAACTCAACCAGAAGATGGCCACACTGCTCCAGGTGAATGTCCAGGAACTCCCGGCCGTCATCGCCAACACGCAACAGGTCACGCAAGCTTACGCCAAGCTGGCTGCGGCCAAACAAACGGGAAGCTATGCCGTG
>JBEKDA010000058.1:0-51236 GCA_050014595.1 Bryobacteraceae bacterium
GAGCCGCTGGTTCTCATCGTCGCTCAACCGCGCGGAGTGCAGCCGGTGAGACGCCGCGAACCGGTAACGCCGCGTTACTCGGAACATGGCCCATCCCCGCAATAATCCACGTAGAGGTCCGGCGTTTCGTACACCCGAACCGTATGCAACCGCCGTCGGCTGTCCGTCAAGTGGGGCTCCAGGCGCTGCCAGATGTCGCGTGCGATGTTCTCGGTGGTGGGCACCACATGGTCGAAGGGCGGCACCTCGTAATTCAGAAACCGGTGGTCGTAGGGTTCCACCACCTGGCGCATCAGGATCTCCTTCAACTCCTTGAGATCCATCACCATACCGGTCACCGCGTGGGGTTCGCCCTCCAGGCTCACTTCCAGCACGTAGTTGTGGCCGTGGCCGTGCGGATTCGCCGCCAATCCGAACAATTCGCGGTTCTCCTGCTCCGATAGTTGCGCAAGCCGGCAAACGTGCGATGCGGAAAATTCGACCTTGCGGGTGATCAGCATGATCTGTGAGGCCCCTTCTTGGACGCTACAGGCCCCGGCGGAGATACAATAAGATTATAGTTTCCCCCATGCAGAGCGTCAAAACTGACCGGCTTCTCAGAGTCACCATCGGCGTGCTCCTGGCTGCCTTTGTGTACGTAATATACCTGGCCATCCACGAACGCGTCGTGGTTGCCGGTGATCAGGCGCCGCAATTCACCATCACCGCCGATAACGGCCGTGCGGTGTCGGTTCCCAATTTCGGAGGCAAGCTTCTCGTCTTGAACTTCTGGGCCTCCTGGTGCGGTCCCTGCATCGAAGAAACCCCGTCGCTTACCAGGTTCGCCGAGGACTTCGCGCCAAAGGGCGTTGTAGTGCTGGGGATCAGCGTCGACCAGAACGACAAGGCCTATCGCGCTTTTCTCCAGAAGTACTCGCCCGGTTTCCTCACCGCGCGCGACCTCAAGGTTCACGAAGACTACGGCACGTTCATGTACCCCGAAACCTACATCATCGATTCCCAAGGAAAGGTGCTGCTGAAAATCGCCGAAGCGGCCGACTGGACCGACCCCAAGCTGACCCAGTACGTCAGTTCGCTCCTCTAAGCTTCGAATCCATGGTGCCGGCTCTCTTCCTGTTCGCATCGGTGGTCAACGATGTTCGGGCCCTCGTCGCCGCCCACGATTTCGCGGCCGCCGATCATGCAGTGCGTGTTTATCAGGCGCGGCAGGGCGCCACTCCGGAATTGGCCGCGGCGCTTTCCTGGCTGGCGCGCGGCTCCCTCGATGCCAGGCAATTCGACCGCGCAGATTCTTACGCTACCGAAACCCGCGGCCTCGCCGACCAGCTCCTCGAAACCCGCAAGCTCGATGCCGATTCCTGGCTGCCCACGGCCGTCGGCGCTTCCATCGAAGTTCACGCCCAAGTGCTCGCCGCGCGCGGCGAACGGCCTGAAGCCCTCGAGTTTCTGCGCCTCGAGCTCAAGCTCTTCTCGGGCACCTCGCTCACCGAGCGTATCCGCAAGAATGTGAATCTCTTGAGCCTGGAAGGCAAGCCCGCGCCGCCGCTCGAGGTTGCCGACTGGGTTGGCGCCCGGCCAGTTTCGCTCGCCGCGCTCCGCGGCCGGCCCGTTCTGCTCTTCTTTTGGGCCCACTGGTGCGGTGATTGCAAAGCCGAAGTTGCGATCCTCGCCCGCATTCGCAAGACCTTTGAACCGCAAGGACTGGTGATCGTCGCGCCGACTCGGTACTACGGATATGCTGCCAAAGGCGCCGACGCCACACCCCAAGTCGAGAAAAATTACATTGACCAGGTGCGTCGTCAATACTATTCGGAACTGGCGGATGTTGCGGCGCCGCTGTCCGCTGCGAACTTTGTGGCCTATGGCTCCAGCACTACACCCACCTTGGTGCTGATCGACGCCGCGGGAATTGTTCGCATGTATCACCCCGGCGCCCTATCCGAACCCGGCCTCTCCGCCAGGATTCAGACCATCTTGAAAAAGTAACGATCCTTCAAGCTGTTCTCAGCCGGCTGTCCTCGAAACGCCTCACCCGGAACCGGTCGTAATCCTCCAGCGACTCGATGAGGGTGGCAATCGCCATGCGGCGGGCGTGCAAATGTTCCAACTCCTCACGCAGGCCGCGCGAGCGAGCCGACGTACGCGAGTGAGCCGATGTAATGGAAGTGCTGAAGGGGTACCTTTTCACGGGCATAGTATAGATTTACCAGAACTACTAAGCTACTTCAATGGGAAATACAGGAGGTGCCTTATGCAATGATGCGGGTTATCTATTACCCCTATATGAGGGTATTGAGAGTAATAACTCCTATAGAATTAGTGAAAAACGGTTTAGTTATCCATTTTGAAGCCAGCCTTCGATCTGTAAAGCAGGCGCACTTAAGTTCAGATTCCCCTGGTCCAGCCCACAAAGCCTTGCCACCCGGTATGATAGGGGAATGCTGGCAGTTTACGTGGAAAACGGCCGGGTCACCGTCCGCGATCTGCCGCTCCCACAACGTCTGCCCGGCTTCGCCCTGCTGCGCCTCCTGCTAGCCGGCATTTGCAATACCGACCTCGAACTCCAGCGCGGCTACTACGGGTTTGCCGGTACGCCCGGACACGAGTTCGTGGCGGAAGTGGTCGGGGCCGATACCCCGGCGCTCCTCGGCAGGCGCGTCGCCGGTGAGATCAACCTGGCCTGCCGGAATTGCGAGTGGTGCCGCCGAGGATTGGCGCGCCACTGTCCCCATCGCACGGTGCTCGGGATCGTCAACCACCCCGGAGCGTTCCAGGAATTCTTCACGCTGCCGGAGTGCAACCTGCACCTGATACCCGACCAGATTCCCACCCGGCGCGCGGTCTTCACTGAACCACTGGCGGCGGCGTGCGAGATCCTCGACCAGGTATCGATCCCCCGCGGCCAGCCGGTAGCCGTGCTGGGCGACGGCAAGCTGGGCCTGTTGATCGCCATGGCATTGAACGCGCACGGCTGCCGCGTCCGCCAGTTTGGCCGGCATGAGGCGAAGTTGCGCATCGCGGCCGCCGCCGGTGTCTCCACCGAGTTGGTGACCGGGTCGATATCAGGCAGCGCGCTGCCCGTGGCCGAATACGATTGGGTGGTGGATGCCACCGGCAGTCCCGACGGCCTGCGCGCCGCCGCAACCATGGCGCGCCCGCGCGGTACCGTCATCCTCAAATCCACCGTGCATGGCACTGTGACCATCGACACCGCACCGGTTATCGTGAATGAGATCACGCTGGTGGGATCGCGCTGCGGGCGGTTCGAGGCGGCGCTGCCGCTGCTCGAGAGTCCACTGCTTCGAGTGGAAGAGATGATTGCGGACCGGTTTCCGCTCAGCCAGGCGCCCCAGGCTTTCGCGCGCGCCGCCGAGCGCGGCACGCTGAAGGTCTTGCTAAGCCCGTGAGTCCTACGCCAACACCGTGAAGGTGGCTTCCGAACGCTCCACCGGACGGTACAGCGTGTCGCGCTCCACGGGACGGCGGCCGGCTTTGCGGATCAACTGCAACAATTCTGCGCGGCGGAGGCCCTGTGTGGTGGTGGCGCCGGCATCGTGGTAGATGCGCTCTTCGACAATCGTGCCGTCGATATCGTCGGCGCCGAAACGCAGCGCGATCTGCGCCATCCGCGGCGTCATCATCACCCAGTAGGCTTTGATGTGCGGGATGTTGTCGAGCATCAAACGCGCCACCGCGATGTTCTTGATGTCGGCGAAACCGGTGGTTCTGGAAATGTGCTCGAGCGCGGTGTTGTCGGGGTGAAACGCCAGGGGAATGAAGGTGACGAAGCCGTGTGTTTCGTCCTGCAGGGCGCGCAACTTCACCAGGTGGTCGGCGCGGTCCTCATCGTTTTCGATGTGGCCGTAGAGCATGGTGCAGTTCGACCGCAGGCCCAACTGGTGGGCCGTGCGCGCGGTCTCGATCCATTCGTTGCCGTCGATTTTGTGATCGCAAATGATGCGGCGCACGCGTTCGTTGAAGATCTCGGCGCCACCGCCGGGAAGCGAATCCATGCCGGCGTCGCGCAGCCGCTCCAGCGTCTGGCGGATGGAAATGCCGCCGCGCCGCGCCAGGTACGCGATCTCCACCATCGTGAAGGCCTTGACATGCACCTGGGGAAAGCGCTGCTTCAGGCCGCGCAGCATCTCGCAATACCAGTCCAGCGTCAGCTCCGGATGCAGGCCGCCCACGATATGGAATTCGGTGACCGCTTCGCTCCAGCCCTCGCCCGCGCGCTGCCATACCTCGTCGAGCGACATGGTGTATGCCTTGGGATCGCGCACGCGCTTGCCGAAAGCGCACAGCCGGCAACTGGCCACACAAACGTCGGTGGGGTTAATGTGGCGGTTGACGTTGAAGTAAGTCGCATCGCCGTGCATCCGTTCGCGAACCAGGTTGGCCAGATAGCCCAACGCCAGGATATCGCTGGTGCGGTAGAGCGTTACGGCATCGTCGAACGTGAGCCGCTGGCCGTCTTCCACTTTTCCCTGGATGGGAATCAGGCGAGCGTCATCGATAACTGTCATGTTTCACACGCTTGGCTTGAACAGGAAAATATCGGCGGCCCAGAATAAAAAGAATAACACGCTGGCGTAACCGTTCATGGTGAAGAAGGCGGCGTTCAAGCGCGAGAGGTCGTTGGCTCTCACGATACTGTGCTCGTAAACCAGCAGGGCAGCCACCGCTACCGTGCCCGCCACGGCCAGCGCGCCCAGGTGCAACGTGTAGACCAGCGCCAGCAGGCAAACGATCATGAGGACGTGCAATAGCCGGGCCACCCGCAAGCCTCCCGCGATTCCCAATACGCGCGGCACGCTCCACAAGCCCTCCGCGCAATCGAAGACGTAGTCCTGGCAGGAATAGATCACGTCGAACCCCGCGGTCCAGAACGTCACGGCCGCCGCGAGCAGCAGGATTCGCGCGTCCAGCGAGCCCTGCATGGCAATCCAGGCAGCCGCCGGCGCGATTCCCAGGCACAGGCCCAGCACCAGGTGGGAAAGCGAGGTGAACCGTTTGGTGAAGGAGTAAAAGAAAATCAGCCCCAGTGCCGCCGGCGCCAGTTCGAGACAGAGCCGGTTCAACTCGAAAGCCGCGAACAGGAAGAGAAGAGCGGAGACTAGGACGAATGCCCAGGCGAACCCGGTCGAGAGGTGTCCCGCCGGCAGGTGGCGCATTCTGGTGCGCGGGTTGCGCGCATCGATATCCGCGTCGATCAAGCGGTTGAAGGCCATGGCCGCCGAACGCGCGCTCACCATGGCCACGACAATCCACGGCAGCTTGTGCCAAACGTGCAAGTGGCCGAAGCCGCCCGCCCGGTAGGCGAGCAGCGCCCCCGTCAAGGCAAAAGGCAGGGCGAATACGGAATGCTCGAACTTGATCATTTCGAGCGTCAAGCGGAGGCGGTTGAAAATCATCCGGTGAGAACCTCTCTATTCTACGCCATGACATTCGAGTAAAATACGGTAACGGTACTGGCGGCCCTCTTGGCCGCCCCGTCCCGAGCTTTTCACGTGATACAGTGGCAGACGGCTTGTCGGAGGAAGGAGCCACGGGGAATGCTGGAAGCATTCGCATTGACGGACAAGGGATGCATCAGGAGCAATAACGAAGACTATTGCCTGATTGAGCCGGACTTGGGCTTATACATTCTGGCCGACGGCATGGGGGGCGCGCGGGCCGGAGAGCGCGCTTCGCGTCTGGCGGTGGATACCGTGTCGGAAATGGTGCACAGCGCGGGGCGGCGCGATTCCCAGGTGCTGCTCAGCGCGGTGGAAGAGGCCAACCGCCGCGTGCTCGAAGCTGCGCATAGCGATCCCACTTTGGAAGGCATGGGTACGACGCTGGTAGCGGCGCTCGATTTGGAAGAAGGCTTTTCCATCGCAAGCGTCGGCGACAGCCGCGTCTACGTACTGGACGAAGACGGCTTGCGCGTTATCACGGAGGACCAGACCTGGGTCAACGAAGTCGGCCGGCCCCTCGGCCTGGACGAAGAGAGCCTGCGTAACCATCCCATGCGCCACGTCCTGACCATGGCCATCGGAGCCAGCGCGCCGCTCACCGTCAACTACTACTCGGTCGAGCTGCGCAAGGGCGCCCTGTTGCTGATCTGCAGCGACGGCCTGCACGGGGTGGTCGATCAGATCGAGCTGGAGGGGATTCTGCGAGGCGGGCGCAACGGCATGCCGCTCGAAGAGAGCTGCCGCAAACTGATCGCGGCCGCCAAGAAAGCCGGCGGACCGGATAACATCACTACAGTATTGGTGAGAAAATTCGCCTGATCGGCGCACCAATTCAGCAGACGTGAAAATATCGCTTCTATTGGCTGCATGCATATGTGTTGGGCTCTCGCCGGCATCTGGCCAGGTGGCTGTCCTTCACATCCAAGTGATTGAGGGCGAAGGCGCTGTGCACACTCCTGGCTCGCGCAGCCTGCGTCCGCTGACCGTCGAAATCACCAGCGAAACCGGCCAACCGGTAGAAGGCGCGGCTGTCAGTTTTCATCTGCCCGAGGAAGGCCCCGGCGGCACCTTCGGCAACCAACTCCGCACCGATGTGGTCATTACCGACGCGAAGGGGCGGGCGAGCCTCCGCGGCCTCCAATTGAACCACGCATCCGGCCCGTTCCAGATTCGCATTGTGGCCGCCAAAGAGCAGGCCCACGCGGGCGCAGTCTCCTCCCAGTACATCGCGGAACCGAAGAGCGGGAGAGTCTCGACGTCCCTGTCGGCTCCGGCGGCAACCGCGGCGGCTACAGGCACGCCAACCGCCTCGCGCAGCGCCCTCAAGTGGATTGTGATGGCGGTTGCGGCCGGCGGCGCAGCCGCTGCGGTAGCCTTGCTGGCCGGCAAGTCGGGCGCTGGATCGACGCCGGCGGCATCGACGGCAGCGACGGCGGTCGCGGTCGCCCCGACCATCGGGACGCCCACCATCACCGTGGGGAAGCCATGAAGGGCGGAATCGGGCGCGCCCTGCTGCTGGCCATCGCGGTTATGCCGGCGGCCTGGGGCCAGTTCCAGCTCTATCTGGTCAGCGGCTCGCTCGAACAACCGCTGGCCCCGGTGTACGATCTCGGACCAATCGAACCGGGCCTGTCAGCCTCCGTGCAATTCCGCATCCGCAACATCGGCAACACCCCCGCCGTCCTCGACCTGCTTTCGGTGGGAGGCAGCGGCTTCACCTTGACCGGCGGC
This sequence comes from Bryobacteraceae bacterium, assembly GCA_050014595.1. Lineage (GTDB taxonomy): Bacteria > Acidobacteriota > Terriglobia > Bryobacterales > Bryobacteraceae > PALSA-129. The sequence goes on from JBEKDA010000058.1 coordinate 7,191, forward strand.
CCGGCCTTGCCGGCGACGCTGGCTCCGCAGCAATCCGTGAATTTCATCGTTGTCTTTCAATCCGCCGGCACCGGCAGTTATAGCGCTTCGCTCGATTCGGTGGGGATGTCGGTACTGCTCACCGCGACCGTGCCGGTGGAATTGACGTGTCTGCTTTCGACCGGAACCGCCACTCAGCCGTTGGGCGCCGCCACCGTCGACTTCGGCATGGCACAGCAGGGATCGGCGGTGACGCGGCACGTCGTACTCTTGAACCAAACCAACGTGCCGCTGGTCGTGCCGGCGCTGGCCGCCACCGGCGCAGGCTTCACGCTGAGCGGATCCACTCCCACCGGGATCCTGTTGCAGCCTGTTCAGAGTGCGGGCTTCGATGTGCAATTCAGTCCCGCCACGGCGGGCCCCGCAAGCGGGTCTCTGCTGGTGGGAAGCCGCTCCTATCTGTTGAGCGGCGCCGGCACGCTGCCGTCATTGCCCGCGCCGGGGCTCTCCGTTTCGCTGCCCCAGGCCCTGAGTGCGCAGCAGGGCACCGTCACGGTGAATCTCAGCCAGGCAGCGGCCACGAGCGGCAGCGGCACGGTGACCCTGGCGTTCCAACCTGCCGTGGCCGGTGCTACGGACCCGGCCATTCAATTCGCCACGGGCGGGCAGACCACAAACTTCACCGTCTCAGCCGGCGATACCCAGGGCCAATTTGGGACGCAGGCATCGGTCGCCTTTCAAACCGGCTCCACTGCGGGCAGCCTGGTGATTACGGCGCAGTTGGGCGGCCGGACTGATCAGCAGACCATCGTCATTCTACCGGCGGCTGTGGGCGTGGCCGCGGCGCAGGCCGCGCGTGGCGCAGGCACGATTGAAGTGGACGTCGCCGGTTTCGACAACACCCGCACCGCCGGAACCGTGACCTTCACGTTCTTCGACTCGAACGGCAACACCATCGCGCCGGGAGCCATCCGCACCGATAGCGCGGCGGCCTTCGCCGGCTATTTCCAAAACTCCACCGGCGGAACTTTCCTGCTGAAAGCGGTCTTCCCCATCACCGGCGACGCCACTCAGATCACGGCGTTTGAAGCCGACTTGAGCAACGTCACCGGCACAACCAAGGGCGCGAAGACCATCTTCTAGGCAAGGGCTGCGGGAAGATCTGCTGGCCTTCAAGCGCCGCCTGGGCTATGTGCCCGAGGAAGCTATTCTGTACTCCTGCATCACCGGCCTGGACTACTTGCAACTCATCGGCCGCCTGCGCAGGCGGCCGTTGCGGGAAGTAGACCGCAAGGCAGACGATCTGCTCGATCTGTTCTCGCTGCATCCGCGCCGGCACGCCCCCATCATGGCCGCCGATTCGCTGGAACGCCTGCGCGACCTCAGAACGTGCTCTCGCTCGAAGAGATCTTTTCGCAACTGATCGAACAGCGCGACCTGGAGACCGTGGCGCGCGATATCGTGTCGGTGATCGGCAGGTAAGGTTTCCTTCGGTGAAGCGCTGCCGCATTTCCAGGTGCGTTAAACTCTTCAACGAGGCGAAATATGCGACGGAGAGAGTTTTTGTCCACGGTCGCGGCATCGGCGGCGATGGCGCAAACGTCGCCGCCAGCCGCGGAGCGTAAGGGCCGCCTGAAACAGTGCGTGACCCGCGGAGTGTTCGGGCGGAACATGAGCTTCGAGGACAGTTGCCGTGAGGCGGCCAATCTGGGATGCCAGGGATACGACCTGATCGGCCCGGCGGACTGGCCCACGCTCAAGAAGTACGGGCTGGTTCCCACCATGTATCCGCCCGGTCCGGGCGGCGCCATTCCAGACGCGTTGAATCGCAAGGAGAATCACGAAAAGCTCGATAAGCTGATGCATGCGGCGCTGGATGAGGCGGCCGTCAACGGGGTGCCGGGCGTCATCGCCTTCTCCGGCAACCGCAAGGGCATGGCCGATGCGCAAGGCGCCGACAACTGCGTGGCCTTCCTGAACCGTGTCAAGGCGCATGCTGAGGACAAGGGCGTCACCATCTGCATGGAGTATTTGAACAGCAAGGTCGATCACAAGGACTACATGTTCGACCACATCGCGTGGGGTGTGGACGTGATGAAGCGCGTCAATTCACCGCGGGTCAAGATCCTCTACGACATTTATCACGCGCAGATCATGGACGGTGACATCGTGCGCAATATTCGCGACAACTTCCAATGGATTGGCCATTTCCACACGGGCGGGAATCCGGGACGGCACGAACTCGATGAGACGCAGGAACTGAATTACCGCTTTATTGCCCAGGCCATCGCGGATCTGGGGTACACCGGATATGTGGCGCACGAATACTCGCCCGCGCCGGGCCGCGATCCGCTTGCGAGCTTGGCGCAGGCCATGAAAATCATGCAGGTGTAGCGCAACATCGCGACTGAATCCACGCGCCAACAGCCGTTTTCGCTGACCCGCTTTTCTCGCCAGGTTTCGTCGCGAGGCGCGGGAGAAGGCCGCCATCATCGAGATGGTCACGAGGCGAGAGCCCATCAGCGCGCGCAGGCATACTGGAACAGTACCCGGCCCGCTAATGCCTCTGTCTACGCTTCGAAAGGTACGTCTCGCGGCGCACCCTGCAAGACTCGAGGTCAAGATGGATCGCTAATCCTTTCTTGTAAGACTTTTTCATTCTCTGCTTCATGCCGGTTTATCCCGGCGCTCGGGCGCAGGAGAATAGCCTACGGCGTAAGGCGTGTGGGACCTGTCGTGAGTCCGAGTAGCCCCGGTACGGGGCGTAAGACTCTGTCACCGGGCAGAAATGTAGAAACTCCAGTGACAGGCCCGGAGGCCCTGTCCTACAGTTCCAGGCGGCCCGACCCTTGGCCGCGGAGACGGCTGGGAGCGGACTGCTGGCGCAGATCGATGATCAGAGACATTACCAGCTTTTCAATCTGATCGCGGATCTCGCAGTGCTGGCCGTACTTCATGAAGACCGGGTCGTCGACTTCCCATTCGAGAATTTTGGTGCGAGAGGCCAGATCTTCGGGGACCGAACTGCCACTCAGGTTGACGACCAGGTCGAATTCGGCGCGGCCCAGATGACGGAGAGCTTTGGGAAACTGGTCGCGCAGGTCGATGTTTTTTTCGCCCATGGCCTTGAGGGTGTCGGGGGCGATTTTCATGGCGGGCGCGAGACCGGCACTGGCGGCGATGAGGATATCGGCGCCGTAGGTGCGGGCGAAGGCTTCGGCCATCTGGCTGCGGCAGGCGTTGCCGATGCAGAGGAAGAGGACGCGTTTGCGCTTATCGGCGTGCACAGTTTGTCCCTTCATAATTTCTTCAGGAAGAGCGCGTGGACGCGCGAATCGGCGGTCAGCTCGGGATGGAAAGTGGCGACAAGATGGCGGCCCTGCTCGACCAGGACGGGGTCGCCGTGGTAGCGGGCGAGAATGCGGGCGGCGGGGCCGGTGCGGCGGATGATGGGAGCGCGGATGAACACAGCTTCCATCTTACCGGGAGCGGTGCGCGCGAAGAATTCGGGTTCGGGTTCGATTTGGGTGACGCGGCTATCGATCTGGCGGCCGTAGGCGTTGCGTTCGACGGCGATGTCCATGAGGCACAGGCTTTCCTGGGTGGGGCCGGAGACTTCATCGGCGACGAGGATGGCGCCGGCGCAGGTGCCGAAGACGGGTTTGCGGCCGCCGAACTCGGCCACGGCATCGAAGAGGCCGTCGAAGCGCATGAGCTTGAGCATGGTGGTGCTTTCGCCGCCGGGGATGACGAGGGCGTCCAGTGAGCGGAGGTCGGCGGATTCGCGGACGTAGACGGGCTGGGCGCCGGCGCGCTCGAGGGCTGCGCCGTGCGCCGCAAAGTCCCCTTGCAGCGAAAGCACTCCCACCTTCTTCATAGCCGACTTACCAGCCGCGGGTTTGCAGCAGCTCGGATTCGGGAATCTTGGAGATGTCGAGGCCGGGCATGGCTTCGCCGAGCGAGCGGCTGGCTTCGAGGAGTTTGCCGGGATTATCAAAATTCTTGGCGGCTTGCACGATGGCTTTGGCGCGCGCGGCGGGGTCGGAGGATTTGAAGATGCCGGAGCCGACGAAGACGGCCTCGGCGCCGAGCTGCATGACGAGCGCGGCGTCGGCGGGAGTGGCGATGCCGCCGGCGGAGAAGTTGGGCACGGGCAGTTTGCCGTGCCGGGCGACCCATTCGACGAGCTCGAGCGGCGCGGCCAAGGTCTTAGCCTGCTGGTAGAGTTCCTCCTTGCCGAGAACCGTGAGCTGCCTCATTTCTTTGACGATGGTGCGGATGTGGCGGACGGCTTCGACGATATTGCCGGAGCCGGCTTCGCCCTTGGTGCGGACCATGGCGGCGCCTTCGCCAATGCGGCGGAGGGCTTCGCCGAGGTTGCGCGCGCCGCAGACGAAGGGAGTCTTAAACCCGGTCTTATCGATGTGGTGCTCTTCGTCGGCGGGGGTGAGGACTTCGCTCTCGTCGATGAAATCGACGCCGAGGGCTTCGAGAATGCGGGCTTCCATGAAGTGGCCGATGCGGGCTTTGGCCATCACCGGGATGGTGACGGTTTTCATGATCTCTTCGATGATGGCGATGTTGGCCATACGGGCCACGCCGCCATCGCGGCGGATGTCGGAGGGGACGCGTTCGAGAGCCATGACGGCGGAGGCGCCGGCATCTTCGGCGATTTTGGCCTGTTGGGCGGTAGTGACGTCCATGATGACGCCGCCCTTCAACATTTCGGCAAGGCCAACGTTGACCCGAAACTGTTCGCTGGCAAATTGAAACATACGATTCTCCTGAAAGGCTAGATTAAAACGAACGGCATACTAAAGTGCTCACACCATGGCGGACCAAGGGCCGGCGCCGGCGGAGGCGCGGGCGATTTGTTCCGCGACAATTCTTCCTAAAACAGCGAGGCCGCTCCGGATCTGGTCCGGGTGGAGGCCGGCAAAACTGAGACGCAAAGCGCCGGGTTCCTGGCGCGAGACCGCGAAATAGCGGCCGGGAATATAAGCCACGCCTTCCTTCTGGGCGCGCGGCAGCAATTCGCCGGCGTCGAGCGGTTCGGGGAGGCGGACCCAGACGTTCATGCCGCCCTGCGGGCGCGTGTAGCGGGTGCCGGGCGGGAGAAATCGGCCGCAGGCATCGAGAGTGGCGGCCAGGCGTTCGGCGCCGGCCTGCAGCATGCGGGCGCGGTGAGCGTCGAGGCGTCCGGATTCGGCGAACTCGAGGAGTACGGCTTGGGAAAGCTGGTCGGTATGAAGGTCGGCCGATTCCTTAGCCTGGCGGAGGCGATCGATCAAGGGCTTGGGGCCGACCACCCAGCCCACGCGCAGCCCGGGGAAACTGACTTTGGAAAAGCTACGAAGCAGGACGGTCGAGCCGGATTGATCGAGCTGCTTGATGGCGGGCAGAGGGTCGCCCGAGTAGCGGAGCTCGCCGTAGGCGTCGTTTTCGACGACGGGCACGCGGGCGGCGCGGGCGGCGTCGAGCAAGGCGCGGCGGGAGTCGAGCGGCAGAGTGGCGCCGGTGGGGTTTTGGAAATTCGAAGTGACCACCAGGAAGCGGGGCCGCGCGCGTTCGAGAATGGTCTGGAGATGGGTCACGTCCATGCCATCGGGGCCGACCGGGATGCCGACGAGCTGGGCGCCGTTGGCCAGCAACAGATTCTTCAAACCGGTGTAGACGGGATCTTCGACGGCCACGGTGTCGCCTGGGCGGAGGAGGACACGGGCGATGAGGTCGAGGGCCTGCTGGCAGCCGTTGGTGATGAGGAGGTCGTCGCCGGGGGCGGCGAGGGACTGGCGGCGGGCTCCGTCGATGAGGTGGCGGCGGAGCGGTTCGTAGCCGCTGGGGGAGCCGAGTTGGAGGATGGCGTCGAGGTCGGGGTGGGCGAGCACGGCCTGGCAACTGGCGCGGAAGTCATCGAGCGGGAAGAGCGCGCGGGCCGGGCGCGACATGACGAAGCTCGAAATTTCGCCGCCGAAACCGCCAGACGGGCCGGATGGAGGGAGGCTGCCGGGTTCGAGCAGGGCCGCCCAATCGAAGGAGCCGGCGGGGGACGGCGTCACCTGACCGGTGACAAAGCTGCCGCGGCCCACCTGCCCAGCGATGAGGCCCGCGGTTTCGAGCATGTCATAGGCGGCGGAGACGGTGGCACGGTTCAATCCAAGCAGGCCAGCCAGTTCACGAGTGGCTGGGAGGCGTTCGCCGCGGGAGAAATTGCCGGAGCGGATGCTAAGAGCAATCCGTTCATAGAGCTGGCGGTATAGTGGCACTTCGGACTGATGGTTGAGGGCTGGCGTGAAATCGGCCAACGGCAGGCTACGCATTCAGCCATAGCATACCATATTGGATGAGGAATACAACCCCGGCACAATTTTCCTATTATGGGTGTACGCTAAAAACAGAGTAAAGAGTCCGAATATGGACCAAGCAGCCGGCGTTATCGACCGTCTAGACGGCTCGGTTTACGAAGGCTGGAATGTGGGGGCTGTCTCGGTAAAGCGGGTGCGTCTCCATGAGGACGGCGCCATGCAGGCCGACATCCGCCGTCACGCGGGGGACCCCGAGGGCACCGTCCGGCGTATGTTGGAGGACTGCGGCGAAACTCCTCGCGGCGCCATAGTGACCGCTCCGCAGGCCGTTTCGTTCCTGTCGCTTCCATTCCTTCCCGAATCGATTTGCATTGAAGCGGCGCTGGGCCGTAGCGGGACGCGGCCGGACCTGGTGCTCTCTCTGGGTGGCGAGAGCTTCGTGGTCTACTGCATGGCCGAGGGCAGCGTCAGGCGCATGATTTCGAGCAACCGATGCGCGGCGGGCAGCGGCGAATTCCTGGTGCAACAGTTCGGGCGGATGAATCTGGATCTGCCGTCGGGGATGGCCGCGGCGCGGCAGGGACGGCGCGTGACACTAGCGTCGCGGTGCTCGGTGCACTGCAAGTCGGATGCGACCCATAGGTTGAACAAGGGGGAATGCACGCCGGCGGATATCGCCTGTTCGCTGATCGCCAGCCTGGCTGGGAGGGTCGCCGCGCTGATCGTATCAACGGGTTGGCCCCACGCTCACATCGTGCTCGCCGGGGGACTGGCGCAGAGCGCTCAACTGGTGGAAGAGATATCGGCTCTGCTGCCCGGCAGTCGATTCGAAGTGCCGCCGGAGAGCGGGTATCTGGAGGCGGTGGGAGCCGCGATGGCGGCGCGCCAGGCGGGGTCGCGGGCGCTCAGTAGTAAGAGCGCGACCAGCCAATGTGAGATGCCGCCAGGCGTCGACACGAGTGTCGACGCGGCACGCACGAGTGCGTGCGCCACGAGCGAAATGAGATCTTCGCAGCGCTCAAAGAAACTGAACTGTTGTAATACGGAGCAGGATTGGCAGGCTGAAGCCTGCCCCACCTTGCCGACCGGCCAGGAGGCCGGTCCCACATTGCCGAGACGGCTTCCGCTGAGCCGGTTTCTGAGTAGCGTCATACACATCCAGGAGCCCGAGTGGACGATTCCGCGGTCGGGGATGGATTGCATCCTGGGCGTGGACGCAGGTTCCACCACGACCAAGGCGATTCTGCTCGATCGGGCATCCGGCCGAGTGGCGGCCAAGCGTTATTTGCGGACCCACGGCAACCCGGTGCAGGCGGCATTCGAGTGCATCGCCGATCTGGAGCGGCAGGTTGCCGGGGTCCCCTACCGCGTGGTGCAGGCGGCGGTTACCGGATCGGGCCGCGAGATCGTATCGATCTACCTGGACAACTGCACGGTCTTCAACGAGATTCTGGCCCACGCGCGCGCGGCTCGGGAAGTACTGCCGGAGGTGGACACGCTGTTCGAGATCGGCGGCCAGGACGCGAAGTTCGTGGCCCTCGAAGGCGGCATCCCGGTGGACTACTCGATGAATGACGGCTGTTCGGCGGGCACGGGGAGCTTTCTGGAAGAAGCCGCGGCCTCCGATATGCAGGTCCCCATCGATCAACTCGGTTCGCTGGCTTTGAGCAGCACCAGCCCGATCGCGTTCGGTGAGCGGTGCGCGGCGTTTATCAACTCGGAAGTGCGCGCGGCGCTGCAGCAGGGAGTGCCGCGCGCGGATGTTCTGGCCGGCCTGGTGTACGCGATTGTCGAAAACTATCTGTCGCGCGTGGTGGGCGCGCGCCAGACGGGACGAAGGGTGCTGTTGCAGGGAGGGGTGGCACTCAATCCGGCGGTGGCGCCGGCGGTGGCGGCACTGGCCGGGGTGCGGGTGACGGTTCCGCCCAACCCCGAACTGATGGGTTGCGAGGGGGCGGCGCGCATGGTGGGGGATCTGCTTTCCGCGGGCGCCGTTCGAGCGTGGGATCGCAGCCTCAGCTCGTTCGGCAAGATGCGCATGGAATCCAAGGCGCCATTCACCTGCCCGGCGTGCGACAACCGGTGCGAAGTGCAGCGCTTCCTGCTGGGCGAAAAAACTCTGGCTTTTGGCGGGCTGTGCTCGAAATGGGAGATGGCGCGCAGGCCGAAAACGCTGCGTCATGCGGAAGGCCGCGACCTGGTGGCTGTGCGTCACGAACTGATGTTCCGCAGGTTCGCGCCGCCGGCGGCCAAGCATCCGCGCGGCCGCATCGGCCTGCCTCTGGCCCTCACCACCTATGAACTCTACCCGCTGTACGCGCAGTTTCTCGGGGGGCTGGGTTATGAGGTGGTGCTGTCGCGCCCGGGCCGCGGATCGCGCCGTACCGCCGCGCCGATGTGCTACCCGGCGGAACTGGTGCACGCCGCGGTGGAGGATCTGCTGGCGCAGGCAGTGGATTTCGTGTTCCTTCCTTACATGCGGGAGTTTCCAGCCGGCGCAAGCGATGCGCCGGGGTATCTCTGCCCGGTGACGCAGGATATGCCCGGGGTGATCGCGGCATTCTTCGAAACTGCCGCGGCGCGGATCCTCACGCCGGAGATGGGATTGTCGCCGCGCCTCGCCGCGGTGACGCAGCAGGAGGTGGTCAAGCTGGGCGCCAGGCTGGGATTGTCCGCCGGCCAGTCGGGCGAAGCCTGGCAGATCGCCATGGCCCATCAAGCGGCCTTCCAACGGACCTACCGGGAAAGCATCGAAGAAGCGTTGTCGGAAGTGACCGGCCCGGCGGTCGTCCTGGTGGGCCGTCCATACGCCGCCTATGCGCCGGAAGTAAACCTCTCGGTTCCTCGCAAGATAGCCACCCGCGGGTTCAGCGTGATTCCGGGCGATGCTTTGTCGCCGGAATCGCGGGCGAGCCAACGCAACGTGTGGCATTACACGCAAACCGTGATGGCAGCGGTGGAATACGCGCGGCGCCGCAGCGACCGGTACGTGTGCGACATCTCCTGCTTCTCTTGCGGTCCGGATGCCATCATTCACCATCGGCTGCGCCGCGAACTGGAAGGCCAGCCGTTCTGCTTTCTGGAAATTGACTCGCACACCGCGCATGCCGGTATCGAAACGCGCGTCGGCGCGTTCCTGGACATCATCGAAGCCAGCCGGCGCCACGCGGCGACGGTCACACCCGCAAAAAGGCGCGTCACCCCGGCGCGTCTCGAATATGACGGCACGCGCGCATCGATCGTCACGGGAGGCGTCACGGGAAGTGGACGGCGCCTGGCGCTGGATGCTCCCGAAGTGGTTCACGTCTCTCTGGCCGATGGCCCGCAGTTTGTGTCCGACGTCTATGCGGGCTTTTACGCTTCCATCGGCTGGAGATGGAAGTACTCGCCGAATACCGACGCGGAAGCGCTGCAATATGCCAAGCGAGTCTGCTCCGGACGGGAATGTCTTCCCTTCCTGTCGATGGTGGGCAAGGCGGTGAAGTACCTGGAGACACGGCCGCCCGGTGAGGTGACCGTATTTCAACTGCTGGACCAGGAGGGCCCCTGCCAGATCGGAGCCTGGTACGACGCCGCGCCCATCATCTTCGAGCGCCTGGGCGAAGCCAATGCGGTGGTGGCCTGGCCCACGCCCAAGAACAACTTTCTGGGTCAGGGCAACAAGCTGAACGCGATGAAGGTGGCAGCCTACGTCTTGAGCGATGTGCTGGCGGAGATGCGTTCCGCGCTCCGCTGCCTGGCCAAGGACCGCGGTGCGGCCCTGGCGCTTTTGGGCGAACTGGAAAGCAGCCTGATCGCCGCCAGCCACAATGGTTTGTGGGCGACCGAGCGGGAGTTGCGACAAGGGGCACAGCGGCTGGCCGGCGTGCCATTGCGCGCACCGGTGGAACAGAGCGCGCGCGTGTTGCTCTTCGGCGGCCTGAACCGGATCTTCGTGGATGGACCGGTCAAGGACTTCTTCGAAGAACGCGGCATTCTGACCAAGACCACCGAGATGTCGGAGTTCATCTGTTTTACCCAGGCCGAAGACATTGTGCGGCTGGGTTTCTCGCATGGCCGCCTGGCCCCGGTGGACCAATGCTCGATGACCGCATTATTGTCGGAACTGATCTCGGGCGCCGACCGGCCGGCCGCCATGCGGGCTCTCGGCGCGCGGATTCGCATCGGATTCATCGAAATGCTGGACCGGCGGTGGCGGCGGATCGCGGCAGGCTCCGGACTGCTGTTCAGCCCCTACGTGGCGTTTGGCGACGTGGAGCGCGAGGGCCACAAGCGCATCTCGATGAATGGTTACACCGAAGCCCCCATGACGGTGGGCCGATATGCCACGCTGCTCGAATCGGGGGCCTTCGATGGCTATGTGAACATCGGCGCGTTCAACTGCGCGCCCGCCAACACGGCGTCGGCGGTGATTCACGCGCTTTCGCTGCGAAGCGATACTCCCTACGCGGTGATCGAATGCGACGGCGATTGCATTACCACCGGGCAGTTGCGGCAGCTCGAGATGGTGGCGGTGCAATGCCGGCGGAGGCGAGAGGGACTGCCGGAAAAACTGTCGGCATAAGCCGGACGCGGCTTACCTCGCCAAACACGTCCCGGTGAGAAGTGCGGTTGGTGGAGACTTCGTATCGAGAAGATAGATCACGATGGATCAGCCGAAAAGAGGTCCCGGGTCCGCACGGGAAGGCGGCCGGCCGCTATGGCGGCATCGAGCTCGTCAACGTCCGCGGAACTCGGATGCGGAGGCTCCTGCATCACCGCTAGCCCATGCCGCCCTGGAGCGGAAGCCGAAGAACCGCGCCGCGTTTCTGGCGGATGCCTGCTCCGATTCCGACTTCAGCCCCACGGGGTGGAATCGCTACTGGCGCAATCCGGCGATGGATTGCTCGCCCGTCCTGCCGCGGACCGGTGACCGGCGGCCGCCTGGGTCCTTACGTGATCCCGATCTGCCGCCCCGGCTACCGAGCGCTGAAGTATTGCCGGATTGTTTCCACATCACTGGCCTCGAATGACAGGGGCTGCCGCAACATCTGGTCGAAGTCGCTGGGACCCCAGTGCGCCTTCATGACGCCCGTCGCGGAATGCCGGTCGGTACGCTCCAGTACATGACCGACTTCGTGGGCCATGACGTGGCCCAGCAACAAGCTAACCAGTTTGGGATCGGTGCTCAGCGCCCGAGTGTAGAGGATGTGAATCGTGACGCCCCTGTGCGCGAACGGCGTGGCGTAGGCCGCCGCGCCGCCAGGGATGCTGGCCGGAGCGTCAGAATCAAACTGCAACAGCAGGGCAGCGCCCCCCTCCCTCTTGGACGGATCGCCAACCCTCCAACGGATACGTATGCCGATGCCTGCGTAAATCTTCGTGGTCACAGCCTCGGCTTGAGACAGGATCGCGAATTTCAGGGGATTCGCGTCTTGCAGGCAGATGGTCAGCGAGGGCTGTTCGCCCGCGGTAGCCTTTCCCGCGCTGCCGGTCTCCGCCTCAGCCAGCCGCACCGGCTGACGGCTGACCACTCGAACGGCCGAACCCTGTTGGATCGGCTCGCCATCCGCCGCCGGCCTGGATAGGCCCGGCCAAGCGACCGCCATCAGAATCAATGCTGTGAACTGCAGTTTCATTTCGTCCTCCCGCCGCGGGTTGCGCGGCTGAGGGCGAGTTTGAAGGATAGGCTCTGCTACCTAAATGCGACGCGGGCGATTTCCGGGTAATCTCCCGGTAGTCGCGGAATCCATTGAAACGATGAGTGTTGGCTTGTGTGATATGATCGAGGACACTCTCGACCGATGGCCGGCACACCGCCTCCGCTCGCGCGCCTTTTTCGTTTCGGTCCCTTCGAACTGGATGTTCGCGCCGGGGAACTGCGCAACCATGGCATCCGCATCAAGCTCCGCGAGCAGCCCGTCCAGATCCTCCTCATGCTGCTGGAGCATCCGGGCGAGGTGATCCTACGTGAGGAGATCCGCCTTCGCCTCTGGCCCAACAACACCGTCGTCGAGTTCGATCACGGCATCAACGCGGCCATTCAAAAACTGCGCGATGGCCTGGGAGAATCGGCCGATCGGCCGCGCTATGTCGAGACCGTGGCGCGCCGCGGCTACCGTTTTCTGGGTGACGTGGAAAGGGTCGGTGAGCCGCAGCTCCAGCCGGCAGGCGATGCGCCGCCTGTGAACCCAGTTGCGGCCGGCACGGTGGATCCCGACGATCTTACCGGCAGAACGTTCTCCCACTACCGCATCGTGGGTAAGCTGGGCGAAGGCGGTATGGGGGTGGTCTATCGCGCCGAGGATCTCAAACTGGGACGCCCGGTGGCGCTCAAGTTCCTGCCGGGGGCGGACGGCGAATCCCCCGAGTCGATCCTCCGGCGGTTTGAACGGGAGGCGCGCGCGGTGGCGGCGCTAAATCATCCGCACATCTGCACGGTCTATGGGCTGGAGGACTTCGGCGGACAACCGGCCATCGTGATGGAATTCGTGGAAGGCGAAACGCTGGCGGCGCGGCTAGCCAAGGGTGCACTGCCGCTGGATCAGTCGCTGGCGCTGGCGACGCAGATTGCCGGCGCGCTGGCCGAAGCCCATGGTCGTGGGATCGTCCATCGCGACCTCAAGCCGGCCAACATCATGCTGACGGGGCCTAGAGGACACCCCGGCGCGAAGGTGCTGGATTTCGGGCTGGCGCGGCGCCTGAACCTGACGGAAGACGAGACCCGGCTGCTCACCCTGGAAGGCGAGATCGTGGGCACTCCCGCCTACATGTCTCCGGAGCAGGCACAGGGAAAACCCCTCGACGCAGCCTCCGACATTTTTGCCTTCGGCGCGGTTCTGTACGAAATGCTGACAGGCCACCGTGCCTTTCCGGGCGACACCACCGCAGCGACCATTTCCGCCATCCTACGCGACGAGCCTGCGCCCTTGCGGGACTCCATCGAGGGCCTGCCTCCCGAGCTGGAAAGGATGATCGGCTTGTGCTTGCGGAAAGATCCCGGCCGCCGCTTACAGCACATCCAGGACGTCGCGATACTACTGCAGGCGCTCAAGGAAGAATCCGGCGTCGCCCAGGCGCGGCCGGCATCCGTTGCCCCGAGGGAGCCGGCGGCAACCAACCTGCCTTCTCTCCCGACGGCACCAGAATCGCCTTCCGTTTCGCGCGCGAGGGCGGCGGCGTCTACGTGGTGCCGGCCTTTGGCGGCGCTCCCCGGAAGATCGCGCCCCTGGGGCGCCGGCCGCGCTTTTCTCCCGACGGCAAGTGGATCGCTTACTGGGCCGGCGCCGGCGGTGCCCCCTTGACTGCCGGAAACAGCAAAGTGTACGTGGTCCCATCGGAAGGAGGGCCGCCGCGGCAAGTTGCTCCTGGTCTCGATGCGGCCACCTACCCCGTCTGGGCCCCGGATAGCAAGCACCTGCTTCTTCTGGGCAACGGCAAGGGACAAATCGATTGGTGGGTCGCGGCGGCGGAGACGGATCAACAAGCAACCCCCGCAGTTCCCACCGGCTTCATCGAGTTCTTCCGGGGCCTCACCCTCGCTCCGGGCGACTGGATGCCACAAGAAGACTCGGTCTTGTTCTCCGTCCCCCAGGGCCAACCCACCAATCTCTGGCGCATTCCTATGTCCCGGCAAACCTGGAAGGTGGTCGGGCCGCCGCAGCGCCTTACCTCCGGCACAACCGTCGATGAGGCCCCAGCGGTGGGGCTCGCCGCGCCGGGCAAAACTCGTGTGGTGTTTGCCAGCCTTTCCGAGGTCACCAACATTTGGAGCCTGGCACTGGACGCTGACCGAGGAAGGAGCGCTGGATCGCCGGTCCGCTTGACCCAGGAAAGCGCATCCGACAGGGCCCCATCGATCTCGCGGGATGGTAGGAAGCTGGCGTTCGGTTCCAATCGCTTCGGCGGTAACCAGATTTACGTCAAGGATCTGGACAGCGGTTCTGAAATGCCGGTCACCAGCGGTCCTCCCGACAAGTTCGCGCCCATTATCTCGCCGGACGGGTCGCGGGTGGTTTACATCGTTAGAGCGGACCCCAAGTTACTGTTTTACCTGGTACCGGCCGAAGGCGGCGCCGCCGAGGAAATCTGCAGCGATTGCGGCTGCAACACGAGCTGGTCGCCCGATGGCGGCACGATTTTCTACGTCATTCCCGCGTCTGGGCGCATCGCTTCTCTGGACCTGAAGTCGCGCCGCACCACGCTCATAGCGCAGCACGAACAATTTCGCCTGTACCAGCCACATCTTTCTCCGGACGGCCGCTGGTTGGCATTCGTTGCTGTCTTGGCCGCGACCTCCCGGATCTTTGTAGCCCCCTTCCGCTCCGGCGAACTAGCGCCCGAAACCCAGTGGATCCCACTGACGGACAACCCCGTTTGGGACGACAAGCCGCGCTGGTCGCCCGACGGCCGGCTGCTCTACTTACTTTCCGACCGCGACGGATTTCGCTGCCTGTGGGCACGGCCTTTCGACCCCGGGAACCAGCGCTTTTCCGGGCCTATGTTCGCCGTCTACCACTCCCATCTGGCCAGGCAGTCGATGCTGAATGTGGGACTGGGCTTTCTGGAAACAGGCGTGGCGCCCGGCAAGTTCATTTTCAATATGGCCGAGCGCACCGGCAACATCTGGATGACCGATTTGCAGCGCTGAAGAAAGGCCGCTGATGAACACCTTCATGGAAGAGAAGCTCGGTCAGATGGATGCGGAGCGGCTACAGCGCTTGAGACAGATGGCAGAAAAACTGGCCGCCGGACCTTCTAATACTCGCGGACTTCGGCGCTCACGGTCGCGCAACGACACATAAGCAATTTGGGAGCAACCAGCAGAATTCTAAGCCGCCCCTGGGATGGTCTATGGGGATTGGATCTGCCGGATCTGCCGATCTGCCTGCAAAAGTGCGGATCGGCGATAGCATGGCTGGGCTGAATCGGGCGGGGAGAAGACGGCTGGCCAGTCAGGGTGAGGCTCGGGGTGCGGGATAGGCAGAATCGTCGTAGTGATAGCAGTCGGGCGAACACACGTATCGCAGCGGCTTTGTAGCGGCCGAGGTTGTTGGCCGAGATCTCTGGGTTTCTGTGTCGTGATCATGAAGAATCCACCTGAAACGTTGGTTCGGCATGATGGATACGGACCAGGAGTTCGCCGGCTGGAAGCCAACGGCGAGTGTGCAGCTTTCCAGTCTTACATGCCGGGCAACGGCGCTCAACGGCGGCTTGCTGCCTCCGTATGGTACGATGCAAAAGACGACCAACCAACTCGCGGAGAGGTGGCTGAGTGGTCGAAAGCAGCGGTTTGCTAAACCGTCGTAGGGTCAAAAGCTCTACCGGGGGTTCGAATCCCCCCCTCTCCGCCAGAATAAGATCTAACCAAGGACTTTGCCCTTGAAATCCGGGGATTTGGAAGTCAGGAGTCGGGAGTCAGAAGTGCAGCGGTGTGAACCTGCTTGCCCGGCCCGCTATCCCACCCGTCGCGGCAGCTCCGTCATCGGCCCCATCCACTGCAGTTCCCGCTCGATGTCGGGATGCAGGCGGTACTTCTTCTGTACGGCGGCGATCTTCTCCCCGCGCACTTCGATCTTCGCCATGTCATACTGTCCGACGCCGAAATCCGAACAGAAGCGCAGATAGCCGAGCCACTCCGGGTTGATCCCCATAGTCTCCACCGCCACCCTGTCGGCCGCGACGAAATCGGTCGACGCAATTGCCAGCCGGGAAGCTACCGGCGTCCCCATCGACGGCCCGTTGCCTTCCATCCCTTCGTACCCGTCGATCACCGACGCGCCCCAAAACGGCTTGAGCGCCTGCGCGGCCAAAAAGATGTTGTAGTGCGTCTGCCGCAGACCGTTGTGCACCACCCGCTTGTCGTTCCACTGCGCCTCACCCCGCAGACTGTGCAGCGGCGCCCCCAGCGCCATGTTTTTCACTCCGAGCGACGCCACCACGACGTTGTGTGTTTTGAGCATCGACGCGCAAAAGATGTAGGTTTCCGGGTCGAACAGCCGCGCGGCCATGCGCGCCGGCTTGGCATGCAGGTCGTAATCGATCATGGCCACGGCTTTGAACCTGGCCTCGCGGTTCAAATCGATCAGTTCCACCTTTTGAGACTTCCGGTCGGCCACAAGCCGAGCGTACTTGAAGTTATCGAACCCCTCCAGGGTGTCGTCCGCCGCCGACTCGACTATGTACACCGGCCCCTTGAACCGCGGCGCGAGGTAGTCCAGGATGCCGTGGATGCTGTCGGCGTGGGTAGCCGCCAGTTGGTTCACCGTGGAGACGTTGTTGACCTTGATGGCCACGCTTTTCTTCGTCTTCAACGCTGGTTGAATCTGCTGATCGATGGCAGTGAGCGCGTCGAGAACGTTCTTCCTGCGGCTTTCACCCCGGATCAACGACACCACCGGGCGCGCCGCGTTGGCGCTCTGGATCTGCGCCAGCAGCGGCCGCAGTGCCGGCGTCAACGCCGTCAACTGCAACACGGATCGACGAGAGAATTGGGTTGGCATAGGCCGTCTCCCTGGCTACAATGGGATTTTAACACCCATAAGTCTGGATAGACTCCGAAATCAAGAAACCAAGCGAGGTAGGCCTCATGAGTCAAAGATCTTCTCGCCGCAGCTTCCTGGCTGCCGGGCTTGCCTTGCCCGCCGCCGCCCGCTCCATCCAACAAACTGCTCCGGCGGCGGCGCCGCGGCCCGGGCAAACTTCCAAGCCATCCGGCGCTCCCGCCTTCCAGTACCGGACCCTCGGCGGAACCGGGCTCAAGGTCACTTCCCTCGGGTTCGGCTGCATGATCACTTCCGACGGCAGTGTGGTCGAGCGTGCCGCCGATCTCGGCATCACCTACTTCGACACCGCCCGCAGTTACATGGGCGGCAATAACGAACGCATGGTCGGCGTGGCCCTCAAGGGCAAGCGCAAGGACGTTGTGCTTTCCACCAAGACCGAGGGCAATTCCAAACAGGAAGCCCTCGGGCAACTCGACAAGAGCCTCCAGGAACTGGCCACCGATTATGTCGATATCTGGTACCTCCACGGCAAGACCACGATTGGCGCCGTCACCGACGACCTGGTCGAAGCACTCCAGGCCGCCAAGAAAGCCGGCAAGACCCGCTTCGCAGGCGTCAGCACTCACGGCGGCCAGCAGGACCTGATGCCCTGGCTCGCCAAGAACCCCAACATTGACGTCATCCTCACCAGCTACAACTTCACCATGCCGCCCTTCATGGACTCGGTGATCGCCGAAGCCAGCAAGGCCGGCAAGGGCATTGTCGCCATGAAGGTCATGGCCGGCGGCACGCGACGTGGCCGCGCCGGCGATCCCGACCTGGAAAAGCTGCGCCGTGAAGGCGCTCTCACCTCCGCGCTCAAGTGGGTGCTGCGCAATCCCCACCTCGGCACCACCGTGCCCAGCATGACCGACATGGACCAGTTGGACGCCAATCTCAAGCACATGTCGATTCCCTTCGGCGCGGCCGACGAGAAGATCCTGGCCCTCCACCTGCGCCAGATCGCCCCGTTCTACTGCCGCATGTGCGGCGAATGCGCCGGCCAGTGCCGGCAGGGGCTGCCGGTGGAGGACGTGCTCCGCTTCGTCACCTATGCCGATGGCTACGGCCAGTTCTCTCTCGGCCGCGAGCGCTATCTCCAATTGCACCCCTCGCACGTCTCCGCGCGCTGCGGGAATTGCTCCGGGTGCACGGTCCAATGCCCCTACGGCGTGCAAGTGGCGGCCCAGATGGCCCGCGCCCAGGAGTTGTTCGCATGTTAGCTTCCCGCTTCCGAAGTTTCTGTGCCGCTCTCTCGGAAGCCGTAAGAAAATCGGTTGGCAGGCGAAAGCGCCTGCCCCACAAAAACGCAAGCCCTGGCGCACCAAAGTGGGACAGACGCTTTCGTCTGTCAACCCGGCGATCTCAGCGATTTTTTCACAGCTTCTCACTGGCGAAGCGCTTCGGAGACACTGGCTTAGTACGCCTGGCCGCGGCGACGCTCTTAGCCGGCCTGGCTTGGTTTGCGATTCCCGCCTGCGCCGCCGCGCCAACGTGCAACCTGGTTCCGGGCTGGACCCAGCACGGCAACGCGCGCTCCTACGCGGCCGACAACCTGTTCGAATACATGGACGGCAACGCCGAGGCCTACCTGCTCTACGGCTTCGTGGGGATCCAAGGCGTCAATTGCGAAAGGGGCGGCGTCACGCTGGTCATCGACATCTCGGAGTTCGGCGATTCCGATTCCGCCTTCGGCATGTTCTCCGCCAACCGCGATCCCGACAAGCCCTCCGCCAATCTCGGTATGGGCGGCCAGATCGTGCCCCGCCACGCCGCCTTCGCCAAGGGCCGCTACTACGTGGAAATCGCCGCCAACCCCGAAGGGGACCACACCGCCGCGCTGCGGCAATGGACCGCTGCGCTGGAGAAGATGGTCGAAGGCTCCTCCACCCCACCCGCCGCGCTGGCCTGGTTCCCCGCGGAACGGCAGCAGTCTTTGCGCCTGATCCCGGAAAGCGTCCTCGGCATCGGCCTGTTGAAGCGCGGCTACGTCGCCCAGTACGATTTTGGCAAGGCCTTCGTAGTAGTCGAAGAATCCCCCGCCACCGCCGCCGCCGTCATGGATAAGCTGCGCGCAAGATTCGCGTCCGCTATCCCCGTCAAGATCGGCGACGAAGCCTTCCAGGCCACCGACCAATACCTCGGCCGCCTCTGCATATACCGAAAAGGGCGCTACATCTCCGGGTACGCATCCGTCGCCGGCGGCCAAGATGCCGCAGCCCTGGCCACCACCCTAGCCGCGCGCATACCGGCCCGGTAGGCCCATGGTTTGGTTGTGATGATCCGGCGCCCAGCTTAAGAAGGGAGTGTCTTATGAAACGGACTTTGTTCGTAACGGTCGCGGCAGCGATCCTGTTTTCAGTTTCTCTGATGTTAAGGTTGCGGGCCCAGCCGGTGGCCGATCCGCTGATCGAGGGGTTCCGGCTGGTGGAGGTGGCCTCGGTTTCGGACGCCATGGAGCAACTGTATAAACAGCGCGCCTATATGTCGCATGAAATGCGGGCACTTTCCACGACCAAGTTCGCCGGGCCGGCGGTGACGGTCCTGCTGAAGAAGGAAGAGCACCAGGAAGGCTCCAAGGCGTCGGAAGGCATGCTGGACGCGATCGACAACGCCAGGCCGGGATCGGTCTATGTAATGGTGCTGGAAAACGGCGGCGATTACGCGGGCATCGGGGCGCTGATGGCCACCGCCATGAAGGTCCGCGGGCTGGCGGGCGCGGTGATCGACGGGAGCGTGCGCGACACCCCGCAGATCCGCAGGCTGCAGTTCCCGGTGTACAGCCGGGGCGTGGCGCCTTCGACGACCATCAATCACTACCGTTTCGCCGGTGTGAACATCCCGATGATGTGCGCGGGAGTGCGGGTGAACGCCGGCGATATTGTCACGGCGGACGAAGATGGAGTGGCGGTGGTGCCGCGCGCGAAGGCGGAAGAAGTCCTCAAGAAGGCCCAGGCTCTTGACGATACCGAACACAGCATGCTGCCATTCATCGAGAAGTACAAGTCGATCAAAGAGGCGGTGGCCAAGTTCGGGAGGATATAGAACCTGGCATTTGAACAGGCCTTGGGTTGCGCCGGCAAGGGCAAAGGGGTTGTTTCCGAGGAGGGCGCAGTCCAGCCGTAACAGAGGCGTGCAGAGGCCAAGTTTCCGGGAACCCCGCACATCGGGAGCTATATCTTTAACGGATAAGCTGGAGGCCAAACAGCAGCTCTTCGGCAGCCAAGGGCTCCCCGCGTGTTGCCGCAAACCACCCTAAAATCGCTGTCGACGTTTCCAGATTCGTTTCCGTCGGGAAGAGTAGGCGCCGCGCCGATCCGCACGAGCGAATTGGGGAAGCGGAATCGCCGTTCGAACCTCACCTGTCCGAACGGTTCCAGGAAAAGAGTGACCCCGACGATTTGCAGCCCTTCCGGTGAGATGCCGGAAACACGCAGATCGAAGCCGCTGTTGCGGTTTCCGAATTGGGGATGGTCCCGAAACACGTCGGGTCTGAAGAGACTGAGGCGCGCCCGGCCGATCGGGTGGCCGTGCAATTCCACCTGAATGGCCTCAATTGGCCTTTGCGCGAGCGCCCACCCCCGGACGTATATAGCGCCGCCTACCTCTGCGACCTGGTCCAGAACGCACATCCCATCGTCCCAATGGTGCCTGTTGGCCAGCCCCGTCTCCCCCTCTGCAACGGCCTCGATCAAATCCCGATCATGCACCGGTGTGGCGTTCGTCATGACGTTGGGAAACAAGAGGGGAAACTCGGACGCGTTGGCGGCCGTGTAGCGCTGCGATTTGTAGGCCGAGTGCGTGAAGACGAACAGCAAGACATCGACCTCCAGATCCTGAGCGGTCTGTTGGGCCGATCGAATCTCGTCGTCGCTGTCGTTGAACTCGAATAGGATGTATTTCCAGAGTATCGTCTGCCGGCAGCCCTGCGCTTGGCGGGGAGCCTCGCGCATGAAAGCAAGCGGAAGACGGACGTCGCCGCCGAGCCGGTATTTCACATGATTCTCCGGATAAAGGCCATCGCACGAAACGAAGATCTCATCTGGCGGAACGCCGCCGGTGGCTTTCCAGTAGTCGAAATTGCCGCTGGTGATGAGACGCTGGCGAGCCTCCGGCGCCTGCTCTCGCGCCGTCTCGACGAAGCGCGGAAAACTTGGATGCAGCAGAGGCTCTCCCTGACCGCAATATTCCACTTCGTTCATGCGAAACGCGCCCCGGCGAAGGCTTCCCAGCGCCCTGTCGAACAGGGCCAGAGACATCAGGTGCGGCTTCGGACGGGTTCGGATCTGCGCGGATTGGGAGCAGCCGGGGCAGCTGAGATGGCAGGCAAGGCTCGGCTCCACTTGCAGCGTTCGGATCCGCCGCTCGCTTAGGCGGTCGGTGAACGGCTTATACGGCCGCAGCAGAGCGCAGCTCGCACACGTCTCGGGCCATGGAGCCGCGCCATTTCGCAGGGCGGTCCGGATGTGTTGGTAAAAGGGATGGTCGAAGACCGTGAGGATGTCCCAATCCGGATTATCCGGCTCGACGCGGCCCAACAGAATCGTTTCGCCGGCGTCGTCGTGGCACGGGATATCGCCGTTGCTGCGGATGTACAGAGTCTCCAGGATCTCGCAGTTCATGGGGAGCTCGCTTCGGGGAGAGAAGAGTCTTCCGTGACTCATTATATTATGACACCGACGCGGCGCAGCCTTGAAATCCGCGACAGCCCAGTTCCCGGGATCCCCCTTCTTGCCGGCGCCCTTGCCTACTTCTTCTTATTGATCTCGTCCAACCGTTTCTTCAGATAGTCTTCGTATTCCTTGCGCAGCGCGGGGTCGCGCGGGCTGCCGTAAATCTCGCTGGACTTGTATTTGCCCTCGGCGAACTTCAGGCGCGTCCACTCGTCGTGGATGTGGACGCGGTCCGCGCTGTCGAGAACCTGCTGCACCATCTGGGGAGGAATGAAATATACCCCCTCGGGGTCGCCCACCACCAGGTCTCCGGGCATGACCGTGGCATTACCGATGCGGACCGGAATGTTGATGCCGGTGAGCGTGACGTTGCTCAGATAGCTGGGGTGCGCGTGACGGTAATACAAGGGCATGTCCATTTCCGAAATGCCCTCGAGGTCGCGGATGCTCCCATCCACTACGATCCCGCCGGTCTTAGTGGCCGTCATGACGTAGTAGAACAGGTTGTCGCCGACAATCGTGCCGTCTTCATTCTTACCGAACAGGTCGACCACCAACACGTCCCCCGGTTGCAGCATGTCGATCGCGGTCTGGTTGTTCAGGCGGCCAAGGCCGGCAGCCTGGGCATGGGCCTGGGCCACCTCTTCGAGATCCTGGCGCTGGGGCATGAACTGAACGGTGAAGGCGCGGCCGGCGAGCTTTTTGCCGGGATGCAGCACCTGAAAGCCGTCGGCGTACTGATTGCGGAAGCCGCCGCCGAGCGCGCCGAAGACTTCTTCCGATGACAGGCCGCGGGCGCGTTCGATCATGGCATCGGGCACTTTCGGGCGGCCATCGGCGAAGCGTTCAAAGGGGTTTGCCTTGGTGAGCGAGATCAACTGGTCCCTGGTCAGCGCAAACACCTGTGCGCGCGCCGGCGCGGGCGCCAATAGGGCCGCCGCGCATGCGCTCACTGTGGCGACATGCTTTAGCATGTCGCTGAAGCATATCGCCACTGACAGATTCGTTCTGCGAAGCATGTTGATGACTCCTCTCTGCGAGATTGAAGTTTCTAACTCCACTGGCGGTCGGACGAGTGGTCCACGTTCCACTGCGGAGTGGGCTCGAAGAAACCGGGTTCGTCGAGGTGCTGCTTGACCACCTCGTCGTTGAGCGCGACTCCCAAGCCGGGCTTGTCGGGGACGGTGATGAAGCCTTGGTTGACGATGGGCTTGCCGATGCCTTCCACCAGGTCGCCCCACCACGGCACGTCGATGGAATGGTTTTCCATCACCAGGAAATTGTCGGTGGCGGCGGCGCAGTGCACGCTCGCCATGCAGGCCACCGGCGTTCCAGCGAAATGCAGCACCATGGGCACGCCGAGTTCCTGGGCGCCATCGCCGATTTTCTTGGTCTCCAGAATTCCGCCGGCGGTGGCCAGATCCGGCTGGATCATGTCGACGGCGTGCGTCCGGCACAACTCCATGAAGGGCTCTTTGAGGTAGATATCTTCACCCGTGAGGATGGGGATGTCCACGGCATCGCTGATTTTCTTCAGGAGCTCGGTGTTCTGCCATGGGATCATGTCTTCCAGCCACGCCAGGTTGTATTTGGCGAGCGCTTTGCCGAGGCGGATCGCGCTATTGACTCCGATGTGGCCGAAGTGATCGGCGGCGAGCGGGACATCCATGCCGGCCACCTCGCGGACCTGCGCCACGTAGTCGGCCATCATGGCGATGCCCTTCTCGGTGATTTCGATGCCGGTGAACATGCCCTGCGCGGGGTCGTTGTAAGCAAAGCTGGCGCCGGCGGGACGGGTGACGGCGCCGGGAGTGTCGGCGACCATCTCGACGCCCAGGTCCATCTTGAGCCAGGTGAAGCCCTGGTCGTGACGCGCCTTGAGCCGCTGGCCGAAGACCTTGGGGTTGCGCGATTCGGTGGTGTCGGCGTAGATCCGGATCTTGTCGCGGAACCGGCCGCCCAGCATTTGGCAGACCGGGACGTTGTAAGCTTTGCCGGCAAGGTCCCAGAGCGCCATTTCAACCGCGCAGACGCCGCCGGCCTGGCGCGAGTGGGAACCGAACTGCTTGATCTTGCGGAAAACCTTGTCGATGTTGCACGGGTTCTCGTCCAGGATGCGGCTCTTGAGCATCAGCGCGTAAGTCTTGCTGGCGCCATCGCGCACCTCGCCCAGGCCGTAGATGCCTTGATTGGTGTCGATGCGAATGATGGGGCAGGTCATGGGAGCGCGCGCCACGGTGGCCACGCGCAGGTCCGTAATCCTCAGGTCGGAGGGTCTGGAGCTGGTGTTGGTGTTTTGGGGATACGCCTCGAGATTCTCTCCGGCCCACAAGCCGGCTCCCAGCGCGGCCGCTCCTTTCAGGAAAGAGCGCCTCCCTTCTTGGTTCGTCGAGTTCAGTCTCATGGCCAAGCCTCCTTTAAACAGACATGAGCGCCGCCTGCATCATAGCGCGCGTATACCCGACCTGGAACGCGAAGGACGCGTATCCGCCGCCGCCGGGATAACCGCCCATACGGCCGCGGTCGCGATCGTAGTCGAGCGCGCGGGGATGTTCGGGGTAGATCTCTCGCGTGTACTTGTGCTTCACCAGCTCCTTCATCACCAGGAACATGTTGTTCTCGCCTTCGTCGATGAATACCTCGGTGTATCGTTCGTACGGCTTCTTCACCCTGACATTGCGGAAGTGGACGTGGTTGATGCGGTCGCGCGCGGCGAAGTAGGCGCATACGTCGACCGGGTTCTGGCCCATTTCGCGGGTTACGCCGCAATCGAAGGTGATGCCGTTGGCCGGGCTCTTGACGATTTCGATGAGGTGCTTCCAGCCTTCCACGCTTCCCATGATCTGCTGCGATCCGCGGCTGATGGGCGCGGGTGGATCGTTAGGGTGCAGCGCCAGGCGGACCCCGGCCTTTTCCGCTTCGGGAATCACTCTCTTCAGAAAGTAAGTGATCGTGGCCCACATTTCTTCGAGCGTGTGGGCGCCTTCATCGGGCAGGGGCGGCAGGTCTTTGAACTTGATGGAAGCTTCTTCGGCGCGGACGCCGCCCATGTATTGCCGGCCGGGCGCGCGCGCGAGTTGGTAATCGAAGTCGGTCCAGCCCACGCCGGTGCGGACATCGTCGGTCTCTTCGAAATAACCCTCGGTGGCGCGGTGGGCGTACCAGTTGTATTCGATGACCGGAAGTCCGGCTTTGCCGGCCGCCCTGATCGAGGCGATGACTTTTTCGATTTCCTCATCGCGTCCGGGCCGGCCATAGATGGCGTTGTCAAAGCCCTGAATCATGAGGTTGCCGAGCGTGAGGCCGCTGGCTTTGAGGCGGTCGACCTGGCCTTTGAGGCGGGTTTCGTCCCACGGGATCTGGCCGCCGCCCGAGAGCACCCAATCCACGCCGAGTTGCTTGATGCGGCGCGCGGAGTCCACGGGCTGAGTGGTCGCGGCGCCCAGGGCGCCGCCGTCGCCGACGGAGAGAGCGATCTTGGGCGTGTCGCTTCCTTCCAGGCGGGGCGCGGGCATGACGCCCGCGGCACTCGCCGGAGATGCCAGAGCCGCCATGCCGGCGGTTTGCATCAGTTTTCTGCGTGAGATGTTCATATCCGTTCTCCTCAACAGCAATCTATCAACCCGCGTGGCGTATGAGGGTGTCCGCGCTAACGGTGGCTCATCTCGTCGAGCGCGGCGATTTCAGCCGCGTGGAGCCGCCAGCCGGTTGCGGCAGCGTTTTCCCGCGCCTGGTGGGCATTCTTTGCCCCGGGTATTGGCACCGCGCCTTTGCACATGAGCCAGTTCGCCGCCACCTGGGCCGGAGACTTGCCTTCGTGAGCCTGTCCCACCTCGCGCATCAGGCCGAGGAGGGGCTGGATGGAACTGAGCCTTCCGCTGCGAACGGTGTATTTGCGCATGCCCGGCGGGCGGTTCTCCGGCGTGTACTTGCCGGTCAGCAGACCCTTGGCAAGAGGGCTGTATGCGATCAGCGCGACCCCCAGTTCCCGGCAGGACTGCAGCACGCCATTGCGCTCCACCCGGCGGTTCAGCAAATGATATTCCACCTGGTTCGATGCCAGCGGAATCCCGCGCCGGGAGAGAACTTCGTGGGCCCGCCGCATCTGCGCCGCGCTGTAATTCGATACCCCCACCGAGCGCGTCAGCCCAGCTTCCATGGCGTCCGCCAGCGCATTGGCCCATACCGCAACCGGGACCATTGAGAACGGAAAATGAATCTGGTAAAGATCCACCCGGCGGAGCCCCAATCGCGCGAGGCTGGCGCGCAACGCAGTTACCAGGGTGCCCCGGCGCAGCCGCAACGGCCAGGGTGCAAACTTGGTTGCCACCACCACCGGCACGCCGGCCCCGGCCGGCGCCATCTCTCTCAGGCACTCGCCCAGCAGAACTTCCGAGCGCCCCTTGCCGTAGACCTCGGCGGTGTCGAAAAAGTTGATCCCTCCCTCGATGCTCCTCCGGAATGCTTCGTGAATGTCGCGATCGGTGTGGGTGGCGCCATAGCTCCACATCGCGCGGTCGCCCCATTGCCATGTCCCCAAACCGGCGGGCGAGATGCGGATATCCGTCTTGCCGAGCGGAATCAGGTCTTCCATGGAGCGCCCCTATCCTTAGTTTATGAGCCTAACTTCTTCAGCAGCCACGCCATGTTCCGTCCCAGGACTTTCATGGTGCGGATGCCTTCCTCGTCTTTTTCCACCTCGCCGGGTTCCCGCCCGATCCCGATGTTCCAGTAGGATGAGCCCGGAATGATCATCTCGCTGATCAGGAAAAAGTGGTTCAGGGCATCGAAAGCGTGCATCGCCCCGGCTCTTCGCACCGCGACCACTCCCGCCCCCACCTTACGGCGGAACATGCCGCCATTGGCGCCTCCCACCATGCAGGCGCGGTCGATCAGCGCCTTGATCTCCGGCGAGACGTCGGCCACGTAGGTCGGCGAACCGAGGAGAATACCGTCCGCCGCCGCCATTTTTTCGATATAGGCGTTCCCCACATCGTCGCTCTGCGCGCACCGCCCGTCTTTCCGGGCCGAGCACTCGCGGCACGCCAGGCACCCATGGATCTTCGATCCACTCAGTTCCACCAGTTCGGTTTCGATGCCTTCCTTTTCCACTTCGCCGAGCACGTAGCGGAGCAGGATCGCGGTATTGCCGCCTTTTCTCGCACTGCCGTTGAAAGCGATCACCTTCATATCAGACCTGCCGTTCCGAAACCCTATTCTCTCTCCTGGCGGGTCTCCGGCGAAAGCCGGTGTAAGACGAACTCTTCAGGCTGCCCCGCAAAACGGGCAGAACTGCGCTTCAAATCCCACGGGGGGGCATACAGTGCCCCGCCTGCTCGATGTAAAACCCGAGCCGGCTCCGTGACGCCCTCAATTGAGTTTGATAGTAGCGTTCCTGGGCGCCTGTAAATTGGCTCCCCGGAAAACGTGGTTTCCAACTACCTCTCCAGATACTTGTCCAAAAGCGGTGTTACTGCTTCTGGCGTAAGAGCGCGGACCGGCGATCCACGAAACCCTTTAGGGTCCCGCGTGACGATGCACTCACACGCCGCCAATCGCGCTGCGGCCGCGGTCACCGCATCCTCAAAGTCGGAAAAAGGCAATTGCAGCGCCTCTTGAACGACTGCGCCATTGACGGCGGCTACTCCAAAGACTCTCAGGATCGCCGAGACGATCCGCCTGGCTTTGTTATTACCCATCTCTTTTCGGACCAGGTAATGGATTTTCGTCACCGCGTGAGCGGCCAGCATCCCTTCGGATCTGCCTGTCTCGACGGACGCCCAGGCCGCCGCGCTTGCCTCCACATAGGGTTGCCGGTCGAGCAGAACGTCCAGGACGACATTGGTATCGAAGAGGATTCTTTTCATCGATATTTCGCCGCCAGATGCTTCCGGTACCCGTTGATGTCCGCATGCTTGAGAACTCCCCGGACCGAGCGCAGAATCGGGGCGGCGCCTGTGGTGGAAGAAGGCGGCGTAGCAACCGCGGAGAGGTAGGCTTCAACCATCTCCGATACCGAGACGCCCCGCAGTTTCGCGTATTGCTTCGCCCGCGAAACCACGCGGTGGTCCACACTCAAGGTGAGCTTTGCCATATACGTATAATACCAGAAGTTTTGTACGTATAACATTCCGTGGCCGTTGGAGGGTGTGCGACATAAAAGTGGCGGAGACTCCCGATCCGGCGAAATTCGCAGGAATCTGAGCGTAGGGGTACGCGAGGTTTGGTCTTCGGCTTTGTATCAGGGCACGGCTTTAGTCGTGCCGTAGGGTTGCTCGGAAAGTTGGGCTTTAGTAAAGGCCGTGCCCTGATACAAACCAGCCGGAGTCCCACTTTTATGTCGCGCACCCGCCGTCGGACCGGGCAATGGTGGGGGCGCTACTTCAGATCGTCGCCAGGAGGTGATACTTCGCGGCATAAGACTCAACAACTCTCCTGCGGCCGTGGCCGGGATTTGGCTCTTCCCGAGTCTTCACTAGTCCAAAAGACTCCAAGAGGGACACATCTCGCCGCACTGCCTTGCGGTCGCGCCTGAGTGTTCCAGCGAGCTCTGAGACGGGAGTCGGCCTCGCACGAACAGTCTACACGGTGGGCATGCTGGACTCCATCCCCACGCTGATTTCGAAGATCGAGCCCTCGCCCACGGCGGAGGCGGTTCAGGCCGGGGCTTCCGGAATCGTTCTGGTGTCGTTGCGGGTAAGTTCAGAGGGCCGTCCTGAGAACGTAAAGGTGGTCCGTGGGCTCGGTCACGGTCTCGATGAGAGAGCTATCGAATCAGTCCGACGATGGCGTTTTAGCCCTGGTATCAAGGACGGCGCACCTGTTGCAGTGGGGCCGATCAAGGTGGCCGTGAGTTTCCGTTGGTAATTCGGTGACCGGCTACGAAACCCCGAATTACTACAGCGGGCAGCCCCACCCGTAGTTACGTACGTTTCGGGGAGCGGGAAGCTTGTCCCGCCTCACGGCAGCGAAAACCGGTTGCCCCCCGGCGCGAGTTCCCGGCGCGCGCCCCGCCATTCAAACTCGCCGGGCGTGCCCGGCGGCAGTGTGATGGTAGCGGCCATCCCCGCTCCCCGCGGCTCCAGCCGCACTTCCACCGTTCCCGTGGGATGCGGCACCGAACCCGAAACCGACTTCAGCTTGTTCAGTTGCGGCCGCACCACCACGCGGCGGAAGCCGGGCGCCGCCGAGTCCACCCCCAGCAGCGTCCGGAAGATCTCGATATTCGGGCTGGCGCTCCACGCGTGGCAATCGGAACGCGACGGGCTGCCCGGCAGGTCGATGGTCTCGGCGAATGTGGTCAGCCCGCGCGCCAGCATGTCTCGCCAGTCGCCCAACCGGTCCAGGTAGCTGTCGCCCTCGCCCACTTTGGCCAGCGCCAGGTTCATGTAGAACTTGAAAAACAGCGCTCCCTGCGCCAGGCGCGGCGCCGTCAGGGTGCGCAACATCAGGTCGCGCGCCGGCGTCCCCGTAATCACGTCTCCCAGGACCGCCATGGTATTGGTATGTTGCGAAAACTGCTGTTTGGCCGGCGTATCGGCGTACAAGCTCCTGCCGGCATCCCAGTAAAGCCGCTGCGCCGTTTCGCGAAGCTGCTTCTCGCGCGCCCCGTAAACCTCTGAGAGCCCGCCCAGCCCCAGCGCGGTTTCCATCTCCGCTGCCCAGCGGTACGCCAGCAACAGCAGCAGGTCGTAAGGCGCCGATGAGCCGCCGGCATCTTGTGGCGGCTCGCCCGTGGGCCACTCCGGCGCCCAGTCGAAGTAGCGCCACCACGGCAGCGGGCCGAGCGAGCCGTCCTGCTTCTGGTACCCTTCGAAAAAGCTCAGCACGGCACGCACCCCGGGCAGCATGCGGCGGACGAAGGCCGGGTCGTCCACGTACCACCAGTAATCCCGCACCATCCCGATCCACCACAGCGAGAAGCCCGGTATGTACTGCTCGAGGCGCGTCGGGTAGCGGCTCATGGTGCAGGCATCGCCCAGCCGCGAGTCGTCGATCTGATCGATGGCATTGCGCATCAGGCGCGCGTCGCCGGAATTGAAAATCGAAATCAGGCATTGCACCCGCGTGTCGCCCACGTATTGGAGCTGTTCGTAATACGGGCAGTCCATGTAGGTTTCGTGGGCGCACAGGCGCGCCGTCCGCCAGCCCACGTCCAGAATCCGGTTGACTTCCGGAGAGCCGCCGTCGAACTGCGCGCGCCTCTCGAACGGGTAGCCCACGTAGGTCGCCCGCAGATCCTCGATGGTGAGCGGTTGGTCCTTCGTCTCCACGTCCAGTTCCACGTAACGGTACGCGCGCCACCACAGCGGGCGAAAGGCGCGCCGGCTTCCGCCGTCGGGAATGAACTGGTCCCGGGCGCCGATGAATTGTTTGCCCTCCACCTCGTCGCGGTTCCCCTTTTCCCGGCTGCGGCTTCCGGGCGCGGCCGGCAGGTAGAGCGATTCCGCGTACCCCACCGTGATCACCGCGTCCTTCCCGCCGCTCACCGTCAGCTCGGGATACGCCGTGGTGAGATAGGTCTGGTCCAGCAGCAGCGTGGCGTGCGTCCGGGCGGGAATCTCGAACGGCGACGGCTGGGCGGGGAACGCCGCGGGCTGTGGAATGCCCGCCACGCGCCGGATTCTCTGCAATCGCTCCGGCCGCTCTTCCATCGCCGGAATGGGCCGCTCCACCAGCATCCAACGCGTGTGGACATCGCGGGCTTCGCGCCCCGCCGCCGGGCTCACCACCACCGCCGCCGGCCAGCCGGAGTCGTCAAACTCCCTGCCTTCCCAACCCCATGGGTGCCGCGGACCTGCCACCCGGTCGCCCGGCCCCACCACGAAATAGTCGCGCACTTCGCGGGTCGGCGCCGGCGAATAGGATTCGTCGCGCGCGCATTTCCAGTTCGTGCCCGTGTTCACCACCCGCTCAGCCGGGCTGTCTCCGTCCACCAGGAATCCGGTTTCGAAAGTCACCTGGGCTTCCGGAGCCATTTCGCCGAAGTTCCACACCACCGCGGCAAACACGTTCTTGCCGGGCTCCAGCCAGGGCGCCGCATCCACCGTTTCGTACCGCCAGTGGAACAGGTCGCCGCGGGCCGGTCCCCAGGCCACCCGGCGCCCGTTCACGAACAGTTGATAGCGGTTGTCGCCGCTCACGTGGACCACGAACCGCTCCGGCCTGGCCGCCAGTTCGAAGGTCCGGCGGAAATGGTACACGCCGTACTCGGTGGCCGGTGCGCCCGGCACGGCGATCCAACTCGCGCGCCACGGACGCCGGATCAGGTCCGGGCGGCCGGGCGCGGCCCCGGCGACCTCCTGCTGGGGTGCGGCAGACGCCGCGCCGGAAAGGGGTGCGTGGACAACCAGCGCGGCGGCGCCGGTTTCCAGCAGGAAACGCCGGCGCGTAGATCGGTATCGGGAAGCGGATGTCGGGTTTGGCATGCGTTAGAAACCGTAGCGCGCCGTGCGCATCGAGTCAACAGTGTCGATCCCGGCCTGAGTTTTTGGTACGATCTCAGGCGAGCGCACCCGATTCGAATGCGAGTAGACGACGCACCCCAGGAGCAATTCTACGCTGCCGTCGCGCGCGAGATCCTGCCCCGCCTGGAAGCCCTGGCTCAGTGCCGATCAACCGCCGAAATGCAGGTCCACCCGGCTTACCGCGCCATTGCTCCGTTGGTTGACCGATCTCTCGCCACGCCGCATATCGCCGACTTTCGCCATCGGGAGGCCCCGGCGCGCCCGCTCTACCGCTTTCTCGCCTGGAACATCGAGCGCGGCACCGAGTTCGAGGCGCAACTGGAAGCCTTCCGCTCGCACCCCTACCTGAAGACCTGCGACGTTCTGCTCATCACCGAAGCCGATGCCGGGATGGCGCGTTCGGGCAATCGCATGGTGGCCGAAGTGCTGGCGCGGGAACTGGGGATGGCCCAGGTCTTCGCGCCCTGCTATATCGCCTTGGGAAAGGGCTCCGGCGTGGAGCGCCATGTGGAGGGCGATAACACGTTCGGACTTCACGGCAACGCCCTCCTCAGCCGCTATCCGATGCGCGACATCCGTGTGATTCCGCTCGACAACGGCGTGGACAAGATGGCTCATCGCGAGCAGCGCCTGGGCCGCCAGGCTGCCGTCGCCGCCCGTATCGACTTCCCGAATCTCTCGCTCCACGCCGTTTCCGTGCACCTCGACGCCCAGTCCACCCAGCGCCATCGCCGCGAACAGATGCGCCGGGTTCTCGACGCCCTGACCTCCGGCCTGCCCGTGATCCTGGGCGGCGACTGGAACACCAGCACCTACGATTCGTCGCACGCCTTTCGCGCGATTCTGGGCTTCTGGTTGCGCGTCATGATGGGCGTGGACCACGTCATCCGCAACCACTACCTTCACCCCGAGCGCCGGTTCGAGCGCGGGCTGTTTCAGTTGCTGGGCGAACGCGGATTCGAGTACGGCCGCTCGAATCGCATGGGCGAACACACCATGTGCTACGACGTGTGCGATCCGCGTGCGACCGGGAACCTGCGCGAGTGGGTGCCGGAGTGGTGCTTCGCCTTCATCCGTTGGGCGTTGCGCAACCACCAGGGGCGCTGCCCCATGAAGCTGGACTGGTTCGCCACCCGCGGCCTGCGGGTGGAACGCCCGGTGGTGATCCACGACCTCCGTGAGGGTCGGGCCGCGCCCATGTCCGATCACGACGCCATCGGCGTGGACGTGGTGGTGTGACCGCCGCCATCGTCAATCCCCGTGCCGGTTCCGGCGCTGCGCGGCGCCGCTGGCCTCGGGCGGCCCGCCTGCTCGAGGAGCGGCTGGGCCCCGTGAAGGCCTGTTTCACCCAGGGTCCGGGCCATGCCACGGCTCTCGCCCGCGAACTGGCGGACGCCGGATGCGACCTGCTGATCGTCGCCGGAGGCGACGGGACTCTGAACGAGGTGGTGAACGGGATCCTTATGGGACACTCCGATGCGCGGGTGGGCGTGTTGCCCCTGGCAAGCGGCGGCGACTTTGCCCGCACGCTCGGACTGGCAGGACTGGCGCCGGCGGTGAACGCCCTCGCCGCGGGCGAGTCCCGCCGCATTGACGCGTTTCGCGCGCGCTTCCGTTCGCCCGGCGGCGCTCCGGCCGAGCGCTGCTTCCTCAACGCCGCCAGCTTCGGCCTCGGCGCCGTGGCCGCACTGGGAGTGCGGGGTTGGCGCCGCGCGGTGCCGGGTGGCGCCCGCTACCTGGCCGCGGCCATTCCGGCCCTGGCATCCGGCCGCTCCTTCCGGGTGACGTTGTGGCTCGACGATTCCCTGCCCGCTGCCTTCGACATCACCACGGCGGCGGTGGCCAACGGCCAATACCAGGGCGGCGGCATCCGCATTGCGCCCCAAGCCGACATCCAGGACGGCCTCGCCGACATCACCGTGGTGGAGCGCGTCAGCCTGGCCGAGGTCGCGGCCAACCTGCCGATCCTCTATTCGGGCGCGCTCTACTCACACCCCAAGGTCCGCCACTGGCGCGCGGCGCGCGTGCGCGCGGAAGCGGAAACCGAGGTGCCCGTGGAACTCGACGGCGAACCCGTCGGAACGCTGCCGCTCGAAATCCAAGCGCTCCCGCAAGCCCTCCGCTTCATTTTCCCGCCGTTCAGGAACACTCGAACGTGATCGTCTGGAGGGGAACGATAATGGGAATCGATCACGCTGCGAACATCAGGCGCCAAGCCGTCAGATCTTCCAGTACCGCCAGCGCTTCCTCGCTCGAGCCACGCTGGGTCACTTTCCTGGTCAGCGTTACGAAAAGCTCCTGAGCATCAACGCCACCCAAGCATCACTGTAAGGGCGGTGTGCTAGGCTGGTCTACCGGCATGGACTGCATCGAGGCTTTGAAGACGCGGCGATCGATTCGCGCCTACACGGGCGAACCTGTGTCGCGAGCGGTGATCGAGGACATCATCGACTGCGGCCGTCTGGCCG
This sequence comes from Bryobacteraceae bacterium, assembly GCA_050014595.1. Lineage (GTDB taxonomy): Bacteria > Acidobacteriota > Terriglobia > Bryobacterales > Bryobacteraceae > PALSA-129. Next base: position 40,606 of record JBEKDA010000058.1, read on the forward strand.
CCACGGCGATCAATATCCAACCTTGGGAATTTGTGGCGGTCACGGAGAGGGAAGTGCTCCGCGCGATCGCCGGGGTGGCGGACTTTGGAAGCTTCATTGCGCAGGCCGCGGTTTGCGTGGTGGTCCTGTGCAAGGACACGAAGTACTACCTGGAGGACGGCTGCAATGCGAGCCAGAACATACTCGTGGCCGCGCGGGCGCATGGCCTGGGCGCTTGCTGGGTGGCGGGGGACAAGAAGCCTTACGCGGAGAAGGTCCGGCAGATGGTTGGCGCGCCGGAGGGCTATAAGTTGATCAGCCTGCTCCCGATCGGGCATCCGGCCGAGGAACCCCGGAAGGACAAGCGGCCGCTTTTTGAGGTGCTGCACTGGGAGAGGTTCTGAACGCGACCCTGGCTATCCGAGGAAGACGCATGAAGAAACTGATCAACGATCCGCAGAATGTGCCGCGGGAGTTCCTGGCTGGGCTGGCTCTGGCGCATGCGGATATCCTGAGAGTTTGCCTGGAGCCGGTTTACGTGGTTCGGGCCGACGCGCCTGTACCAGGTAAGACCGCCATCGTGTCGGGCGGAGGCAGCGGTCACGAACCTCTGCATGTGGGGTTCGTGGGCAAGGGCATGCTGGACGCCGCTTGTCCCGGCCAGGTGTTCACTTCTCCGGCTCCGGATCAAATCGAAGCCGCCACACGTGCCGTCAACGGTGGAGCGGGTGTTCTCCATATCGTCAAGAACTACACTGGCGACATCATGAACTTCGAAATGGCCGCTGAACTCTGCCAGGCTGAGGGCATAGAAGTGCGGGCGGTGGTCATAAACGACGATGTTGCCGTGGAAGACAGCCTTTACACGGCGGGCCGCCGCGGCGTTGGGACAACCGTCCTTGCGGAAAAGCTCTGCGGAGCGGCGGCCCAACGCGGCTATGATCTCGCGCGCGTGGAAGCGCTCTGCCGCAAGGTCAATCGGAACGGGCGTTCCATGGGGATGGCCCTGACTCCCTGCACCGTTCCCGCGGCCGGCAAACCCACTTTCGAGTTGGGCGAAGACGAGATGGAGATGGGTATCGGCATTCATGGTGAACCGGGGCGCGAGCGCATGCCCCTGCTACCGGCCGGGGAACTGACCGCGCGCATGGCGGGGACGGTGCTGGCGGACCTGCCGTTCCGTAGCGGTGACGAAGTCATCGCCATGGTCAACGGCATGGGCGGCACCCCTCTGATGGAACTCTATCTTGTTTATGGGGAGTTGGAGCAGATCCTGCGAGGGCTGCGCATCCGCGTCGCGCGCCGGCTGGTGGGCAATTACATCACCAGCCTCGAAATGGCCGGCTGCTCGATCACGCTGCTCAAAGCCGATGACGAGTTGCTGTCGCTATGGGACGATCCCGTGCTCACTCCGGGGCTCCGATGGGGGATCTGAGCGCATGGCCGTGGGCAAGCAAGAAGTTCTCAAGTGGGTGGAGGTCCTGCAACAGGTCTACGCCGGGAACCGACAATGGCTCACGGAATTGGACTCGGCTATCGGCGATGCCGACCACGGGATCAACATGGACCGCGGCTTCACTGCGGTGAAAGCGGAGTTGGCGGCTCATGTTCCGCCCGATATCGGTTCTGTCTTCCAGAATGTGGCCACCACCCTCATCCGCCACGTAGGCGGCGCCGCCGGGCCGCTGTACGGCACCTTTTTTCTTCGGGCCGCGGCGGCCTGCGCCGGGAAAACCGAGATCGAGGCGGCCGATGTGCTGGCACTGTTCCAGGCGGGCATCGAGGGTGTCGGGCAGCGCGGTAAAGCGGCCGCAGGCGACAAGACCATGATGGACGCCCTGCTTCCGGCTTTGGACGCGATGCGTAAAGCCATCGAAGACGGGGGCAGCCTGGCGGCAATCCTCGACGCGGCCGCGGCGGCGGCCCAAGCGGGGATGCTGGGGACGATTCCCATGCAGGCGCGCAAGGGCCGGGCCAGCTATCTGGGCGCGCGCAGCATCGGCCACCAGGATCCGGGAGCGACCTCTTCCTACCTGCTGCTTCGGGCGGCCGCGGACACCTGGCGCTCATGATCGGCCTTGTGATTGTCTCCCACAGCGCCAAGCTGGCTGAGGGCGTGTGTGATTTGGCGCGGCAGGTGGCGCAGGGAAAGGTCCGGATCGCGGCTGCCGGGGGCGCCGCCGATCCCGAAAACCCGATCGGCACCGATGCATTCCGGGTGCTCCAGGCCATTGAGTCGGTCTACAGCGAGGACGGAGTGCTGGTTCTCATGGACCTCGGGAGCGCCGTGCTGAGCGCCGGGACAGCGCTCGAGCTTTTGGGCGAGGCGAGAAAATCGCGGGTGCAATTGTGCGCCGCTCCGCTGGTGGAAGGAGCCGTGGCGGCAGCCACCCTTGCCGCCGCCGGCGCAAGTTTCGCGGAAATCGCCCTCGAGGCGCGGAACGCGCTGGCCGGCAAGGTTGCGCAGGGCCAACCGCTCTCTTACGTTCGCGGCTCGGATGTGCTTTCGGAGCCGCGAACGTCAGAGAGCGGTTGCCTGGCCGAAGTCACCCTCCCCAACGGTCTCGGACTGCACGCACGACCGGCGGCGCAGCTCATTCGCCTGACGCGGCGTTTTCGGGCGCGGGTGACGATCGAGAACGTGACCCAGCGGACTGGTCCGGCCGCGGGCGACAGCATCAACGGTGTCCTGAGCCTGGGGGCGCGACAAGGCCATCAGTTGCGGATCCGCGCCCACGGAGCCGAAGCGCACGATGCGCTCGTCGCGCTGACCAGTTTCATCGAATCCGGCTGTGGCGATAAAGAGGAACCGGTCAAGCGAATTCCAGACCGGCTGCCGCCGCCGGTTCAGCGCCAGCTCAGCGGCATCCCGGCGTCGGCGGGCATCGCCATCGGCCCGCTGATCAAGCTCCGTCCCGCCGCCGTGGAACTTACCCCTCGGGCCATCGGGAATCCCGAGGCTGAGCGGCAACGCCTGATGTCCGCCGTGCGCGGCGCGCAAGAAGAGACCAGGGCGCTATACCAATGGTCCAAAGCTCACATTGGCGCGGATGAGGCGGGCATTTTCGATGCGCAGTCGCTCTTCCTCGAGGACCCGGAACTGGTCGGCGGAGTCACGCGCATGCTGGTGGAAGATGGCGCCGGCGCGGAGTTCGCCTGGCAGGCGGAAACCACCAGGCTCGCAGACCGTCTTGGCGCCCTCGAGGACCCCTATCTTCGGACCCGGGCGGCTGACGTGACGGATGTTGCGGCACGCGTGTTGCGAAGGCTCACCGGTCAAACCAGCGGCGTGAGAGTTCTGCGCGAGCCGGCGATCCTCACGGCGCACGATCTGACCCCTTCCGAGGTCAAGGACTTCGATCCCGCGATGGCTCTGGGCTTGTGTCTGGAGACGGGCGGCGCCAGCGCACACAGCGTGATCCTGGCGCGGGCCATGGGGATTCCGGTGGTGGCGGGATTGGGTCCCGGGATCTCCGCACTGGCCGATGGAACGATTGTGGCTGTGGACGGAGAGCAGGGGACGCTTTGGATTTCACCGGATGCGGGTCAGGTGCAGGCGCTGGAAGGCCGCCGCCAAAGCTGGCTGGCCGCTCGCCGCGCGGCGGAATTGGAACGGCACAAACCTGCTGCGACACGCGATGGGCGCCGGATCAGAGTGCTCGCCAATATCAGCGGCGTCGCCGAAGCGGCGCAAGCCTTGGCCTGTGGCGCCGAGGGTGTGGGTGTACTGCGCACGGAGTTTCTGTTCCTGGGCCGCGCGGCCGCACCCGGCGAAGAGGAGCAGGTGGCCGCCTATCGCGCGATCGCCGAAGCGCTGGGGGGCCGTCAACTGAACATCCGCGCGCTCGACATCGGCGGCGACAAGACTCTGCCCTACGTGGAGATCGGCGAGGAAGCCAACCCATTCCTCGGCTGGCGAGGCATCCGCGTGATGTTGAGTCGGCGCGACCTGTTCCGAACGCAACTCCGTGCCATCCTCCGCGCGGGCGCGACACAGGCAGTCGAGTTGCTGTTGCCGATGATTACCTCGCTGGACGAGTTGCGCGAGACGAAAGCCATGGTTGGCGAAGCGGAGGCCGAACTGGAACGGGAAGGGTTACCTTTCCGGAGGAACATCGGGATCGGCGTCATGATCGAAGTGCCCGCGGCAGTGGCCGTCGCCGATCGGTTGGCGCGTGAAGCGAGCTTCTTCAGCATCGGCAGTAACGATCTGATCCAGTACGTCATGGCTGCCGACCGGACGAACTCCCGCGTGGCGCCCATCGCGGATCCCTTTCAGCCCGCCGTGTTGCGAATGATCCGGCAGACTATCGAGGCCGGCCGCGGCGGAGGAATCGGCGTGGCCCTCTGTGGCGAACTGGCTGGCGATCCTCTGGCGGCGCCGCTTCTGCTTGGTCTCGGCCTGGAAGAATTCAGCGTCAGCGCGCCCTTGATCCCCGAACTCAAGCGGGCCATCTCGTGTTGGAGCGCGCCGGAAGCCGAAGGCGTGGCGCAGGAGGCGCTCGCCATGGACTCGAGCCAGTCCGTGAGGCGGCTTCTTCTCGGAGCCGTTGGCGCTCGCCTCAGGCGGTAACCGCTCTGGTTCTCCGTTGACCCAGGCTCCACACCTGGCTCTTTGGTCATGGCGCCGGCAGCCGCAGAATAACACGCACTCCTCAGGCGACCGGGCAAAAGGCGACTTTTCTACTTTGCCGGGAGGGCGACATTTCTACTTTGCCTTGACAAATGTTTGCAGACGATTGCTATCTGAGTGGGAATGGAGTAGGATTTCGGAGCTATGTATCCACCTGCTCCTGATCAATCGCCTGATTTTCCACCTGCTCCTGGTCAATCGGCTGATTTTCTAAGAATGTTCGACGAAGAGGGGCAACGCATCAAGGCATGGCGCAAGAATCGCGGCGTACCCCGGGATGACGGGGACGGGCGGATCGATCTCATCGGGCTGGCTTTCTCCGGCGGCGGTATACGAAGCGCCACCTTTAACCTGGGCGTGCTGCAAGCGCTGGCTAAGTTGGGAATCCTGCGGTACGTGGATTATCTGTCGACGGTCTCCGGGGGCGGGTATATCGGCGGGTGGCTGACGGGCATGCTCCATCGGCTCGGAGCCACCGGAATGAAGGACGTGGAAGAGGGGCTCGATCCGAGCCAGGTCAATAAGGATAACCTTCCGCAAAAAGCCATCGCGCACCTGCGCGCCTATAGCAACTATCTGACTCCCAAGGTGAGCGCGCTGAGCGCCGATACGTGGTCGTTGTTCAGCATCTGGTCGCGCAACACTTTGCTGAACCTGGTGACCCTGGTTGCCGGAATCGCGGCCCTGATTCTATTCGGACGCTTCGTCGGGTTGAACACCATGGTGCATCAGAAGTGGGCCGCGGGGATCGGCTGGCCCTTGGCGTTCTTCGGGGTCGCGGCGGTGACGCTCGCTCTGACCCTCAGGGAGTGGCTGCCGCGCAGGTTCTGCAAGGATAGCGGGGTGCAGCAACTGGTGGTTCTGCCGGCATTGGCTGGAGCGGTCTTGATGACGTTCGAAGTTCATGCCAACCCGATCCGGGATTGGGTGCCGGGGGGCATCGTGCTATCGCTGCTGTTTCTCGTCCTGCAACTGCTGGCGGGCTTCTGGGGATGGTTCCTGCACCATCACGAGCAGAAGATGGCGGCGGTTATGAATGGTCTGCTGCAGCTCGGCGTGGCGGCGGTTTCCGGCTTCGTGACGACCTGGCTGTTCTACGCCGTTTCGTGCGGAGTCCAGCACTTTGCCGGCAAGCCGTTCACTCCGTGGCTGGTGTTGACGGTTGGCCCGCCGGCGATTCTTGCGGCGGTCTCGCTGGGCGTCGTCGTGAACGTGGGACTGATGGGGCGCGATATCCCGGACAGCAACCGGGAGTGGCTGGGGCGGCTGGGCGCGTGGGCGATGATTTATGGCACGGGCTGGCTGCTGTTTTTCAGCGTGGCGTTCCTGGGGCCGCTGGGGGTGAAGGCCGGGTGGAGCGCGTTCGCTGCCTGGGCCAAGGCCACCGTCACGTTGGCGTGGGTCGGAGCCACCATCGGCAGCCTGATGGCGGCGAAGGGCGCGAAGACCGGCGGCGACCAGGGCGGCGGAACGATGGACCTGGTGGTGAGGGCCGGTCCCTGGGTATTCCTGTTGGGGTTTGTGTCGCTGATTGGGTTGGGGGTTCATGAGTTGACGCTCGGGCCAGTGAAGGCGCCGCCGCCGGCTGCATCCGCCAGCGCCAGTGCCACGGCGAAGGTGACGCAAGCGGGCTCGGCGATTACGGTGACTTTCGATTCGCAGGGCGGGCAAAAGAAAGTGGAAGTTTCGCCTTGGGACCGGTACTGGGATGAGATGTCGGTCCAGATCCGGTCCAGCTTGTTGTGGAAGAACCCGTACGACCAGGGCGATATCAGTTGGTACAAGGGACTGTTGGAAGTGATGCTTCTGGCGGTGGCGATCGCCCTGGTGATGTCGTGGCGGGTGGACATCAACGAGTTCTCGCTGCACCACTTCTATAAGAACCGGCTGGTGCGGTGCTACCTGGGCGCTTCGCGAAAACGGAAGGATCGCCATGCGAATCCTTTTACCAACTTCGATCCGGACGACGACTTTCCGCTGAACCACCTGGACGACCCCAACTTCAGCGGTCCGTTCCCGATTATCAACGCCACGCTCAACCTGAGCAGCGGGCGCAACATGGTGTGGCAGGAACGCAAGGGCGCATCCTTTATCTTTACGCCGGTGTACAGCGGGTACGACACGGGGCGGGATGCCTCGGGCACTTCCGCCAGCCGCCGCATGCGCGTGGGCGGAGATGCGGACGGCGGCCCGGCGCCAACGGGATACTTCCCCACGCAACTGGTCGCTAAGACTAAATATGAACCGGAGGCGGCGGCCGGCGCCGGGGCGGCGGCGCGATTCACGCATGACGGCATCCTGCTGGGGACGACGGTGGCGATTTCCGGGGCGGCGGCCAATCCGAACATGGGGTATCACACATCCACCGCGGTGGCGTTCTTGATGTCCGTGTTCGACGTGCGGTTGGGATGGTGGCTGGGCAACCCGGCCGGGCCTAAGGCGAGTGCGAACGGACCCACTTTCGGCCTGGGTTACACGCTGGCGGAGTTGTTTGGAACCACCAGTTCCGAGAGCGCCTTCGTCAACCTGTCGGACGGCGGCCACTTCGACAACATGGGGCTGTACGAGTTGGTGCGGCGCAGGTGCCGCTACATCATTCTGTGCGACGCGGAACAGGATGCGGGGCTGGCCTTCGGCGGCCTTTCGACGGTGATTCGCATGTGCCGCACGGATTTCGGGGCCAAGATCGACATCGACCTTTCGCAACTCGCGCGCAAGCCGGACAATAAACCGGAGAACTTCTCGGGATGCCACTATGCGGTCGGTGACATTCTTTATGCGGACGGCACGGCGGGCAAGCTGGTCTACTTGAAGTCGTCCCTGACGGGAGACGAGCCCGCGGATGTGTTGGGGTACCACAACCAGGTGGCGCAGTTTCCGCACGAATCGACGGCGGACCAATGGTTCGATGAGTCGCAGTTCGAGAGCTACCGGGCGTTGGGGTACCACATTGCGGACAAGGCAGTGGGGGATGGCCGGGCGCCGCTCAGCGCGGCGAAGACCAAGCAGGATTTCTTCGCAGCGCTGAAGGGATGCGTGGATCCGCCGAAGCCGGCGCCGGACCAGGCGGAACAGCAGTAGCTACTCTGCAAATGAAGAACCCTCCACGAAAGGGCGTTAGCCGTTCAGGAAAGCAGGATCGCTTTTCGGACCGTCCGCATGGGAGACAACTCCGTTTCTCACGGAAGCTTGTCGTGCTTTACGAAGACGATTCCGTGGTGGCCCTCGATAAACCTGCCGGACTTCCGGCTGTGCCCGTTAAAGGCTCCGATACTCCGTCCGCTTGGTCTCTTCTTTCCGCAGAGCTGAAACTGAAGAGACAACGCGCCTTTGTGGTGCATCGCATTGATCGTTTTACGTCCGGGGTTTTGCTCTTTGCGAAAACTGAATCGGATCGAGATACACTCGTCCGACAGTTTCTCGGCCATACTCCAATCAGGCAGTACCTCGCGGTGGTGCGCGGGCGTCTCGGCGCCCGGGAAGGGACGCTCGTGCATTACTTCCGGCGTGAAGGAATGTTTCAAAGGTTGCGCACAGAGTGCGACGCCCAAGCGGCTCGTGCGGAACTTCTATATACCGTCGAACGCCCTCTTCTGGGCGCTTCTCTCGTTCGAGTGGCGCTGGTGACGGGATTACAGAATCAGATCCGAGTGCAGTTTTCAGCGATCGGGCACCCGGTTATCGGCGACAGAAAATACCACCTGGCGGAATCGTCGGAGCGGCAAATTGCGCGCGTCGCTCTTCACGCGGCGTATCTTCAGTTCATTCATCCACGCTCGGGAGAGAGCGTGTCGATTGACTGCGAGTTACCCCCGGACTTTCGGTCTCTTCTTCAGGTGTTATCGCTACCAGCCCGCCGGCGCCGGTGAAGCAGCCTTGTTTAGGAATGGCCGGCAACACTCCCTCACGGTCGTGGCTCGTATCGGAGTCGTAAGCGTGAGTGAGTGATCGCGGAAAGGCACCAAACCACTCGGTCGGAGGACTAGCAGGTTTCCGGCTCGGACACTCGCAAGCTACCAAGTTCAACCAACAATCTCCTTGGGTGGGCCCTGCCCCCACTGGTGATCCACGCCTTTGAGGCGCACTGAGAAAGGCGGTCGGCCGCAATCAGTTCGATGTCCCCGGCGCCGACCATTCACAATCGGGTAACACGCGAGTTTACGACGTCGGCCGTGCGCTGTCGTTTGGTCAAGCGGTCAAGCGCGGATGATGGAGTGACTATACGTGGTATCCGCGACCGCGCGCGGGTCAGTGTTTCAGCACCGAAACAGCACGCCGGAAACTCTCTCGCGGCCCTAGTTCGACAATCTTCTTCACTGTTCTGCTCACATTCCGGGGCGCAAACTTCCGCAGAATCGCATTTCGGCGATTCAGGTGGGCCACCAGGCGCTCGACTTCTCCGGCCAGTTCCCGAAACCGCAAAGGTTCGATATGGGCGCAAAAGTGGTTGGCTGGGCTCTGGTGATTGTAGAGGCTAATGTCGAAATTGTCCGGAATCAGTCCCATGGCCCTGCAAGTGTCGAACGCTTCGGTGCCGGGGTACGGAGTAAAGATGCTGTAGTAGACGCAGTACGGGTTGCACGCCTTTATCGCCGTGACGGTGTCGCGAATAGAGCGTTCGGTTTCCTGGGGAAAGCCAACCATGAAAAATGTATGCAGGGCTAGGCCGTGTTTCTTGACTGTTTCCGTTGCGGCAAGTGCCTTTTCGATGGTGAACCCTTTTCGGATGGCCTTCAGAATCTCGTTATTGCCGGATTCAATGCCTACGTGGACCGCCATGCACCCGCTGGATTTCATCGCGTGCATGACCTCGTTGTCAACTAGGTTAACGTGCAGTTCGCAGCTCCATTCCAGCCCTCGGCAGTCTTTCCTCAGTGCGCTGCACAGCGCGTGGATGTATGGCTTGCTCACGCCGAACGTGTCATCCGCGAAATGAGCCGATGTGATGCCGGCTTCGCGCAACAGTTGAATTTCGCGCACGACGCTGGGCACTGAACGGCGGCGGACGAACCTCGTCCACAGGTAACGCGAGCCGCAAAACGCGCAATTGAACGGGCAACCTCGCGCTGCAAATATACTCTGAAACGCCGACCGGGGGTATGATTTGTAGTCCTTCAACACGGTCGGCGCACTCTGGTGCGGAAAACACAGCGAATCCAGGTCAGAGATAAGCTTCCGAGGCCGCGTCTGCGCCACAATTCCATTGGAGCGAAAGATGATCCCGTCAACGGCGTTGAGAGACCCGCTGTTCGCAATGACTTGCAACAATTCGACGATGGTCCGTTCGCCCTCACCGCGGACGGCGACGTCGATATCGGGACACTGTAGAACTTCCGCACCCACCATGGAAACGTGTGGACCACCCAAGAGCACGATGATCCGCCGATCGACGTCTTTAGCGGCGTGTGCCACCAGCTTTGCCGAAGCGAAGTTCTGCGTTTTGGAAGAGATGCCCACGATGTCCGGGCGATAATCGGCGATAGTGGCGCGTACCTCTTGCCACACTGGGCCCGACGGAGATCTCAAATTCGCAAGGTATTGTTCGTAACCGGGACCGGCGAGATATTGCGCGGTAGCCGGCTGATAATTTGGCAGGAAGTCCGCGTTATAGGCCATCACGTCCCAGTTGGTCTCGCTTTGCACCGTGCCAGCGAGATATCCGAGCGCCAACGGATAGCGCGGCAGAGCGTAGCCGGCTCCGAACAGGCGGCAGAACGGCGGTTCGATTAACAGGATGCGCTTGCTAAGCGGCATTGCACATAAACCAGTACATTGATAATAGATGAGATTTTAAGGGTGATTCAATCTTGAACGTTGCCTGCTTCGCTGTTTATTCGCCTATATATCCATACAACCGCTGCGCTCTCCTTTGTCTCAGCAGATCTCGCGCCCTGGGCCCTGCCCCACCCTAACTTCCATTCCCCAGCAGTCTTCGATAGAGCGCCGAGTAATGATCGCTCATGCGCGAGATTCCGTAATGCTCCGCCGCCAGGTCGCGCCCGGCGCGGCCCATCTCGAC
>JBEKDA010000059.1:0-34787 GCA_050014595.1 Bryobacteraceae bacterium
GCCACGCCCGCCAGTGCGTGAAGTATTCGGGATGCTCCAGGAAGCTCACGTCGTGGACCGTCGCTACCACCGGCACCGGGCACGCCAGCGGAGCCGTATACTGCACGTGCAACAGGTCCGGCTGGTCTTCCCGCACCTTCATCGACAGGTCAAAGCCCAGCCGCGCAAACGGGTTCAACGCCACTCGCCGCGTCCGGATGCTGGCCGGAATGCTGGCGCACGATTCCTGCGCCGACACGTAGGCCACAATCTCGCAGTCGCGATCTTGAGCGGCGAAAGCGTTCAGCAGGCTACGGACGTAGACCTCATTCCCCGTCAGGTGCCGGCCGATGGCGTGTGCATCAACAGCGAAGCGCATCAATCACACCTAGTATAGCGGACCATTATGACACTCGCCTGTGTCGGAAGTACATCCCCATACGCGCGATGCTGCATGTAAACTCCTTTTGCAACAATCATCTGGCGGCGGCGCCGCGATCCTGTAGAGCCCATTAGAGCACGCCGCACACCGGCGCAACCCGATATATACGGGACCTTCACCACGGAACCGCGAGCATCAGCGAGCGGCCTCTCGCAACAGTCCGCCGGCCGCTCGCTTGACCCTCGCGGTTCCGTGCCGGGCGCTGCCGTCATCCGCTTTTCAGTCGCGCGCCCGCCCTCCGGCCCGCAACCACCCACCGGAATGCTAGAATTGGACTGGTCTTCAACATCACGCATGTCTTCATGTGTGTGGAAAGCGCTTGCGAGTTTCCCAGGTCGGATCCCATCCTCATCGATACCCCGGCTTCGAGTTGTTGCCAAGGAGAAGTGAAGTAATGAAAGAAACAGGTACGGTCAAGTGGTTCAACGCCGGAAAAGGATTCGGCTTCATTCAGCGTGAGAGTGGCGAAGATGTCTTCGTCCATTTTTCCGCTATCTCGGCGAGCGGCTATCGCTCCCTCGATGAAGGCGCCAAAGTGTCGTTCGTCGTCAAGCGTGGTCCCAAGGGCCTGCAAGCCGAAGACGTCACGTTAGTCTAGTCCATCCCCATCATTCCACCTTCCCTGGAGCCATGGCGCATCGGTACCCGCGAGCTTCGCGGAAATCTGCATTGGTGATGGCTCCGGGGAGGTGTCTGCTGCCTCTCTGACTTCAGACTTCTGAATTCTGGCTCCTGACTTCCAAATCCCGCAGGGATTTCAAGGGCGAAGCCCTCGCTCAGCTCTCCGCCACTGACCTCTGCGCCAGTTCCCCAAACAGCGGCAGCGAGTATGCTTCGTCGTGCGAGGCTTTCACCATCATGAAGACTGACATCCCCAGCAGTACCACGCTGATCAGGTCGTGCAGGTGGCCGAAGTGCGAAAAAACCGGTTCCAGCACCCATTTCAGCACCTGGTCGTTCATCAGCCAGGCCACAAACAGGTACAGCCCCTGGAAGGCGTGGAACCGCACCGTCCGGTCGTGCCGGTAGCGCTGCGAAGCCAGCACCAGAATCGACACGATCCAGCCCACCACCGGGATATAGCACAGGATCGACGCCGTTCGCGGCGTCATGCTCGCAAACGGGTCGTTGGCCACGGAGTGCCCGGATGCGCTCGCGCCCTCCCGTGGTTGTCGGGCCCCGCAGCGGTTGCAAAAGCCGTCCGCCGGCCCCACCTCTTTTCCGCACTGGCTGCAAAACGGCATCCTGTTTATCTTTACGTTATTCGAGCCCCGCGTGTTCCGGCAACCTGCCGCTCCCACCGTGCTACTATTTTTGCCATGCGGAAGCTGCTTTCGTCCATTCTGCTGCTGGCCGGCGCCACCCTCCTGCCGGCGGCCAAGAATCTCGAAGTGTATTGCATCGACGTGGAAGGGGGCAAGGCCACTCTCTGGATTTCGCCGTCGGGCGAGTCCATGCTGGTGGATACCGGCTGGCCCGGGTTCAACCGCCGCGACGCCGATCGCATCCTGGCCGCGGCCAAGCACGCCGGCGTCAGGAAGATCGACTATCTCCTCATCACCCACTATCACAAGGACCATGTCGGCGGCGTCCCGCAACTGGCCGAAAAAATCCCCATTCGCAATTTCGTCGACCACGGCCCCTCCAGCGAAAAGGGCCAGGACGAAGACGTGCTGTTCAACGCCTACAGCGCGTTTCGCGACAAGGGCAACCACATCCTGGCCAAGGTCGGCGACACTCTGCCCATCAAGGGGATGGAAGTGAAATTCGTCTCCAGCGACGGCAACCTGCTCGCAGCCCCGCTCCCCGGCGCCGGCCAGCCCAATCCCGATTGCGCAGGCTACCAGCCGCCCGCGCCCGATCTCACACAGCCCGAAAACGCCCATTCCGTCGGAACCCTCATCACCTTCGGCAACCTGCGCTTTCTGGACATGGGCGATCTCACCGCCGACAAGGAATACGGCCTGGTCTGCCCTGTTAACAAGCTCGGCGTGGTGGACGTCTTCATGGTCTCGCACCACGGCTCCAGCCTCTCCGATTCGCTGCCCTTCGTTCGCGCCCTTCACCCGCAGGTGGCCATCATGAACGACGGCTCGCGCAAGGGAGGCGCGCCCGAAGTCTGGCAGCGAATCCACGAGATCCCCGGCCTGGAGGACTTCTGGCAACTGCACTTCGCCATCGCCGCCGGCAAGGCGCACAACTCTCCCGACACCTTTATCGCCAATGTGGATGAGGTCTGCGAGGGCCGGTGGCTCAAACTGACCGCGCGTCCCGACGGCGCCTTCACCATCTACAACAGCCGCAACAAATACCAGCGGGAGTACCGCAAGCGGTAGCGTCAAACGCGGGACAGGCCTCCCGGCCTGTCATTTCGATAAGCTTCGTTGTGAACACGAGAAGACAGGCCAGGAGGCCTGTCCTACTGCTTCTTCACCACCGGCGCGGGCTTGCACTCTTTGGCATCTTTGTTCTTGGGGTCTTTGCAATCGATGGCCGGTTTGGTCTCTTTGTCCGCGGGCTTGTCTGCATCCAGGTCCGCCGGAAGGTCGAAAGAGATCGAAGATCCCACCTCGTACTTGCGGTAAAAACGATATTCATTAATGTTGTCGGACAGATATTCCGTGCCGTCCATCTGGACCTCGCCGCGGCTCGGCAAAAGGAACTTGAAGCCGCCCACATCGGCATAATCGTAATCGAGCAGGCTCTCGGCCCGCCTGATCGGGAAATCGCCTGGAATGTCTTCGGCCTTCTGCACCAGCCGCGTCACCGTGCGGTTTTCGTTATCCACGAAAACTTCTCCGCTGTAAGCCGGGATAATCTGCCGCTTCAGATCCTTCACTTCGATGGACCACTGGGAGTGCTCCTGGGCCACGTGGAAGCTGAACACCATGGTGAGGCGGTGGCGCAGGGTGGTCCAGCGGCTCCATTCGAAGCGCGCCTGGGTGCCCGGCTCGAACAGGGTGCGCAGCATGATGGCGAAATCGCCGCGCGAGGTGGAACCGCCCAGGTTCTCGTATGACGTGGTGATCGGCTTGCTGCCATTCAGGATCGGCGTCTTTTCTTCCCTGTGCTTGAAGTAAGTCAGTTTACTTGTGATGACGTCTAGCGTCTGGAAAGATGGCTCGCTTCCCGCGCGCCCGCCGCGGAGCGTCCCAGGCTTGGCAGCCGCCCTGCGCGTCTCCACTTCCAGGCAGATGAAGTCGGGAAGGCCGCTGTCGTAGTTCCTGACGTAATCCCGCACGGCATCCAGAATCGCTCCCTGTTCGACGGACGACGGAATCGGAATCGGGTCGTCCGGCAGCGGCGGCTGCAGGTTCGCGGCGGTCAGGTTTTTCGACTGGTCGCTCAACCTTTCGAGCGCTTTGATGGTTTGCTGGCCGACCCCCGCGCCCTGCAGGTCTTCGATTATGCTCTCATCGAGTTTCTCGGACAGCTTCACCCCCGCCAGAAACTTGGCCGTTTCCTTATCCGTGCTCTTGCCTTCCTTGATTAACTGTTGGTTGCTCTTGATGAAGGCAATCAACTCCTGGATGGTGAGCGGCTTGGTCTGGCCCATCGCGAGCGCGCCGATCGCGAGCAGGCAAGCCAGAAGGCGGTAACGCATGTCTCCATTTTCGCATGTACCGCCGCCATTCCGTTCCGGGCCAGTTTCGCCCAGGCGTGACGCCGGCTCACGGCCAGGGACCTGCTAAAATCGTCACCGGGGCGGGATGGTGGAATTGGTAGACACAGAGGCCTTAAAAGCCTCTGATCCGCAAGGATCGTGTGGGTTCGAGTCCCACTCCCGCCACGCCCCAATCCGAGCCGCGACTTGTCGCACGACCGTGAGGCAGCGGCGCCCTCCCGCCTTCGCTCACGCCGGTGGCCGCTGGCCGGCGGCGAATCTTGAAATGTTCCAAAAGTGCCAGTGGATCTAGTGAAACCTACCAGGTACTTTCGCCCCGATCTGGCACTCGCGCCACCGGCCGGTGCGTGCGATATGTATTTGTGAGGACCGGAACATCGGTATGAACTATCGTCATCTGAGCTTGCATTGCGACTGCGGGGAAGTTCCCGAGCGTCTCGTCGAAGTAGGATTCAGCGAGGATCACCATCTGGTGGTGCACTGGTGGTGTGAGAAGTGCGAAAGAGTCGTCTACATCTCCAAGCCGCTCACCGAATGCTGGCAGGAGTGCCCCGCCAAGGACCACTCCCTCGACCGCGTGCTGGCGGATTGGTCCAGCGAGGCCAGGGAAGATGCCGACGCCAAGTTTCTGCACAGTATCGGCGTCACCATGTAAGAGTGAAACAGACGATCGGTTTTTGTCGTCTGTTGGCGATGGCCTGCTCCACTTACGGCCGGGCGCGGAAGTAATCCACTGTCAGTCGCAGGCCCTCTTCCAACGGCACCCGCGGTTCCCAACCCAGCACTCGACGGGCCTTCGAAATATCGGGCTGGCGTTGTTTGGGATCGTCTTCGGGCAGCGGCTGGAAGACGATTTCCGAGGCCGCGCCGGTGAAATCCCGGATGTGCCCGGCGAATTCCAGAATCGTCATTTCATTCGGGTTCCCAAGGTTCACCGGATAGCGCTCCTCGGAGAGCATCAGGCGGTAGAGTCCATCCACCATGTCGGCCACGTAGCAGAAACTGCGGGTTTGCGAGCCGTCGCCCGAAACCGTCAGCGGCCGCCCATGTAGCGCCTGGCCGATGAACGCCGGCACCACCCGCCCGTCATCCAGCTTCATCCGCGGTCCATACGTGTTGAAGATCCGCGCGATGTTGGTCCGTACGCCGTGGGTCCGGTGGCACGCCATCGTCAGAGCTTCGGCGAAGCGCTTGCTTTCGTCGTAACAGGATCGCGGGCCCACCGGGTTGACATTGCCCCAGTAGTCTTCCGCTTGCGGATGCACTTGGGGATCGCCATAACACTCCGACGTGGAGGAGATCAGGAAGCGCGCGCCTTTCTCGAGCGCCAGCGAGAGCATGTGGCGCGTTCCCAGGGAACCGGCGTCGAGCGTCTCGATGGGGTGGGCCAGGTAATCCTTGGGACTGGCCGCTGACGCCAGGTTGACGGTGCAATCCACCGTGCCTTCTATCGTGAAGGGCCGCGTGATGTCCTGCTCGACGAATTGGAAATCGGGGTGGCCGGCCAGGTGCTCGAGATTGCGGGGATGCCCGGTCAGAAGATTATCCAGCGCCACCACGCTGTGGCCTTCCCCCAGCAGGCGGTCGCAAAAGTGCGAACCAATAAAACCGGCAGCGCCGGAAACCACGATACGCAAGAACCCTCCGAATGGCTATTCTAGCCGATGCGGCGACTCCAAATTCTTAAGCTCTCAACGCGGAGTCGCGGAGACGCTGAGAAAACTGAATGAGATTCTTGTTTCTCTCGTTCCTCCGTGCCTCCGCGTTTAATAAGCAAAAGCAGCATGCTACATTCGTCTCTGGTATGACGGACGCATCGTGGGTGGAACGGGCGGCGGTGGCGGCGCTGATGGCATCGTCGCTGGCGATTACCTGGCGTCGCGTGAGCGCGGTGGTCGAGACCATCCGCGGGTCGCGCCAGACCCCGGACTTCGAAATCGCTCCGCTGGGCCCGCGCATCCGCCGATTCCTGTGGGACGTCGTGCTGCAAGGCAAGGTGATCCGCGAACGGCCGCTCGCGGGGCTCGCCCACGCCTTCGTTTTCTGGGGCTTCTGCGCCTTCGCGCTGGTCACCGTCAACCACATCGCGTCGGCGTTCGGCGGCCGTTTCCTCTCCCCTTCCGGCGCGTTCGGTCATTTCTATTTCGGATTCGTCGCCGTGTGGGCGGTGTTGGTCGCCGTGTCCATCGCCGGGCTCTTCGTGCGGCGGTTCCTGGTCCGGCCCAAGTGGTTGGGCAAGGTATCGCCGGAATCGGGCGTCATCGCCGGGCTGATCTTCGTTCTGATGGTCACCTACCTCAGCGGCTTGTGGTTTGCCGAAGGCTCCGTGAGCGAGCGCCTGAGCTGGTGGCTGCACACCCTGGCGCTGTTCGCTTTCCTGCCGCTGATTCCGCACACCAAGCACCTGCACCTGGCGCTCAGCCCGGTCACCGTCTTCCTGAAGCGCGCCGGATTCAGCCGCATCCCTCCCCTCTCCGGCGACGAGGATTTCGGACTCGACACCGGCAAGGACGTCACCCGCATCGACGCCCTGCAAGCCTTCTCCTGCGTGGAGTGCGGCCGCTGCTCCGAGCATTGCCCGGCCTACAACACCGGCAAGACTCTCAACCCCAAGGAAATCATTCTGGGCCTGCGCGACTACCTCAAGCAACACGGGCCCGGCGCCGAAGCGCCGCTGGTGGGCGCGCACATTTCCGAGGAAGCTCTGTTCCAGTGCACCACGTGCGGAGCTTGCGAGTTTCAATGCCCGGTCGGCATCCAGCACCTGCCCATGATCGTCGGGTTGCGCCGCGGCGCCGTCAACACCGGAAAATGGGAGGACGATTTCGGCACCAAGCTCTTCCTCAACCTCGAACGCAACGGCAATGCCCTCGGCTTCGCCCCCAGCGACCGCCAGAAGTTCATCGAGAAAGCCGCCCTGCCTATCTACGACGCCACCCAGGAATATTGCCTCTGGTTGGGCTGCATGGGCTCCTACGATCCGCAGGGCCGCGAAATCGTGCTGGCCCTGGCGCGCGTTTTGCGCCACGCCGGCGTCACGTTCGGCGTGCTGCGCAAAGAGAAGTGCACCGGCGATCCCGCGCGGCGCCTGGGCAACGACCTCGCCGTCGCGAATGTCGCCGAAGCCAATATCGAAACCTTGCGCGCCGCCGGCGTCGGCAAGATGGTCTCCATTTGCCCCCACTGCGTCCGCACCATTGGCGAGGACTGGCGCGAGTATGGCGCGGCCTTCCAGATCGAGCATCACAGCGAGCTGCTGGCGCGGATCGGCGAACGCCTCCCGCAATCCACCGGCGCGCGCGAAAACGTGGTCTTTCACGATCCCTGTTACCTCGGCCGCTATCGCAATATATATGACGAGCCCCGCGCCGTCGCCGGACGCACGGCCGATGTAGTCAATCCGGGCCGCTCGCGCGAGCGCTCCTTCTGCTGCGGAGCCGGCGGCGGCCAGATGTTCCTGGGTGAGGAAAAAGGCAAGCGCGTCAACCTCGAGCGTGTGGAAGAGCTGGTCGCGACCGGCGCGCAGACCATCGGAACGGCCTGTCCGTTCTGCCAGACCATGTTCCGCGATGCCCTGGGCGCGGCCGGCGGCGCGGCGCCCCCGAAGCTGCTGGACATCGCGCAGCTAATGGCGGCGGCGCTACCCGAGGAGCCTGCGCAAACCGCGTGACAAACCTTCGCGGGATGCTATAATCGCAATAATCTTCCAGAGCGGGCGCGTAGCTCAATTGGCAGAGCAACTGACTCTTAATCAGTAGGTTGAAGGTTCGATTCCTTCCGCGCTCACCAGCAGGATCAAAAATGGGTTGTGGCTCATCCGTCTTGCGAGCCGAACAAACTACCGCTTCAGCCTGAGCCGCAGAGGTTGCACGCGAGCCCCGCAGTCGGGTACAGTAAGAAAGTCCTCCTCCGCAAGCGCCCGTAGCTCAGTTGGATAGAGCGTCTGGCTACGAACCAGAAGGTCGGCAGTTCGAATCTGTCCGGGCGCACCACAAACTCTCGACCCGTCCAATTTAAGCTCAGTACCGATCATCGACTTTCCCGCCGGCATGAGTCGGCGGTTCTCGCGCCAAATCGTCAGGGCGGCCCGATACGGTTCGGAATCAGGGCTCAGTCCTAGGTCGCGCATAGCTTTCAGGAACTCTTCTTCAGTTGCACGATCGAGCAGGGTCGTAAAGAGCCTCTCCAACTTCCGCTTCCGCGCTTCGGCGTCGGTTGGGCGCCGCCCACGACGTTTCTCCTCGGCCATGATTTGTTCTATCTGATCGGCTGGAAATTTTCACTCAGCATTCTCTTTATTTTCAGTGTGATGAACATTTGACCAACGCGTCAGTGGACACTGTTCCACGCTCCTTGTGGTATATTTATTCATAGAAAGGAATAAATACACATTTGAAGCGCCAGGTCGCCATTGTCGGCTATACCGGCTATAGCGGGGCGGAACTCGTTCGGATTCTGCAACATCACTCGCAAGTCGAGGCCGTGCTGCTGGATCATCACGAGCACCCCAGACATCATCCCGCCCTACGGAAACCCAAGTATCCACAACATCTGCCGTGCGACCCCGAGGCGGTCCGACGAGCCGGCGTGGAGCTCGTGTTCCTGGCCACGCCGCCAGCGGTATCCATGGAACTGGCGCCGGGCCTCCTACAAGCGGGTGCCCGAGTGGTGGACTTGAGCGGGGCCTTCCGATTGGGAACGGCGGAGGATTACTCGGCCTGGTATCGCGAACCCCATACCCGGCCGGAATTGCTGGCGGAGGCGGTTTATGGATTGCCGGAGTTTTGCCGCGAGCGCGTGGCGGGGGCGCGGCTGGTGGCCAACCCGGGATGCTATCCGACGGCGGCGAACCTGGCGATCCGGCCGCTGCTGGAAGCGGGAGTAGTGGATCGGGCGGCGGGGATCGTGTGCGACGCGAAATCGGGGGTCAGCGGGGCGGGCCGGAAACCCAGCCTGACCACCGGCTTCTGCGAGGTCACGGAGAATTTTTCGGCCTACTCCATTTTGAAGCACCGGCACGTGCCGGAAGTGTTGCAGGTTTCCGGCCTCGCCGAGCGCGAGTTCAGTTTCACGGCGCAACTGCTGCCGGTGGACCGGGGCATTCTGGAAACCATCTATTTCCGCACCGCCGGCGGGGCCGGCGCCGAAGACCTGTTGCGGATCTACCAGGCCCGCTACGCGGATGAACCGTTCCTCCGGCTGTACAACCCGGGGCGCGTGCCGGATCTGCGGGCCGTCGCGCGGACGAATTTCTGCGACATCGGCGCGACGGTGGACGCGAGCACCGGGCGCGCGGTAGTCGTGAGCGCCATCGACAACCTGGTGAAGGGTGCGGCGGGCCAGGCCATCGAGAACATGAACCTGATGCTCGGGCTTGCGGAGACCGAGGGCCTGCTGTGAAGGCGCTGATCAAGCTCGGGGGCACGCTGCTCGATACCGCGGCGCAGCGCGACGCGCTGGCGGCCCAGATCTCCGCGGCGCGCGCCAGGGGCGCCGAATTGGTGGTGGTGCACGGCGGCGGCCGGCAGATGACGCGGTATCTCGCGGAGCGCGGCATCGAAAGCCGCTTTGTGAACGGGCTGAGGGTGACCACCCCCGAGACCGTGGACGCGGTGCTGAAGGTGTTCACGGGCAGCGTGAATCATGAGCTGGTGGCGAGTTTGAACCGCGCGGGCGCGCTGGCGGTGGGGCTTTCGGGAATCGATGGCCTGCTGGTGGAGGCCGAGCTCATGGACCCGGCGCTGGGGGCGGTGGGGCGGATCACCAAATCCAACGCGGGCCTGCTCCGTCTGCTGGTCGCGAACGGCTATCTGCCCGTGGTGGCCTGCGTGGCGGGCGACCGTCAGGGGCGCATCTACAACGTGAATGCCGATCAGATGGCGGTGGCCTGCGCGGCGGCCTTTGGCGCGCAACAACTGCTCTTTCTAACCGACGTGGAGGGCGTCATGGATACCGGCCGGCGCCTGCGCGCGGCCCTCACAGTGGCGGATTGCCGCGGATTGATCGAAAGCGGGATTGCGACCGGCGGGATGCTCGCCAAAGTGAACGCGGCGGTGGCGGCGCTCACCGCCGGCGTTGGGCAGGTGCGCATCGCGCCAGGCGCGGCGGATCGCGTGATCGAACGGCTTCTGGCGGGTGAAGAAATCGGCACGCGGATGGTGGCCGGGGAGGCGCCGGCGGCATGATCAGCAGTCTGCGCGCGGACGCCTTTGTGGAACCTGGCGCGGGCGCGGTGGAACTCCATTCCCGCAAAGCCGTGATGCGCGACATCCGGCCCATCCTGGAACTCATCAACGGCTACGCCGCTCAAGGCGTGATGTTGCCGCGCACCGAGTTCGAAATGTCGGAGGCCATCCGCGATTTCACGGTGGTCACGCTGGGCAACCGGCTGCTGGGCTGCGGGGCACTGCATTTTTACAGCCCGACAACCGGCGAAATCCGTTCGCTGGCGGTGGCGCAAGAGGCCAAGACGCACGGCGTAGGCCGCCACCTGGTGGAATCCCTGGTGGCGGAGGCGCAGCAATATGAACTGGATGCCGCCTTTGCCTTCACCTACGTCACGGAGTTCTTTGAAAAGGTCGGGTTCCACGTGATCGAGCGCGGAGCGCTGCCGCTCAAAGCGTGGAAGGACTGTGTGCGGTGCCCCAAATTCCAGGCCTGCGACGAGATCGCGGTGGTGCGCGTGCTGCGGCCGGAGCGCTGGAACGCGCAGATCTGGGGACAGCAGGTGGCTTCCCCGGACGAGCAGCTCATCCAGATCCCCACTCCCCGCCCGCTGTAGCACTGCTTGTAGCACTACCCCCAAAGTGGGGTCATTCCGCGCACCCACAAAAGACCGCGGAAAACACGTGCGCGTAATAGACAATCTGGGCTAGAATCGTCTTTCAGGATTAAAGAACCTGAATTAGTTTAGATCCTACTTCTTGTGAGGCATGCATGAGAGCGCTAACGGTTGATGTGAAATCCTCAACCGGCCGGGTCCTGTGTTGCACGGTATTCCGTCCGGGCGGGAAAAAGCTGCTGGCCAAAGGCCATGTGATCAGCGATGAAGATGTCCGGGTTCTGGAATCCGAGGGCATGGAAAGCATTTGGGTTACCGAGCTGGAGGAAGGCGAGGTTGGCGAAGACGACGCCGTCTGCCAGGTCGCCAGCGAGATGGGTTGCGGCAGTTTCGAAATCCGTTTGGCGGCCGGCGGGCGCGCCAACCTGCTGGCCACCGAGAACTGCTGCGTGCTGGTGGACGATGAACTGCTCAAGCAGATCAATTGCACGGCCAGCACGGTAATCGCTACCGCCTTGAACTTCAGCTACGCGGTGGCGGGCCAGCGCATTGCCACCGTCAAGAGCGCGCCGTTTGCGGTTGCCAAAGAGCAGTTGGACGCGGTGATCGGCATTTTGAAAGAGCGCGGTCCCATCCTGCAGGCGCGGCCCGTGCGAGCGCCCAGCGTGGGAATCCTTTACACCGATCCGATCAGCGGGGAACGGGCCCGCCAGTTGTTCGAGAACATCATGCGGCAACGGCTGGAGCGCTTCGGGGTGAACGCCAACTTCGTCCTCTCGTGCACGGAAGATGAGAATTCGGTGGCGCGCTGCATGCAGCACTTACTGCGCTCCAAACCCTGCGTGATCCTGGTGGCGTCGACCACCGCGCCGGCCGGTCCGGAAGACGTCATCGGGCAGGCCATGACCAAGATTGGCGGCCTGGTGGAACGGTTCCTGGCGCCGGTGGAACCGGGGAACCTGCTGCTGATGTCGTATAAGGATGAAGTACCGATCATTTCGGCGCCGGGATGTTTCCGGTCGGCCAAGCCGAACGTGGTCGATTTGATTTTGCCGCCGCTGCTGGCGCGTTATCATGTGACCGGTTGGGAAGTCGCCTGCCTGGGACATGGCGGCCTCCTGGCTTAACAAGCTCCTCCAACCCTGCAGACTGACCCTCCGAACAGTCTACGGGGCTCCTCAGCCGGGCGCTCCCTCCGGGCGCCCGGCATTTTTTTGCCAATGGATGCCGCGGGCCGCGAGTTCCCGCTCGATCTGCGCCGCGGATTCGAATTGCACCGCGTCGATCCCGAGCGCGCGCGCGGCCTCCACATATGCCGGTATGTCGTCGGTGTAAAAACACTCTTCGGGACGGCATCCCGCGCTTTCCACGGCGGCGCGGTAGATCTCCGGCCGCGGCTTCATGGCCTTCACCTCATAGGACAGCACCAACTGGTGGAAGTGCCGCAGCGCCGGCAGACGGTGCCGCAGCACCTCGAAATGGATGGCGTTGGTGTTCGAAAGCAGCACCAGACGGTAGCGCGCCGCCAGGCCGGCCAGAAGGCTCTCGGGAATGAGCGGCTCGGTGAAGATCGAACTCCACAGGCGGCAGAACTGGTCGTAATCCACGTGGAGCTCGAGCACGGTCGAGAGCTGCGCGACGAAATCGTGCGGCTCCACCAGGCCGGTTTCGAAGCGTTGCACCAGGCCGGAGGCGGCCAGGCGTCGCTGAAGCTCCTGTGCGTCGTGAGGAGACAGCCCTTCGAGGGCGCGATAGCCGCGTCCAAAATCGAAATCGATGAGGACCCGGCCGAGATCGAAGATCACCGCTTTGTGCATGGCTTCCTTATCAACATACCGAAGCGCGAGCCCACTTGATCGGTGGCGCCGGCGGTCTTTGCCGCCGGTTCCCTTATTGATTGTCGTGCCTCTCTTTATCAAACATATCCAACGGCGCGCCGCCCCACTGCCGTCCGATTCCGCAAAGCGCTGTCCGCCTGCGGACACTCGCACCTTTGGGCCGCCGCCGGTTGAGGGTCGGAACTGATTGCGCTCCAGCCGCTTACGATGATGTGATGGGTGGTACGGGAGTTGCCATCGACAACTCGCACGATAATTCGATTCCTATGAGGAGCTCCATGAAAGCTCTGTTGTTGCTGGCGGTAGCGGCCGTGGCCGCGCCCGCGCAAACGCCCGAAGTTTCGATCGACACGCCCAAAGCCCGCCCCGTAGTGGGCCGCCTGCTGGCGCCGTTCCACCTCGAGAAGCGCTCGGTTCCGCCGGCTAAGCTGGCGAATACGCCCCGGCTGGAACAACTGGTGCGCTCCGGCAACCTCTATCTCTCGGCGCAGGATGTGATTGCCCTGGCGCTCGAAAACAACCTCGATATCGCGGTCGAGCGCTATGGCCCATATCTGTCCCGCGAGGTGCTGCGGCGGGCCGAATCGGGCGGCCTGCTGCGCGGCACCGACGTCCCTGTGGCGCCCGGACCCACCAGTGTCTCGACGGCCGGCATCAGCACCGCATCCAGCGGCCTGGCGGGCGGCGCTGGGATTGGATCGGGCGGCGGAATCGTCACGGGCATCGGACCCAATCCGCCCGGCATGGATCCAACGCTGTATGCGCAGTTCGGCATTGGGCACAGCACCACCCCGCTGACGAATACCCAGTTGAACGCCACCACTACCCTGGTGAACAGCTACCGGCAATTCTACGCCGGGTATTCCCAGAGCTGGATCACGGGCACCTACGCGCAGGCAGTTTTTGGCGAAACGCGCAGCCTGTTGAACAGCAGCACGCCGCTGTTCAATCCGTCACTCTCCGGCTATCTGGATGTTTACGTCACGCAGCCGCTGCTGCAAGGGCTTAGCATCGGCGTGAACAACCGCTATATCAAGGTGGCCAAGAACAACCTCAACGTGAGCGATCTATTGGTGAAGCAGCAGGTCGCGACCACCGTGGCCGCGGTGCTCGATCTCTACTGGGACCTGGTGAGCTTCAAGCAAGCCGTGCGCATCAAAGAGCAGGCGCTCGATGCCGCGCAGAAACTCTATGAAGGCAATCGCAAGCAGGTGGAGATCGGAGCGCTGGCCGGCATCGAGGTAACGCGGGCGGCGGCGGCGGTTTCGGCCAGCAAAGAGGCGCTGCTGATCGCCCAGACCAACGTAGCGCAGCAGGAGATCGTGCTGAAGAACGCGCTCAACCGCAACGCCATGGAGAACTCCTGGCTGGATGACGTGCACGTCATTCCGCTGGACCATATCGAAGTTCCCAAAACCGACGAGATCCGCCCCGTGCAGGACCTGGTGCAGGAAGCCCTCGAGAAGCGCGACGAAATCGCGCAGGCCCACATCAATCTGGACAGCAAGAAAGTGCTGCTCAAGGGCACCAGGAACAATCTGCTGCCCAGCCTGCAGGCCTTTGCGGAGTTCACCAACAACGGCTTGAGCGGCCCGGCCAATCCGATTTACAACAATTGCTGTGGCGATCCCAATCCCTATTTCGTCGGAGGAACCGGGAATCTGGTGAGCCAGATCCTCCGCCGGAATTTTCCGAATTACTCCGCCGGGATCTCCCTCAACATTCCCTTTCGCAACCGGCAGGCGCAGGCCGATTACGTGACCGACGAACTGCAGTTGCGGCAGACCGAACTGCAATTGCAGCGCGCCATCAACCAGGTGCGCGTGGATGTGAAGACCAACGTGATCAATTTGCAGCAGGCGCGCTCGCGTTACGAAACGGCCGTGGCTACGCGGGTGCTGGCCGAGCAGAGCCTGGACGCCGAGCAAAAACGCTTCCAATACGGCGTGGGCAGCGTGGCCCTGGTGATTCAGGCGCAGCAGGACCTGGCCAACGATCAGGACGGCGAGGTGCAAGCCATGGCCAACTACACGCACGCCAAGATCGGATTCGACGCGGCCATGGGCCGGACGCTGGAAGTGAACCGCGTTTCCATGGAAGAGGCAGTGCGCGGCTACGTGCAGCGGGAGTCGGTGCTGCCGCCATCTCTGCCCGAAGGGAAGAAACCGGAGGCCCCGCGATGAAACTCCGGAGCCTTTTCGAAACGGCCGCGGGTGTGGCGCTGGTGTTGCCGTGCCTGGCTCAGAATCAGCCGGTGACGGTCGAGAGCGCGGCCGTTCCCTCGGCCATTCGCCCCTACGTGGCCCCCATGGTTGCGCCCATCCGCTTGCATAATTCCAGCCGGCTGGACAGCCTGATTCGAGCCGGTAACCTCTACCTGACGGTGCAGGATGCGCTGGCGCTGGCGATTGAGAATAACTTGAACCTGGAAATCGACCGCTATGGGCCGCTGCTGGCCGATTCGGCGTTGGAGCGTTCCAAGGCCGGAGGCCCCAACCGCGGCGTGCCGAGCGGCAGCAGCCAGATTTCCAGCGTCAACAGCGGCGTGGGCGTGAATGGAACCACCGTCAGCGCCGGCCTGGGCGGCGGCGGTGGCGGTGGCGGCGGCGGTGGGAACGGCGGCGGAGCGACCATCCAGCAGGTGGGGACCATCGTGCCGAATTACGATCCGACCCTGCAGAGCACCACCAACTTCTCGCACATCACGCAGCCGCAGGCCAACACCATTCTGAGCCAGACGAATGCGCTGGTCCAATCGTCGCGCACCTACAACAGCGTGTACAGCCAGGGGCTTGTAACAGGCGGCCAGGTTCAGTTCCGCGACTACCAGCAGCACTTTCAGGAGAACGCTCCGGGCGATTTCGTGAATCCGGTGGCGGCCACCCACATGGACATCTCGCTGCGGCAGCCGCTGCTGCAGGGGTTTGGAATCGGACTCAACAACCGCACCATCCGCATTTCGCAAATCAATGTGACCGCGGCGCGGGAGCAGTTCCGCTCGCAACTGCTCGACCTGGTGGCCAGCGTGCTCAACCTTTACTGGGACCTGGTGGCGGCAAACGCGGAGTTGAAGGCCCGGCAGCAGGCTTTGAACATCACGCAAAAATTCTTCGACGACACCAGGAAGGAGATCGCCGCGGAGGCCATTCCCGCGATCCAATTGCCGCGGGCCGAAGCCGAAGTGGCGACGCGCCGCCAGGAGTTGCTGATTGCGCAAGCCAACGTGCGCCAGCAGGAGATCCTGCTGAAGGAGGCGTTGAGTCATACCGAAGACCCGATCCTGGAAGCGGTGTCGATCATTACCGTGGACCGCATCGAAGTCCCCGATGCCGACGATTTGCCTCCGTTACGACAATTGGTGGCGACGGCTCTGGCAAAAAGACCGGATGTCGCCGTCACAAAATACCGCGAGCAAACCGACGAAATGAATCTGGCCGGCACGGCCAATCCGCTGCTGCCGCCCGCCACCCTCAACTTGCTGAGTTATGACCGCGGTTCGGCGGGCGTGGGCCACACGGTCGATGGCGAGCCGCCCAATCCCTATTTCGTGGGCGGCCTGGGCACGGCAGAGACGCAGGTTCTGCGGCACAACTTCCCCAATAACCAGGCGGTGATCAGTTTCTCCGCGCCGTTGGGAAACCGCGCGGCTCAGGCCGATTACGGCATCGACCAGTTGCAGCACCGCCAATCGCAGGTTGTAAACCAGAAGGCGGCCAACGCCATCGTGGTCGACGTGGCCGCGCGCATGAGCGCGCTGCGCCAGGCGCACACGCGCTACGATGCGGCCAGGGAAACTTCGTCACTCCAACGACAGTTGCTGGAGGCGGATGAGCGCCGGTTCGTTTCCGGCGCCCGGACGACCACCTTCGACACCATTATGGGCGACCAGCGCGCCCTGGTGACCGCCCAGATTTCCGAAGCCAATGCTCTGGCGGCCTACGCCCGCGCCCGCATCTCGCTCGACCAGGTCTTGGGCGAGACGCTCGAAAAGAACCACATCTCGCTCGAAGAGGGATTGGCCGGCCATGTGGAGAGGCCGTCGCAGATTCCCGCCCTGCTGGATTCGGGAAAGTAATAGGGGCCGGCGGCCGCGGCTGCGCGAATACGTGACCGTAATCGCGGCTCCGATCGGAGACCCGACCGTCAGGGAGCGATCTTCATGCATTACGACACCAGGAATCACCGCTTCCTCCACGCTCTCAGGTCTTGACTTTGCTTCTGTTTTCCTCCGCGTCTCCGCGCTTCCGCGGTGAATGCAAACTTAATGTCCGCGTTGACCGCCGCCGTTCTGGTGCATAGAATGAAGGTGAGGGGGAGTTCTCCTCAAAGACGCCATGAGAAGCGACGCGACGATGCCAACCCGGCACTTCGAAATCCTGCGAGCCATCGTGCGCGAGTACATCGAGACCGGTGAGCCGGTTGGCTCGCAGACGCTTTCGCGGCGGCGGGGACAGGCCCTGAGCCCGGCCTCCATCCGCAATGTGATGGCGGAGTTAGCCGATCAGGGCTACCTCTCGCAACCCCACACCTCGGCGGGCCGCGTGCCCACCGAAAAGGCCTTCCGCTTTTATGTGGGCTCGCTGACGGCCGCCCGCGTGACGGCGGGCGAAGCGGACCGCTTGCGCAACGAGTTCAATGCGCTCGATACCGTGGGCGCGCGCGTGGAACACTCCAGCCACATCCTGACGGAACTCACCCGCAACGTGGGGATCGCCGCCGCGCTGCCGGCGTTGGCGCAGGAGCTCGATCAGATCGAGCTGGTGCCGCTGGCCGACCGCCGCGTCCTGATGATCCTGGTCACGCGCGACCACATGGTACGGAACCGGGTGGTGGCGCTCGAAGAGCCCGCTTCGCCCGGCGAGCTAATCTCGATCCGCAACTACGTCAACCGCAACTTCAGCGGGTGGCAGTTGGGCGCGGCACGGCGCGAGCTGCTCAGCCGCATGCTGGAAGAACGGGCCGTCTACGACGCGGTGACGCGCCAGCTCCAGGTGCTGTGCCGCAAGGGCCTGCTGGAAGTGGACACGGCGCCGGAAGTCCACATGGAAGGGGCTTCCAACCTTCTCGGGCTGGACCTGCACCTGACGCGCGAAAAAATGTGCGGGCTGCTGCGCGCGCTGGAGGAGAAGAAGCGCGTGATCGAGCTGCTGGACCGCTTCCTGGAGCAGCCGCCGGGTGAGTTGGAAGTCCACGTGGGACTGGAAGCCATTCATCCCGCCATGAAGGATCTGGCGCTGATCGGCATGAGCGTGCGCATGGCCAGCGGCCTGCCGGCTAAAGTCGCGGTGCTGGGGCCCATGCGCATGCACTACCAGCAGGTAATGGCGGCGGTGCTGGAAACCAGCCGCGCGCTGGAGAGCGCGCAGTTCTAGCGACCCACTTTGATAAGCTGGTAACAGTGGACACCCACAATCCCAATCAGAAACTTTCCGACGTGTCTCCCGGCGAGAACCTCCCGGCGGAAACGCCGGACGGGCAATTGGCGGCGGTGACCACCGAGCGCGAT
Organism: Bryobacteraceae bacterium; assembly: GCA_050014595.1. Classification (GTDB taxonomy): domain Bacteria; phylum Acidobacteriota; class Terriglobia; order Bryobacterales; family Bryobacteraceae; genus PALSA-129. The sequence goes on from JBEKDA010000059.1 coordinate 18,172, forward strand.
CAACTGGCCGCGGAGAGGGCCGACCTGCACGACCGGCTGCTGCGCACGCGCGCCGAGTTCGATAACGCGCGGCGGCGCGCGGAACGGGAGCGGTCCGATTACCTGCAGTTCGCCGGCATGGAGCTGGTGCGGGACATCCTGCCGGTGCTCGACGACTTCGAACGCGCCCTCAAGGTGGAAACCGCCGACCGCCACTATGCCAAGGGCGTCGAGCTGATCTATCAGCGTCTGTCTGAAGCCCTCAAGAAGATGGGGCTGGAGCCGATCGAAACCGCCGGCCGCCAGTTCGATCCGAACCTGCACCAGGCGGTCGAGCGGGTGGAGACCGATGAGGAGCAAGACCAGTCCATTCTGGGAGAGTTTCAGAGAGGCTATAATTTCAAAGGCAAGCTTCTGAGGCCCGCTATGGTGCGGGTGGCAGTGAAACCGTAACGCATTGAATCCCGTGTCGAAGCGAGACTATTACGAAATACTGGGTGTCGGCAAGGACGCCGGCGATCAGGAGATCAAGGGCGCATACCGCAAGCTCGCGCTGAAGTTCCATCCCGACCGCAATCCGGACGACCCCCACGCCGAGGAGAATTTTAAGCAGGCTTCGGAGGCTTACAGCGTTCTGAGCGATGCACAGAAGCGCGCGGCTTACGACCGGTATGGCCACGCGGGGCTGCAAGGCGCGGCCGGCGCGGCGGGTTTCAACCCCGAAGCTTTTGCCGATTTCGGCGATATCCTGGGAAACTTCTTCGACTTCGGCGATTTGTTCGGCGGAGGCGGCGGCCGGCGGCGCAACCGCGCGCAACGCGGCGAGGATGTGCGCTATGACCTGGAACTGACGTTCGAAGAGGCGGTCTTCGGCATGAACGCCGACGTCCAGGTGGCGCGCATGGATCGCTGCGACCGCTGCGGCGGCGCGGGTTCGGAGCCCGGCAGCGGACCATCGCAGTGCCCCACGTGCCACGGCCGCGGTGAGGTTCTGTATCAACAGAGTTTCCTTTCCATCCGGCGCACTTGTAGCACCTGCGGCGGGTCGGGCCAGGTCATCCGCAACCCTTGCAGCCAATGCCGCGGCAACGGCTTCCGGCAGATCCAGCGCAAACTCAAGGTCACGGTTCCGGCGGGAGTCGATAACAATACCCGCATCCGGCTGGCGGCCGAAGGCCAGCCCGGCTCGAATGGGGGACCGCCGGGCGATCTCTACGTCTTCCTCAAGGTCAAGGAGCACGCCTTCTTCGAGCGCCGCGAACAGGACCTGCACTGCACCATTCCCATCAACCTGGCTCAGGCGGCTCTGGGCGCGGAAATCGAAGTGCCCACCCTCGATCAGCCCCACAAGCTCAAGATTCCCGAAGGCACGCAGAGCGGCGCGCAGTTCCGGCTGCGGCACAAGGGTGTGCCGCTGGTGAACGGCAGCGGCCGGGGCGACCTCTACGTGCACGTGGAGGTGCAGATTCCCACCCGCCTGACGCGCGACCAGCGGAAGCTGCTGGAGCAGTTGCGCGAGACCCTCCCCGTGAACAACGCGCCCGCGGAAAAAGGCCTGTTCGACAAGGTCAAAGACTACTTCATGTAGGACCTGAGCCGTGGGAGGATCCGGCCCAGGAAGTCATCTGGACACCGAAAACGAAAAAGACTTCGCGGGCCTGAAGATCGTCAATCCCTTGCGGGCGAACTGACGAGTGGGATGGATGAAGGGAGGAGGGGGGTTCTTGGAGCCACTCTCCCATCACCCTCGCGCCCCGCCGCACGGTGAACCTAACACTACCGGCAGTCCGTGCCCCATACTAAAAGGTGGATGGGCAGTCGGCAGGACCTCGGCGGACACCCAAAACCGGCCAATGAGAAGGTAGCGCGCGAGGCTTCTGCCAAGCCACGCGAATTATGTATACTACTGGCTATCTTGAGCGAGCGCCGAAAGAGCTACACCATATGCTCCTCAAAACAGAAACGCCGAACAATTCCGCGCCGCCGTCTTTAGCGGCGGCCCTATTGCTCGCGTTCCTTCCCGCGCAGGTGTGGGGTCACGCCGCAGGCCAGCCATCAACAAAAAGCGGCGAATGGCCTTATTACACTGCCGATGCCAGAGGCAGCAAATACTCGCCTTTGGATCAAACCAACACATCTCCAGACAGTGGCAGGGGAACCATTCTGATCGCCGTGCGGCCGCGGGCCGCGGAGGTCGCCAAGCATGTCAACCAGTGAACCTTCGGCGATTCAGGAGGTTGTACAACGCATCCAACAGTTTTTAAACCTCCGGCGCTGCGAGATCGGCGCACTCCTAAAAGAGACAGGCAAGGCCTGGATCGACGACAACGCACCGCGCCTCGGCGCCTCCCTGGCGTTCTACACGTTGCTGTCCCTGGCCCCTATCCTCATCGTCGTTGTTGCCATCGCTGCGCTTGCGTTTGGCCAAAAGGCGGCTCAAGGTCAGCTGATATGGGAGATCCAGGATCTCGTCGGAAAGGAAGGGGCGCGAGCAATCCAGGATTTGATTCAGTCCGCTTAAAAACCTGCAACGGGCACGACGGCGGCTGTACTTGGAGTCCTCACGCTGGTTTTGGGAGCGTCCGCGGTAGTGGTGGATCTGCGCGATGCGCTGAACACAATCTGGCATGTTCCGGCGGCGCCCTTTTCAAGCCTTCGCAGCTTTCTTCGTCTGGTAAAAGAGCGGTTCTACTTGTTTGGATTGATCTTGGGTGTGGGCTTCTTGTTGTTGGTCTCGTTAGCGCTGAATGCCGCTATTGCCGCATTAGGCTCCCTGTTTGGTTTGCTGCTGCCCGCTTCCGAATCCGTATTGCATGTGGCCGTATTTTTGATTTCGTTTCTGGTGATCACATTCCTGTTTGCAGCCATTTACAAGTGTTTGCCGGATGTTCAATTGAAATGGAGTGACGTAATCGTCGGTGCATGTTTTACCTCCTTACTATTTACAATTGGAAAGCAGCTCATCGGAATCTATCTCGGCAAAGCGAGCTTTGGCTCGACTTACGGGGCTGCCGGTTCTCTCGTCATCGTGCTGGTGTGGGTGTATTACTCATCCCAATTGTTCTTCTTTGGTGCCGAGTTCACAAAAATCTACACGGAAACTTTTGGTTCTCGCCTGGACGCTAAACTTGAGGTGCATCCTCCTAAGCCTGAGAGCATAATTGTATCTCCCACTACTGGCTTACCGGCGGGAAAAAGCCACGAGGAGACTTCGGTCAAGTTGACATGACCATTGCATGTCTCTGATTTCCTCGATCGGCGTCGTGCTCACAAAGAACTCAACGAAACCCGGCTGCTCGATCATCTCGCCGATAGAACGCGAACGATCGCTCAAACAGCTCCGAGGGCCCCAGACTCGTCCGGCACAGGTCGGCGCTATATGGCGCCGCGTTGTAGCCCGTCCGCTGCAGCAGGATCGGATACGTCCGGCCGTCGGTGAGTACGTCCTTGGGCACGCAAATCGACGTGAACTAGCCCGCCGCCCCAACCCTCAACGGAGTTTGGGACACTCTCCGGTCGAGCTCAGGCCATACATTTGGGTTCAAGCAGTTTACCGTGCATGGCATTCGCCAGCAGGTCACGCCTCATACGCTGCATCTCTTACGGTTGAATAGTCGCCTTCAGGACTTCCGGCCCGCTTGGACCTTTTGTCCTAAAATCCTGCTCGGCGGTAACAAACACATCGAAACTCTTCAACGGAGTGACGGTTTCGAAGGTCGCCTTTAAATTCTTATCCATTTTCAGTTGGCCCTGATTTTCGGAGTTTCCGCCTCGTTCCTGCAACCAAACAACATACGCGGATGCGCGTGGCGTCAGATTTTCAAGATTGGCGAGATGCTGAACTGTCATCTTCAGTCTCGTGTTGCCGTTCTTGTCCTTGCTGATCGCAACCTCGGCCCGAGCACCGGGAACGATAGATGCTGCAGTCATTGGGTACTTCTTGGCTGCATACGCGCCAGTACAGAGCAGCGCGAACGCCAAACAGATTGGGTAAAGCTTTCGCATCGGACACCTCATACTTCCGGGATTTCCATTTTGGCCTGGCGGCCGCCTACAGTATACACCCGCCCGCCTCTCTTGGAGCTGTTGGAGCGCCATTTTTACACCTGAATGTCCCCAATGCGCCGCCGGGGACGGAGAAGGTGTCTGACGAAACTGGATGCGACGGCCGCGGTCAGCGGTTTAGGGACTCACGTTGCGGCAGCCCCGGCTCTATGGCGAGCCGCTGGACACTGGCAACAAAAGCTTGGGCGCTGGAACCCCGCGAAGGGAGTATGCTCTGGGGCAGGCGGGAGCTAAAATGGAATACCGGTCCAGGAGGAGCCTATGACAAATTTCATTCGCACAATACTCGTAGCCTGTCTATTGCTAGGCCTATCGGCATCCTTCGCGGCAGGACAAGACCAAGACGTGGAGGGAAGCAAGGACCATCCCTTGATTTCGCGATATCCCGGCTCGGTTATCACGAACTATCTCACAAAAGAGTTCGATGAGTTCACGCTTCCGCTCGGCAAAGCCATTGACCAGAAATTTGCCAAGAGCCAGCATCTGGAAGGTAAGGTCACCCGCATCGTTTATGCAGTTCCCCAGGGACGTTCGGTGCTGGAGGTCTTTCGCAACTATCAAGGCGCGCTCAAGAAGGCCGCGTTCGAGACGGTCTTTACTTGCGGCCCGCAGGACTGCTGCGGGTCGGGGAGCTCGAATGCAAGGGTGTACGGTAACGGTGATTACGACGATTACTGGGGACCCGACCACGGGATTCGATACGTTTCGGCGAAGCTCGCGCGGCCGGAGGGCGACGTTTATGTGAGCTTGCTCGTGGACGATCAAGGACCCGGCGTCGAGCTCTACGTCATCGAAATGAAGCCCATGGAGTCGGAGCTCATCACGGTGAACGCCGCGTCGCTGGCCAACGACATCAACCGCACCGGCCACGCTTCGGTTTACGGGATCTACTTCGACACCGGCAAGGCCGATATCAAGCCTGAGTCCGACGCGACGCTGAAAGAGATCGCCAAGCTGCTTCAAGGCGACCCCCAGATGAAACTCTATGTCGTAGGGCACACCGACAGCCAGGGCGCGCTCGACCCGAACATGGATCTTTCGCGCCGGCGCGCCGAGGCGGTGCTCGCCGCGCTCACGATGAAGTACGCGGTTCCGGCCGGCAGGCTGCGGGCTTACGGCAGTGGCCCTTACGCTCCCGTGGCGTCGAATGACAGCGAGGACGGCCGCGCCAAAAACCGCCGGGTCGAGCTGGTGAAACAGTAAGGCATTGCACCGGGCGTTGGGGCTGGTTGTGGAACCGGCGCCGCCGCAGCCAAGCGCCGCACGACTGGCGATGTCACGCCGTAAAAACGGAACCTGCCGCCGTTATTCGCCAGCATGGAATGCAGGTTGACCTCGTTTGTGTCGCTGGGATCTGGCCCTTGCTACACCCGCAGGCGCTGGAACTTCACGCAAAAGACCTTGCGCGCGCCGGGGCGAATGGCGTTCTGGATGTTGTTGAAACCGCTGCTGCCTCAAGGCATGGATTGAGATTTCTGCTCTGTCCAGGATACTACGCGTTCCCCGGCTTTACGGCGAGCCGACAAAGCCCAGCCGCGAGACCACCGCCCCCAACTCGCGCTGGTCCGACGCACCGGGCGGCATTGCGCGGTTCAGTTGGAACGTGACCCGCACGGCAGGGGCGGTCAACTGGTCCCGAGGCACGGACTTCGCCAGGCGATAACCGCCCGGTTGCAGATAGGTTTCCCGGGTTAACAGCCGGCCGTCCAACATTACGGAGACGGTCACGGGGCCGCCGGCCCGCTGCATGAAGCCCGGGGGAAAGAAGAGCTGCATCTCGAAGACCGGCGCCGCTTCCGCCGGCACGCGCAACACCGCGTCGGCTTGTTTCGACATCCAGCGCCAGCCGCCATCCTCGATGCCGTACCAGCCGGAACCGAGTTGCGCCTTGCTGCGAACGTCACCGAGGTTTAGATACGACAGCTTGGGCTCCGCGCCCGGCGCCGGCGGACCGCCGGTTGCTTGCGGTAGATCGTCGTCGTAAACCAGCTCGCCCCAACCGGCCCGCAGCTCCGCCGGAGCGTTGATCGAGAGAACCGCTTCGGGGAGGCTGGCCAGTGGCAGAGTGTGGGCCTCCCAGAGCTCGCCTTGGACCGGCACGGTTCGCTCGAAGACGCTCTCGCCGGACAGGCGTGCGATCCGAAAAGTCGCCGTTCCGCGGCCGCGGCCAAAGAGAGCGAAGCGGAGTGTTCCCCGCGAGTCGAGGGGAAGATGCACAGGCGCGCCGGGAATGGGCAGGTAGACCAGGCGGCCGGAGAATTGCGTAGGGGTCCAGGGCCCCGGCGCCTCCAGGAACGAAGAGGTTCTGGAGTACGTGATTCGGTCGAGCGGGCGGAGGGAGAAGGAGAAGGGGAGCAGGCCGGCGGACGCGGCCGAAAAACCCGAATGGGCGTAGCGGTCGATCAGGCGCAGCGGCGTGCGCACTCGCAGGTCCGCGGTGCGCAGCGGCACGGCGGCCTCTTCGGCGAGGCTGTCGTAGTGTCCCCCCAGCGACAGCTCGGAGGAGACGATCCACTCGCCCGGAGCGGGAACGCTGTTCTCGTCCAGCGTCCGCCCACCCTGCGCCAGCATGTAATATCGAAAACCCCAATCGCCATCCACGAGGAACGTCGGGCCCGGAGGCGCATGGACCTGGGGGTACACCCGGGCAAACTCATAGGCGGCAAATGAGAGGTTCAAGCCCAGCAGCAGATTCACTGCGAGCGCCAGTGCCAGCCGGGCGGGCCGCTGGCTGAATTGGAGCACGAACAGCAACACCATGGGCGCGACCAGAGCTAGCAGATAGCGGGACGCGCCGGCGAAGAACACCGTCACCGCGAACGCGAAGTACAACAGGCACCAGCCGGCCAGCAGCGGGTTGCTGCGGCGCGCTTCCCACAGCCAGAGCAGCGCATTCACGCCGAGCGCGACGAAGACCGCCAACAGGGCGCGTTCCCACCAGGGATAGTCGTGCACCAGAAGGCAGGCCAGGAGGCCGGGAGCGAGGCACCACAGGCGGCGCCGCGCCAGGGGCACGACGATCACCAGCACGCCCAGATGTTGCAGCAGCGCCAGGGCGCTAGCCGCCTTGAGGCCGAGCCGGCTGAAACTGGGGGACTGGGCATACGCGAGCAACACGGCTCCGGGCAGGCGATGCGTCAGCCCCCACTGCAGCGCCTGCCAGGCGCCGACTCCGAGATACGGTCCGGCCAGGGCCAACCAAGCGGCGCGCGAAGGCCGCTCGCGTTTCACGACGTACTCCAGTAACAGAATCGGAGACAGCGCCAGCGCCTGCAGCCCGGTCAGGCCGGACAGCGCCAGTGCGACGCCGGCCATCCAGAACCGCCGCGCAAAAAAGGCCGCCGCGCCCGCCAGGAGGAACGCCAGCGCCGGCGACTCCGGCCCCGCCAGCGTGTTGGTGTTCACCTGCACCAGCGGCGACGCCGCCACCAACAGCGCACCCCAAAGCGGCCGCGAGGTGAAGTGCGCCGCCAACGCATAAGCCGCGAAGCTGATTCCGAGCGCAAACAACAGGTAAAACAAATGGAAGAAAAGCACGGAAAAATGGCCGCGCACGATCCATGCCAAGGCCAATAGGTAGGCGTTCAAGGGCGGGTGTGGGTGGCCCGCCGCGTCCACCAGGTGGCCAAGAAAAACGTACTGGAAGTTCAGCGGCGTGAGCGGCTGGCGCAGCACGTGCCGGGCAATGTCCAGATAGGTGACTTCGTCGCCCTGCACCGGCTGCGTCAGGAACGGTACGTGCAACAACACCGTGAAGGCGGCCAGCAATATCAGGTCGCGACGCGCTTTTACGCCGGCTTCCATCGCAATACCGGTTTGCGCGCGGCGTCCGCTTCATCCACGCGGCTGCTGCGTGTGCCGTGGGGCGCTGCCTTCGCTAAGATGGCAGCCGGGTCAAAAGGCACTTTTTCTCCTCCCGCTGGCGGTGCTCATACGTCGAATGGAACTGTGCACACAGCAGCCGGGATTTCCATTGCGGACTCCCGGGTTCGATTCAGCATACACCCAGCCGCCATCCTTTGATCCGGCGAGTTGCATTCCTGGCCGCGATTGGTACGGTTCGCGGACCAAGCCGGGCGGCCCGATCTGGGAGCCATCCCGCACTGCTTTTCGTTAATGCCCCGACGATGGTCCATGATGCCAGGGGCCCCGAATGGCCGGTCGATATTCCTACAACTTCACACTCCGTTTTCCCACCCCTGCCCGCGGGTTCCCTAAGCCTGCCTCTCGGTGAGGACCGGGCTGGGCACAGGCTCACGTGGCCGGGTTCGAATTTCTGCCTTGGGCACTGCCCTCACGAAGCAGCCGAACTTGATCTGCTCTTCCAGCCGGCACGACCAGACCAGTTCATCGTTCCACACCGTGATATCGGGGCAGCCGTCGCACATGCTCATGGACCCGTTGCAGAGGATGTCCGCGGGCTGGATGATGGTGACCGATTGAAGATGCAGTCGTCTGAACAGGTTGAGAGGGTTCTTTCCGATGGAACGGAGATACTTCTTGGCGACCCCTCGCAGGCCTCGATCGAGAGGCGCGAGGAGGAGCATGGCCTTCCCCTTCCTCTGAACACTGGGCTTTGTGTAGGCCAGGTATGTGCCCTTCCGGAGATGGTTGATGGTCTGGGCCAGCTCCATGAACTTGGGGCCCACATACCCGTATATGGTCTTCTTCGTTCCGATGCGCCCCGCCAGCAGCCATTTGAAGGAGTCGGCCTTCTCGGTGCCGTTCAAGTAGGCACTGGGTTCGAAATCTGGATATCTCGTGCGGATCACCTCCACCACGTCGTTGGAGAGGATATCCAGCCGCTGGTTCTCCTCCGGAGTCGAATAGACAATTGGGCTCATGTCTACCTTGTCAGCGCCCGCGTAATAGTCAAACCTCGACTCCAGGACGGCCGCCCGGATGGCGATGAAGACGATGACGTGCACGATATCGATGTGCTCCTGTCCCCACCCCAGAATGTCCGGGACGTACTGCAACGTATCCGCATACACGGTTGAGTTGAAGGCGCATGAGAGCCCACCCACCTCGGCGAGCATCTCGGCGAAGCTGAGCCGGAGCACATTCAGCTCGATCTCGGTCTTTCCCTGCCAGTGGGGGCGGTGCTGCTTGCTGTCGATGTGGAAGGTGAATCCCGCTGCGCCCGCTCTCTTCAACTCGAGCAGTAATTTCTTATTCAGGGCCAAGCCGTTCGTGTTGATGATTGGTTTGAGACCGTCCTGAGCAACCAGGCGTACGATCTCGACGATGTCGGGATGGACGAGGGGATCTCCTCCGGCAAGAGAGACACCATCGGTCTTCCGGTATTTCTTGAAGATTGCCAGGTCTCGTTTGATCTCGTCGAGGGGCTTGTGTCCCTTGGGGTCATTTTCACGGTAGCACCCCTCGCAGTACATATTGCAGGCCTTCGTGACCTCGAGCCAGGAGATGGCATTGTCAGGCAGGTTCCATGGGAGCCGGTAGTACCTGTTGTGGTCTAGAAAGAGCGTCATGAAAACTCCTCGCCTGGGATCACTTTATAGACTTCGAGCCGCCAACGTCCCACCACATCGATTCAACACATAGGACAGGGATTCCTCAGATGACCTTGGACCCCAGACCACGATCGGCCACCCCACCCGGCCTGTCGTTATCTTACCCGGAATTTCCATTTTGGACTTCCAGGTCCCATTCAGTATAAACCAAACCGCCATCCTTTGGTCCTGCGAGTTGCATTTTTCCCGCCGGGAGCCGTCTTCGCCAGCGCAAGGCGGGGTTGTCGCCCTGCCCGCAGAATCCAAAACCGGGAAATCCCGCCTTTTCAGTCCATTCCACGAACATCTTTCCGGCCCTCACGCCCTGGTCACCCTGATTTCGCTGTGCCCATCGCCTCCGTCCACCCCGTCGCCATTGCGAACTCACCGATCCGCCGTACCATGCTCTCAAACAGTCGCCTGGTCAGATGACTCTCCGCCAGCATTAACCAGTAGTACCGTGCGTGCTTGATCCAGTCTGCCGCCGGTCTTCACCAAGCGTTGCTGCAAGCTGGCCGGCGGCCAGTTCTCGATCTTCTTCGGCGGGAACAACCGTCGCCACAGATTCCCCAAGTTGTAGGCCGTTGATCCCGCCTGCTCCGTCCGAGATTCGTTCCCCGCCGTTCCTGTGGTCCTGATTTCTGGTTATGCCGTCAGTTCCGCCGTTCAGCTACGCCCCCGTTGGGATTGAGCCTGTCCGATCTTTCAATTCTTTTTCGGCCCGGAACCAATCCTCTTGGTCTGATCCGATGGGACAGCCTCGTTCCTGCCAAAGCTGGTATGCGAGTGTGGCGATGGCGTTTTCATTAACGGATTCCGGTGCGTTTCGTTGTGTGGAATCAGTCGGTTGGCTCGTGCCGCTCTTTTTTAGGTCGATTTGCCGTGCTCGACTTGCCATTATTGCGCTCCTCTTCGGCGTTTGTGCTTATTCTTTTCAAGTAGCACATCCGGCAAGTCATGGCGCACAGATTCGAGCGTGGCAACGGCCCGATTGTGATACCGGATACCTATGAAAGGCGAAGGCGCAGGTCCCGCACGACGTCCGAGACGCGGTCAAATGGCATACTTTGTTCGGGCACAACGGCGGTGTTGTGTGGATGGATAAGCAGGGGCGGCGGCGATGCGAATTTTGCACACCAATGGTGAAGCCCAAAAACCACAGGCGCCCATGGCAACTGAGCATTGACACCAGCAGCGGGTTAGCCGAGAGGGATGGCGGGCACCCACTTCACGAAAGCGCTGTCGAATGCAAGCGTGAAACGTTGTATTCTGACTGAGAGGAGTGGTCATGAAAGCGAAAAAAGCTCTCAAGCGACTAGCCAAGATTGAGGCGCTGATATCGGATGTGACGGAGCGGTATTCAAGTGCGCCCCACATGCGAGAAGTGCTTCAAGATGCGAAGGCTGCTGTCACTCGGGCGAAGGAGGCTGTCAGTTTGCAAGCATCCTCCGGGACGGCGGAGAATTCTAGGGTGAAGCATTCTAAGCCACCATCAAAGGCCAAGCCGGAACCCTCAAAACCCAAACGAAAACTCAGTGCGGCTGGTAGAAAAGCGATCATCGCCGCCACCAAACGGCGGTGGGCGCTGAAGAGGGCCGAAGCTGCGAAGACCGCACCGAAAAAGATGGCCCGAAAAAAGGCCGGCACAAAGAGTGTGGCAGTGAAGGCTTCCGCAAAGGCAAGGAAGAAGGGCGCGCCCGTCAAGAAGGCGGCGAAAAGCACCACCCCGGCGGCTGTACAAGGCACGACGGAAACTGTCGCTAAGTAGGTTCGACGCCGGAATTTTGCCGGATCGCAGCCCCGCCCGGAAAGTTCACCCAGGATCTTGAGAGCCCTCAAATGTGGTGCGGCAGCACGAAGCCCACAAGGGGTTCTTGGAATTCATCGGCATTTGTATGCGGGAGCTTGGATTGTTTCGTGATCGGAATTCGCCGCTGCCGGGTGATGTTGAAGCCATTCTACAGGGTGTGGGCGAACCTGTGAATCTTGCTCAAGGATGTCTGCCCAGTTCGGGTCATCGTCCTTGAAGTTGAGGAAGGTTCCGAGTGTGCCTTCGTACGTCCCCTTGGCAAGAGAGACTTCATCGCCCTTCAGAAATGTTGGCAGTTTCGTTGATTGGGGTGAGCCTTGGGCATCGAGGCGTAGCATGTCCTTCCGTCCTTTCTGGCAAGAGACATCAGGGACGAACGGTTCAGCGGACCAGAAAACAACTTGGCCGCACGGCTCGTGGTGGGAGATGCCGACTTTTAGTGCAGCACGTTCGGGGCCTACCACTTCTATTCATCCCCACATTTGGCACCGTTATTTTGAAATCCCGGGACGGGTAACTGCTTGCCTTCGACAATATTTGGTCACTTGACCCCGCGCGGTCAGAGCGAGCTTGGACTCGGTGCCGTCTCCAAGGCCGCTCCAGCGGATGCAGTGGCCGCCGTTTTTGCGGCGGGAGCCCTGGACGCTTGATCTGCGTCGATTTTGCCCCGCCGATTGGGGAGTTGACAGTTGAATGGCAACGAATCTGCGGTCTCTACTTTGTTTTCAAAAGGAGAAATTAAATGCTCGGCTTAGGACTGCTCGGAACCATTATTGTGATTGTGCTGGTTGTTTGGATCGTCCGCAGGGTGTGAAGGATTACGAATTGAGCTGAATATGTACCGTAGTGCACAAACCGATGCCCCTACGGCCGCTTTCCGCGTTTCGCGAAGTGCGGTATGGCTGGCCCTGTTCTTGTGCATTTCCCCGGTACCGTTCAGCCCTTAATCGCCCAGCGCACCATCTCCGCCAACTGCGGCGGTTTGCCTTGCATCAGGATGGCGACGCGGAAGATGCGGGAAGCAGCCCAGACGGTGCCGGCGGCGAAGGTCAGGATGCCCAGCAGTCCCACCCACGGTTGCCACGCCGGAACGCCGTTGGGCATGGCCTGGCGCAACAGCATCAGGATCGGCGTAAACGGTGGAACCAGCGACATCACCGTGGCCAGCATCCCGTTGGGCTCCCGCAGCACGGTCACCAGCATGAACATCGGAATGATGCAGGGCATCAGCAGGACGACGGCCAGGTTCTGCGCGTCCTGCGGCGTGCTGCAGCACGCTCCCAGCGCCGCGGCGAGGGCGCACAGCATCACCACTTCGGTCAACAGGTACACATAGAACCAGGGGATGATGGTGAGTGGCAACAGGCCTGCGACTCCCAGCGCGTTTACCGCGACCATGCCGGCAATCACATATAACAGGGAACTGGTCACCGAAACCCCAGCCGAACCCAGCACCTTGCCGGTCATGAGTTCGAACGGGCTGGCCGCGCCCAGCAGCGTCTCCACAATGCGCTGGCTCTTGTCCTGCGTGACGTTTTGCAGCATGGGCGCCGAGCCCACTATCACGATCATGGCGAGAATGAGGGCCACCGTCACGGGCACGAGGACTTCCAGTTCGCTGCGTTTGCGCGCTTCCCGCACTTCGCCCGTTTTTTCGTCGTGCTCCACCAGGCTGAGCCCATCGATCCGAACCGAAGCCGCCAGGCCCTTGTTGCGGTTGATGTCGATGCCGAGCTGCGCCAGGCGCGCCAGGCGTACGCCGTCGCCGACGGGGCCGTTGAGCCACATGCGCATCTCGTCAATGCCGCCGGCGTTGGTGTAATAAGAGACGCCCGTGTCGGGGTCGGTCTTTTTGCCTGTCCCCAAGTCGAAATCGGCGGCATCGTCGGCGGGTTTGGGCGAGCGCAGCGCGTCCTTCCCGATTTCGAGAAATGCCACCAGGCGCTTGCGGCGGACGCGGTCGGAGAGCGCGAGCAACTGATCCTGATGACCGGAGGCGGCGTCGGCGGCCGGAGCGATCACCTCGAAAACGTAGCGGGGCGCGATCTGCCGGTGCGTCTTCCTGTCGAAGATCTCCCGTTCGTTTTTCTCTCGCGCGGCGCTCACCAGGGCCTCGGCCACCACGCCCGTGTGGTCGACGATGGCAACGTGGCGGTCCTTCAAGTCCGGTTTACCCTTGAGAAACGCCATCCCGATGGATCCGCCGCCAAACAGGATGGGGGCGACCACCAGGCCGAAGACAAACGCCTTGGTGCGGACCGTCGCGATATAGTCGCGCTTGGCAATGGTGAAGACCTTATGCATTCGCATGGTTCGCCTCCTCGGCCGCAGTACCGGCAATGCGCATGAAGATATCGTGCAGGGAGGGCTTCATGAGGGAGAAACTGGTCACGCGAGCCTGCGCCACAAGGGCGCGCAGAACCTCCTGGGGGTCGGCGCCGCGCGTCAGCCGCAGTTCCTGCACCTGTCCCAGGTCGCGGATCTGCTCGACTCCAGGCAGATGCTGCACCGCCGCGAGGCCGCCGTTGGCTGTAACCCGTATGGTATCCTCGCCGTACTGATCCTGAATGGAGCTAAGGGTGCCGTCCAGCACCTTCCTGCCGCGGAAGATCATGAAGATGTAATCGCACAGGGTTTCCGCCAGATGCATGTCGTGGGTGCTGAGGATGACCGTAACACCGTGGCGGCGGAGATCCAGAATGGCGGCGCGGATGGCCCCCGCGCTCACTGGGTCGAGGCCGCTGAACGGTTCGTCCAGGATGAGAAGTTTCGGTTCGGGGATCACGGCGGCGATAAATTGAACCTTTTGGCTCATGCCTCTGCTGAGCGTTTCGACCTTATCGGAGGCGCGGCTTGCCAGGTCCAGTCTTTCCAGCCAGCTCGCCACTTCGGCTTTGACAGCGCGGCCGGACCGCAGCTCCCCGTAGAATTCCAGCAGTGCCTGGACGGTCATCTTCTGGTAAAGGCCGCGTTCTTCGGGAAGATATCCAATGAGGTCCGTGCTGGTTTCCGGCCGGCCATCTCCAAAGAGGCGGATCTCCCCGCGATCGGGATAGAAGATGTTCACGATCATGCGCATGGTAGTGGTTTTACCCGAGCCGTTCGGCCCGATAAACCCGTAGATCGAACCTTGGGGAACCGTGAGGGAGAGGTCGTCTACCGCAGTCACACTCCCGAAGGTCCTGGTTACGTGAGAGATCTGTACGGCGTCCATTCGCTGGAATGGTAACAGATCGAAGAATCGAACTCGGTCGCATGGCCAAGTTCGGGATGAGCCACGAAGCGGCCATTGAGCTTGCTTATCGCTGGAATTGGCACGCGAATGGCGCGGTCAACGGCTCCGCCGGCGCCACCAGAAGCCCAGGCGGGTCGGCATCCACATTTTCACTTTCGAGGCCTGCTCAAGCTTCACACGCATTACGGCCTGCCAGGGTGCTCACCCACCTTTCGTGGGCTTTATCGCCAGGCTCCGCCCTGGCCGGTTTCCCAGCTCGGACGCTCGCAAGCTACCAAGTTCAACCAACAACCTCCTTGGGTGGGTCCTTCCCCCATTGGTGATCCACGCCTTTGAGGCGCACTGAGAAAGGCGGGCTAATGTCAGTTTTCTTTCCCGACGGGGAAACGGGATGCGTTGGATGGCGATTTTCTAGTTCAGGGTATGGGTATAGAGAAACCGGAGGGCACACACCACCTGGATGAAGGTGGATAGCGACACCTGCTTGTCTCGGACCAGGAATAGTTGATAGAGGCGAATGTGCTCGGCGCCGAGTTGATCGGGTGGTTTGCCGAAGTGTTGAGCGAACATGGAGACGGCGTGCAGGTAAAGTCGAATGGTTGTTTTTGAGTAATGGGGGATCTGGAGATCCTCCAGCATGCGTTGTCGAAGTGCGGTCATAACGAAAGCTCCTTTCGTTCTTGACCACACCACCAAGAGCGGCCCGGCGGAAGGGGGGAGATCGAGCAGGCAACCTCAATGGTGCGGTAATTGACAGCGCCGTCAGTGCTGCCGTGGGCGCAATTCCGCCCCCAACACCCTGACTGCAAACTGGTGCAGGACGGACAGCAGACCCCGTGTGACGGCCTGCAACACCAGAGCGACGGGACTTGGCGGCCGGTAGTTGCTGGCGAACACATCCAGCTTCAGGAGGTAGCCGTCCTCCCGAGCCACCACTTGCTGCACTGTGCCCACGAAGCACTCATCGCCTCTTTGCACCTGAAGTTGGGCGTCCGCCCGAACCGGGCGCGAGGACACGATTTGGATCTTGGATCGCGAAAGGCTGACCACATGGCACGGGCTTTGACCTTCCTCGTCTCCCAGAGCCAAAACCGTGGCGCAGTTGCTCTCCTCGTGCTTGTTGCGGCTCGGCCGCCCGAGGGCCGCGGCGTGCGCCGACTCCTCGGAGACGAACAAGCGGCCGGAGCTCCGTGCGCGTACCCGCAGCACCACCATCAGCATTCCCACCAGTCCTTCTGAGCAGAGCAACCAAACCATGGGAGCAAAACCGTCCAACTGCTCTACTATGAACCCCGACCGAAGCAGAGGGCAAGAACTGAGCATACTATCGGGGTACTATCGAAAGGCAGTACGCGATTAACCGAAGTTAACAAAGCTATGTTAACCGATGTAAATCGGGCCGGCCGGGTCAACACCTGGCGAGCTTGCCCGCGTTGATCGCATGGCCCGCGGTGGGATTTGAAAGCTTGGCCGAGTACACCATCGAGTTGCGGTGATGATGGACTCGGTCCGCAGCGGGCAATTGTGGGAGAAGAGTGGATCATTTATTCCGCTTTGGGGGGCACTCATCGGATCAACCTGAAGCATACGCGCTGTCGCGCGCGGCGGTGGAACCATTCACTTTGGTTTAGAACCGAGCCTGTACGACAGTGGCCATACCCGCGGCGAGAAGCCAGGTTCCCACGAGGGCCAGGGTGATTCGCACCCAGAGCCTGGACTGAGCCGGAGCGGGTGCGGGGGCCTTCCGATGCATCGACAGGATCATCAGCCAGCCCCCCAGGATCGCCAGGCCGCCAGTTATGATCATTGCGGATCTTTCTCCCTTTCCTCTTCCATCTTCCAACGATTTTTCCCGAAGCTACCAGTTCTTCGTGTACTGTGGCAGTAACAGGACTAGCCTGGATTCCCACGGATCTACGGCATCCTAGCCAGCGGAGTTTATGATCCCGCCCCGCCTGCCCAGTTTCAGACAGGCGAATCCGCAAAACGTTATCGATTTGCCAACACTGTAAAC
>JBEKDA010000060.1:0-49183 GCA_050014595.1 Bryobacteraceae bacterium
GCAAAATATCCTGCGCCAGTGGCACCAACTGGAGGCAGACCTCCGGGAACGATCACGACATCGGGTCCCCCAGATTACATTTCCTTAATCGTTAAGTTAGCGCCTATGGGCCTCCTGGCCTGGCCTCCTGGCCTGTCCCTGGAGTTTCTACATTTTCAAGTTCCGTTAAGGCCAACTGGTAGCGCCGGCGGTCTTGCCGCCGGTGTTCGACAGGCCTCCTGGCCGGCCTCCTGGCCTGTCCAGCGCCCGCACGGCGGGCCGACAGAAGGCACAAACCGGTTGTCTGTCGCGCCACATCACTTCTGGTCGAACAGATCCGCGCGGTGGACCCGCTCGCCTTTGAACACCACCAGCGAAATCCGCTCCGTCGCGGAGATGTCCTGCAGCGGATTGCCGTCCACCAGCAGAAGATCCGCGTCCATTCCCTCGCGAATCGTTCCGATCCGGTTCTGCGCGCGCAGCAGCTTCGCGGCGTTGCCGGTGGCGGCCTGGAGCGCCACCGCGGCCGGGATGCCGGCTTGCACCCAGAGTTGCAGTTCGTGGTGCATCGAAGGGCCGTCGAAGACCAGCGGGTTGCCGGAATCGCTGCCCGTCACCAGCGGAACCCCGGCCTTCCACGCACGCAGCAGGTTGGCGCGCGCGTGATCCAGTGCGCCAGCGAAAATCGCGGACTTGGCCGCATCCACGCCTTTCCCCGACGCCAAAAACTCGCGCGTGGCCTTCAGAATCCCCGCTGGCGCCACTTGCTCGACCAGCGAGTTGTTCAACGCGTCGGCCTTGCCGGCGTAGAATTGCGAATAGGCTTCACCCACCGCCAGCGTGGGGTCCAGATAGATGCCTTCCCGGGCCATCTTTTGCAGCACCGCGTCGGGGATGGCGTCGCGCCAGGAGCCGTGCTCCACCGAGGCGGTTCCGAAATCCACGGCGTCGGCGACATCCCGGGAATCGCCGGTGTGCGTGGCTACCGGCAGATTCTCCGCGCGGGCTTCCTCGGCCACGGCGCGCCCCAGCGCCACGTCCATGCGGTTATACAGCATCCCCTCGCCGGATCCGGCTTCCAGAATGATCTTGATGCCGTCCACGCCCGCGGCTTTCAGCTCACGCACCTGCCCGCGGGCTTCCTCAACCGATTTGGGGATGCGCACCAGTTGCGCCTGTATGTTGTCGCGCAGCGCGGCCGGCACGTGCGCCGTGAACTCGGTGCCATGGCCGCCTTCGGCCGTGAACATGGGACCGCAAATGAACAGCGCCGCGCCCAGTTTGCTGCCGCTCGCGATCTCGGCCCGCACTTTGCGGGAGGCGTCCAGCCCGTCGCCCGTGCTGCGCGCGCCGGTGACGCCGCTGTAGAGCAGCGCGGCGGCGTTGCGCGGCATGGTCTTGTCCACGTTGTAATCTTCGTTGTTGCTCGAAATGCCGCCGGGCGCGGAGAGATGTACATGCGCGTCGATCAGGCCGGGCAGCAGCGTCTTGCCGGACCCTTCCACCACTTCGGCGCGAATCTTTTCGGGATCGGGCCCGGCGCCGTCGAAGACCCCCGTGATCTTGCCGTCGTGCACCAGCACGGAGGCGTCCTCTTTCACCGTGCCGTCGCCCACGAAAACTCGCGCGTGGCGGATCAGAAACGTGCCGGAGCGCGCCAGGTCGCGATACAGAGCTTGGTTTTCGCCGATATGTTCTCGGGTATACGCGCGGATGCAGCCCATCACCAGGAAGGGCGCGAGCACCGCCAGTACCCACAGGCGGTTGCGCGGCGGAATCTTCTCTTCCTTCTCCCAGCGAAACAGCTTCACCGCCAGAAACAGCCCCACCACCGCCGTCAACAGCAGCGCGCCCACCGCCGGCAGGCTGTTCAGGATGGTGTGGTTGCGGAAGAAAATTCCCTGAAAGCCCGTCACCAGGTAAGACGCCGGCATGAATTCGCCCACGGTCTGCGCCCACACCGGCAGAATCGACGCGGGAATTGTGGTGCCGCTCAGAAACAGCATGGGCATATACAGCAACTGGATGAGGATGTTGGCTTCCGCCATGGTGTTGGCGACCGCCCCCAGAATCAGCCCCAGCGCGCGGAAGCTGCACACCCCGATGGATGCCATCAGGAAAAGCGAAAACCAGTTCTGTGGCATCGGCATGGCGTAGAGAAAGTGCGCCAGCCCCACCAGCAACACCAGCACCGGCAAGTACAGCAGCCACCCGCTCACCATGGAGGCCACCAGGATGGGCAGCGGCGTAATCGGCGTCACTTTGTAGCGCCGCAGAATGTTGGCTTCGCGGTCCTGCACGCTGCGCATCCCTGCGCCCCACAGGCCGTTGCCCAGGATTCCCATGGTCAGCACCGTGCCCACGAAATACGCGATGCCCTGCCCCGTGCCGGCATGGAACATCTCCGCGAACGCAAAGAAGAAGATCAGCGGGAACATGTAATTGAAGAACAGCACCGAGCGGTCCCGCATGGTGAGCTGCATGTTGCTTTTGAAGAGTGCGTAGTAGGATCTCATTCGCGCAGACTCTTTCCGGTGAGCTCGATGAAAGCCTCTTCGAGCGACGGCCGGAGGATGTGAATGTCCACCAGGTCGATGTTGCGTTCATCCAGCCACTTCACCATCTCGACAATGGTGCGCGCCGGCCGGCTCGAAACCACCGCGATCTTCACGCGCCGGTCGTCCAGCGTGGTCTTCACGGCGCCCTCCCACTCCGGCAGCGTGGTCTCCGCCAGCGGCTCCGCGCATTCGATCTCGATGGTCGAGTGCGCCAGAGTCTTCTCCCGAATCTGCCGCGGCGTGCCCAGGGCGATGATGCGGCCTTCGTCCACAATGGCCACGCGGTCGCACAGCTTCTCGGCCTCTTCGATGTAGTGGGTGGTCAGCAGGATGGTGCGCTGTTCGCGGCGCAGGTCCTGCACCAGTTCGTGGATTTCCAGGCGCGCCTGCGGATCGAGCCCCGCCGAAGGCTCGTCCAGAAACAGCACTTGCGGGTCGTTGAGCAGCGCCAGCGCCAGCGCCAGCCGCTGCTTCTGCCCGCCCGAGAGCTGCGTGTAGAACGCTTCGCGCTTCTCCCAGAGTTGCAGGCGCTTCAAAAGCTGATCCGCGTCCACCGTGCGCGTGTAGAGCGCGCCGAATAGCTCCATGGCTTCGCGCACTTTCATCTTGTCCGGCAGCCGCGTGGATTGCAGGCACACCCCCACCCGGTCCTTCAAACGCAGCGTGTGCACTTCCGGATCGCAGTCCAGCACCGACACGCGGCCGGCCGAGCGTGTGCGCAGGCCCTCCAGGATTTCCACCGTGGTGGTCTTGCCCGCGCCGTTGGGTCCCAGCAGGCCGAAAACTTCGCCGGCGCAGACCTCAAAATCGATGCCCTTGACGGCAGCCAGAGAGCCGTAGCTCTTGTGCAAGGCTTCAACCTGGATGGGATTGTCCACGAAGGTATCAGTCTCTCACAGGCGGGTACGGGGGATGGAAGAGGGAAGTTCCGTGTTTGATCGGCCCGGCTGGAACCTTGCGTCGGATGATCACCCAGGCGGATGTCCAGCTCCCCTCCGGCATCGCGGCACAGACGGGCGCAGGTCCGACGGAGGTCATGCGGGGCCAGATTCTCAATGGCAGCTCTTTTGGCGCATTCCTTTACAACGTGCCACACGACCCGCTCCGTTACACCGTTTCCCCAGGTCTTGCCTGCGCGGCAAACGCACCGAAACACGCGGCCTTCGCTCACGCCAGCGGATACAAGCCAGGAATCGATCGCGCTCTTGACCCAATCCGGAACCGGCACCGTCCGAATATGCCGGGCCTTGCCGACCAAATCGACGATGGCCCAGTGGTCTTCCCGCCGTTGAAGATGGGCAAGATCCAGTTCTGCCGCCTCTTTCCTGCGCAGCCCGCAACCCAAGAGGATCCCGAGCAGCGCTCGATCTCGCTTGCCCTTGAGCGTATTCGCGTCAGGCACCTGCCAGAGCGCTCTCGCCTGGTCGGCGGTCAGCCAATTACCAAGACGAACGCCGAGGTTCTTTGGCCCTTTGACTCGCCGGATACCAGCAGCAAGATCCGGGCTGAGCAGGCCGGAATCAGCGGCTTCATATGCGAGGCGCCTGACGGCCGCGAGCCTGCCGTTAATCGTACCCGGCGCAAGCTGACGGGATTCCAGGTGGATTCGGTAGCGAGTGACGACGGTCTTATTGAACGATAGCCTGGGTTCGGAGCAGTACCAGACGATGAACTCGTCTATCGCGTGCCGGTAATCTCGCTGGGATTCCTTCGAGGGCAGGCTATTGAGGATTGCCGATCTCGCTTGATCCAGCTCTGGCAGACTCAAGTTGTGCTTCGCGGAAGACTTCTTAGCTCGATCACGTCTAGCGCGTTTCATTGCTGGGACCTCCATGCCCCAGCAAATGAACCCTGAGCGCCACTGCACCGCGAGCGCCACCGGCAATCGCAACCTCATGAAATGGCAAATGCTGCGCGGACTCGCGCCTTAACGGACTCCCAATCGCGTGCGCTGAGATGGCCGATCACCGTCAATTCCGAGCGATGGGTTGTCAGTACGTATGCTCGGAAGCAGGACTCCGCGCGGAGTCCTGCGGCACCCCAGTCCAGGAGAATGTAATCTGTTGTAGCAGGCGCCCTTGGCATCTTCGTGGTGAGAATCCCGACCAGCACATCTGGACGCTCGGCAAGATATTTGGCGCTTGCGATGACCACGGCTGGCCGGACCTTGGTTTCCTGGGCGCCGACCAGGACGCCGACCACCACGTCGCCCGGCTTCAACCCCGGTCCTCTGATTCCTCTGCATCGAGGCGCCGCAGCGATGCGGCCCTGAATTCATTCAGGTCTTCATCGGACCAGGAATCGGACCAGTCGATCCTTCGGTTCGGCGCGAGTACCGCTAATCGCTCTGCGAGCGCGGATAGCTCTGTCGCGGTTTCCGGAGGCAGGCGGCGGAAGGCGTCCACCAATGACGCTTCTCGCTCGTTGAGCTGCATTTCCATATCCCGTATTCAGTATAGCGGCCAAACCACCGGCCTGAAATTCCACGTGGCCGTGTCGCCGACTCGTGGACGTGCCCGCGACCGGTGCCTAGCCGGCGATCACTCATGTGTTGGCGCGTAGCACGGAGCATGCACGTTCGACGATGGGATAGTGGGAGTGGCGAGGCTGCACCGATCACAACAGGATATTCGTGTCAACCGGAATGGCCATCTACAGGCCGCGCTCGCCGTATATCGACTCCCGGCTGATGGCCTCATCGGACAGAAGCGGTGTCGTGGTTGGATGACCATGCGCCCAGGCGCGGAACTCGCCCAGCCATTCTTCGGCGCTTGCCGGCCTGATGGAATCTGAGCGGGACTCAAACCGGCTCCGGAGAGTCTCCAGGCCCACCTCCGCCACCTCGTCGGCACGCGCAATCAGGCCAGCCTGAATCGCTTCGTGAATGACCCGCTCCTGCTCGGGCTGAAACTGGAACTGCGGGCTCAACATGGTGAAAGGTGGAGGCGTCATGCGCTTGATTGGGCGGTAAACTGGAGTTATCGCTATGGCGCCCGAAGATGGGATCGAGGAGGTCCGCCTGGACCGCACGCAGTTTTCCGTCGTGCGTTTGACCGATCCAGACGATGCGGTTGCGTACTGGCTGTCCCGGCCAGTCGAGGAGCGGCTGCGGGCGCTCGAACTTTTGCGGAGGACCTTCTATGGCTACACCAGCGCTAGCGAGGGACTTCAAAGAGTTCTTGAAGTTGCTCAACTCGAATCACGTTGAATACCTGTTGATCGGCGGCTACGCGGTCGGGATTTACGGCCACATCAGGGCGACCAACCATCTCGATATTTGGGTCGACGTTAGTCCGGAAAACGCCGCCAAAATTGAGCGGGCGCTCCGCGAGTTTGGCTTCGCCGCAGCAGGGCTGACCTCCCACCTGTTTCTTGCCCGGAATAACGTCGTTCGCATGGGGGTGCCGCCTATTCGAATTGAAATTCTCACCTCCATTTCGGGAGTTGAGTTCGAATCGTGTTACGCCGAAAAAGAGATGATCCGGATCGAGGAGATGGTGGTTCCTGTGATCAGTCTGGCGCGTCTGCGGGAAAACAAGGCGTCGAGCGGGCGGGCGAAGGATCTGGCGGACCTGGAAAGTCTGCCGCGCTAGTGCTGGGCCGCGTGGTTTAGTGCTGTTGACGGGCGATTCTTTAACAGCTTCTTACTGTCGCGGTTCGGTGTGGAGGCGGGAAGTGCGCAGGTCCAAACAACTCCAAGTCATCCAACCTCCACGGTGTCCACGCGCGAGGTGTCCGATTTTACCAATCCGCCCGGCTCCGTTGTTTCAGGCCTGCAAGTATGATTCGATCAAGAGGGAGAACCCATGCTCTACCGCAAGGCGCCGAAGACCGGGGACGAGTTGTCGATCCTGGGATTCGGTTGCATGCGCCTGGCGCAGAAGGATGGGCGGATCGACGAAGAAAGAGCGGCCCGCCAGGTCCGGCACTCGATCGACCGCGGAGTGAATTATATCGACACGGCTTGGCCCTATCATGGGGGCGAAAGCGAACGCTTTCTCGGCCGCGCCCTCGCCGGCGGATACCGCCAGCGGGTGAAACTCGCTACCAAGTTGCCGGCCTGGCTCGTCGAGAATCGCGCGGACATGGACCGTTTTCTCGACGCGCAACTACGGAAACTGGCCGCGTCCCGGATCGATTACTATCTGGTCCACTCGCTCCGTGGAAATGCTTGGGACCGGATCGCGGCACTCGGCGTCGCCGGGTTTCTCGACCGCGCTAAGTCCGACGGACGCATCGTGAATGCCGGCTTCTCTTTTCACGGGATGCGGGAGGATTTCAAACGCATCGTCGACGCCTACCCCTGGGAATTCTGCCAGATTCAATATAACTACCTCGACGAGGAGAACCAGGCCGGCACAGAGGGGCTGAAGTACGCCGCCTCGAAGGGCCTCGGCGTGATCGTCATGGAGCCTCTGCGTGGCGGCGCGCTGGCCGTTTCTCCACAGCCGCCGGCCATCGACGCACTTTGGCGGGAGGCCGAACGGCGCCGGACCCCTGCCGAGTGGGCTCTGCGGTGGGTCTGGAACCATCCGGAGGTGACCGTGGCCTTGTCGGGGATGAACGAAGAGGCGCAGGTTGAAGAGAACTTGAGGATCGCCGCCGACGCACGTCCAGGTTCGCTCACCGCCGCGGAAGTCGATCTGGTCGGCAGAGTGAGCCGGAAATACCGCGAAATCATGAAGGTCGGCTGCACCGGCTGCGGATACTGCCAGCCGTGCCCGTCGGGCGTCGATATCCCCGGCAACTTCGACATTTTCAACGCCTTCCATACCTTCGGCAAGACGCAGGAGGCCGGATTCCTCTACGTGTTGCGAGCGGGCGGTATCCTCTCCGGCCAGCCTGCTTACGCTTCGCTATGCTCGCGCTGCCTGGATTGCCTCGAGAAGTGTCCCCAGGACCTTGAGATTCCAGATCTGCTGGCGCAGGTTGCAGCACAGTTCGAAGGAGAGGGCCTTGCCGGGCGCGAGGCTATGGCCCGCCGCCTCTTCCACGACTGAAGGCGGGGCAAGTAGTTATGACTCTATGTAATACAGGCACCGCTCGGCCAGAGCGGCCCGTGGCTGTCGATCCATACCGATAGCTTGGGTGGTGCTCATGGGGAGATCGCTCACAGGCTCTGAATGATACGGGTAGTATACCGCTATTGCCGGCGTGATCCGCCCGAAAGCCCTATTTCGACGCGGGGATCACCTTGACTTCAACGCGCTGGCTTTCCTTTGGCCCGATGGTCACCTTGGTGGCTTCACTAGTGCTTTGACCGGCTGGTTTGGTGCCTTTGCGCAATCCATCGCTCACGCTGGTGGCCCCGAGGCGAGCCGCGACTTGTCGCTCGACCGTGAGGGAGCGGTGCCCGTCCCGCGAATGTTTAACTCAACTCAGCTTTCCGCGCTCCACGGGCTGACCACCCGAACCGGCCCGAGGAGTTCCGTTTTGGCGAACAGCCTCTCGAGGAGCAAGTACATCAGTGCGACCGGAAGCACCGCGGCCAAAGTCAATGCCAGCAGATTGTCCGGCAGCAGCGCCGAGATGCGAAGCAGCAGCCACTGGATGAGCTGTTGACTGATAGAGGTAGCGCCGCCCAGCGGAGTGAAGAACAGGAACAGGATGGCGCCCAGCGGCGGAGCTGCCACCGCTGTCATGAGAAGGCCGCGCGCCAGGCGAGAGAGCGCGCGCACCCGGTGCCATCGAAAAAGCTCGCGGCAGAAGATCAGAACCAACAAGAACAGGGCCATGGCGGCCAGATTGAGGATCCGCATGCGCGCCCGCGCGGTGATTGGTGTCAGCCCGGTTTTTTTCGCCACATTCAGTTGCCGCGGATTCAGAGGACGCCCATACACTGCCTCCGTCGCTCTTTCGAACTGCCAGTCGAAAAACCTCGGGCTGTTGTTCGGGCCGGTCGAATAGGAATTGTAGAGAGTGTATCCGAAAACGGAGACGATCGCCGGCCGGAACGTCTCTCCCCAAGGCGACTCTATGACCGGAGCCGCGCCGTCATATGCATGCTTCCAGAATTCGACCGACACTGTGACGTCGGGTGTCCCGGGCCGCCCGTCTGCGAGAGTCGTTTCGTCTCCGACGCTGACGGGGTAGATGTCCTTGGCGAAATGCAGGCCGGACGCCGCCCCGCCGATCAGGACCAGCGCGGGAAGCAGGTTGATGAGCAACCGCGTGCGATGCAAAAACGGCAGGGAATCCAGCCAGCGCGTTCTCGGACGGCTGGCCTCCACCGCAAACATCCCGAAGACGCATCCAAAAAGCCAAATACCGGGCAACATCACGACCAAGGGGAGAAAGCCCAGACTGGTCCATGCGTAGGATCGCACCACGGGCCACCACGGCAGCGCCGGCCCACTTCGGCCTCGTCTCATTTCCCGGCGGTTTGCCGCCTCAAATGGAGCCGTTTGAAAGGACTGGGGAAGCGCCAGCCAGATTTTTACAAATGCCCCGGCGCTGGCCAGGGCGAATAGCGCCAGCGTCACCGCGGCCGGCAACAGCCACCAGGTCAATATGCCGGCGGCTGCCACCGCTGCCCAAATCACAGCCACCAGCCAGGCGGATATGACCAGCTCTTGCACGCGCACCGCCTGCGGCAGGAGAATCGCCAGCGTGAGGCCGGCCCCGCATGCCACGGTTGTCCCCACTGAGGACCGCTCGGCCCCCTTCAGCAGCACCGTGAGACAACCGCACGCCATCAGGGGTATCCACACCATGGCTACGCGCGAGAGCGCCCGCGCCAGAAAGAGCTGTCGGGCAGGAATCGGCAGAGCCGCTTCCCACAGCGTGGCCCGCCGTTGCGGCTTCAAATAAAACATCAACCCGGCGAACATCGCCATTTCGTTCCAGAGCAGGTTGCGGGGGGCCATCGGACCCTGCTCGATAAGCAAGACAACCAGGTAAGTCGCGATAACGGCAAACCCCAGCATCCAGCCCAGATCGCGCCGCGCCAATTTCAGAATCACGACGACGCCTCCGCCAGCCGGTTGCTGCCCACCAGTTCCACGAACAGTTCCTCGAGTGGAACGCTCACGCAGCGGATGCCATCGAGACCGAGCGTCTCGTGCAACTCGCGCCGCACCGCGTCCGGCGTGCCTTGAAACACCGCGTGCCAGTCGTCGAACACCGGACGAGCGCGCAAACAGCCCGGCAGCCGCTCCAGAGTGGTGGCGTCGGGAACCGCGCTGCGCGGGATCATCGCCACGCAGTGGTCTTCGTGAATCTGGTCGAGCTGGCGGTCGAGCCGCACCTTGCCGTCGTCCAGCAATACCACGCGGCCGCCCAGCCTTTCCACATCGTTCATGTGGTGCGAAGAGAAGAGAATGGCCGTGCCTTCGCGGTTCAGCAATTGAATCGAGGTTTCCAGGAACTCGCGCCGCGCCGCGGGGTCGAGTCCGCCCGCCGGCTCGTCCAGAATCAGCAGCTCGGGCCGGTGGCAGACCGCGCACATCAGCGCCACCTGCCGCGCTTGCCCCTTGCTGAGCTGCTTGATCTTCTGCGAATTGCCGGTGAGGCCGAACCGGTCGAGCAATTGCCGCTCCAGTGCGTCGTCCCAGGTGGGGAAGAGGTAGCGGTGGAAGGCAAACAACTCGCGGATGTTCGATCCCGCCGGCAGCACCTGTTCCTCGGCCACGTAGCCGATGCGCTTCTTCACCGCGACCGGGTCGTCCGTGGGCGAGAGCCCGAACACCCGCACCGTGCCGGCCTGCGGGAAGAGCATCCCCATGGCGATGCGAATCAGCGTGGTCTTGCCGGAGCCGTTGCGCCCCAGCAACCCGAGCACTTCTCCCTCTTGCATGGAGAAAGTCACGCCGTTGAGCACCGGCACGCCTTTCCGGAAGGATCTTTCGATGTCGTGAAATTCCAGAATGGGGTTCATACGGATTCCTCTTCTTGTGGTACTGCCGGACCCTCGGTGAGCTCGCGGTCGGCCTCTTCCAACGCCTTCACCACCTCGGGAAAAAGGAAGCCGGCCAGATAGGCCTGGGAGAGCAACTTACGCGCCGCCGTCCGGATCTGTCCGATTTGCTTCTCAAGGTCCGGCTGCGGCAGTGTGGCGCAGACAAAGGTGCCGCGCCCGCGCTGGGTCTCAATAAAGCCCAACGCCTCCAGTTCGTCATACGCCTTCTTCACCGTGAGCGGGGCGATGACCAGTTGCTCGCTCAACTCCCGATGCGAAGTCAGCTTGTCACCCGATTTGAGCCGTCCCCCGGCAATCGCCTCGATGATCTGCCGCATGATCTGTCGGTAGATCGGAAGCTCGTCGGACGGGTTAATCAGTAGCTGCACTCTATATGATATATAACTCTATATCACTAGATCTGTCAAGAGGGCTAATGTGGCGTGCCGGCTCTGTCGAAAGATGTGCAGGTTGCCATGCGGACCTCTTGGATCGTCTTGTTTGCCCAAGCCGCAGCGCTTGCGGCCAGCCCCGGCCGCGATTCCGTGCCGCTCTTTTTCATTGCCAACCAGGGTCAAGCGCCCGCGTCGGTGCGCTTCATGACCAAGAGTCCCGGGATCACGGCCTGGTTTCTGGACGATGCCGTGGTGCTGCGCGCCGCCGGCGGAACGGTGCGCATGTCCTTCGAAGGCGCCGAAACATCCGCCGCTCTGGAAGGCCGGCAGCCGCTGGCCGGAAAGGCCAATTTCCTGACGGGTGACGCCGGCACGTGGCGTCTTGGCGTGCCGCTGTTCGGCGAACTCTCCTACCGCAACCTGTACCCCGGCATCGACATGGTCTTCGGCGGTGGCGGCCGGGACCTGAAAAGCGAGTTCCTGGTCGCGCCGGGCGCGGACCCGTCGCGCATCTGGCTGCGCTACGCGGGCGCGGGAAAACTGCGCATCGAAGACGACGGCTCCCTGTGGATTCCCGTGAACGGAGCGCCGTTCCGCGAGCAAGCGCCGCTGGTTTACCAGGAGCGCAACGGCCGGCGCTTGTCGGTGGGGAGCCGCTTCCGCCTGGCCCCAAACGGCGCGTTAGGCTTTGAATTGGGCGCGTATGATCGCTCGCTCCCGCTGGTCATCGATCCGGTCCTCTCCTACAGCACCCTGCTCGGAGGCTCGGGCTTCGATTCCGCCACCGCCATTGCCGTGGATTCGTCGGGCTCGGCTTATGTGGCCGGCTTTACCGATTCCTACGACTTCCCCACGCTGAATGCCAGCCAGAGCTACCAAGCCGGCAGCAACAACGCCTTTGTAGCCAAGCTCAACGCCGCGGGCAACGGCCTGATCTACTCCACGTACATCGGCGGGTCGGCCGACGACCGGGCCTACGGAATCGCTGTCGATTCGAGCGGCAACGCCTACGTAACGGGTTCCACCACTTCGCTCAACTTTCCGGTCCGTTACGCGCTGCAGTCGCGCCTGCTGGGCTCGCGCAACGCTTTCGTGGTGAAGTTGAGCCCCGCCGGCAACATGATGCTGTACAGCACTTATCTGGGCGGCAGCGGGGCGGACTACGGGTATGGCATCGCCGTGGATGGCTCCGGGAATGCGTACGTGGTGGGAGACACCACGTCGCTGAATTTCCCCGCTACCGGATTTCAAACGGGCTTTCACGGCGTGCAGGACGCATTCGTCGCGAAGGTCAGTTCCGACGGAAGCCACCTGGTGTACAGCACCTACCTCGGGGGCTCCAATACCGATCACGGCGCCGCTATCGCGGTGGATGCCGGTGGCGCCGCGTACGTGACCGGCTCCACTTACTCCGTCGACTTTCCGACCAAGGTCCCCTTCCAGCCGCGCATCGCGGGCGGCGAAGATGCCTTCATCGCGCGGTTGAATTCGAGCGGCACTTCGCTCTTGTTCAGCACCTATCTGGGGGGCAGCAATGGCACGGTCCCGTATCCCGAAACGGGGCAAGCTATCGCGCTCGATAGCCAGGGCAACGCCTATGTGGTGGGCGTAACCAGCTCGGCCGATTTCCCGCTGCTGAACGCCGAGCAGTCTTCGTTGGGCGGCTGGCTGGACGCTTTCGTCACCAAAGTGAATTCGTCCGGCGCGCTGATGTACAGCACCTACCTGGGCGGATCGGGCGTGGACGTGGGCAACGCCGTTGCCGTCGATTCGAGCGGCAGCGCCTACGTCACCGGATACACTTATTCCACCGATCTGCCGGTCGTGGCGGCGCTGCAGTCCACCATCGGCGGCGATTGCGATGCCTTCCTCGCCAAGCTGAGCCCCGCTGGTAATTCACTGATGTACCTCAGCTACCTCGGCGGTAACGGCTCCGATAACGGATCGGCGGTCGCGCTCGACCCCACCGGCGCCGTCTATGTCGCGGGCTGGACGCTCTCCACGAACTTTCCCTTGCAGAACCCTTACCAAACCATCAACGCCGGCAACTACGGCGCTTTCGTCACCAAGGTGACCTTCGCCCAATTGCCCGGAATCGGCGGGGTGTCGCCCAGTTCCGGGAGCGGCACGTCGCAGACATTCACCTTTCAATATACCGATAGCGCCGGCGCCGCCGATCTGACCAGCGTGTCGGCCAACTTCAACACCGCCGTCTCCACCGTGAACGGCTGCGTGGTCAACTTCAACCGCGCCCTGAATACCTTGTGGCTGCTCACCGATGCCGGCGTCCCGCTTCCTTCGGGCATCACGCCCGGCAGCGGAAGCCAGCAGAACAGCCAGTGCACCCTGAACGGCGGCGGATCGAGCCTGTCGATTGCCGGCAACACCCTCACCTTGAACCTGGCGCTCACCTTCCTGCCGGCCTTCGCGGGCGCAAAAAACATCTACATGCAGGCCGTCAACCCGAACGGAACGGTTGCCTGGCAATGGGACGGAAGCTGGACGGTCGGAGCGCAGGTGCAGACCGTTTCGGTCACACCCAGTTCGGGAAGCGGTTCGTCCCAGACATTCACCTTTCTGTACACCGATACGGCGGGGGCGCCCGATCTCACCTCGGTTTCCGTGCTCATCAACTCGTCGCTCTCGGCCGCCGCCGCATGCTCGGTCATTTACAACCGTGCCCAAAACAGCCTCGCTCTGTTGATGGATTCCGGCGCGCAGCCCGCCTCCACCATCACACCCGGCAGCGGCAGCCAACTGAACAGCCAGTGCACCCTCAGCGGCAGCGGGTCGAGCGTGTCCATCACCGGTACCGTCCTCACGCTAAATCTGGCCCTCGCGTTCCAGCCGGCGTTCGGCGGCAACAAGAACGTCTATATGCAGGCAGTCAGCCCGTTCGGAACGGCCGCCTGGCAGGCGGAAGGCGTCTGGACGGTCCCGACGCAAGTCCAGGTGGTGTCGGTCACGCCCAGCTCCGGCAGCGGCTTGTCCCAAACCTTCAGCTCCCAGTATTCCGACACCGCCGGCTCGGCCGACATCACGAGCGTATCGGTGCTGGTGAATTCGTCGCTTGCCACCGCCGCCGCCTGTTCGGTGGTCTACACCCGCGCGTCCAACACACTGGCCTTGCTGACGGATTCCGGCGCTCTGCCTGGCTCCGCCATCACACCCGGCAGCGGCAGCCAGGTGAACGGCCAGTGCACGTTGAGCGGCGCCGGATCGAGCGTGACCAGTTCCGGCGCCACGCTCACCCTGAATCTGGCCCTCACCTTCCAGTCGGCCTTCGGCGGCGCCAGGAATATCTACCTGCAGGCGGTGGCCCCGTCCGGAACGGTCGCCTGGCAGCAGAAAGGCACATGGACGGTCCCGGCCACCGTGCAGGCCGCATCGGTGACGCCCTCGGCCGGCAGCGGCACAACTCAGACCTTCAGTTTTCAGTTCACCGACACCGCCGGCTCGGCGGACCTGACTTCCGTCTCGGCGCTGGTCAGCTCCGCGCTCACCCCCGTCGGCAGTTGCGAAGTGGACTATTACCGCGCCTCCAATACGCTCCACTTGCTCACGGATTCCGGCGGGCAGCCGTCTTCCGGCCTCACGCCCGGCAGCGGCAGCCAGCAGAATAGCCAGTGTTTCTTGAACGGCGTCGGCTCGAGCGTGGCTACTTCCGGCGCCACGCTCACTCTGAACCTGGCGCTCACCTTCCAGACCGCTTATGGCGGCGTGAAGAATGTCTACATGGACGCCGCTGA
The DNA here is from genome assembly GCA_050014595.1 of Bryobacteraceae bacterium. Lineage (GTDB taxonomy): Bacteria > Acidobacteriota > Terriglobia > Bryobacterales > Bryobacteraceae > PALSA-129. The sequence continues at coordinate 14,579 of JBEKDA010000060.1, forward strand.
CGCATTGGGAACATCGGGATGGCAACAGAAAGGCACGTGGACGGTCCCGGTGACGGTGCAGGCCGTATCGGTGACGCCCTCGACCGGCAGCGGCACAACCCAGACCTTCAGTTTTCAGTTTACCGACACCGCCGGCGCTACCGACCTGACCTCCGTCTCGGCGGTGGTCAGCTCCACGCTCACCAACGTCAGCAGTTGCGAAGTGGATTACTATCGGGCCTCCAATACGTTGAAGCTGGTGACTGCATCTTGAACGGCGTCGGCTCGAGCGTGGCCACTTCCGGCGCCACGCTCACTCTGAACCTGGCGCTCACCTTCCAGGCCGCCTATGGCGGCGTGAAGAGTGTCTACATGGAAGCGATCAGCCCGGCGGCAACATCCGGCTGGCAACAGAAAGGCACATGGACGGTCCCGGTGACGGTGCAGGCGGTTTCTGTTACGCCGGCCTCGGGCAGCGGCACAACCCAGACCTTCAGTTTTCAGTTCACCGACACCGCCGGCGCTACCGACCTGACCTCCGTCTCGGCTCGGTGGTGATCAGCTCCACGCTCACCAACGTCAGCAGTTGCGAAGTGGATTACTATCGGGCCTCCAATACGTTGAAGCTGGTGACGGATTCCGGCGGCCAGCCTTCCGGCAGCCTCACGCCCGGCAGCGGCGGCCAGCAAAACAGCCAGTGCATCTTGAACGCCGCCGCCTCCACCGTCTCGACCTCCGGCAACACGCTGACGCTCAACCTCGCGCTCAGCTTTCAGGCGGCCTTCGGCGGCGTCAAGAATGTGTATATGGAAGCCCTGAGCTCCTCCGGAACAGCGCCCTGGCAACAGAAGGGCACATGGACGGTTCCGGCCACCGTTCAGTCCGTCTCCGTGACTCCCAACTCGGGCACCGGCACGACCCAGACCTTCAGCTTTCAGTTCACCGATAGCGCCGGCGCCCCAGACCTGAGCTCGGCTTCGATTCTGTTCAACTTCTCGCTCAGCGGCGTCGGCGGCTGCGAAGTGGATTATCACAGCGCGACAAATGCCTTGTCGCTGCTCACCGATTCCGGCGGCCAACCCCTCATGACCATCTCGCCGGGCAGCGGAAGCCAGCAGAACAGCCAGTGCCTGGTCGATGGCACCGGATCGAGGGTGTCGATTTCGGGAAACACCCTGACCTTGAACCTGTCGATCACCTTCTTCCAGGCGTTTGCCGGTGCGAAGAATGTCTATACGGAGGCCATCAGTCCAGCCGGAACGGCGCCCTGGCAGCAGATGGGCGTCTGGTCGTCCAACTAGGCTAAGGGACCGCCGCGCTATCCGCGCGCGAATCGCCACTGGGTGTGGCTGCCTTTCCTTTAGGCCCTGGAAATCGTGTTCGTCTGCGGGTTCACGCTGCTTTCTTCGGCCGGGCGGGATGCGGGCGACGCGGATGCGAAGCCGAATCGATGGGGCGTTCGCCGTCGGCCCGCGGGTGGTCGCCGGAGCGCTGTGGACAGCGGCTCCAGAGCATTTTATCGCCTCATCGACCACGGTCACGGAAGAAAGTCCGGCCCGCGCGCCATCACCGCCGCCATCGGCGCGCCCAGTTTTCCCAAACCAATGATCGATAGCCTCCGGTTTCTTATCCCTGGCGTGCAATCGGCATGCGCCATCCCATGCCGAAGGCCCGCGAGGTCACTTTGAGCACCGGCGCGGCCTGCTTGCGTTTGAATTCGGCCGTCCGCACCAGGTGCAGCACCCGCCGCACCGTCGCCTCGTCGAATCCCTGCGCCACGATCTCTTCCGCCGACCGGCATTGCTCCACGTGCAGCTCCAGAATCTGGTCCAGCAGTTCGTACGGCGGCAGGCTGTCCTGATCCGTCTGCCCCGGCCGCAGTTCCGCCGATGGCGCTTTGGTGAAAATCGTCTCCGGGATGTCCGGTTTCCTGCAGTTGCGCCACCGCGAAACCCGGTAGACCATCATCTTCGGCAAGTCCGCGATCACCGCCAACCCGCCGTTCATATCGCCATACAGCGTGCAGTAGCCCACCGCCATTTCCGATTTGTTTCCCGTCGTTAACAGCAACGAGCCGAACTTGTTGGAGAGCGCCATCAACAGGCTGCCGCGAATGCGCGACTGGATATTCTCTTCCGTGACATCGGGCTTCAGACCGCGGAATGTGTCCGCCAGCACCGCGTCGTAGGTTTCCATGATGCCACCGATCGGCAGCCTCACCGTCCGGATTCCCAGGTTGCGCGCCAGCTCCGCCGAGTCACCCACGCTCCCCGCACTCGAATACCCGGACGGCATCATCACCCCCAGCACGTTGTCCGGGCCCATCGCGTCGGCCGCAATCGCCGCCGTGAGCGCCGAATCGATGCCCCCGGAAAGGCCCAGCAGCACCTTGCCGAAGCGCGTCTTGCGGGCATAATCGCGCACACCCAGCACCAGCGCGTTCCAGATCTCGGCTTCGGGCTCGAAGTCCTCCGCGGCGATGGTGCCGCTGGCGCGCTCGAGGTCCACCACCATCACGTCATCGCGGAATCCGCGGGCCCGCGCGAACAGCCGCCCTTGCGCGTCGAACGCCGCGCTATGGCCGTCGAAGATCAACTCGTCGTCGCCGCCCGCCTGGTTTACGATCGCCAGCGGCACGCCGTACTTTTGCGCCATGTGGCCGAGCATTTTCTCGCGCAGTTGCTCCTTCCCCACGCTGAACGGCGAAGCTGAAAGGTTGATGATGGCCTGCGCTCCGGCTTGCGCCAGGTCTTCCACGGGGTCGTGATGATAGCGGCGCCGCGCCCAGAAATCGCGATCGTTCCACACGTCTTCGCAAATGCTGATCCCCAGCCGCCACCCGTCCAGCTCCAGAATCTGCGGCCCCGGAGCTGCCGGCTCGAAATACCGGTCTTCGTCGAAAACGTCGTAAGTGGGCAGCAGCATTTTGTGGAATGCCACGCCCGGCGCGCCATCTCGCAGCAGCACCGCGCTGTTGAACAGCGGCCGGCCCATCTCCGACGGGTTCGCCGTCGCTACACCCACCAGCAGCGGCGGCGCGTCGCGCAGTGCCTCGGCCATGGCCGTCAGTTGCGTCGCAGCCCGCCGCACAAAGCCTTTGCTCATCAGCAGGTCGCGCGGCAGATACCCCATCAGCGCCAGCTCCGATGTCACCATCAGGTTGGCGCCCTGCGCTTGCGCCGCCCGCGCGGCGCGCAGAATCAGCGAGGAGTTTCCTTCCAGGTCTCCCGCCGTAGGGTTGATCTGAAGAAGCGCGATGCGCACCGTGAATTCCCGAGCCAAAAATGAACTGCGCGAACTGAAACCAAGCTTGCAGCCAGTGTAGCAATATGAGAACGCGCGATGGGCTGGGGAATAGTCGCTGTTGGAACAGTCGCGGCGTAGTGAATCCCACGCGCTCCTTCCGTTTCTTGCACGAATGCCTGGCGGCGCCCTGGGCCGGCTCCAACGGCGCATCCGACCTTGAGCCGTTTGTTAAACTTGCATAGATTCATGAAGCTGTCGATCCTCATGCCGGTCTACAACGAGCGCTCCGTGGTGGAGCGGTGCATTTCACTCGTAGTCACCGCGCCACTGCCCGAGAACATGGATCGGGAACTGGTGATCGTGGACGATTGCTCAACCGACGGCACCTGGGAAATCCTTCAGCGCCTTTCCACCGGCTTCCCCCAAATCTGCCTCTTCCGCCATGAACGCAACGCCGGCAAGGGCGCCGCCGTTCGCACCGCCATCGAAAAAGCCAGCGGCGATTTTTCGCTGATTCAGGACGCCGACCTCGAGTACGATCCCTCCGAGTACCCGCGCCTGCTCAAGCCTCTCCTCGACGGCCACGCCGACGCCGTCTTCGGCTCGCGCTATATGGCCGGCGAGCAGACCCGCATCCTGCCCTTCTGGCACTCCATGATCAACAAGGGCCTCACCCTGGTTTCCAACATGTTCTGCAACCTCAACCTCACCGATATGGAAACCTGTTACAAGGTCTTTCGCACCGACTTGCTGAAGAGCATCCCCATCCGCTCCGACCGTTTCGGCTTCGAGCCCGAAATCGTCATGAAGAGCGCCAAGCGCAAATTCCGCATTTACGAAGTGCCCATCAGTTACCACGGCCGCACTTATGAAGAAGGCAAGAAAATCGGCTGGAAAGACGGCCTCAAAGCCCTCGGCATCATCCTCAAATTCTGGTTGATCGACGACCTCTATGCCGTCCCCTACGGCCGCGGCGTGCTCAACAACCTCACCGGCACCCCGCAATACTTGAGCTGGCTCGCCCGCAAACTCCGCCCCCATGTCGGTGACGCCGTCCTCGAAGTTGGCGCCGGCATCGGTAACATTTCCGGACGCCTCATGGCCCGCCGCGTCCTCTACGTCGCCGCCGAAAAAGACCCGCTCCACCTGCACGCTCTGCGCAATCGCTTCCTGCGCACGCCCAACGTGGTGGTCCAGCGCATCGATCCGGAAGTCCCGCAGGATCTCGCCGGCCTCGAAAACTGCTTCGACACCGTGCTCTGCCTCAACGTCCTCGAGTATCTCGACTCGCCCGAACGCGTTGTGCGTTCCCTCTCGACAACTCTCAAGCCCGGCGGCGTCCTCATCGTGTTGGTGCCCCGCGGCCCGGGCCTCTTCGGAACCCTCGATCGGAGCCTAGGCCACAAGCGCCGTTACTCCGTCGCCGACGCCTGCCGCCTGATGGAATCCCAGGGCTTCGTCGTGGACAAGCGATTCGGTTTCAATAAAGCCGGCACGCCGCCCTGGTTCGCTTACAGCAAGCTGCTGGGCTCGCGTACCATTAATAAGCCCGTGCTGAAAATCTTCGATAAGACTGTCTGGTTATGGCGGCGCCTGGATGGTCTTATGCCCTGGCCCGCCCTCTCGCTGATCGTGGTCGCGCGCAAACCCGCCGCGCCCGCGCCCGCCGCCGGCGCACTCCAGCCCGGCGAAGCCGTCCGCCCAATGTACTCCCCCAATGCCAGTTGATTCCCAAACCGCGCCGCTCCGTGGCCTGTTGGCCGCCTTCCCCGCCCAGCGCATCCTGGTGGTGGGTGACTTGATGCTCGACGAATTCATCTGGGGCAAGGTTTCGCGCATCTCGCCGGAAGCGCCCGTCCCCGTGGTCAACGTCACCGGCGAATCTTATTACCCCGGCGGCGCGGCCAATGTCGCGCGCAACGTCCGTGAGTTCTCGAGCCACGTCGCCGTCATGGGCATCGCCGGCGCGGACCAGTCCGGCCGCCGCCTGCTCGATCTGCTCCAGGCCGCCGGCATCGATACCTCCGCCGTTCAACAAGACGCCGCTTTCTCCACCACCGTCAAGACCCGCATCATCGCCCGCAACCAGCAGGTGGTGCGCGTCGACCGCGAACGCCTGCCCGCCTCCCCGTCGGCGCACGCCGAGCGCGCCATCGCGCAGCTTAACCGCATCATCCCCTCGATCGACGCCATCGTCGTCGCCGATTATGGCAAAGGCTTCCTCACCCAGCCCCTGGCCGACCGCATTTGCGAAGCCGCGCGCGCTCACGGGAAAGTCCTGACCGTCGACCCCCATCCCCATACTTCGCTTTCCTGGCGGGGCGCCACCGCCGTGAAGCCCAACCGCGCAGAGGCCTTTCTCGCCGCCGGCCTTCCGCCGTCCGAGCCGGTCACGCCCGTGCTCCATGACCAGGCCCTGCTCGAAGCCGGCCGCCGCCTGCGCCGGTTGTGGAACGCCGGCAGCCTGCTCATCACTCTCGGCGAGCACGGCATGCTGCTTTTCGAAGGCGATGCCGCGCCGCGCCACACGCCCACCCGCGCGCAGGCCATCTTCGACGTCTCCGGCGCCGGCGATACGGCCATCGCTGTCCTCACCCTGGCCTTGGCCGCGGGCGCGCAACCGGCCCAAGCCGCCGACCTGGCCAACCGCGCCAGCGGCATCGCCGTCGGCAAACTCGGTACCGCCACGGTCACCGCCGCCGAACTGGCCGCCAGTTTCTCCTCCCCATGAGCCCGCGGCCCGCCGTCTTTTTCGATCGCGACGGCACCCTCATGGAAGAAGTCGGCTATTGCGCCGACCCGCGCCAGGTGCGTCTCTACCCCGGCGTTCCGCTCGCGCTCCGCGAGTTGAAAGCCGCCGGCTTCCTCACCTTCATCGTCACTAACCAGAGCGGCATTGCCCGCGGCTTCTTCACCGAAGCGCAGTACCGGGCCGTGCAAGCGCAACTGCTGGCCGAAATCGGTCCCGGCCTGATCGACGCCTCTTATTTTTGCCCCGATGCTCCCGGCGTACCATCCTCTTGCCGCAAACCGGAGCCCGGCATGCTCCTCCAGGCCGCGCGCGATTTCGCGATCGACTTGCCTCGTTCCTACTTCATTGGAGACAAGTCCGCCGACATCGAATGTGGCCGTCGTGCCGGCACGCGCACCATCCTGGTCATGACCGGCTATGGCTCACTCGAAACCTGCACCCCCGACTGGCGCGCCCCCGACGTTGCCCAAGCCATCCGGTTGGTGCTCGATCAGGCGCCCTAAGGAATAGCCTCTACCTCTTGCGGCACCATCCCGCCACGTCCGAACGCCGCCAAGGCTTTTGACCGAACAAACCCAATCGGAAGGCCGGAGAGACTTGGCGGAACGAAGCCAATTTAGGTGCAGGGCACGTGGATTCAGTGGCTTGCGGACACAGGCCGGCGATCGGAGCAGGATCCCGCCGCGTTTGGCGAAACGAACCCAATGGGAGAGCAAGCGGAACGCGGGTGTGCCGCTTCCGATGGAGATTCGCCAGGGCAACGGAACGAACCCAATTCGCGCCGGAAGGTGGACGCGAGTTTGCGAGCGGACGCGAAATGCGAAACGAAGCCAATCGGGTTGAATGTGGAAGATCGCATGAACCTACCCACTACCAAGGTAACCGGTGAGTTTGGGGCGGCCGGAAGGATTGGTGTGTAACGGATTGAAAACAGGGAGCAGATTTTGTGAAAATTGTTGTCACTGCACGGATGAACACCTCCGGGGAAACCGGGGATGTTCCCGCTGGACGGACACGCAGGCGGGCGCGACCAAACCCGCAGTGGAAGGGGACCAGGCTCGCTTCTAGTTTCCTTTGACAGGGCATGTCGGGCAGTATAAAGCGGCTGCGACATGGCATATGCTCAAAGAGTGTGGGAGCGGTTCCCAGTGCTGGCGCACTGGGCTATGCTCTTGCGTCCTTCGGACTCGGGCCGCGGAAGAATCGTCGCGGCCCGCGAAGAAAACGAGGAATAGTAGTACAAGCCGGCACGTCGAGGTGTACATTTCTTCATGTACACTGTACATATGAAGCTGACTGCAACCGAATTTCGAAAGAATCTCTTTACCATGCTCGAACGCGTCGTCGAGGGCGAAACCGTTGAGATCGGCTACAAGGGATCTTCCGTCCGGATCACATCCTCTAGCTCTGCTTCCAAGCTGGCTCGCGCGAAGCGGCGGCGGGCGCTGTTATGCGACCCCGACGCCATCGTGCACCCGGACAAGAAGCTTCTGGCGGAAATGGAAGCGGAGTGGCGCAAGGACTGGAAGAAGCTGTGAGTGTCTATCTGGACACTCACGTGGCCGTCTGGCTGCATGACGGTCTGCTGACGCGGCTGTCCGCGGAAGCCAAGCGGCAGATCGAGGCTAACGACCTGCTGGTCTCTCCCATGGTGCTGCTCGAACTTCAGTATCTGTACGAGCGCAAGCGCATTGGAATCGCGCCGGCCTCTCTGTACGCTACTCTGCGTTCCACCTTCGACGTGGGGCTATGTGGCTTCCCGTTTGCCGCCGTGGCCCTGGAAGCTCTGTCGCTCGATTGGTCCCGCGATCCATTCGACCGCATCATCGTGGCGCAGGCCATCGCCAACCACGACGCGGTGCTCCTGACCACCGACGCCCACATTCGCAGCCACTACCGCCGCGCGGTCTGGTAGCTCACGCCCCCAGCAACTGGTTCACGTGGCGCATCACCTCGAACGCGTCGGCCACATAGAGCACATCGGCTTTGCCGCGCGCCCAGCCGCAATTCGCGTCCAGGTTGATGGCGCGCCTGTCATTCACAAAGCGCCATCCCACCACGTGCGGCTCCTCGCCGTGACAGCACGTGGAAAGCCCCTTGCGATGCCGCGGCGTCGAGCCCGTCTGACCGATCTGGTTCAAGTGAGTCATGAACCGCAGCACCGCTTCCCCTTCGCCGCTCGAGTCCACCAGGGATTTGCTGCCGCCCAAAGATGATTTGGTCGTGCGCAGAAAACCCAGGATCAAGGATTCCGCGTCCGCCCCATGAACCGCGCCGTCGGCCTGTTTCTTGGTCCAGCCGGCGCCGGCTACGAACAGCAGCTTGGCGTCGGGCCGGATGGTCTGCTCGTCCGCCTTGGGAGCCTGCACGCCGGTGACGGTGGTGCGCGTCTGCGGTACTCCCACCGACACATTCTCCACATTCGCCGCTCCCGCCGCCCCACTCCACGCCGCAAAGCATCCGGAATCGAGCAGCACCACCCACGGCCGCTCGACGCGCGAGAGCACGGCTTCCATCCGCTGCCGGTAGAACCAGCGCGTCACTGCCGGAGCCCCGTTTCGCAACTCGAGGCCGGTCGCATGCGTGTCCAGGCGGCCGCCCAGACGATAAGCGACGCCCGGAAGCGCCCGCGCCCAGCGCGAGGTAGACGGCGCCAGCACGATGGCGGCCGATGCCGCGCGGCAGATGGCCTCCGCGGCTGCCGCATCGGTCGCGTAGCGGGGCTGCGTGAAGGCTTCGCCCGCCACACCCAAAATGCGTTTGGCGCCGGCGCTCGAGATCTGGTTGGCGGCCGGTTGAACCTCGCCGCCCACCAACCCCACGCTGAGTTCGCCGCCGAGCGAGAGCGCCGCCCCGAGCGCCTCCAGCGCCGGCTTTGCCAGTGTGCCATCGGCTTCGGTATGAACCAGAACCAGTGTCGGTTCCATGGTCACTCCTCCCCGATCCAGGCCACGATTTCCCGCGCCATCTCTTCCACCGGCATATTCTTCACGATGCGCGTCTCCCGCTGCTGTTTGGGCAGGCTCACCGATTCGAAACGCAGCCCCGTGTTCGCGATGGGCGCCGCCTTGGCGCGCTGTAGTGCCGGCATGACGGTCCGCATGTTGGCCATCCCCACCTGCGGATTGTTCTTCGGCTCGGGCAAGTTGCCGGTCGCCCAACCCAGCACCGCCGGCGGCGCCGCGCACACCGATACCTGGTGGCGCCCGCCTTCGATACGCTCCAGCACCGTGAAGCTGCCATCGTCGCGAACTGTGATCTCATCCACTCCCTGGAACTGCTCCCCGATTCCCAGCCGCTCGCCCACCATCTGCAGCGTGGAGCCGGTTCCGCGCGACGCCGATTCCCAGCCGCCGAATAACAGCAGTTTGGCGCGGTCCAGCCCGGCGATCCCCTCGATCACTCCCGCCAGCGCCGCCGCCGTCTCGAAGGAGTCCGTAAAGCCCGAAGCCGGCCCGTCCAGCGCCACCAGCTCGAACGGCACCTTCTGCGCCACCGTCATCATCACCTGCTGCAGCTTGGCTCTCGGGCCCAGGCTGACCAACCAGACTTTGCTGCCCGGCCGTTTCCCCGCAAGGTGGGCTGCTTCGAACAGCGCGTGTCCCGCCCACGGGTCCAGCACCGCCGGCAGCAGCATTTCGTTCTTCAGGGAGGGCCCGTTCGGGCCGGTTACCGGTTCCAAGGTTTGTAGCGGGTCCGGGACAATGCTTCCGCAGACCACGATTTGAAGGGAGGTACTCATGTGTCCAGAGGTTCAGTATAATGGGGCTTCTTAATCCTCTTATAGTAGCAATGTCTTTGGCTTGAGGTGGAGCAGATCCGGAGGCGCCAAAGCCGTGCAGCAGTTGCAGCCTGGGCGCTAGAATCTGTTGGCCATTTGCTTTGTGCGGTATCTGGATTGATTATGCAATTTTGCATTGACAGGATCAAGGAAAAATGCAATATTGCATAAAGAAGGGGCTTTGTGTAGAATGGCCTTATGGACGTTCTTCGACTACATCACCGAAGACAACCACAATCTGATCGAGGATTGGTACTCATTTCAGGACCCAGAGGTACAGGCGGAGTTCGATGCAACTCTATTCGTCTTGGCAGCCACCGACGATTGGGAGGACCCGCACGTCGAGGAGTTTAAAGCATTGACAAGGAAGCATATGGGACTTGGGGAGGTGAGATTCCACATCTCAGCATTCGCACCTGGAGCCAAGCGACCGCACCGAAGGAGATTTCGGCCTGTGGGGATCTGGCCTGGGTTTGTCCATCGGGAGTTTATATTGCTCCTCGGCTGTGAGAAGCGAGGTAAGCAGTTTATCCCGCATGACGCATTCGGCGTCGCGCTTACCCATAAGGCACTGCTTGAAGCAGGAAGAGGGACGACTCGTGAACACGTTTAACCATCTCTGGAAGAAACTCGCCAAGAGCAAGCGATATCGCGAAGAATTCGTCGCAGCACAAGTGAAGCGCGGTATCCCGTTTCAGGTCCGTACTCTGATCAAGGCACTCGGCCTCTCGCAGGAAGAACTGGCACGTCGCGCCGGCCTGACACAAGGAGTTGTGTCGCGGGCCGCGAATCCGGGCTACGGCAACCTTACGCTCAATACAATCATCAGAATCGCTGCTGGTTTTGACGTTGCTTTCATCGGCAAGTTTGTGCCCTTCAGCGAACTTGCCAAATGGTTCGCGGAGTTGTCCGAGGATGCCATCGTTGTCAAGGGTTTCGAGGAGGAAGACCGAGACTTTCGAGAGGAACGGCTGCCAGTTATCGGAGCCGGAGCAGAGAGAGACGCTCAGCTTGAGCCAACACAAATTCCGATAGGTACAAACATCTACGCGGAACTGTCCAGCAGACAAACGCCGCGGCAACCAATTCGGTCTGAGACCTTTCTTTTGGGGGGCGCTGCACAAACTGCAACTGCGGCGCGGCTCGGATGAAACTCGTTCATACGAAACTGGCACGCTCTATCTGGTTGTTTGATCTCCGCGACCTGAATCCGAAAGGGGAGGATTTGCTCGGAGACCTCGTTTCTTGGGTCAAGGACACATATAACTTCGCGGTGGCTCCGGACCCAGACAATCCTGTCCCTAATCCCCCGACTCCGACATCGCCGATACCGCAGACAGCGCCAGTCCAGGCGCCTGGAGGGCTGGTATTTCAACGTGGAAACTTTCAGACCCAAGGGGAGTTTTTTGTCTCGATTACCGCGCTCACCCTCTATGACGATGGAATTGTTGTGGATACGACCTCGTCAACAGACGACGCAGATCGGTTCGCTGGGCATTTGCTGAGGTCCGCGGTGGAAGCGTTTAAGGTTGCATTTGAACCAGCAGTGATTCGCCGTAAACTGTATCTCAGCGAACTGGTCGTGCGTTCTGAAATGAGTCTGGAGTCTCTACACCCCGCGCTTGCGACGTTCGCAACTAGGCTTCCATCCAGTGTTGCGGGCGGTCAGACGCTCCCGTTCGGCGTCGGGGCTGTGTCCTTTTGGTCCGAGCCGAACGATGCCGGACAGCACCGTGTATTCAGCGTCGAAAGGCAACTCGGCAGAGCATTTTCCGAGAACCGTTTTTATTCGCAGGCTCCACTTCAGACACACGTTCACTTTGGCCTACTGCAGGAGCTTGAGAGCCTCGTGTTAGCCAGGTAAAGCACCATCTGAGCCCGCGGCCAACTTTGAACACTCAACCAACAGAAGGTCGGCCCCACCGCCAGACGCTCCATATCCGCACAAAGACATAACTACTCGGCCATGGCATCGCCCGGGCAGTGTAGAATATCGATAAGCGGGTATTGTTGTGCCGTTGCGCGCGTGCCCGGGCCATCGCCGAACCATGGAAACCTGAATTTGGAGGTCCTGCAAATGAAACTTCGGACGGTCCTTTCCGCGATTTTCCTTTCGCTCGCCGTCTCGGCAGCCAGCGCCCAGACCACCGACCCTAACAAGGCCGCGCCGCCGGCCGACCAGTCCAAACCGGCCACTGCGACCACGGCAGCGCAGACTACCGCACGCGAAACGGCCCCGGAAGCGAAGGCGCTGCAGGATGCTTCGCGAACCAACGACCCGGTCAAGAAGATCGAAGCGCTGGAGAAGTTCAAGAAGGACTTCCCAACGAGCGCGTCCCTCACCACCGCCGACATGGACATCCTCTCCACCGTCGCGTCGCGGATGCCCGACCAGAAGGCACGTGTCCGGACGCTGGCCAAGTCGATTTACTCGGGCGCCAAGGACAAGCAGGAAAGAGGATCGCGCGCGGGCCGGATTGCCGAGACCCTCCTAACCAACAATCTGCTCCTGAAGGACGCGGAGAAGTACGCCAAGACCAGCCTGGCGGCGATGGACCAGACCGAGTACCTGGCCGACCAGAAAGCCCAGTTTGCGAAACGCGCCGCAAACTCGGCTGGACGAGGCGGGGGCGGTGGACGAGGCGGGCGTGGCGGCCAGCCACCTTCCGACGAAGAACTCATCAAACGTTTCAAACAGAACCGCGCGACGCGCGTGGGCACGCTGGGCCGCATCGAATTCAAACTGGGCAAGACCTCGGCCGCGCAGAACTTGCTGGATGAATCCTACGGGGTCAATCCGGACCAACCGGCGGTGGTCGGCACATTGGGTGAACTGGCCGCCAAGCAGGGCGATAACGCCAAAGCCCTGGATTACCTGGTGACGGCGAAGCTCAGCGGCAAGTCGCCGGCCAGCGCCAGCACAGCTCTGGTGGCGGTCTACAGCAAGACGCACAACGGTTCGCCCGCCGGCCTCGATGCCCTGCTCGATGCCGAGTACAACAAGCGCTTTCCCAATCCGGTTCACGTCGAAACCTATAAACCCACGGAGAAACGCAGCGACCGGGTTGTCCTGGCAGAAGTTTTCACCGGCTCGGGTTGCCCGCCCTGCGTGGGCGCCGATCTGGCTTTTGAAGCAGCCATGGAGCGCTACCCCCGCAAGGATCTGGCGGTGGTGATGTATCACCAGCACGTTCCCCAACCCGATCCCATGACCAACCCCGACACGCAGGCGCGCAGCAAGTATTACAACGTGACCGGCGTGCCGACGTATACCGTCGACGGCGAGACGGTGAGGGGTGGCGGCGCCGGCCGCGAAGGCACCAAGGGCATTTTCGACCGCATCCAGACCCCCATCGAGAAAGGGCTGGAATTGCCCGCCGAAGCCAGGCTCACGGTGAATGCTTCCGCCAACGGCAACTCCGTCAACGTCACCGCCGCGGTCGACGGCGTGAAGAGCGAATCGAAGGACCTCAAGCTCCACATCCTGCTGCTCGAAAAGGAGCTGACGTATAGCGGCGAAAACGGCATCCGCTTCCACCCCATGGTGGTCCGCGCCATGGGCGGCAAGGATGACGACGGTTTCGCCCTCGCGCCGGGCGCTCCGGTCTCCTTCGACCAGGCCTGGGACCTCGACAAGGTCAGCGCCGGTCTGAAGGCCCACCTCGACGATTACGAAGCCAAGGGCCACCGCGGCAATTCTTTCAAATTCAGCGAGAAGAAGTATCGGATCGATCGCGGCAACCTGTCCATCGTGATTTTTGTGCAGGATGCCAAGACCAAACACATCCTGCAGTCGGCCTTCGTGGACCTGAATCCATCGGTCCCGCACGTGCCCACCGATAACGCAAGCGAATCCAAATGAAGAGACTACTTGGCGCGGCGCTGGCAGCCATTTCACTGGCCGCAGCGCCGCCCAACCCCGTCGCCTGGAAGCTGGAAGAAGCTCCCGCCAAGCCCGTCAAAGCCGGCGCCCGCTTTACCGTCAAGCTGACGGCGCACATTCAGGATAGCTGGCACTTCTACTCCATGAAGCCCATCGAAGACGGACCCGTGCCGACGCGCATCTGGCTAGCGGAAGGCCAGCCGTTCCAATTGGCCGGGCCCATCAAGGCCGATGAGCCGCAGACCCTGCAGGACCCCACGCTCCACATGGAAGTGGAACTCTACGAAGGCTCCGCCGGTTTCGCGTTACCCCTCCGCGTCGCGCCGGGCGCCGCCGCCGGAACGCAGAATCTTGTGGTCAACGCCCAATCCCAGTCCTGCAACAACAGCATGTGTCTGCCGCCGGCCACCGTAAAGGTGGAGATCCCGGTCACCATCGCGAAATAACTGTGCGCACCGGTTTCCTCGAGCCATGCCTTGCGGCTTTCGGGCTGGCGCTTCCGCTCGCCGCGCAGGATGCCCCGGTTTTCCGCATCGAAACCCATCTCGCCACGGTGGGGTTCCACGTCGGACGAAAAGGCTTCTACGTCGAGAAGCCAATGCCTGGCCGTCCCCCTTCCCTGGCATGGCGGACATGACGGAGCCGGAATTGAGCGCCTTCCTGATGCGGTGGAACGCGCGTTCGGCGTCCTTTTCGTCGATCTCCTTGTGGTTAATCACAGATTCATGGTATCGGCTTGTTTGCGACGGCGGCACGCGGGGAACGGTCGTATGGCACCTGCACCCCGTACCCGCCACGGCAGCGTAGCCCCTTTTCGATTTCACGCTCAAAAACCAATCGGAGGAATTTCAGTTTGTATTTTCCGTCGAAATCGTGATCGTGGCGCCGCCGTTTTCCACCAGGAGGATCGTGACGGCCAGATCCGGATCGAAGCCTTTCACTGCCGCCGACAGCGCTTCGACGGAACCGAACGAGAGCATTTCTCCCACGCGCACCGGCAGCCGCGAGAGAAGTTCGGTTCGCCGGGTGGCGGTGAGGCCGGCCGTGCCCACATTCGTCAGGGGGCGGCCCGCCGCCACTGCCGCACCGAAAGCCGCGGCCCACTCTGTTTGGCTCTCGGATTGTTCCAGGAAGTGCAGTTGTGCTCGGGCGTGAAAGACCTCGAAGCTGCTAGCCCCGTCTTCCTTGGCAAAGGCGGCCGGATTCTCGACTACCCTTCGCTGCTCCGCCTCCTGCTGCCGGAGACGAAGCTCCAGCGCCAGTTGAGCAGTGAGTGGTACTTGCTGCTGCTCCATTCCGCGGCCCATGTTCGCGAGAAGTTCCTCCAAGTACGCGATTCGATGCGCCTCGTCCAGCGGACCCAAATCTCCAGGCCTATGCGGGATCGAGGCTTGAGCCTTGACGTCATACAGCCGGGCAGCCTCCAAACGGAGCGCTTGCGCGGATGGCGGCCCCGATTGCGCCAGAGCCGTAATGCCAACCAGGGCGCAGCCCAAAAGTAGCGATCGCATAGGTACCTCCTTGCCGGATTATCTCACTACTGCACGGCCCACGCTCCCCCGCTTGGGGGGTAGTCCAGCCCCGCCGCGCGGCGTATTCCCGCAGGGCGCGGATCTGCAACGGGATGGTCTGTTGGTCGTTGGTGCTGAATCAGAAAGGCTAAGGTGACACCTTGCCGGAAGAAGCGGCTGGGATCGCTATTTCCGACGCCGACGCCGCCCACCCGTATTGCGCCGGGGCTTCTGTCGGGTGGCGCCGCCGGTTTAACCGAGGCAACTTCAAACACAAGCTGGGGATCGCTGAGTGCGTGCGCCACATCGTCACCGCAGAATGTCTGTGAGAAGGGCGGGTTAAATCAGTCTGTCCCCTACTGGTGCTGCCTGGCGAAAAAGTCGAGCATGGGGGCGATGGCGGGGGCGGCCACGCTGACGTGGCTGCCGCCGGGGACTTCGACGTAGACGATGTCGGCGGCGGCTTTCCGGCCGGCTTGGACCATGCCGCGGGATTGGGTGACGGGGACGGTGCGGTCGTCGTCGCCGTGGGTGACGTACTCAGGGATGTGGCGGATTTCGGCCATGCCTGCGGGCGTGCCGCCGCCGGAGATGGGTCCGAGGGCGGCAATGGGATTCGGGATGGTTCATGGCGATGCTCCAGGTGCCGTAGCCGCCCATGGAGTGGCCCATGAGATAGATCCGCGTGGAATACATTCCCCCGGCGGCGCGGCACAACGTGACCAACACAGGGAACGAGGTCCTCGAATACGCATACGCGGTGGCGCCGGCGATCTCGAAGTGAAGGGTTAGCCGGGGAGTGGCGGACGCCGCTACCATTCCAGCATGCACGGGGTTAAGCTCGTGGGTTCCAGTCTTGAGGCTGAGGGAGAAGGCCGTTTGTCGTATGTCCAAAAGAAGAGTTGTACTGGCATTTCGAGTTTGGGGGCTGGCGGCACTTTGCATAGTGGCCGCCGCGACCCATGCGGGAGCGCAGGGGCGTAACGGAGGGAACCAGGCGCCGGCTGGGCCTTGGATGAACAAGGATCTGTCACCCGACCAGCGCGCCGATTTGGTAATCGAACAGATGACGCTCGATGAAAAGATTCAACTGGTGCACGGCGGAGGAGGCGGCATGGGAGCCGGGCCGGCCGCCGGCGGGCAGCAGCAACCGAACCGCTCCAATGGAGGCGCCGGCTGGATCCCGGGGATTCCGCGCCTGGGTATCCCGGACTTGAACATGGCCGATTCCGCCGTGGGCGTGACGCGCGGAGCCGCGCGCAGCCGCTATTCGACAGGGCTTCCATCCACCATTGCCGAGGCGTCGTCGTGGGACTTGAAGCTGGCCTACCTGTACGGAACGGTGATCGGACGGGAACTGCGCGACCAGGGCTATAACATGTCGATCGGCGGCGGCGTGGACATTACGCGCGAGCCGCGGAACGGGCGCAATTTCGAATACCAGGGTGAAGACCCGATTCTGGCGGGGAGGATGATTGGGCAGCTCATGAAGGGCGTGCAAGATCAGCACATCCTGGGCGACATGAAGCACTACGCGTTGAACGACCAGGAAACGGGGCGCAATATCGGGAACGCGATCCTCGACCAGCGGTCCATGCGGGAGAGCGATTTGCTGGCCTTCGAGATCGGGCTGCGCGATTCGCAGGCCGCCGGCGTGATGTGCTCCTACAACAAAGTGAACGGCGACTGGGCCTGCGAGAACGATTACCTGCTGAACCAGGTTTTGAAGCAGAGCTTCGGGTTCAAAGGATGGGTGCTTTCCGACTGGGGCGCGACGCACAGCACGACGAAAGCCGCGCTGGCGGGGCTCGACCAGGAAATGCCGGGCGGCACTTATCTCGGAGACGCGCTCAAGAAGGCGGTGGAAAGCGGCGAAGTGCCGGTCCAGCGCGTCAACGACATGGTACACCGGATTCTGCGCTCGATGTTCGCGGCGGGCGTGATCGACAATCCGCCGGCCGAAAAAGTGGTGGATGTATTCAAGGGCCTGGAAGACGCGCAGCGCATCGCCGAGGAGTGCGTGGTGCTGCTGAAGAACGCGAATCACCAGTTGCCGCTGAACGCCGGCGCGATTCGGTCGATCGCGGTCATCGGCTCGCACGCGGATGTGGGCGTGATCTCCGGAGGCGGCTCGGCGCAGGTGGACCCACCGGGAGGAAACGCCGTGATTCCTGTACCGGCGGCGGCCGGAACGGGGGCGGGGCGCGGCGGGCGCGGCCCGGTTTACTTTCCTTCTTCGCCATTGAAAGCCATCCGCGCCAAGGCCTCTCAGGCAAAGGTCGACTACGATTCCGGCAATGACCCGGCCGCGGCGGTGGCGCTGGCCAAGGGGTCGGATGTGGCCATCGTGTTCGTGAATCAGCCGGCCAGCGAGGGGCGGGACGCTGCCACTTTGTCGCTGCCCGACAAGCAGGACGATCTGGTCAGTGCCGTCGCGGCCGCCAATCCACATACCATCGTAGTGCTGGAGACGGGCGGCGCGGTGAGCATGCCGTGGATCGACAACGTGGCCGGTGTTCTGGAAAGCTGGTATCCGGGCATCAGCGGCGCGCAGGCGATTGCCAACATTTTGTTCGGCGATGTGAATCCATCCGGCAAGCTGCCGGTGACGTTTGCGCGGAGCGATGCGGACCTGCCCCATCCCGTGATCGCCGGAACCAACGTGCAGCCGCAGGCCCCTGCGCCAGGCGCGGCGGGAGGCGGACGCGGCGGGCGGGGAGGGCTGCCGCCCTTCGATATCCCTTACGGCGAAGGACTGAAAGTGGGGTACAAGTGGTTTGACGCCGAAGGCAAAGAGCCGCTGTTCCCGTTCGGCTATGGGCTCTCTTACACAACGTTCGCGTACTCGGGGATGAAGGCGGCCATGAGCGGCCGCGATATGAGCGTCAGCTTCACGGTGAAAAACACGGGCCAGCGCGCGGGCGCCGAAATCGCACAGGTCTACGTTGCGCTGCCGGCCGGGACGGGCGAGCCGCCCAAGCGCCTGGTGGGCTGGGGGAGAATTCAACTGGCGCCCGGCGAAAGCCGGACCGTTACGGTGAGTATCGAGCCGTTGTTCCTGTCGATCTTCGACGTGGACAAGAACGGCTGGCGGCTGGCGCCGGGCGAGTACAAGGTGATGGTGGGTGGATCGTCGAGGAGCTTGCCGCTGAGCGGCGAAGTGAGGATATCGGGCGATTGACAGTTGCGGAAGCGCGAGACGAGCCAGGCGGATTGCTCAGCGGTAGGCTTCGCGACGGTTGCGAACGCCGCCCCAACCCGTTCGGGCGTGGTGTCCTCGCTCACTGGCTCAGGTCAAATTCGCGGAGGATCTCGTGATCTCTTCCTCTTCGACCGGCGCCAGAGCCAGCGAGCGCGCCAGCGGTTCCACCATCACTTCGAGCAGACTGCGCACGGCATTTGTAGATAAGGCGGGGGCCGGCGACGGGAGTTGAGGCGCCTGTCAGGGATGCGCGGCGGCGAGGCGATGGGATAGAACTTCGGCGCGGAGGGCGGCCTGGTCGGTCACGATCAAACGCTCGACGGGGATGTCGTGCTGGAAGTGCGATTGCACGATCTCGGGCACGTCGGACGGCTTTACGCCGGAATACCAGATGCCTTCGGGGTAGACGATCATGTTGGGTCCGTGGGCGCACAGGCCGAGCGAACCACAAACCGTGACCTGGACTTCATCTTCGAGAGCATGAGTGGCGATTTCGCGGCGCAACGCGTCGATGACCTGGGCCGAGCCATGACAGGAGCAGCACGGCGCGTCCTGGGACTTTTTCTGGTCGCAGACAAACACGTGAAGACGGAAGGGCTCCATTTTTGCATCTCCCGTAGACAGAGTATCAGACTTGCACGTCCGAATGGAGGGGAGCGAGGCGGCGCGAGGATTACAATGGAACGTTCCATGAAGATACTGATTGCCAATATCGGGAGCACCTCCTTTAAATACCGGCTGTTCGATATGAACGGGACGGTGGTGATGGCGCAGGGGCGCATCGAACGGATCGGACAGGCGGGGAGCGCGTGCCCCAACTACGAAGCGGCGCTGGCGGAATGCCTGGAGGGAATCGTGGGGCCGGGAAAGGCGCTCGAGAACCTGGCGGAACTGGCGGCGATTGGATTCAAGGCGGTGCATGCCGGGCCATTGGGCGGCGCGCGGCTGGTGGATGAGAGAGTGCTTCGGGCGATGGAGGAATACCGATTTCTGGCGCCGGCGCATAATCCGCCGTACATCGCCGCTATGCGCGCCTTCCGCAAGCGGCTGCCGGAAATGCCCCTGGTGGCGCTGTTCGAGACGGCGTTCTTCGATTCGCTGGATGAAGCGACCGTGACGTACGCGGTGCCGTATGCGTGGAAAGAGCAGGACGGCGTGCGGCGGTATGGCTTTCACGGGGCGAGCCACCGGGCGGCCAGCCTGCGGGCGCGCGAACTCGTGGGCGGGACCGCCGACCTGCGGCACATCAGTTGCCATCTGGGCGGGAGCTCGAGTCTGGCGGCCGTTCGCGGCGGCGTGGCGGTGGATACGAGCTTTGGGATGTCGCCGCAATCGGGGTTGCCGCAGAACAACCGGACGGGCGACCTGGATGTGTTCGCGGCGCTCTACATGATGGAGAAGCACGGGATCGGCGTGCAGGAAATGGCGCGGAAGCTGGCGAGCGAATCGGGACTGGCGGGGATTGCGGGCGGCACGGGAGACATCAGGGACCTGACGGCCGGAGCGGCGGCGGGAGACAAGCGGGCCCGGCTGGCGCTGGACGTTTATATACGGGCGGTGCGGCATTACCTGGGGGCGTTCCTGGTGGAGCTGGGCGGCGTGGACGTGGTGACGTTCAGCGGAGGCATCGGGGAAAACAGCGCGGAAGTGCGGGCGGGAGTCTGCGCGGGGCTGGCGGAGTTCGGGATTGTGCTGGATGAGGAGCGCAACCGGACGGTGAAGGGCGAAGGGAAGATTTCCGCGGATGGGGCTAAGTCGGTGTGGGTGCTGCCGGCGGATGAGGAGATTGTGGTGGCCAGGGCGGTGGCCGAAGTGCTGCGGAGTGGGGGGTAGCGCCGCGGACTGGTAACTTGTCGTTAAGCCTGGTTTCCGCGCCTCAGCGCAGGGGTGCAGTCCAGAGACCGGCGGGACGTAATCGTGCGAAACGAGCCTGGCGCCATTCCTGAACACCGGGACGTCCACGGCAACGCTCCAGCCACTATCGCGCGATCAGGCGGACGGGGGCCAGTATGCCCGACGGCAGCGATTGCAGGTTGTTCATGTCCTGCGCCTGGAAGCGTTCGCCGTACTTGGCATTGAGGGCTTTGTAATCGGGCAGCGGGCCCTTGGCCAGTTCGTTGATGGCGAGATTGGCGACGGTGATGCGGATGGTGTTAGCGCCGGCGTGGAGCAAGGCGCCAATTTCGAGTTCATAAGGCGGACGCCAGATGGAGCCGGCGCGTTTGCCGTTGACGAAGATGACGGCGGCTTCGCGAACCGGACTTTCCAGCATGGCGCGCATGCCGGAGCCGGAACGGCGCTCCTGCGCGGTGACGGGTGTGCCTTCGCCGAAATTCAGGTAGAGGGCATGACGCGAGGCCAGCATGGACTGCGGAACCGTGACGGTGGTGTCGTAGGTTTTTTGGCCGGAGAAATTAACCCAGGAGGCGGCGTCATTCCACGGGCCGGTGACCTCGATGGGCGCGGGGGCGGCAGCGCTGGGCACGGCGGCGGGCGGGGTGCGGTCCTTAGAAAAGACGATGACGCGGGACTCATAGGGCGCAAGGTCGAGATCGAGTTTGGAGCCAGCGGCCTTGGTAACCTTGGCGGTGAAGGGATCCCACCAGGCGGCGTCGGGCGCGGTGGAGCGGAAAGCGGCGGGGGCATGCACGGGGTGATTGGAAGTGTTGGCGAGGAAGTAGACGTCGGCGAAATCCAGCTTGCGGTGGATGAAACCGATTTCGGGAGCGGTGGAGAGATCGGGCGCGAGCCACTGTTGGAGCGACTGGCCGAGGCGGGATTCGATCTCTACCAAATGGCCGCGCGCACCGGCGCTGGCAAAGAGCGAGCGGGACAATTCCATGATTTGGGGGGAGTCGGATTGTTCCAACAGACCGGGTGCGAGCGAAGGGGTGCGGCGCACGGCGACCAGGATTCCGCCGTCGCGGACGTAGTCTTCGAGTTTCTTGTAAGTGGCGAGCGGAATGCGCTGGACGGCGGGCAGGACAAGGACGGGATAAGGCACGCCGGCGTGGGCGATGGCAGCATCGTCAATGTAATCGAAGTTGTAGCCGGCATCCAGGATTTGGGGGATGACGGTGGGACCGATGAGGTCGTCCATCATTTTGTTGACGGAGACGTTGCCGGGGGTGAAACGGGCATAGGCATCGTCTGTGGGCAGGTAGACGGCGACGTCATTGGCCGGGCGGCCCTGGCGGAGGAGGAAACTGATGCGCTGAAGGTAGAGGGTGATGTCGGGCATGACAATCCACCAGGGATTGTGATGGTTGAGAACGGCGGCGGCATAGAAGCGCCAGCCGGGGTCACCGGCGGAGGGCGGCGAATAGGGCCAGCCGTGGCCGATTAACTGGTTGATGCCCTGGATGAAGTGGAGGTCGGCTTCGGCTTTGAGATCGAGCGGAGTGGCGCGAAAGACTGGGGAATGGAGCCAAGTCCAGGTTTCGGAAGAAGTGACGGGGCGGCCGTAGAGGTGGCTGGCGGAAGCGGCCCAGCGGGTGGCGGAGAAGCGACGCCATGGGGAGCCTTCGCCTTCGGGGAGATCGACGAGCGCGTTGCTTGAAAGCGAGACGGGCGGAGTGCCGTAGTTTTGGGAGCGGAAGAGGGTGCCATGCTGGTGGGCCCACTCGCGGATGGGCGTGAGGTAATTGTCGTCGGCGAGCTCGCTGAGGGTGCGGCCCCAATCGTGGCGGATGGCGGCGTAGTCCTTGTCGGTGTCGGAGGCCAGGGCGTGCAGGTGAGGCAGCAGATCGTAGCCGCGACGCTTGCGAAACTCGTCGAGGAAGCTGGTGGTCCAATCGGAGCGTTCGACTTCGAGCGAGTCGCTGAAGACGGCGTAGGGAGGATTCTTGCCGAAGGCTTGGGCGAGGCGGTCGCCGACGGCGTGGAGGTGGGTCGAAATGGCGGCGCGGTCGTAGTGGTCGAGGACGAAACCCTCGGCGCCGACGGCGGCGCGTTTGACCATCATGCGGGTGTGGCCCGCGATGAAGACGAGGGCGGTGCGGGGGTGGTCGGGATCGGGCTGGACGCGGAGGGTCGAGTTGTCGATGTCGGTGATGCGGTGATCGGCGAGAAAGGCGGCGATGAAGTTCTCGCCGGCGGCGAGCGCGGGAAGCGAAACGGAGGTTGCGCCGGGGGGCACGGGGAGGCGCTCGATGCGGAGGCGTCCGGCGGCCTGAGTGATGGGGATGTGCGGGCCGCCGAAGGGCCAGCCGCTGCCGAGCGTAAGGTCGAAGCGAAGGCCGAGCTCGCGGGTCTTTTCGCCGGTGAAACGGAGGGCGTCGAGGAAGCCGTCGGAGAGATAGGGCAGGTTGCGGAAGCCCTGCTGGGGATTGTCGAGCTCGAGAGGATAGACGGGTTGCACCTCGACGCCGCCGATGCCGCCTTCCTTCATGGTGCGCAGCTCGCGTTCGAGCTCGTCGGTGGTGACGGCGGGGCCGAACCACCACCAGCGGACCATGATGCGCGCGTCGGCGGGCGGCTGTTCGAAAGCGCGGCGGAGATCGGCGATCGTAGCCGGAGATGCCGCGGGAGGGGTAGCGGGCAGGAGGAAACAGCCGGCCGCGAGCGAAGCGACGACACCACACCACGAGAGGTTTGCGCGCATACGATAATATGCTACTGGGGCGGCGGAGCCACTACAAGGAGATTCCGGAGAAGGCCGGGCGTTTCGGATCAATAAACACAAGGGGGATGCGGGCGCAGTGGGAAGGGCGCGTGGATTCATGGCGTTCCACCGCGTCCAGGTGGCAGATGGGTGAAGAAGAGCGGGGCGGAGCGGCGAAACTTGTTTAGCGATGTAGAACAGTTGGAGCCGATGGCAGGCGGGCCACGGGGCCAGCGAGGAGGACGATGGGAAATAAGGGCTGTAACATGTTTGAGTTCCGGCGGACCGCGACGGGCGGCAGGGTTCCGCAACATGAAACCGGCGGTTTGGTTGAGAATTCTTTTGACGGTCTTGCCGGATACCCTTCATAGTGAAGCGTTGAGCAGGAAACTAACGTGATTCCCAATAAACAGGCCGACACCATCATCCATGCGCTGAATGCGTTCCAGATCGAACTGCCCTCATGGGGATTTGCCAATACGGGCACCCGGTTCGGGAAGTTTCTGCAGCCCGCGGCGGCTGCGACGATCGAAGAAAAATATAGCGACGCGGGACAAGTACATCGTTGGACGGGGGTATGCCCGACGATCGCGCTGCATGTGCTGTGGGACCTGCCGAACGGGGTCGCGGACGTGGCGGAAGTGCAGGCGCTCGGGGTGAAGTGCGGACTGCGGGCGGGCTCGATCAACCCGAACACGTTTCAGGACCAGGTGTACAAATACGGATCGCTGGCAAATCCGGATGCGGAAGTGCGGCGGGAAGCGCTGGATCACATTCTGAACTGCGTGGAGATTGCGAAGCGGTTGGGAAGCCGCGATCTTTCGATGTGGTTGGCGGACGGGTCGAATTATCCGGGGACGCAGAATATCCGGCGGCGGCGGCATTGGATGGCGGAAGGGTTGAAAGCGGCGCACGGGCGGATGACGGCAGAGGAACGGATGCTGGTGGAGTACAAACCGTTCGAGCCGGCGTTCTACCACACGGATATCGCGGACTGGGGCATGGCGCTCGAGTACGCGAGAGAAGCCGGACCGAACGCGCGGGTGCTGGTGGATACGGGGCATCACTACCAGGGACAGAACATCGAGCAGATTGTGGCGTGGCTGCTGGACCTGGGGATGCTGGGCGGATTCCACTTCAACGACCGGCGGTACGCGGACGACGATCTGACGATGGGGTCGATCGATCCGTATCAGGTGTTTCGCATTTTCCACGAGATTCGATATTTCGAATGGGAGAGCGGGAAGACGGCGGACATCGCGTACATGATCGACCAGAGCCACAATTTGAAGGGCAAGATGGAAGCGATGATCCAGACGGTGACGACGGCGATGGAACTGTACGCCAAGGCGGCGCTGGTGGATCACGAGAAGCTGGCGGGATTGCAGACGAAGTGCGCGCTGGTGGACGCGGAGGAGTGCCTGAAGACGGCGTTCGCGACCGACGTGCGGCCGGTGATTCGGGAGTGGGCGGAATCCAAGGGACTGCCGGCGGATCCGATGGATGCCTTGCGGCAGAGCGGATACCTGGAACGGATCACGGCGGAGCGGGCGAAGCGAAACGCGGCGGCAGTTTCGAGCTACGCGTAGCGCCGGGAAGACCAGAGAACCGCGGAGACGCCCAAAGGAGTTGTATGCCTCGCTACGCATTCAAACTACGCATCAAGGCCGACGCCATCGAAGAATACGAACGGGAACACCAGCGGGTATGGCCGGAGTTGCTGGCCAAGCTCAAGGCGGTGGGGATTTCGGAGTACTCCATTTTCCGGCGCGGGCAGGAGCTGGTGCTGAGTTTGCGGGTGGAAGATTTCGAGCGGGCCTGGGACGAGTTGGACCGGGACCCGGTGAACCTGCGCTGGCAGGAGTTCATGAGCCGGCTGTTCGAGCCGGTGCCGGAAAAACAGGAAGGCGAGCGGTTCGCGATGATGAAGGAAGTCTTCTACCTGAAGTAGAGGCGGGAGCGCGCTCACCTACGATTCGTGGAACGGACCCGAGCCCATGCGCTGCAGGCTCACTACGGCGTGCGCTTCCGCCGAGCGGCCTTCGCCCACCGGTCCGACTTTCTCGGCGGTTTTGAATTTCACCGAGATGCGGTCCAACTCCAGGCCCAGCGTTTCCGCCAGCCGCTGGCGGATGGCCTCGCGGTAGTCTTTGAGCTTGGGACGTTCGAGGATGACGGTGGAATCCACGTTGACGACGTGGTAACCGCGCGCTACCGCCATGGCCTGGGCCTGCTGCAGAAAGACCAGGCTGTCGGAGTCTTTCCAGCGCGGATCGGTGTCGGGGAAGTGCATGCCGATGTCGCCCGTGGCGGCCGCTCCCAGGATGGCGTCCGTGATAGCGTGCGCCAGAACGTCGGCATCGGAATGGCCTTCAAGACCGAATTCGCTGGGGATGGTGACGCCGCCCAAAATCAACGGCCGGCCGGGCACCAGCCGGTGCACGTCCCAGCCCTGGCCGGTGCGGTATTCGCTCAAGGGCGGTTTTCCTCCCGGAAGAATAAGTGCGCCAGTTCCATGTCGCCCGGCTTGGTGATCTTGATGTTGCGGTCACTACCCATTACGACGCTCACATCCACATCGAGGCGCTCCACCAGGCTGGCTTCGTCGGTGCCCACAAACCCGTCTTCGCGGGCCGACTCAAAGGCGCGCTTCAGCAGGTCGTAACGGAAAACCTGGGGTGTCTGCGCCATCACCAGTTTGTCGCGCGGGAGGGTGGCGCGAATGTGCACGCGGCCGGTGCCGCGGCTGACCTGTTTCACGGTATCGACGGCCGGTAGACCCACGATGGCGGCGCCGGTTTCCGCGGCTTCGCCGATTACCTTCTGAATGGTGACGAGATCGATGAACGGCCGCACCGCGTCGTGCACGGCCACCAGCTCCGTATCGGGCGCGAGCGAGCGCAACGCGTTCTCGACGGACTGCTGGCGGCTGTTGCCGCCTTCCACGGCGCGCACTTTGCGTCCCGCGAATTCGCCGGCCAGCATGCTGCCCACCCAGTCGAGGTCTTCCGCGCGCACCGCCACCACGATCTCGCCCACGCTTTCGGTAGCCACGAATTTGCGCACCGTATGCAGCAGGATGGGCGAGCCTTCGAGCAGCATGAACTGCTTCCGGCTGGTGCCTGTCTTTTCGGCGGAGCCCTTGCCCATGCGAGTGCCCAAGCCCGCCGCGGGTAATATGACGGCGACTTTCATGTGTTCTACGATTCTATCGTGGTTTTCTCGGGCGGCACGTTGGTCATGGGCTGCGGATCGCTCTTGCGCACCGGACGATCGTGTTTTTCGAGCGGCAGCGCCACGTGCGTCCGGTCGTCGAACTTGCCGAAGATCATCTTCCCCGCGGTGGTCTGCAGCACGCTGGTGACCGAAATATCGATGGTCTTGGAGATCATCTTCTTGGCGTTATCCACCACCACCATGGTGCCGTCATCCAGGTAAGCCACGCCCTGGTTGTACTCCTTGCCCTCTTTGAGGATGAAGACCCGCATGGTCTCGCCGGGCAGGACGATGGGCTTGAGCGAATTGGCCAATTCGTTGATATTCAGCACCTCCACGCCGTGCAGTTGGGCCACTTTGTTGAGGTTGAAATCGTTGGTGATGACCTTGCAGTCGTACACCTTGGCCAGTTCGATGAGCTTCATGTCCACGTCGCGCACGTGCGGGAAGTCTTCTTCGGCGATCTGCACCGTGAGGTGCGCCATTTTCTGGATGCGCTGCAGGATGTCGAGGCCGCGGCGGCCGCGGTTGCGCTTCATGGAGTCGGCCGAATCGGCCACCAGTTGCAGCTCACGCAGCACAAATTGGGGAATCACCAGCACGCCGTCCAGAAAGCCGGTTTCGGAGATGTCGGCGATGCGGCCGTCGATGATGACACTGGTGTCGAGAATCTTGAACGAGCGCTTGGACGACTTCTCGCCGCCAAAAATGCCGCCGAGCGCCGCCAGGTTGAGCATGTCACCCTTATTGGCGCCCACGATCATGCCGACGTAGGTCATCCATAGGAGCAGACCGACTTGCAGGGCGGACGGAGCCTTGGCTTTCTCAAGCACCAGCGACATCAGAAAGGCGCCGAAGATCCCCAGAACGGATCCCGCCGCGGCGCCAATCAACCGCTTCAGGCTAATGCGCTCCAGGCGGACTTCAAAGAAGATGATGCAGCCACCAAGAACCGTGCCACCGGCTGCCGAGATCCAGGGAGAAACATTCTCCGGATGCAGGAAGTAGGCAGAAGCGGCAAGAACTAAAATAAAAATTGCGCGAACAATAACGAGGTCGAGCACGCGTGCACCCCCTTTCGGGTTTTAAATCCGAGAGCCGGAAACAAACCGGGAACCGACTCGTAACTGCACAACTCAGACCGCGTCAAGAGTATAGCACCCTGGTAGGTAGTGCGCGGCGATAGGACCGGTAGGACAGGCCTGCTGGCTTGGTGTGTCGAGCGCGAGGCCCCTCCTACCCGATTCTGGGGCGGTGCCGCCTGCCGAGCGCGTTGACGGGCGATTTCGCCACAGCTTCTCAGACCGCAGGTTAAGGCCGCGGCGCGCTTCTCTTCTTCGGCGAAAAGGGAAACACCGGCACGGGTGGGCGGTTTCCCAAACCGCATTCGGCGTGCACCGCGCGCACGGCCTTTTCCAGGCCGTCGCGCCGCACCACCACGGCGATGGTGAGTTCGCTCGATCCTTGCGCGATGGCGATCACATTCACCTGCACCCGCGAAATCGCCGTGAAGATGCGGCCCGCCAGGCCGGCCTTTCCTTGCATGCCTTCGCCCACCGCCGCCAGCAGCCCGACGTCCCGGTCCACGTGCACCGGTTCCAGGTAGTGGTGCGCGAACTCCAGCGCCAGCGCCGCTTCCAGCGCTTCGAGCGTGCGTTCCAGTTCCTCCTCGCGCACCAGGAAGCAAAAATTCTGCCGGTAACTCGAGCTGGACAGCAGCAGCACTTCCACGTTGGCCCGCGCTACCGCGTCCAGCGCCCGCGCCATCACCTGCACGCCGTTCAGCTCCGGGCTGCCCGGTTCGAGCGAGACCAGGGCCACCTTCCCCATGGACGCCACGGCCCGCGTGCCGCCAGGCACGTCGGAAACCGACGGCGCGATTCGCGTCCCGGGCTTCTCCGGCGCAAAACTGTTCTTGCTCCACACCGGAATCTTTTTTTCCACCAGCGGCGCCAGCGTCCGCGGGTGCAGAACTTTGGCCCCGTTATAGGCCAACTCCGCCGCTTCCGCATATGTGATTTGCGGCAGCACCTGGGCATCCGGCACCAGCCGCGGGTCGGCGCTCATGATCCCATCGACGTCGGTCCAGATCCACAACTCCGCCGCGTCCAGCGCCGCCGCCAGAATGGACGCCGAGAAATCCGATCCACCTCGCCCCAGCGTGGTCGGCCGCCCGTCGGCCGTCGCCCCGTTGAAGCCCGTCACCACCGGCAGCGTTCCCCGCTCGAGCAACGGCAGCAGCCGCGCGCGCGCTTTCACGGTGGTCGGCTCCATCAGCGGCGATGCGTTCCCAAACATGGCGTCCGTCACCACCGCTTCGCGGGCATTCACCGCTGCGGCGGGCGTACCGCACCCCGAAAGGTATTCGGCCATCAACGTGGCTGAGAGCCATTCCCCCGTGACCACGGCTTCATCCACCGAGCGCGGCGGCCGCTCGCCCAGCATCGCCATGCCGTTCACAATGCGCTCGAATTCTCCGATCAGCTCGCCGATCCGCGCCTCGACGGCCGCCTGCTTCTCCGCCGGCAGCAACTCCCGGCAGGTCTCCTCGTGCCGCTGGCGCAGCGCCGCCAGACTCGCGTCCACGGCCGCGCGGTTGCCCGCTTCCGCCTGCCGCATGGTGTCGAGCAGAAGATCCGTGATCTTCGACATCGCCGACACCACTACCAGCACCGGCCGCTTCTTCTGTTCCCCGGCCGCAATGCGCGCCGCTACCTTCATACGTTCGGCCGAGCCCATGCTCGTCCCGCCGAATTTCATTACCAGCAAGTTCTTCAAAGGATCATGCCTCGTTAAGGAGTCGGAAGCCAGAAGTCAGAAGTCAGAAGAAACCGGCGGCCGCGAGATTCTGACTTTCCGACTCCTGGCTTCCGACTCCTCCTTCCTCATTCGTTGCTGTGGTATTCCTTCCCGTTCGTCACGCGTGCCCGGACGATTTTCAGAATGGCCTCTTCCACTTCATCCAGGCTCATACCGGTCGAATTCACATAAGCCGCGTCGGGCGATTGCGCCAGCGGCGCATCGGCCCGCGTGCTGTCGCGGCGGTCGCGCTCCTTCATCTGCTCCGCCAGCACGCCTGCGGCCACCGTACTTCCCTTGGCCCGCTCTTCCTCCAGGCGGCGGCGAACGCGCTCTTCGATGTCGGCATCCAGATAGATCTTCACCGCGGCGTTAGGAAACACCACGGTCCCGATGTCGCGTCCCTCCATCACCACGCTCGAACGCTCGCCGATCTCGCGCTGTTTCGCCACCATGGCCCGCCGTACGCCCGGGATCACCGCAATCTGCGACGCCCCGCTCGCAACCTCCGGCGTGCGGATGGCTTCGCTGGCGTCCTCGCCGTTCAAGCGGATGCGCCCCGGCGCCAGTTCGATGGTCGCCGCTATCGCCAGTTGTTCCACGCGGTGCAGGTCGTCGAACCGGACGCCCTGCCGCAAAGCCCACAAGGCCACCGCGCGATACATCGCGCCGGTGTCGATATAGGTAAACCCCAGGCGTTGCGCCAGGCGCCGGGCGATGGTGCTCTTGCCGGCCCCCGCCGGCCCGTCAATCGCCACCACTACGCGCTTCGGTTGGTTGTCGGCCAAGATTTAGAATAACAAGAGCGATGAGCCCGAACGAATTCGACCGCCTGGTGGCCGCCGCTTACGCCCGCATTCCCGCACGCTTCCGCAAGCGGCTGAAAAACGTCGCGCTGCTGGTGGAGCCGGAGCCTTCCGCCGCGCAACTCGGCCGCGGCCGCGTTGGTAACGCCAGCACCCTGCTGGGGCTCTATGAAGGTCGCCCGCTCACCACTCGCAGCGTTTTCGAGCCCTTCTCCATGCCCGACCGCATCACCATTTTTCAAGGACCTCACGAGCGCCTGGCGCGCAACCCCGCCGCTTTGCGCCGCATGGTGGAAGACACCGTCTGGCACGAAGTGGCCCACTATTTCGGAATGAACGAAGAACAGGTGCGTGCCGCCGAGCGTAGGCGCCGCAGATAGGTATTACATTACAACAGCTCAGTTTCTATTGGCAGGGCAGGATGGTATCCTGCGCACCGATTGTCAATCGGTGCAGCCGGGCGCAACCCGGCCGAGTGGGACAGGCCATCGCCTTTTGTGGCCTGTTGCAGAGGGCCTTCGGCCCGCGAAATTTCATGAAAAACTGTGAGGACCCTCGCTGTTCGTGGGGCGGGCTATACAGCCGGCTGGAAAGCCTGCTCCACGGGGGTCACGAAATCTTCGCAGGGGGAGAAGAATTCAAAGGGGTGTAATACTCCGGAGGCGCCCTGCTTTTTCGACCCTGTCATGCCTCGGCAAAGCACGGCAGCCCGACAGACGACAAAAACCGATGTCCCACTTCCCACAGCGCAGCCGCCGCTACTGCCCGCGGCCGCCGCTCACGCCGGCGCCGCCGCCCGAGCCCACGCCGCCGCTGGCTGGTGCCATACCGGGCGCGCCGCCCGCGCCGCCCGCGTTCCCCTGGGCACCAGTGATCGGCGTTCCGGGCCCGCCGCCAAGCGGGTTGCCCGGCTTCAGGTACTTGCTAATGTTAAAGATATATTCCCACTCATTGATGGCCGTGCGGTCGTTGATCACCATGATGCCTTCCGCTTCGAACTTGCTGGCTACTCCCGCGATACCGCCGCCCACGATGGTCCCCGGATTGTTCGCCGGCATGCCGCCGGGACGCGGTGACGTCAGAATATTCTGGATCATCCCCGCCGCGGCCGTTTGCGCCGCGGGATTCATCTGCATGCCCGGTTGCTGCCCATTCAGTCCGGGTGAGATGCCCTGCGCTCCGCCCGCCGTCCCAAAGCTGCTGGAAAGTCCGCCGGTTTGCGGATTCACCGGATTCCCCGCTTGCCCCGGCAACAATCCTCCGCCCGCGCCCGCCTGCGTGCCGGCGGTGGTCGGCGCGCATCCGCCGATGTATGCCGTGCAGGTCTGCGTCTGCCCGGTGGTGGCTCCAGGCCCGCTTGTTCCTGTGACGCCTCCCGGTTGGCCCAGGCCTCCCCGCCCCGGCAGCCCGATTGAGCCTGTCAATCCTGGATTTCCCGTGCCGCCCGCGTCTCCGTTGCTTCCCTGCGAGCCTCCCGCCGTCTGTATTCCACCATCCGACGATCCCGGCACTCCGGCCGAATCGCTCGGACGCCGCCGCATGGCCGTGTTCACGCCACCCTGTTGCTGCTGGTTCGAGGGCGCATCGAAACTCTGCAACACTTTGATGTAATCGCTCCCCGTCGAACCCGAGTCTTTGGCGTTCTGGTTCGGGCCCTTCATCGTCACCGAGTCGGGAAATACCCCGGGAAGGCCACTGGCGTGGATGAGGCGCCACTCGTCCTTCCCGGTCATCGGGTCCACATACTTGCGCCGCAGGTAGCGATGGCTGTTGAAGCTTTCGAGTTCGTCGATCGATGCCGGATACCGGCCCGCCGGATTGCCCGTCTTGTCCGTCACGAAAACCTGGATGGCCCGCTTGAACTGGTTGCCGCGGTCGATCAGCAACAGCTCTTTCTGCCGCTCGGCTTCGAAAGCCACCCGCGGCATTTCCATGTACAGCATAATCGCCACGCACGCCGCCAGCAGAAACACCATCAGCAGCGCAAAACCCGATTCCTTCCGCCGCGGTTTCATCCCACCATCTCCGGCTCCAGCGGCAAATTCTGTCGCCGCTTGGACTGCACGTCTTCCATCACCACCACGTTCAGCCCGATGCGCACCACGCGGTAGCGGCCCTTCAGCGTCGTTCCTTCGGTCGCCTGAATAATCTCGTCGTTATCCAGAAAATAGGCCGTCTTCTTCCCATTATTGCGCTCCGTGCAGAATCCGTAATACTTGAGCGGAATCGGCGGCGGCGGCAGCGTGCCCGGGTCGACCGGCGGCGGAGCCGGCGGCGGCGGAGCCGGCGGCCCGTAGATCTTCCCCACGTGCGGCTCGTCGCCTTTGAGCAGCGCCGCTTCATGAACCGGCGGAGCCTTCAGAATCTGGAACAGATCGCGCTCGCCTCCGGCCTGCGGCACTTCCTGTACTTTCGCCAGCAGGTCCAGCCGGATGGTCGGATCCACGGTCCGGATATCGATGATCTGGTCTTCCTTCTTCTTGGGGCGCAACACCGGCCGGAATTCCTGCGCCTGCGCGCGCACCGCCGGCCGCTGCGGAGCAGCCTTTGCGTCGGGCACGGCAACCGCCTCCGGAATCGCGTCCACCGCCCGCGTCTTCGCGGAGGGCGCCGGCGCCGCGGAGGGCCCGGAGAAAACGTTCGTATACATCAGGTATGCCGCGATCCCTGCCAGCACCACCAGCGCCCAGACGGATCTTTTGTTCTCGACGCCGATCTTCATAACGCCGCCCCCGATTCGTCGCGCGCGAAGGTCAGCACTTTCAGCGTCACATTGATCACCTGCGGCCCGCCCGGCACGCCATTCTGCTGCTGCTGCGAGGCGTTGAGCTGCATGCTGTCGAGAATCAGGAAGCGCGGCGATTTCTCGAGCAGGTTCACCAGCTTCGTGAGCGCCGCATAAGTGCCCTCGAAGCCCTGCGTGATGGTCACCATTTCGAGCGTGTCGCTGCCCTCAATCGGATCGGTCGACTGCACCGATGGCAGCGGGCGGATGCCTGCGTCGGTCGCCGCTTTGGTCATTTCCGCCAGCGTGCTCTCCGCCATGCTGCGCGCCGGAATCACGTACTTGCCCAGAAACTCGTCGCCCTCGGTCCGTGCAATCTCCACCTTCCCGACCAGGCTCTGGCTGGCTTCGAGTTTCATCTGGAGCGCCCGCACCTGCGCGCTCAGCGCCTGCTGATCGCGCCGCAGGTCGTCCGCCGAGCCGCCAAACGGTTTAAAGGCCACCACCGCCATCGCCAGGTTGGCCGCCAGCAGTACGCCCATCAGCGCGCGCATCAGCACGCGCGGATCCTTGAACCGCACCTGCTTCCAATCCAGCTTTTCCGCCAGCTTAGAGTTTTTGAGCATAGGGCACTAACAAAGTTTCCCGGAAGAGCGGTTCTGCCTGGGTTGGCCACTGGCTGCTCTTGCTCTCCGCCACGCCAAACAGCGGCGACTCGGCGAGAGAATGGAACATCTGCACCACTTCGATCGGCGAAGCCGCCGCTACCACCATGTCCAGCATCACCCGCCCCTGCGCATCGATGGTCGGATGCACCCGCACAATCTTCACGTTGTACGGAATGGTTTTCTCCAGGTCCGTGAAGATCCGATTCCAACTGATTCCCTTGCGCCGCAGCAGCGTATTGATGAACACGCTGCGCTCCAGCACCGAAGCATTCTCCGGTTTCTTGACCACGGCATCCAGCTTCGCCTGTTCCGCGTTCAGGCCGTCGATCTGCTGGTGCAGGTTCTTCACCTCGCGCCGTACATCGGCAATCTGCCGGCTATCCTGCCGCGCCAGGTTCCCCAGCAGCCCGAGCGTCGCCACCAGCAGCGCGCACACCACCAGAGAGGCCACCATCATCGCCCGGTCGCGCCGGAACGGGTTGCTCGCCAGGTTGATTGGTATCTTCATCTCAGTTGTTCTTGGCCACGGACCGCAGATACCCCAGCAGTCCCGCATCTCGCTCTCCGGGCGTTCCCAGCGGCGACCGCAGCGGTTCCGTTTCCACGCCCAACTCCTCGGTGAAGCGCCGTTGCGCTTCATCCGTTCCCTCGCCGAACCCGCACAGCGTCAGCTTCTCCGCGCGGCCGCCCAGGTTGTCTTCCACGTAAACGAAGGTTGGCGCCAGCACCGCCGCCACGTCTTCCAAATTGGCCGACGGCAGCTCCACGCACCGCGCCATTTTCAGGACGCTCTTGTTGCGCACCAGCACCGTGAGGACCCGTCCCGCCAGTTTCGCGAGCAGGTTCAGCCCGGTTTCCGGCGCCAGCTCCAGCGCCGCCAGCGACGACATCGTCACCAGGCCGGGATTCATTCCCGCCGCGCGAAACGGACCTTCATACCGCGCCACAATTTCCAGCGGCGTCATTACCACCACCACGTCCGTATTTTTGGCGCCGGCCTGCGCCGCGTAGCTGATCGCCGCCGTATCCACGTCGAACGGCACGCTGCGCTTCAGCCGGAACCGGATCAGCGCCAGTTGTTCTTTGGCGTCCGACGGAAATTGATCGAAATCCAGCACCGTGATGCGCGCGCTGTAGTCCGGCAGGATCAGCGCCGCCCCTTTGCGCTTCCAGGCCGCCTGCGTGGCCGCTACCTGCTTCACCGCCGCCAGGAATGCCGCTTCCTCCAAAACGTTCTCCCTCACCGGCGAAATCGACAGCACGCCCGGCCGCAGCGGCTGGAACTCCATCTCCACCCGGGCTCCGATGCGCGCCGCCGCAATTCCTTCCTCGGAAATCTCGAACGCCATCCCCGGCGGCGGGTCCCGCAGTATCGATTTGAAAACGTCTAGCAAGAGATCACCCTATCCCTGAAAGTCATTTCAACGCGGAGGC
>JBEKDA010000061.1:0-33620 GCA_050014595.1 Bryobacteraceae bacterium
GCAATAAATCCAGTAGCAACTTCCAGTCCTCGTCGAGAGGTTGCATGGCCAAAGTGTAGCGCAAATATTAACATTCATCAATGCTTAAGTTAGCGCTTATGGGCCAGGAGGCCTGTCCTACTTGGGCTGCGGAACGACGCGCAGGTAGGGCTTCACGGCTTTGAAGCCGCCGTATTGCTTGCGGGCCTCGTCGTCGGAAACCGAGCCCGCCACGATCACATCCTCGCCCGGCTTCCAGTTCACGGGCGTCGCGACTTTGTGTTTGGCGGTGAGCTGGATGGAGTCCAGCACGCGGAGCACTTCGTCGAAATTGCGGCCGGTGGTCATCGGATAGATCAGCATGAGCTTGATCTTCTTGTCGGGACCGATCACGAAAACCGTGCGCACGGTGGCGTTGTTGGCCGGGGTGCGGCCTTCGGAAGTTTCGCCCGTATCGGCCGGCAGCATGTCGTAGAGCTTGGCGATTTTGAGCTCGGGGTCGCCGATCATGGGGTAGTTGACCTTGTAGCCCTGGGTCTCTTCAATGTCGGCCGCCCAATAGCCGTGGCTGGCGACGGGATCGACGCTGAGGCCGATGATCTTGGCGTGGCGCTTGGCAAATTCCGGTTCCAGGCGCGCCATGTAGCCCAGCTCGGTGGTGCAAACGGGGGTGAAATCCTTGGGGTGCGAAAAGAGGATGGCCCAGCCGTCGCCGATCCAATTGTGAAAGCTGATGGGGCCTTGAGTGGTGTCGGCGGTGAAATCGGGAGCGGTATCGTTGATGCGTAGAGACATGAATCCCTCCGGGGAATTGGTTGTGAGAGTGATTTGCTGCTTCTCG
Organism: Bryobacteraceae bacterium; assembly: GCA_050014595.1. Taxonomy (GTDB): domain Bacteria; phylum Acidobacteriota; class Terriglobia; order Bryobacterales; family Bryobacteraceae; genus PALSA-129. The sequence continues at coordinate 821 of JBEKDA010000061.1, forward strand.
AATTTTACGCTATTGGGCGGCGCCGGTGTCAAGCATGGTCAAGCGCGGCGCGAATCTCCCGCACCATGACGTGCGGCGCTTCCATGGGAATGAAATGGTTGTTCTCCGCCAAAAAGACGTCGCGCGCTTCAGGAAACCGCGCGGCGAGATCCGGCGCGGTAGGCGAGGAGGTGGGATCGAAGACTCCGGGCTGCCAGGCTCTGCCTGCCCGCAGGATGGTGACGGGCTGGCGGAGAGTGGCAAGGGCCGCCGCGATGTCAGACTCCGGGGCCTGCGACTCGTGGTAGATGGACGCCTCCACCTCCGGCGGGCAGGCGAGCACGTAGCCGTCGCCATCGGGCAGCAATGCGTAGTCGCAATAATTTCGCACGACTTCTTCCGGCCACGCCGCGAAGGGCAAGCGGGGGCGAAAGCGCTCGAACATTTCCGCGGACGAAGCCCAGCGGTTGCGGCGGCGCAGGATGAACGACACATCGGGACCGGGCGCGCCGTAAAGGCCGGCCGGAAAAATCACCGGGTCCGCCAGCACCAGGGCGGCGAAGGCGTCCGGGCGCAGCGCGGCGGCCTCCGCCAGCGCGTGTCCACCCATGGAGTGGCCGACGCCGACGGCGCCGCGGAGAGCGAAATGGCCGGCCACAGCCAGGATGTCCTCCGCGAACGAGCGCCACGGAATGGGCGGCGCGGGCTTCGAGCTGCGGCCGTGGCCGCGGAACTCCAGGGCCACCGCGCGGCGGCCGGGGAATTCGCGGATGATGTGATCCCACATGCGGCCGTGAAAACCGGTGGCGTGCGCGAACAGCAGCGGCGTCCCCGCGCCGGGCCACTCCCAGACCGCCAGGCGGAGCTCGCCGGCGGAGACGAATTCAAGCTTCACGGCTGCCTCCCGCGCTTGAGGACGTAGACGCACGGCAGGCCCAGCAGCAGCACCGTCACGTAGCCCATGGCCTGCGCCACCAGGATGAAGGCCAGCGCGGCGTCTTTACGGAAGCCGAAGGGAACCAGCACGGTGACCGCCACGAATTGGTAGATGCCGACATAGCCGGGCGTGGAGGGGAGCGCGCTACCGAGCCCCATGGCGGTAATCAGCAGCATGGCGACGGGAAACGAAAGATCGAGCCCCAGCCCGTGCCCGCAGATCATGGTGGCGGCCGCATCCGACAGCCAGATTGTTACGGTGAGCGCGGCAAATCCCAGGAAGCGCCCGACGTGGTGGAAGGCGCGCATCCCCAGCAGCACCTGATCCACCAGATGCAGCAGAACTTCCCGCAGTTTGTGCGGCAGCGGCACGCGCTCGAGGAGGCCGCGGCACAGGTTGCCGGTGTGCGGCAGCACCGCGATCGAGATCGCGCCGAGCGTTGCCACAGCGGCGGTGGTGCGCGAAACATCGGCCATCCAGTGCGGTTTGGGGTCGACTCTCAGCAGGATGATGGAACTCCACAGCACCAGCGCGACGACGTCCATGAGGCGCTCGCTCAGCGCCGTGGTCAGAACGTAGGTCTTGCTCAAGCGAGAACGGCCGCTGACGATCAGCGTGCGGACCAACTCGCCGGCGCGCGCCGGCAGAAAGGCGTTGCCCAGGTAACCCGACATGTTGGCGCAGAAGACCTGGCCCACGGAAAGCCGCGCTTCGGCGTTCAACAGGATGCGCCAGCGCACCGCGCGCAGAAAGAACGAACAGCAGGTAAACGCCGAGGCCGCCACTACCAAGCCCCACCGCGCGCCCGCGATGGTGCGCCAGACGCCGCTCCAATCCACGCCGCGCAGCGAGTAGTAGAGCAGGACGGCGGCCAGCGGCACGGCCAGGATCCAGGACCACAGGCGGCCCTTGCCGTCGGTCTTCATATCGCCATCATGCGCCGCTCGACTTGTTCACAGAGATAGTGGTAGAGCGAGAGATGCACCTGTTGCACCAGCGGAGTGCGGCGGGAGGGAACGGCCATCAGGAAATCGGCCAGCGGCGCCAGGCTGCCGCCGCCTTCGCCGGTGAGCGCGATGGTGCGCATCCGCATGCGGCGAGCCTGCTCAAAGGCCGCCACCACGTTGCGGGAAGTGCCCGACGTGCTGATGCCCAGGAGCACGGCGTCTTTTTCGCCGTAGGCTTCCACCTGGCGCGCGAAGACCGTGTCGAAGGAGTGGTCGTTGCTCCAGGCGGTCAGGACGGCCGGGTTATCGGAGAGGCAAATGGCTCGCAAGGCGCGCCGCTCTTCGAGGAAGCGGCCCACCAACTCGCAGGTGATGTGCATGGCATCCGCCGCGGAGCCGCCATTGCCGCACACCAGCAGCGGCTTGCCGCCGGCGAGCGCGCCAACGACGGAGTCGATGGCCGCATCCATGACGGTTGGGTCGATGGCGTCGGCAGCCTGGATCAAGAGCGCGGCGGCTTCCGCGAGGTGGTCGCGCAGGATCATAGAGAATGCCTGCATTATAACTTGTTGTGGCAAGCAGGCTTCCGCAAAAAGGCGAACGTTATGGCGCCATGGCATTATGGCCGCCAGAAAGATGACCTCCTCGATTCCAGGGGCTGTGGCGAAGGAGTCCGCCCTTGCGCGGGCCTGCGAGGCAGCCAACGCGAGTGAGGACATTCGCGCGATGGAACAAGAGTTCGACGCCATCTCCGCTGATATCGCAGAGCACTGGACCGGCGGCGCGGCGAAGTGAAATTTGGTAGGTGCGGCTGGACCCAGATTGGGCTCCGAGATCGCCAAGACAAGGCCATACCTGATTTTGTCGACGAATGTGGCGAATGAACGCCCGATACGGTCCGGCGCGTGTATACTTGCGTTCAGTGAAAACCGTATCCCGCTGTGTGCTGTGTGAAGGCGATATTGCGCGACGCGCGAGGGGCATGGTTGCCCCGTTCCTGGCGCAGCGAATCTGGGGCCGACCGGCCTTTGCGGTCGATCTGATGGGGTGCCGGCAGTGCGGATTTGTCTTCTTTAATCCCCGGCTGGAACCCGAAGACGAAGCCAGGCTGTATGCCGGATACCGCGGCGAGGAATACCAGCGGATGCGTTTTCGCTCGGAGCCCTGGTACACCGAGCGATTCAACCGGAACCTTTTTAACCCTGCCTACATGGACGCCAGGCGGACCAAGCTGGCCGAACTGTTTGAGAGCCATCTCAAGGGAGTAAGCGTCCGGAAGTTGCTCGATTTTGGCGGCAACGACGGTGACCTCGTGCGCGGCCTGATTTCCGGCGCCGAAGCGTACGTCTACGACATATCCGGCGTGACGCCGGTGGACGGCGTCGAGCGTTGCAGCGACCTGGCCAATTGCAGGGCACACCAGTTCGATCTCATTGTCAGCAGCAACGTTCTCGAGCACGTGGGTTTTCCGCGGGAGGTGATCCGGCAGATCGCGGCCGCGGCCAACTCCGGGACACTGGTGTTCATCGAAGTGCCCTATGAATCTCCGCTCAGTCGGGGATCGCTGCTCAAGCGTATCGCACAGGAGGGCGTCCTGATGGTGACGCGGCCGCGAATTGCGCTGTCCCTGCTGGGACCGGGGATGCTGTACTGGATGCAGGAGCACATCAATTTCTTCACCCCGAAAGCGCTCGAAATGCTGATGAGTTCGACCGGCTGGAAAGTGGTCGATTCGGGCATCTATGAGATCAGGCCCTCCACCGGAAAGGCTTCCATGACGTGGTGCCTGGCGAAGCTCGGCCCGCAATAACCACCGCGCCGCGCGCCCCTACACGGACGTGGAGCGGGCCGCAGCGGCGGAGACATCCACGGCGCCGGGCAGGTGCCGGGGATCGCCATGGGGAGGCGGATCGAAATTGATGCGCTCTCTTTCAACCACCGGCGGCCTTCGCAGCACTTGCGTGTGGATCGATCCGATATATTCCCCCAGAATGCCGATAAAGAAGAGCTGGACGGCGCCCAGGAAGAAAATGCCAAAGACCACGGGCGCCATGCCCACTTCAAACCTGCCCCAATAAATTAATTTGTAGATCAGGTATCCGACCGACACCAGGAAGCTGACACTGCCGATGCAGAACCCCGAGAAAGTAGCCAGTCTCAGCGGGACCTTCGAATGGTTTGTAATTCCGAGCATCGCCAGATCGTAGAGCGTGTAGAAATTGTTCTTGGTGATCCCACGCTTCCGCGCGGGCTTATCAAACGGGATCAGGCAGCGGCTATAGCCAAGATCGCAGATCAAACCGCGGAGGTATGGATACGGATCGCCGATTCTCCGGATGTCATCCATCACCTGGCGGTCATATAAGCCGAATCCGGTTGCGTCCTTGACCAGCGGCGTATCGGATAAGCGGGAGACGAGGAAGTAATACAACTTCCGGATCGGGTACATCAGCCCCGTTTCCTCGCTGCTGCGCTTCTGGGCCAGGACGATCTTGTGACCGTCTTCCCAGTGACGAACAAACTGCGGGATCATCTCGGGCGGATCTTCCAGGTCCGAAGCCAACGCTACCACCGCCTCGCCTCGCGCTAATAGCATGGCGTAATACCCTGACCGGATGTGGCCGAAGTTGCGGTTGTTGACGATGACCTTCACGCGGCGGTCCTGCTTGCAAATCTCGCGGAGGATATCCACGGTCCGGTCGGTGGAGGCGTTGTCGATGAGGATGAACTCGTAGGCGTACTCGGGAAGCTCTTCCGCCATCACGCGGGTCACGCGCTCCCACAACTCCCGAACATTTTCTTCTTCGTTGTAACAGCCGGCTACAATGCTGATGAATGGCATAGGATTCCCCGTTAGTACGCCAACTTCTTCCGCAGGAGAGCGGCATCCAGCGGAATGGTCGCCAGCACCTCCGCAACGCGCAGTCCGGCGTTGCCCTCGCCATACGGATTCGCGCAGGCGCGGCACCGGGTGCGAAACTCCTTGTCGTCCACGCTCCTGCGGATGGCGGCCGCAATCGCCGCGCAGTCGTAGTCGGTGTCCACCACGTTGGCGGCGCGCAGCCGGCCATGCTGGCGGGAGCCGATGTTGACGCATGGACAGCCGAATGCCCGCGTCTCCTTGATCCCGGCGGAGGAGTTGCCGGCCGTTACGCCACGGCCCACGGTACCCATCATGTGGAGCATGCCATGGAAACGCCGCCGCCCGAGGCTCTTAACGACCTGGACTCGGTCGAGACCCAACGCCCGAAAATTCTCCAACTCCTCGATGATGGCCTGGCCGCCGGCGTCGGGGTTCGGGTATGTGATGACGATCTGAAACCCGTCCGCGGCGAGATCGGCAAGCGCCGCCAGGGACGGACGGATCTGCTCCGCGGCGCGTTCCTCCTCGCTCGAAATCGAGTGTTGGCAGAAGAGCACCATGGGCCGCGCGAGTTCCAGACCGAACTCGGCGAGCAATTCCTCGGGCGGCGCGAACAGCCCTTGGCGGGCCAGGTCCAGCGTGGGCAGTCCGACGTTGAACACGCGCCATGGCTCTTCTCCCAGCCGAAGCACACGTTCCGCCGCGTCCGCGTTGGTGGTGAAGTGCAGGTGCGCCAGCTTGGTCATGGCGTGCCGCACGGAATCGTCGAGCGCGCCGCCTTCGGTGTAATCGCCGCCTTCCACGTGCGCGGTGGGCGCGTTCATCTGGGTGGAAGCAATCAACGCGCCAAAACTCTCGAAACGGTCGCCATAGACCAGAAGAAAATCGGGCGCAATATCGCAAAGAATCGAGCTCACTGTCTGAATGGTGTCCGCAATGGACTGCGCGGTGTAAGCCGGTGAGGCCGAACGCACCGGAACGCGCACCTGCCGCGCCACCTGGAACCCATCGGCTTCGATTTCGGAGACGGTGCGGCCGAAATCGTCGGTGAGGTGCGTCCCGCCCACAAGGAGATGCATTTCCAGGCGGGAGTCGGCCGCGATGGCGCGCAGGATGGGGTACTGCAGGGCGTACTCCGAGCGGCTGCCGGTGAAAACCGCAATCTTGCGCCGTGCCGCGGGCATTATCATGCCACGTCCTTCCATGCCAGTTGCGCGTTCGCGGGGATGGCGCGCGCCAGTCGTTTGCCGAGCAGGGAATTGAAGTGGACGGCCTTGATTTCGCCGGTGCCCGGACGCTTTACCCAGATGTTGTCCGCCGTGAGCGCTTCGCCGGCGGGGATGTCGCGCAACGACACCACGCAGGCGTAAGCGAAATCGATGGTGGGCTGCTCTTCGGGCAAAATGGTCTTGCCGCCGCCGAGCGCTTCGAAGATGGCCCGCGAGCCGCGCACCAGGTCCGCCAGTTCCAGCGGGTCCATCGAGATTGGGATATCCGGCCCCGGCCAGCGCTTGTCCGACGTGAAGTGCTTCTCGAGAATGCGTGCGCCCAGTGCGACAGCCGCCAGGCAAGTGTAATTGCCCAAGGAGTGATCGCTGAGCCCCACCACGCCATCCGGAAAGCCGCTCATCAGCTCGCCGATGGCGCCGAGCCGCACTTTGTTGTAAGGAGTGGGATACATCGACGTGCAGTGCATCAAGCCGAACGGCACGCCGGCCCGGCGCAGAATCGCGACGGCGGGCGCGACGCTCGCCAGATCGTTCATGCCGGTGCTCAAGATGACGGGCTTGCGGTACGCGGCGATGTGCGCAATCAGGGGATAGTTATTGCATTCGCCCGAGCCGATTTTGTAGGCCTCGACGCCCATCCGTTGCAAACGCACCGCGGCCGCGCGCGAAAAAGGCGTGCAGAGGTAAATCATCCCCCTCGACTCGACGTACCGCTTGAGGGCGATGTCCTCTTCCTCGGAGAGCGCACAGCGCTTCATGATCTCCCAGATGCTCTCTTTGGCATTACCCGGCACCACGTTGTTGGGGATCATCTCGTCCTCGATCACGTGGCACTGGAACTTGGCGCACTCGCAACCCGCGGCGGCTGCGTCGTCCACCATGCGAACCGCCTTCTGGAAACTGCCTTCGTGGTTGATGCCAATCTCGGCGATCACCAGCGGCGGAAGGTCCGGTCCGATTTTTCGTCCTGCGATTTCGAAGGTGTTCATGTGGCTAGGTAGGTGTATTCCTCATCTACCGGATGTGTCAGTCTGCCGACCAGGGCATCTTCCTGCGCGCGGCGATAGTCGTCCTGCTGGCCAATATCCAGCCAGTACTCGCAAACGGGATAGCTCACGACCGTGCGCTGTGCTTCCATGAGCCGCGACACCAGGTCGGTGATGTTGAGATGCTGTCCGGCGGAGATCAGGCCGAAGACCGACGGCTCCAGCAGATAGATGCCCGCGTTCACGAAGAAGCTGAGCTGCGGCTTCTCGCGCAGGCTGCGGATGTTCGCGCCGTCGCACTCCACCACGCCGTAAGGCACCTGCACGTCGTAGCGGCGGACGGCCACGGTCATCTCGGCGTTGTGGTCCTGGTGGAAGGTGTGCATCGCCCGGAAGTCCACCTGGGTGAGTATGTCGCCGTTGATCACCAGGACCGGCTCTTGCGGCTGGTCGAGCAATCCCAGCGCGCCGCCGGTGCCCAAGGGCGTCTCTTCCCGGACGTACTTGATCTCCACGCCGAAGGCTTCGCCGCCCCCGAAATGCTGCATGATCTTGTCGGCCTGGTAGTGGGTGGTGACGTGGATGCGGCGCACACCCACGTCGCGCAGTTGCGCGACGATGTGCTCCAGCAGCGGCCGCCCGCCCACGGGCAGCATGGGCTTGGGCGTGTTCTCGGTGAGCGGGCGCAGGCGCGCGCCCTGACCTCCGGCCATCACCACCGCACGGAACGGCTGGCTGGCCAGGCGCTGGAAATCGCTGAGGATGACGATGTCGACTACTCTGTTGTGCCGGTTCACCAGCGGCAACTGCCGCACCGAGCGCTGCTGCATGATCTGCAGCAGCGTCGCCGGATCGGACCCGGCGCGCGCGGTCACGGCCTCGGGATACGGCGTCCGAGCCTTGATTTCGAGCAATTTGGAAACGGATTCGTCGAGACTGAGCCCCGCCAGGATGCCGCGGCGCACATCGCCGTCGGAGACGGTGTTGAGCAGGCGCCCGCGCTTGTCCACAACCAGCGCCAGGCTGACGCGGCCGCTGCGGTCGATGGTGGCGATGACTGTGCCGATGGAGTCGGCCGGCTTCACGAAGAATTGCGTTACGTCACGGCCCGTCATGGCTACTTCGCGACCTCCGCGGGCTCTTCGTCGAAGAGATGCATGTTTTCCCAAACTTCGTCGCGAGGCAGAAGAGGCGCCATGTCTTCGATGGGCCGCGACTCCATGGTTCCGTCTTCACGGCGGAACGACGACACACGCGGCGAAATTCCCTGGTCCACCGCCACGTCCAATTCGCAGAGCGCCGGGCCCTCCGCCTGCAGCACCGCGCCGATGCCTTCCCGCAGCCCGGCATTGTTCCGGATCCGGGTGTAGGAGATGTCGTACGCGCCGGCCAGCCGTTCAAAATGCGGGTTCGCCACGCCCGAGGCCGGATCGCTGCCGACCAATCGCCCGGCAAAGAAATTATTCTGCGTGCCACGAATACAGGTGTAGCCGCGATTGTTCGCAACGAAAATCTTGATTGGAAGATTGTAGTTGCGGATCGTCAGAAGCTCCTGGATGTTCCATTGGATGCCGCCATCGCCGGTCACGCAGATGGTCCGCTTGCGGCCGTTGGCGATGCACGAGCCTATGGCGATGGGCAGGTCCCAGCCGCAAGCGCCCCACCCGATGTTGAACGCCCGCTGGCCGTGCTGCACCTTGAAGGCCTGGTAGAAACTGGCCACCTCTGTGCCGTTGCCCGTGACCACTACGTCTTGGGGAGTTACCAGGTCCGAGAGCACGTCCACCAGCACGTAGGTGTTGACATGCCGCTCATCCTGGTAATAATCGGGCGTCATGACGGGGTAACGCGTCTTCCACATCCGGCAGGTGTCCAGCCACTCTTCCGCCGGGCGGAGAGCCGAGCACCTTACCGTGCGCAGAAAGGCTGCTAAAAACTCGCGGATGTCCGCTTGCACGGCGAGGTCGGGTTTAAGCGTCTGGTGCGCCAGTTGGCCGGGGTCCACGTCCACGAAGATTTTGCGTGTTCGTGGCGCGAATCCGGCCAGGTTGAAGCCGGTCTTCTGAAGGTTCAACCCGGCCGCCAGGGCAATCAGGCAGTCGCAGTTCTGCAGCGCGAAATTGGCGCGCCGCTGCCCGCTGGCTCCGAAGACGCCCATCAGCGACGGATGGCTCTCGTGAACCAGGTCCTTGGCTGTCAGCGGCAGGACGATGGGAATCCCGGTGCGCTCGAGGAGTTCGTGCAGCAAGTCCCTCGATTGCGAATAGTGAATCCCGTTTCCCGCCACGAATAGCGGCCGTTTGGCCGCGCGAATCGCCTCCACGGTGGAGCGCACGCCCTGGTCTGGCGAAGGTCCCCGGGCCGGGCCGCCGGGCGCATACCCTTCCAGCGCCGCCTCCTCAATCATGGCCGCCTGCACGTCCAGCGGGAACTCGAGCACTACCGGTCCCGGCCTTCCAGCCGTCGCCTCGTACCACGCGCGTTCCATCTCGTAGCGCACCCGCCGTGGATCTTTTATGGTGACGGCGTACTTGGTGACCGGCTTGGCCATGGCCACGACGTTGCCTTCCTGCGGGCCCACCTGGCGGACCTTGGCATAGTCGGCGATGATATCCGTGCGCACCTGCCCGGCCAGCAGAATCAGCGGAACCGAGTCCACCCACGCCGCGGTCATGCCGGAGAGCGCATTGATCGCGCCCGGCCCGGTTGTCCCCAAGCACAGCCCCGGACGGGTCGTCACCCGCGCATATCCTTCGGCGCTCACCGCACTGGCCTGCTCGTGGTAGTTGCAGTAGTAGCGCATCGCTGGATTACGGCCCACCGAATCGAGCAGGTGCATGATGCCGCCGCCGGCGGCCAGGAACACATCGCGAACACCCCGGTCGACGAAAAACTGGATCACGTAATCGGAGAGTTTGGTCATCCACGGACCGCCTCCATCGGGCGGGAATGTGCGTGCCACTGGAAAGTGCGGCGCACGCCTTCCTCCAACGAAATCCATGCGCGCAAGCCCAGTTCCCGTTCGGCGCGGCCGGTGGCCGGAACGTACCGCTGCGCCGCCGCGCCCGGCAGGGGCTTCCGGCCCACGCGAATCTCGGTTCCCGGCATAGTCGCTTGCACCACGCGACGGGCCAGTTCGGCGATGGTGACTTCGTGCGAAGAGCCAACGTTGAAGGGCGTTCCCGAAGGCGCGCGCGTCAGCATGGTCCACAGCCAGATGGCCAGATCGGCCGCGTACAGGTAGGAGCGGTAAGGGGTGCCGTCTCCCGCAATCTTCACCGGCCTGTCCTCGAGGACGTCGCGCAGGAAATTCCCCACCGCGTAGTTCGCGTCCAGGGGCAGGTACGGACCGACGAACGCGAAGAGGCGCGCGATGGCGGCGTCAAAGCCATACACGCCGGCGTATGCCGCGCACAAAAACTCGGAGGCCCGCTTGCTTTGTCCGTACGCCGAATCGATGTCGCTGGTGAGCGGCGCGCCCGGATAGTCCTCGGGGATATGCGTCATCCCGGCGGGCTGCTTTCCGTACACCGCGCCCGAACTCGTGAAGAGGAGACGCCGCGTACCGCGGCGGCGCGCCAGTTGGAGAACCCGTTCGGTGGCGGCTATGTCGCGGGGGAAGACCGACGCGGGGCGCTCCGCGTCCGGCGCGCCATACCGCTCCGTCGCCGCGTGCACCACCAGCGGGAATGAACCATCCGGAAACTCGAAGGTGGCCGCATCGCCGGCGCAAAGCGTCACCGCCTCATCGCACGCCAAGTGCGGCAAGCGCGCGACGAACGCAGCCGGGTTCCGCGTCAATACGGAGCACCGTATGCCGAGATTCATGCGGCGGTTGGCCCAGAGGAGGCTCTCCAGAAGCCAGCTTCCGACAAAACCCGTGCCGCCGGTAACGAAGATGCGCTCGCCGCGCATCTCCGCCCAAATGCCCTCGGTGTGGTCGAGGATGTGATCGAGATCTTGGGACAGGCGGTTCTCCATGATGGGCTCAGGGGTGCATCGGCATTAACTTTGGGCGGCCAGCAACGGCAGGCTGAAGCTTGCCGGCACTTTCGATGAGAAAAACCCTTCGAACACGTCCAGGACGTAATCGATCATTTCGGCGGTCAGGCCGGGGTAGACGCCGATAAAGAATGTGTCGCGCATGATGGTGTCGGAGCCGGCCAGATCGCCATGCACGCGCTTCTCGATGTTGAGGAATCCCGGCTGGCGGACAATGTTGCCGCCGAACAGCAGGCGCGTTTCGATTTGCGCGTCTTCCAGATGGCGCACCAGGCGGCCGCGGTCCACGCCCGGCCGGACGGTGATAGGGAAACCGAAGGGCGATGGGTTCGCGCGCGGATCGATTTTCGGCAGAATCAGGTGGTCCTCATGCGCCAGCAGGCCCTGGTAGAGGCGCTGGAAATTGCTCCGGCGGGCCGCGATGAAGGCCTCCAGTTTTTCGGTTTGGGCCAGGCCGATGGCCGCCTGCAGGTCCGTCACCTTGAGGTTGTAGCCGATGTTCGAATAAATGTACTTGTGGTCGTAGCCGCACGGCAACTCGCCCGATTGCCAGCCGAAGCGCGCGCCGCAAGTGTTCGACTTGCCGGGATCGCACCAGCAGTCGCGGCCCCAATCGCGGACGGAACGGGCGGTCTTCTGCAGACCGAAACCATTGATGGCGATGCCGCCGCCCTCGCCCATGGTAATGTGGTGGGCCGGATAGAAACTCAGCGACGACATATCGCCGAAGGTGCCGGCGAGTTGGCCGTTGAAGGTGGCGCCGAGCGCATCGCAGCCGTCTTCGAGCAGCCACAGGCCGCGCCGGCGCGCCACTTCGCTGACGATTTCCATGTCGCACGGGTTGCCCAAGGTGTGCGGCACGAAGATAGCCCGGGTGCGCGGGCCGAGGGCGTCTTCGATCAGGCGCGGGTTGATGTTGTAGGTGCCCACTTCGCAATCGACGAACACCGGCACCAGGCGATTCTGCGCGATGGGCGCCACGGTGGTGGGGAACGTCACGGCGGGCGTAATCACTTCATCGCCCGGCACAAGCGGGGGCCGGCTCTGGCCGCCCGGTTCCTTGGCCAATCCGCGCGCGCAAAGCGTACTGAGCATCAACAGATTGGCGGAAGAACCGGAATTCACCAGCAGGAAATCGCGGCAGCCGAAGAACTGGCGCATGCGCCGCTCGAAGCGCCCGGCATACGGTCCGGCGGTCAGCCAGAAATCGAGCGCCGCATCGGCCAGCAGGGTCATCTCGCGCGCGTCGTAGACGCGGCCCGCATAGGGGATGCGCGATTGGCCCGGCACGAAAGCAGGCTTCGGATGCGCCACCCGGCAATACTCCTGGACAAGGCCCAGGATCTGATCCTTCAGCGCTTGCTTCTGGTCGGTGTGAAGGTCCATTTTAGTACACCGCCCCGACCGCGTCTGCGTCACTTGGGGCCGCTTCGGCCAGGTTCACCGCCAACAACTCGCGGTACCAGGCGATGGTGCGGCCGAGCCCTTCCTCCAGAGTGAACAAGGGGGACCACTGCAACAGGCGGCGCGCCCGTTCCGCGCTCAAATACTGGCGCCGGATTTCGTGCGAGGCTTCATTGAGAACTTCCGGCTTCAGGTCCGAATCCATGGCGCGCAAGATCCGGCCGACCAGCTCCAGCACGGTGACCTGGGTTTCATTGGAAAAATTGAAAGCCAGGCCGCGCAGCTCTTTCCGGCAGTGGAGTTTTTCGGCCAGCAGCATGTAGGCGGCGGCCCCATCTTCCACATAGAAGTAGTCGCGGACGAATTGGCCGTCGGAACGAATCGTCGGCGGCACATGGCGCAGAACGGAACGAATGGTTCCGGGCACGATGCGGTTCCAATTCAGGTCGCCGCCGCCGTAAAAATTCCCGCAGCGCGTGACCGCCACCGGCAGACCGTAGGTTTCGGCGTAGGTGTGGGCGATCAGGTCCGCGCAGGATTTGCTCACATCATAGGGGTGCCGGCCCTCGAGCGGAGCGTCTTCCGAATACGGCAGTTGGTTCTGCTCGCCATAAGCCTTATCGGAAGAGGCCACCATGATGGACCGGACGCCCGGCGAGCGGCGGCAGGCCTCCAGCAGGTTCCACGTGCCCTGAATATTGCTCTCGAAAGTCGAGACCGGGTTGCGGTTGGCGATTCCCACGATGGTTTGCGCGGCCAGATGAAATACGGTGTCGATTTCGTATTCGCCCAGGGTGCGTTCGATGGTGTCGCGATCGCGGACGTCGCCGCGCACAACTTTGACCTGCTCCAGCACCCGGGACCGAACCAGCTCGCTCTGGGGAACCCAATCGCGCACCAGGCAGACCACATCGGCGGCGGCCTCGCGGAGCCGGCGTGTGAGCCACGATCCCACCAGTCCCGTGGCGCCGGTGATCAGCACGGGCCGGTCCTGCCAGTATCCACCGGGGAACGGGCCTCCTGGCCGGACTCCCTCTCCGAGCGTGGTCACCGTTTTCACCGGCTGTTCACCAGGCGCGGCAGCCGCGCCGGCACGTCGTCCCACAGCTTCCACGGCGCGGCCTGGCGGCTCCAAAGCTCGTTCAGATGCTGGTATTCGCGATAGGTGTCCATGGCGTAGAAGAAGCCCTCGTGCTGGTAGGCCATCAGTTGGCCTTCATTCGCCAGACGTTCCAGCGGTTCGCGTTCCAGGATGCAGTCGTCGGCGCCGAGGTAGTCGAAGAACTCCTTCTGGAAGACGAAGAAGCCGGCGTTCATCCACCCGTCGGCCTTGGGTTTTTCGGCGAATCTCTGCACGCGGCCCTGGTCGGCCAGATCCAGCATGCCGAAACGGGAGATCGGCTTGACGCTGGTGACCGTGGCGATCTTGCCGTGGCTCTTGTGAAATTCCAGCAGCCGCCGGACGTTGACGTCGCTCACACCATCGCCATACGTCAGCAGGAAGGTATCGCCATCCACGTACTTCCGGACCTTGGCCAGGCGCCCGCCGGTCTGGCAATCCAGGCCGGTATCGGCCAGCGTCACGCTGAATCCCTCTTCGGCGTGATGGCCGTGGCAGCGCAGTGGCGCGCGCTCCCCGAGCTTCATGGTGAAGTCGTTGTTCATGGCCTCGTAGTTGAGGAAGTATTCCTTGATGGTGTTGCCCTTGTAGCCCAGGCACAGCACGAACTCGCGGAAGCCGTAGTGCGCGTAGATTTTCATGATGTGCCACAGGATGGGGCGGCCACCGACCTCCACCATGGGCTTGGGACGAAACTCGGTCTCTTCGCGGAGCCGCGTTCCCAAACCACCGCACAGGATCACAACCTTCACGACTATCGGCCCTCCCGCGACCACCGGCGCGATTTCTTTTTTCGCGCTGGAAGGGCAATTATTCCGGTGATACCGGTTGTATGCTATCCCGAATTTAGTTGTGGTACTGTTGTGGCCTAAAGTTATGACTCGCGCTCTCGAAGGGCAGAATCCGGCGGTCACCAGCCAGCCCATTGAAAACAGAGGGGGATAATCAGTCGAAAGCCATTCCGCGGGAGGCCGTCAGGGCTTCAGGCGGGCACGGTACAGTTGACGATAGTTAGTAAGCGCCAGGAGTTCGGCCGACCCTCCATCCGCCACCATCCTCGGGAGCAACCAGCCGGGCCGGAGGGGATTCTGGTACAGCAGGAACTCGCGGCCGGGAGTGGCAAAATCCGCATACTCGATGACCTGCACGGAAGACCAGGACCGCAAGGCCCTCAGGCCGCCGTCGATGGAATCGAAGCCCATGTATTTCACGGCTGCGGCATTATCCACCACGAACAGGAGGTGTGACTTCAGCGCATTGGGCGCGTAATGCCACATCTGCAAGAACAATTGCCCGTCGGTGACCACCACTGGCCCCTGCTGGAGAGCCTTGACGAGGATGCTTTCGTCGGCGAACGGCTGGTGGGGGGGCGGAATCTCCACGGTGACAAATGCCAGAGGCAGAAGCGACAGGCAGAGGAGCAGGAACCCCGGCAGGGCGCGCCCGTGGGAGAGCCGCGCGACGATCATGGGGGTGAGCAGCACCACTCCCGTCAACGACAACAACGCATACCGGCCCGTGAACATGTGGGTGACCAGCAACCCGGCGCCCACCGCGAAGATGGGAATCGCCAGAAAGAGCGTGCCCGCAACCAGCTCGTGGTCCGCCAGTACCGGGGGCGAGCCCGCGTCCTCCGCCGCGCCAGTCGTGCCACCTCTACGGATCATCCACACCGCCAGGATGGCCACGCCAAGCACTAGAAAACTCAACACGCGCCGCAGCCCCTCCTGCCAAAACTCGATGACCTGCTCCGGGTAGGCGGGAGCCCACGTCGGATGACTGAAGCCGCCGACCACGCGCGTGATGGTGGCCAGACGCCAAACCACCGGCGCTCCGCCAACGGCCAAGGCTGCCCAGACCGGCCAATCGATTCGTCGCGCCCGCCAGGAGCGGAAGGCTTCCCCGCCGGCCAGCGGAAGGTAGGCCAGGATGGCATAGTAATGGCAGAGAATGGCGCAGGCCAGGCTGAGAGCCAGCAGGGCACAGGCCAGCAGCCGCTTCGAACCTTCCGCGGCCATCTGCCACGCCACTAATGCCAGACCACAAAACGCCAATTCAAGCGCATAGGCCCGCGCCTCGTAAGCGTAACCGTATGCCTCAGTGGCGATGGGCAGCAGCAGCGCCAACAGCGCGTAGTAGATTCCCACGCGCCGCAGGGTGAAACCATACAGGCAGAGGCAAAAAACCCAGAAACCGAGGATGGCCGGCAGCCGGACGGCAATCTCGCCGGGGCCAAGCCACTGCATGGAAAAGTGCGTCAGCAGGTGAAGAAGCGGGGGGTTGGCGTCGATCGCCTGGGCCGCCTTCCAGGTCCCGGCGGCATCCGGCGCGGAGGCCGCGATGACCGTAACCACTTCGTCATACCAGAGGGGCTTGTTGCGCGCGTTCCCGATGGCGCCGACGGCGTAGACGAGAGTGAGAATCACCACAAACAGGTACTGATGTTTCTTCAGTAAGGCCGCCATATGCCGCGCGTCCTTCTCAAGCGACGCTCCGGAACCGGTGGCGCGTGGGCCTGTGGCAGCTTGCATGAATTGTAGTTCCCACTATAACCAAACCGATGGTTTGCGTGGAACTCTCCGGCTCGCGCGCACGGAGTGCGGTTATAATGAGGGGCTGTCGTAGTCTTCGGTGCCCTTTGGATGACGCGCTTTTTTTGGGTAACTGTTCCCGCCACTTCGCTCGCGCTGTTGATTTCGGACATCCTGCTGGCGACCTCCGCTTTCGTCCTGGCAACATACCTTACCCTCGACGTCGATCCCCAAACCTACCTGCTCTACGATGGCGGCCTCGTTCACCTCATTCCGGTCCTGCTCACCATCCTGATCGGGATGCACTTCAACGATCTCTATTCGCGGGTCCACGTGCACTCGCGGATCGTGCTGCTGCAGCAGCTTTGCCTGGTGATGGGCGTGGCGATCCTGACGCAAGGCTTCCTCAGTTATTTGAGCCCCAGCCAGCGCGTTCCCATTCACGTGATGGTTGTCGGGAGCGCTCTGGCTATGGCCGGCCTGTTCCTGTGGCGGATCGCCTTCAGCGCCTTCGCGCTCCAGGTGATGGGACGCGATACGCTTCTGCTGGTGGGCGACAGCCCCCTGCTCGTAGACATTGCCCGGCACATCGAAGAACACCCCGAGCTGGCTCTCCAGGTGACCGGCTATGTGGCCGACGGCTACGAGACCGGCACTCCGCTTCCAGGCGGCAAGGTTCTGGGCCCACTCAGTTCGCTCACCGAAGTGGCTCAGGCAGCCCGCCCCAACCGCCTCGTAATCGGCATGTCCGAGCGGCGGCAGCGTATGCCCGTGGCCGAACTCCTCGAACTTCGCTTCGCGGGCCACATCATCGAAGAAGCCGCCACCACCTTCGAACACGTGTGCGGCCGCGTCTGCATCCGCGAACTGCGCCCTTCCCAATTGATTTATTCCGGCGAGCTGGGCCCCCGCACGCATACCCTGATCGTGCAGACCATCTCCAACCGGCTACTCTCCGCCATCGGCCTGGTGGTGGCCTCACCCATCATGCTCTTCACCGCGCTCGCCGTGCGGCTTTCATCGCCCGGCCCGATTCTCTATCGCCAGGTGCGCGTGGGGCTTGATGGCGAACTCTTCACGCTTTACAAGTTCCGGTCCATGCGGGCCGACGCCGAAGCGCAAACCGGCGCCGTGTGGGCTTCCAGAGACGATCCCCGGATCACCAAAGTCGGCAGAATCATCCGCAAACTCCGCTTGGATGAGTTACCCCAACTCGTCAACGGCCTGATCGGCGACATGTCCATCGCGGGTCCGCGCCCGGAGCGGCCCGAATTCGTCCATTCCCTCTCCGAAAAGATCCCGTACTATCGCGAGCGCCATTGCGTCCGTCCCGGCATCACCGGCTGGGCTCAAATCAACTATAAGTACGGCGATACACTCGAAGACACCATCACGAAGCTCGAATACGACCTCTACTACATCAAGAATATGTCCTTCCGTCTGGACACGTACATCGTCTTCCACACGGTCAAGGCCATGCTGCTCTCGCGCGGCGCACAGTAATCGTAGTACTCGGCAACCCGTTCTAGGCACCCGGCCGCTTGACACGCCCCGCACCGCCGCGTCAGACTTTGAGTTGCTGCTTATCCTAACGGAGGAACTCGATTGAATCCGGCTCGCGCACTGTTCACCCTGGTTTTGGTCCTGCCCGCCTTCGGCCAGTACGCCGGCCCCGCCATACTCTCGCGCGGCGACGCTCCCGCCGCCATGGAAGCGCCCCAAATCAAGTTCCAGCCCTTCCTGTCAGTCAGCGCCTCCTATAGCGCCGGTCTCTCGGGTGTCGCCGTCGTCGATACGCAGGGCAACCTCGCCAACGTCAGTTCTTATGGAGTGACGTTCTCCGGCGGCATTAGCGGATCCCATAGTTGGCGGCATACCCATATCGGCCTCGACTACCACGCCAGCTACACTTATTATTCCACCGCCTCCAACTACAACGCGTTCAACCAGGGATTGGGTTTCGGTCTCTCTCACCAGGTCACCCGCCACATCAAGTTCAGCCTGCGGGAAGCCCTCGGCTGGTTCTCATTCAACAACCCGAACGTGGGGCTCACCCAAACCGTGCCCTTCGATCCCGCCCAGAGCGCCATCCCCACCAGCGACTTCTACTACACCCGCACGATTTATTCCACGACCCAGGCCGATATCGTCATTCAAAAATCCACGCGTCTCTCCTTCGATCTGGGAGGCGGTCTCTTCATCGATCGCTACGGCTCCTCGGCGCTGTACGGAGTTACCGGCGAAGACGCCATGGGCGATTTCCAGTACCGGCTCTCCCGACGCGCCACCATTGGGGCCAGCTATAGCTTTACCCACTACTCCTTTACCAGCATCCTCTCCTCGAGCGACATTCACGGCGCCTCCCTCACCTACGCGCTGCGCATCTCCCGCACGGTAGAGTTTTCCGGTTACGGCGGATTCATGCGCGCGGAAACCAAGTTCATCCAAAGCGTGCCGGTCGATCCCAACGTGGCCGCGCTGCTCGGTATCACCACCACCAGCGCGCTGGTTCATAATATCATCTGGGCTCCCAATTATTCCGGACGGCTGTCCAAGACCTTTGCGCGCGGGGTGCTCTACGTCGCAGGTGGAGAAACCATCACGCCCGGCAACGGTCTTTTTCTCACATCCCGCGCCGCCTCGGTCATGGGCGGATACGGATACACCGGCCTGCGCCGCTGGAGCCTGGGAGTGGGTTGCACTTACACCACCGCCCTTTCCATCAGCAACGTGAATGGCGGCTATGGCAGCATCTCCGGCTCTTTCAGCATGAGCCGCTCACTCGGCCACTCCCTCAGCTTTGTCACCACCTACACCGCCACCCAATACCGCAGCCCCAACTTCACCGGCTACAATCGCTTGATCTACAGCGCGTCGGTCGGCATCGGCTGGTCCCCGGGCGAAGTCCCCTTGCGCATCTGGTAGCCCGCGGCGGACCTGCGGAACGTCCGCTTTCTCGTGAACCGGTACCGTACCAGGGTCCAGAGCGCCTGGAAGCCATCTTTCGCCCGGATCTTCTTGCCTTCCGCGATGCCCCGCGGATTGTATGAAATGGGAACCTCGTGGATGCGGCAGCCCAGGCGCCGCAGCTTGGCCGTGACTTCCGGGCAGAACTCGAACCCGACGCACTCGAGGCGCACCAGCCGCACCACGCTCGCGCGAAATGCCTTGTAGGCGGTTGCCTCATCCGTGATGGCGGCGCGGTACAGAAGGTTGGCCGCCAGCGTCAGAACCCGGTTGGCTAACCGGTTCCGCCAATTCATCCCCGCCCAATTCCGCGACCCGTACACCACGTCGGCGCGTCCGTCCACAATCGGCTGGAGCAGCAGCAGGTAGTCGTTGGGATCGTATTCCAGATCCCCATCCTGCACCAGCACGATGTCGCCGGTGGCTGCAGCCAGGCCGGTGCGCAGCGCCGCACCCTTGCCCCGGTTGGCCCGCGCATGATGGACCACCACCAACCGGGAGCCGGCATACCGTTCCAGCAATGCCGCCGTGCCGTCGGTGGACCCATCGTTCACCACGATGATTTCCTTCTCGCAGCCCGCCGGCAGCTCCGCGCGCATCACCCGCTCCAGCACTTGCGGCAGCGTGGGGAACTCGTTGTACACCGGAATGAGGACCGAAACGCGCAAGCGGCCTTCCCTGTCCGCTATTCTACTTCCTCAGCACCGCCAGCAGCGACTGCCCGAACGGCGGCGGCATGGCGGCTTCCACGCGCTCCAGCACCGGCGCCACGAACCGGTCGAAGACCGCAATCTGCGCGCCCGACTGCGCCTCGCGCTTCCACGCATGCGCATTCACCCACCAGCCCGCCAGGCCGATCGCGTTCACGTAACGCGCCCTCCGCACCTGGAGCCCGGCCTGTTCGGCCAGGCGCGCGATCCCGCCGCGGCGGTACCGCCGGTAGTGTCCCAGGTTCCGGTCGATCGGCCCATACAACGCCTCAAAGGCCGGGACCAGCAGCACAATCACTCCGCCCGGCGCCAGGATCGACGCCATCGCATCCAGCGCTCCGGCGTCATCCTCAATATGTTCCAGCACGTTCACGCATACGCACGAATCCGGCCGGAACCTGGCCAGCTCGCGAAACTCCGGCCGGGCCGTGTCGCACACCAGCGTTTGCAGATTTCGCCGCGCCCCGTAGCGCTCCCGCAGCCGCTCCACGCAGGCCGCTTCGGGGTCCACGGCAACAACCAGCTCGCGATCCAGCAACAGGCCGGTGAGGTTGCCGATGCCGCAGCCCACTTCGACCACGCGCCGCCCCACTTCCCGCAGCACCAGCCGGCTCTGCCAGGCGAAGTAGTTCTTGGCCCGCGTCATCTGGCGCTGGTCTTCGAGAGTGAAGGCCGTGGATGGCTGCGGCACTTGCCGGCGCGGTGGGGGTTTCACCTAACCGCAGTCTATCCCAGCCAGACAGCCGGCAAAAAACCAAGAGCGGTTAAACCGGCCAGATAGGCCTCCAGCACATCGAGCTTTTGCTGGCGCCACTTGAAAACGAAGCTGGCAACGTCTGTGTCAACGACCAATTCTGACGCCGCGCCGGCCTGCGCCGCGCGGAGCGCGTTTAAGGCTTCAACCGGTACCAGGCTTCCACGGCGTCCCAATAGACTTGCTCCGCGTGCGCCTTGGTCCATTCGTTGTAGACCGGAAAGTATTGCGAAGGGCTCGTCACGCGGCGCGCGTGCAGGCCCGCGAGGCCGCCTCCGTAAGTCTTCTTCCACACCACCGACCGGTCCTTGGCGCGCACCAGTTGCGCCTCTATCGTCAGGCTCAGGTTGTCATTGGTTTCCTGCGGCACGCACGCCGCCACGGGCTTGACTTCCAGGGCGAGCACTGCGTCGGCGTCCTGAAACGCGTCGTCGTCCGGGATCTTGGCCACCCCGTGGGATTCCGCCTTCACGATCTCCACCAGCCCTTTACCTGACTGCGCAAAGAATCTCCGGAAATCCACCAGCGCGATGGCGTCCAGTTGGATCCCGCCCACCTGTTGCACCAGTTGTTCCGGACGCAGGAAGCAGGAACTGTACAGGCCCGCGGCGCTCCATGCGGTTGCGACCACCAGGTGAGGCCGCGGCGGCTGCGGAAGAGCGGTCAAGACTTCATCGATCCCCGTGCGCGCACCCGCGGGCGAGAACACCGCCAGCCCGTACGCCGTGTATCCGCGCGCATCGCGATCGTCCGCCGAAGCGCCTTTCTCGAGCAGCACGCGCACGGTTTCGGCATGGCCGTGCTGGGCCGCCAGCATCAGCGCGGTCCGCCCATTCTTGTCTTTGGCGCCCAGGCCGGCTCCTTTCGCCAGCAACTGCCCCACCTTGGCCGTCAAGCCCTTGGCCGCCGCATCCAACAATTCCGTCCCGGAGTCGGCCGGCGCCCATACGGCCGCCAGCGCCAGACCGAGCGCCATTGCCATGGTTCGCATGGTTAGTGCCCCACTCCGCTACTCCGGAAATACTTCGGCTTCTTCATCACCAGCAGCAGCGGCAGCATCAGCATAAAGACTACCGCCATTGCCAGGAACGTATCCACGAACGCCTGCATCGACGCCTGCCTCTCGATCAGGCCCCAGATCGAGACATAGGCCTGCCGCGACGCCGTCGCCGGGTCGGAGCCGTGCGTCATCATGACGGCTTCGAGGCCTTTGGTCATCACCCTGGTCGACGGGTCGAATGCGGTCACGCGCGCTCCCAGCAGGTGGGTGTGCAATTGTTGCCGCCGGAACAAATAGGTGGTGGCCGCCGCGATCCCGAAGCTGCCCCCCAGATTGCGCATCAGGTTGAACATGCTGGTGGCGTTGCCCATCTCTTCTTTGGGAATCGGGTCCATGGTGGCCGTGGTCAGCGGCACGAACAGCATCGCCAGACAGGCCCCCTGGATGAACTGGGGCCAGAAAATGTCCCAATACCCCGCCTGCAGGTTCAACCGTGACAGCGCATAGAGCGACCACGACGCGCCCACCAGCCCCGCTGCCAGCACTTTCCGCGGGTCGAAGCGCCCCATCACCGTGCCCACCACCGGCATCATGAGGAACGAACCCAGCCCGCGCGGCGCCATCGCGATCCCCGCGTCCAGCGCCGGATATCCCAGCAGCGTTTGCAGGAAAACCGGCACCAGCAGCAGGCTTCCGTACAGCACGAACCCCAGCACGGTCATGAGAAAAACGCCCGCGCTGTAGGTCCGGTTCTTGAAAACCTGGAGGTGCACGACGGGATCGCGTGCCCGTAATTCGCGGATCACAAACGCCGCCAGACCGAGTGCTGCCACCAGTCCGAGCGCCGCGATCCAATGCGATTGGAACCAGTCTTCTTCCTGTCCTTTGTCCAGCACGATCTGCAACGCGCCGACGCCCACCGCCAGCAGCCCGATACCCCAGTAGTCGATGCCCCGGTTGCCGCGCTTGATGTACGGCGGATCGAAAATGAACCACCGCGTCATCAACACCGACATCAACCCCACCGGCAGGTTGATGTAGAAGACCCACCGCCAGCTATAGTTGTCCGTCAGCCACCCGCCGATCACCGGGCCCAGCATCGGCGCCACCACGATTCCCAGCCCCCAGAAAGCCATGGCCTTGCCGCGGTCCCGCGGCGGAAAGGCCTCCAGCATCACCGCCTGCGAGAGCGGTTGCAATGCCCCGCCGGTGGCGCCCTGGATCACACGGAACAAAATGAGGATGGGCAGCGTGGGCGCCAGCCCACAGAAAAACGAGGCGGCGGTAAACCCGAACACCGCCCCCATCAACATGCGTTTCCGCCCGAAGAAGTTGGCCAGCCAGCCGGTCATCGGCAGAATGATGGCGTTCGCCACCAGATAGGATGTCAGGGCCCACGCCGCCTCATCCACGCTCACCGAAAGGCTGCCCGCGATATGCGGCAGGGACACGTTCACCACGGTGGTATCCAGCACCTCCATGAACGTGGCAAACATGACCGCTACGGCGACGATCCACGGATTGACAGTCGGGTGCGGTGGTTCCGGCGCGGACAAACGAAAACCCCTCCAGGCTTTATGATGCCGCAAATCCGGCGCGCGTCGCGCCACCGCCCGAAATCTCGTATATACTAGGCGTGTTTCGCCGCCAGCCACGAGCTGCGGCAGGAGGAAACTATAATGACAACGGTTCCAGCCTTGTGGTTGCAAGCAGATTCGGGCGGTGTCCCGAGCACGGCTCTCTTAGGAGCGAGCCTCGTAGTCTTTCTGGTGATCATGGTGATCGCGCTGGTGTTCATCATCGCCATGTGGAAGGTCTACACTAAAGCCGGCCAACCCGGATGGGCGATCCTGATCCCCATCTACAACGTCTATATCCTCTTGAAACTCGCCGGCCGGCCTGGGTGGTGGGTTATTCTTTACTTCATCCCCCTGGTCAACCTCGTGATCGCCATCCTGGTGGCCATCGATGTCGCCAAGTCCTTCGGCCAGAGCGCCGCCTTCGGCGTCATTCTGCTATTCCTGCTGTGCGGCATCGGCTATCTCATGCTCGGTTTTGGAAACTACACCTATGTCGGACCGGCCGCGTTGGCCAAGCAATAGCCCGCGCCGGGAGGAGAAACGAAATTTGCCGATGCAAACGAAAAGATTGATCCGCCGCTCTTACCTGCTGGCCGCCATCCTGGCCCTTGGCATCTTCACCCTGATCTTCACCGCCCACGCCCAACAGCGCGGCGGTGTCACCAAGGAACAACTTGCCAAGCGCAACTCGACCGAGCAGGAGCTGGAATCCATCGCCATCATCGAACGCAAAGTCATGGTCCCGATGCGCGATGGGAAGCGCATGGCCACCGACATCTACCGCCCCAAGGACACGTCGAAGAAGTACCCCATCATCTTCGTGCGCACGCCCTACAACTTCAATTACTGGGACGTCCGCAACGGCGCGCCACGCGATATGGCCGCCGAACTGGCCGCCGTCAAGCGCGGCTACGCCTACGTGGAAATGAACGAGCGCGGCCATTTCTTCTCCGAAGGCATCTACGACATCCTGGGACCGCCCCTCACCGATGGCACCGACGCCATTACGTGGATGTCCTCGCGCCCCTGGTCCAACGGCAAGGTGGGCACCATCGGCTGCTCCTCCACCGCCGAATGGCAAATGGGCGTGGCCGCTCAGGGCAATCCGGCCTTCGCCGCCATGATCCCCCAGGGCTTCGGCGCCGGCGTGGGCCGCGTGGCGCCCTACTTCGAGCAGGGCAACTGGTATCGCGGCGGCGCCGTCCAAATGCTCTTCATCTCCTGGATCTACGGCGAGCAGAACCCGGTGCGTCCCATGTTCCCGCCCAACACCTCGCAGGCCGATCTGATTCGCGCCTCCAAAATGTTCGACCTCGCGCCCCAGATGCCGCCGGTCGATTGGTCCCAGGCCCTCACGCACCTGCCGGAAATGGACATCATCAACGCCGTCGACGGCCCGCACGGCATTTTTGCGGACCGCGCGGAAGTCTCCACCGGCGGCGCCATGATCAAGCGCGCTCCCAACGACGCGGCCTGGTATCGCGGCGGCCTCTGGCACGACAACATGACCATCAACGTCCCGGGTTTCTGGTTCATGTCCTGGTACGACGTCTCGGTGGGCCCGAACCTGGCCGCTTATAACCATGTCCGCAAGACCGCCCGCCCCGAGATCGCCAATGAGCAGTATGCCGTGATCGCTCCCACGCTGCATTGCGGCTACAAGCGCGCCACCGAAAACACCGTGGTGGGCGAGCGCAGCATGGGCGACGCCCGCCTGGATTACGACGAGCTCACTTATGGCTGGTTCGACCATTTCCTAAAAGGCGAAGACAACCAAATCCTCCAGAAGATGCCGCGCGTACGCTACTTCACCATGGGGATCAACAAGTGGCAATCCGCCGATACCTGGCCGCCCGCCGGCGCCCAGCCCCTGACGCTCTACCTTTCGAGCGGCGGCAAGGCCAACAGCCTGACCGGCGATGGCGTGCTCTCTACCGCGGCGCCCTCGACGGACCACCCCGACGCCTTCACTTACGATCCCATGAACCCCGTGCCCTCCTATGGCGGAAACGTCTGCTGCACGGGCAATGCGGTGACCGGCGGCGCCTTCGATCAGCGCAAACAGGAAGCCCGTCCCGACATCCTGGTCTACACCTCCGAGCCCCTTCCAGAGCCCATCGAAGCCAGCGGCCCGATCGCCGTCACGCTCCACGTCTCGTCCGATGTCAAAGATACCGACTTCACCGTGAAGCTGATCGACGTCTACCCCGACGGAACGGCTTACAACCTGGACGAGACCATCCAGCGCTTGCGCTATCGCAACGGATACGACAAGCCGCTGGCCTGGTTGGAATCCGGCAAAGTATATAAGGTCGCGCTCCAGCCCATGACCACCAGCAACTACTTCCCGGCCGGCCACCGCATCCGGATCGAGGTATCGAGCAGCAACTTCCCACGTTTCGACCGCAACCTCAATACCGGCGGCAACAACTACGACGAGGCCAAAGGCGTGGTGGCGCACAACGCCGTGCACCATTCCACGGAGTACGCTTCGGCCGTAACGCTAACCGTGCTGAAGCGTTAGTTCGCATTTCTCACATGTGGCGTGAAGTGGCGCACGCACTCGTGCGTGCCGTGTCGAGACGTCTCGTCTCGACACTCTGGTGGGGAATGGACAGTCTGTCGGCACCGGGCGTCGGCATGGCAAGTGCCGACGCGGCACGCATGAGTGCGTGCGCCACATCGTCACGACGGAATATTTTGCGAGTCGATAAGGCAGCCCGGCGACAAGGTAGCGATTCCGCAGATTCGTGGGAGAATGAGCGTGCGTGGTTCACTCGTCTGAGCTGCCGTCGGCGCATGCCATGGCGCCGGTAAATCGCCGCACGGCGGCAATCGACCTTGCCGTCGCGATGGCATTCTTTGCTGTTTGCGTCGCGATCAATCCGGTGTTGGACCCGCTCTTGCGGCACGGCCGGGGCCTGGTTATGGTTTTTGCCGCGGCCACCTACCAGTTCATGGCTGAAGGCCTGGCGCTGCTGGTTGTCATGCGGATCCGGCACGAGCGCTGGTCCGACTACGGGTTCACCTGGCGCAACGCCGGCAAATCAGTTGCCCTGGCATTGGTGTTGGCGGGAATTTACGACCTTGCCATGTCATGGCATGCTGACGCGCTGCTGTGGGTTCCGCTGCGCCGGCAACCTGCGGTACGCATGTCACTGGCGATTGGTTTTCCGCTGTCTGTGGCGGGACTTGCCGCGACGGTTGCCGCATGGGGCTTTTTCGAAGCTTTCTTTGGAGTCTTCTTTGCGAGAAAACTGAACCAAATGTTGGCCCACAATGGGCGCGGCTGGCTGTCCCCAGGGGTTGTTGGTTTCGCCCTTTTCAACGGATTGATCCATCTCACCGTCCACCAGGGCATTTCAGGTTTCATAGGGAGCTTTGCGTCCGGATACGCGATCGCCGTGATCCCCGGGGTCACGGAAAATGCCTGGGGAAGCGCACTGGTTCAAACCCTCACCAACGCGGCCGGAAAGCTCTAAGCAACTCGTAAAACCCGTCGCGGCGTTGGGGCGTTGACACCACCCGCCAGCGCAAGAGACTTTCGGCATTGCCACAGAGTTGCACCCCTTCGCGTGAAGCTCCGTCGCCGCGGCACCGGGGCGCTGACACCACCCGGCCGCGCGGTTGACGGAACTTTCCGCGCGATGTTACTCTGAACCTCTTAAAGCGCCGGGGTCTTTCCGCAAAAAATATGGGTGATACGCTCCACGCCTTGGGCCAAATACTGCTGAACGCCGTCCCAACAGTCATTTTTCTCCTGGTGCTCTATCTCTATGCGAAGTACATGTTCTTCAAACCCATGGAGAAGGTGCTGCGCGAGCGATATGAAGCCACGGAAGGCTCGCGCAAAATGGCCGAAGAAGCCCTGGAGCGCGCTGCCGCCCGGACCGCGGAATACGAAAACGCGTTGCGCGCCGCCCGTTCCGAGGTTTATCAGGCCCACGAAGTACTGCACCAGCAATTGCAGGAGCGCGAAACCGCCCAGTTGAACGTTGCCCGGCAGGCAGCCGAGGCCGCGGTCGAAGAGGCGCGGGAACAACTGGCCCGCGACGTGGAGCAGGCCAAAGCCGCGCTCGGCCGCGAAAGCGACGCGCTGGCCGCCGAGATCACCGAATCCATTTTGCGGGGGAGCGCCGCGTGAGACCCCTTGCCCGGTTCGCAACGCTCCTCTGTTCGAGCGCCGCGCTGTGTCTCGCTGAAGGCGGCGAGGCGGGCGGCGGCAATCTGCAGGGTTGGAAGTGGGCGAACTTCCTGCTGCTGGCCGCCGGCATCGGCTACCTGATGGGAAAGAACGCCGGGCCCTTCTTCGCGGCGCGCTCGCAATCCATCTCCAAGGATATTTCCGAATCCGAGCAGATCCGCCGCGACGCCGAAGCCCGGGCCGCCGAAGTGGACCGGCGCCTCGCCAACCTGGAGGCGGACATCGCCGCCCTGCGCGCCGAATCGCAGCGGGAAGCCCAGTCCGAAACCGAGCGCCTCGCCGCTCACGCCGCCGCCGAAATCGTTAAGATCGAAGCCCACGCCACGCACGAAATCGCAGCCGCCCAAAAAGCCGCCCGCATGGATTTGCGGCGCTATTCCGGCGAGCTGGCGGTCGAACTGGCCGAACAGAAGATCCGCGCCCGTATGACTCCGGCCACCCAGGATTACCTGGTGCGCGGATTTGTGCGCGATCTCCAATGACCAACTCCGCCATAGCCTCGCGTTACGCCAACGCCATGGCCGATGTGGTGACCTCTGCCTGGTCGCCCCTGCGGCCCGAAATCGCCCTCGCCGAATTGCAGGCTTTCGAAACCACCCTCCGCTATTCCCCCGAGTTGCAAAATGCGCTGGTCACGCCCGCGGTGCCGGCCGGCCGGAAAAAGGCCGTGGTCAGCCGCATCGCCGACGCGCTCCAGCTTTCGCGCATCCCGCGCAATCTTCTATTTGTCCTGATCGATCATCGCCGCATCGCCTCGCTCGCCGGCATCATCCAAACCCTTGAGGTGGTGCTCGATGAGCGTCTGGGCTTCGCGCGCGCGGAAGTCTCTTCCCCGCGCGAACTCAGCGGCGAGCAGCGCGCCGCGCTCAACAGCCGGCTGGAACAACTGACCGGAAAGCGTATCCGCATGCGCTTCGCCGTGGACGATTCTCTGATCGGCGGCGTGGTGGCACGGATTGGTTCCACGGTCTACGACGGCTCGGTTCGCGGCGAACTGGCATCTCTCGGACGCCGCCTGTGTGCGGAAAGTTAAGCGGAAGGATTTATGGCTCAAATTCGAGCGGACGAAATAACCAGTATTCTGCGCCAGGAGATCGAGAATTACGAGCGGGCGATCGACGTCACCGAAACCGGCTCGGTGATCTCCGTGGGCGACGGCATCGCCAGAATCCATGGCCTGGAGAAGGTCATGGCGGGCGAACTGATCGAGTTTCCTCACAACGTTGCCGGCATCGCCATGAACCTGGAAGAAGACCAGGTGGGCGCGGTGCTGCTGGGCGACTTCGCGGAAATCAAAGAAGGCGACGAGGTTCGCCGCACGGGCCGCATTATGTCGGTGCCGGTGGGCGAGGCCTTGATCGGCCGCGTGGTCAACGCCCTGGGCGAACCCATCGACGGCAAGGGCCCCATCCTCTCGAACCAGTTCAATCCGGTGGAACGCCTGGCCCCCGGCGTGGTGGCGCGCCGGCCGGTGAAAGAGCCCATGCAGACCGGGATCAAGGCCATCGACGGCATGATCCCGATCGGCCGCGGGCAGCGCGAGCTCATCATCGGCGATCGCCAGACCGGCAAGACCGCCATCGCGCTCGACACCATCATCAATCAAAAGGGCGGCGACATGATTTGCATCTATGTCGCCATCGGCCAGAAGCGCTCCACGGTGGCCCAGGTAGTCAAGACGCTCGAAGACCACGGCGCCATGGAATACACCATGGTGGTTTCGGCCTCGGCCTCCGACCCCGCGCCCATGCAGTACATAGCGCCCTTCTGCGGTTGCGCCATGGGCGAGTTCTTCCGCGACAGCAAGAAGCACGCGCTTTGCATCTACGACGATCTCTCCAAGCACGCCGCGGCGTACCGCGAAATCTCGCTGCTGCTGCGCCGCCCGCCCGGGCGCGAAGCCTACCCCGGCGACGTTTTCTATCTGCACAGCCGCCTGCTGGAGCGCGCCGCCAAGTTGAACGACGAAAACGGCGGCGGTTCGCTCACCGCTCTGCCCTTCATCGAAACCCAGGCCGGCGACGTTTCGGCGTACATTCCGACCAACGTGATTTCGATCACCGACGGGCAGATCTTCCTCGAATCCGATCTGTTCAATTCCAATATCCGCCCGGCCATCAACGTCGGCATTTCGGTCAGCCGCGTGGGCGGCAACGCCCAGACCAAGGCCATGAAGACCATTGCCGGCAGCCTGCGACTGGATCTGGCGCAGTACCGCGCGCTGGCGGCCTTCGCGCAATTCGGCTCCGATCTGGACAAGGCGTCGATCGATCAGCTCAACCGCGGCAAACACCTGGTGGAGATTCTCAAGCAGGGTCAATACCAGCCGCTGCCGCTCGAGAAGCAGGTCCTCATCATCTTCGCCGGCGTCAAGGGCCACCTGGACGATCTCCCGGTGGAGCAGTGCCGCAAGTTCGAGGAGGAGCTGTACCGCTTCGTCGACAACGCTCACCCCAGCCTGTTCGATGAGATCCGCACCAAGAAAGCTCTGGATGACGCGCTCGCCGCCAAAGTGACCGAGGTCATCAAAGAATTCAAAGCCCGCTTCCTGGCGGAGAAGAAGTAAGACAAAATGCCGAGCCTGATCGATATCCGGCGGCGCATCCGCTCGGTCAAGAATACGCAGCAGATCACCAAGGCCATGAAAATGGTCTCGGCCGCCAAGCTGCGCCGCGCTCAGGATCGCGTAATTTCATCCCGCCCCTACGGAGGGCTGCTGCGCCACTTGCTGGCGGACGTGGCCGCCGCGGCCGCCGCCGATGAGCGGACCTCCGGCCATCCGCTGCTGGCCCAGCGGCCCGAACAGCGCATCCTGCTGGTTCTCATCACCAGCGATAAGGGCCTGGCCGGCGCGTTCAATGCGAACCTCGTTAAGGGCGCGCAGGCGTTTATGGCCGAAAGAGCCGGCGCTACCGTGCAGTTGGAGCTGATCGGCCGCAAGGGCCGCGATTTCTTCCGCAAGCGCGGCGCCTCGATCTCCGGCGAACACATCAACATGGCCGCCAAAGTGGTCTTCGACGATACCGCCGCCATCGCCCGCAAGGCCATGGAGCTCTACAGTAACGAAGAGATCGACGCCGTCTGGCTGCTCTACAACGAATTCAAGAGCGTGATGGCGCAGAGACTCACGCTCTCGCGGGTGCTGCCCATTCAACTGCCCGAGCAGGCCTCGACGGTGGACTACATTTTCGAACAGCCGCCGGCGGAAATACTGGCCGCGCTGCTGCCGCGCTCGATCGAAATGGAGTTTTACCGCGCGCTGGTGGAATCGGCCGCCGCCGAGCACGCCGCCCGCATGACCGCCATGGAAGCGGCCACCTCCAACGCCGGCGACATGATCGAGAAGCTGACTCTCTACATGAACCGCGTGCGCCAGGCCAGCATCACCAAAGAGATCATCGAGGTAGTCAGCGGCGCCGCCGCCGCGGAGTGAGAGAAAGATATGGCAACCAGCAACGCATTTCTGATCGGCAAGGTCGTGCAGGTCTCCGGACCGGCCGTGGACTGTGAGTTCCCCGAGGGACACATTCCCTTGATTTACACCGCCATCCGCGTGACCAGCGAGGGCTTTAAAGTCCCCAGCCCCATCGACATCATCTGCGAAGTGCAGCAGCACATCGGCGAAGGCCGCGTGCGCACCGTGGCGCTGCAGCCCACCGAGGGCCTGGTGCGCGGCATGCAGGCCATCAGCCTGGGCCATCCGGTGGAAGTGCCGGTCGGTCCCGAGACGCTCGGCCGCGTGCTGAACGTAATCGGCCAGCCGGTGGATGAAATGGGCCCGGTCAACGCCAAGCTGCATTACCCCATTCATCGCCCGTCGCCTTCGTTCGAGGACCAGTCGACGCGCCTGGAGATGTTCGAGACCGGCATCAAGGTGATCGATCTGCTGGAACCCTACCTGCGCGGCGGCAAGATCGGCCTGTTCGGCGGCGCGGGCGTGGGCAAGACCGTCATCATCATGGAGCTGATCAACAACATCGCCCAGAAGCACGGCGGTGTTTCGGTGTTCGCCGGCGTGGGTGAGCGCACCCGCGAAGGCAACGACCTGTGGCTCGAAATGCAGGAATCGGGCGTCATCGATCCGCACGACTACAAGAAATCCAAGTGCGCCCTGATCTACGGCCAGATGACCGAGCCGCCCGGAGCCCGTTTGCGCGTGGGCCTCACCGGCCTGACCGTGGCCGAGTATTTCCGCGACGAAGAAGGGCAGGACGTGCTGTTGTTCATCGACAACATTTTCCGCTTTACGCAGGCCGGTTCGGAAGTTTCGGCGCTGCTGGGCCGCATGCCTTCGGCGGTCGGCTACCAGCCCAACCTGGCCACCGAAATGGGTGAATTGCAGGAGCGCATCACCTCCACCAACAAGGGCTCGATCACGTCCGTGCAGGCCATCTACGTGCCGGCCGACGATTACACCGACCCGGCCCCGGCCACGGCCTTCGCGCACCTGGACGCCACCACCAACCTTTCGCGCGACATCGCCTCGCTGGGCATTTACCCGGCGGTCGATCCGCTGGCTTCCACTTCCCGCATCCTCGACCCGCTGATTATCGGCGAGGACCATTACTCCACCGCCCAACTGGTCAAGGGGATTCTGCAGCGCTACAAAGACCTGCAGGACATCATCGCGATCCTGGGCATCGACGAACTCTCCGACGAAGACAAGCTGGCCGTGGCGCGCGCCCGCAAGATCCAGAAATTCCTGTCGCAGCCCTTCCACGTGGCCGAGCAATTCACCGGCTACAAGGGCAAGTACGTGAAGCTGGCCGACACCGTGCGGGGCTTCCGGGAGATCGCCGAAGGCAAGCACGACAACGTGCCCGAGCAGGCGTTCTACATGCAGGGCACCATCGAAGAAGTGCTGGAAAAAGCCGAAGCGATGAAGCAGGCGTAGCATGGCCGACTTACTCGAACTGGAAATCGCGACGCCGGCGCGCCAATTAGTGCACGAGCAGGTTTCCGACGTGCAGATCCCCGGCAAGGACGGCTATCTGGGGATTCTCCCCGGCCACGCCGCGCTGCTGGGCCAGCTCGGCGCCGGCGCGCTGAGCTACGCCGCGGGCAGTGGTGCAAGACGCTATCTGGCGATTGACGGCGGCTTCCTGGAAGTGTTGGAAGACCACGTTCGCGTGCTGGCCGACTCCGCCGAGCGCGCCGAGGACATCAACGTGGAGCGCGCCAAATCCGACCTCGCGCGCGCCCAGGAGCAGTTAGCCAGCACCGCCCCGGACGCCGACCCGGCCGTCGCGCTGGCGGCCGTAAACCACGCACAGGCGAGGATCGACGCCGCGGAACGGCGGTAGGGCTCCGACCGCGTGGTGGTGTACCTTCACGGGAAACCACTCGCTCAGATGCCGTGAAAGAATCGCCAATCAACGGGCTCGGCAGGCGGCACCGCCTGCCCCGCCACCGCAAACACAGGATTTGTTTTGGTGGCGCAAGCGGTGCCGCCGGCGCTGACACCCCCGGGTTGACAGACGAAAGCGTCTGTTTGAATGTATAAGGGCTGAAATGGCGAAGGGTTCTCCTGAAGGGTACAATGCCGAGACCGGCTCTGAACAGCCGGCTCAGAAACTTCAAACAGGAG
>JBEKDA010000062.1:0-45254 GCA_050014595.1 Bryobacteraceae bacterium
ACTATTTCACCGCTGAGACGCGGAGACGCGGAGAAAAACCAAGAGATATAACTTAACCCTAAGGTAGCCGTCGCGCACACCACGTTCCAATGTGTTCTCAAAACTCCGCGTCTCCGCGTCTCCGCGGTGAACTCCGTCTTTCTCAAAACTCCGCTCCTCCGCGTCTCCGCGTTAAAATTCCCCGCCTCGATCTCTCAAAACTATCCCTCAATGAACGTCACCTTGTTGATTTCCCGCAGCGTGGTGATCCCCAAGCGCAGCTTCTCCACCGCGGATTCGCGCAGGAAGGTCATGCCTTCTTCCCGCGCCGCGCGCTTAATCTCCGACGTCGGCCGCCGGTTCAGAATCATTTCCCGGATGCGGTCCGACAAATCCAGCAGCTCGTGAATCGCCGAGCGTCCGCGGAACCCCGTCCCGCCGCATTCGAAACAGCCGGCGCCTTCCATCATCGGAACGTTCCGCCATTCCTCCGGGTTCAAGCCGCTTTCGATCAGCATCGAGTCCGGATATTGCACCTGGTGCTTGCAGTGCTCGCAGATCACGCGCACCAGCCGCTGCGCCAGGATGCAGTTGAGCGCCGAAACAAAGTTGTAGGCCTCTACCCCCATGTTGAGGAAGCGCCCCAGCACGTCCAGCACGTTGTTGGCGTGCACCGTGGTGAACACCAGGTGGCCGGTGAGCGCCGAGTTGATGGCGATCTGCGCCGTCTCCTGGTCGCGAATCTCGCCCACCATGATCTTGTCCGGATCGTGCCGCAAAATCGACCGCAGCCCGCGCGCGAACGTCAGCCCCTTTTTCTCGTTCACCGGAATCTGCGTGATCCCCTTCACCTGGTATTCCACCGGGTCTTCGATGGTGATGATCTTGTCTTCGTCGTTCTTGATCTCGCTCAGCGCCGCGTACAGCGTGGTGGTCTTGCCCGACCCGGTCGGCCCCGTCACCAGCACCATGCCGTACGGCTCCTGGATGTAGCGCCGGAACTTGAACAGATCGCTTTCGCCAAATCCCACCACGTCGAGCGTCAGCTTGGCGAATTTTTCGCTCATCGATTCTTTATCCAGCACGCGCAGCACCGCGTCCTCGCCGTGAATCGTGGGCATGATCGACACGCGGAAATCGATCAGCCGGTTCTTGTACCGCACCCGGAAACGCCCGTCCTGCGG
The DNA here is from genome assembly GCA_050014595.1 of Bryobacteraceae bacterium. Taxonomy (GTDB): domain Bacteria; phylum Acidobacteriota; class Terriglobia; order Bryobacterales; family Bryobacteraceae; genus PALSA-129. Next base: position 1,164 of record JBEKDA010000062.1, read on the forward strand.
CACGCGCTTTTCCGCGATGTCCAGCTCGCTCATTACCTTGATGCGCGAAATGATGGTCGATTGCCAGTCCTTGGCGATCGGCGGCATGGCGTAGTGCAGCACGCCGTCGATGCGGTACTTGATGGCCACTTCCTGGTCCCGCGATTCGATGTGGATGTCGCTCGCCCGCCGCTCCAGTGCGTTGAAGATGGTGGTGTCCACCAGCTTGATCACGGGCGCGATGTCGCTGTCGGTGGCCGTCAGCTTGTCGATCGAGAGCGTCTCGTCGGAGTCGCCGTCTTCCATCACCACGTCCAGCGCGAAACCCTCCGTCACTTCCTCCAACACGCGCTGCGATTGCTCGGTTTTCTTGAGCAGCTCCGAAATCTGCGAGAGGGTCGCCACCTTCACCCGCAGTTGCTTGTTCAGCAGGATCGTCAGCTCATCGATCAGGGTCAGGTTGCGCGGATCGGATAGCGCGATTTCGAGCGTCCCGTTCTCCGCGTGCATGGGCACAAAGTTGTACCGGAACATCAGGTCCACCGGAATCGAGCGGAACAGGTCGTGGTCGATGGAGGCCACGCGCAGGTCCACGAACTCGCAGAGGTAGCGCGCCGCCATGCTTTTCGCCTGGTCGACTTCCACCGACGTGTCCGGCCCCGGTCCCATTCTGTCCATCGTTGCCATACGCTACTCCTTCACCGGATGGTGTCCGCCAGCGAAAAGATCGGCAGATACAACGACACCAGCACGAATGCCACAAACGTCCCCATGACGAGCATGATGGCCGGCTCGATCAGCGACATCATCGCCTGCATCCGGGTGTTCACATCGTCTTCGAAGAATTCCGCCACGCTGTTCAGCATCTGCGGCAGCGCGCCGGTGGATTCGCCCACCTCGATCATATCGACCGCCAGGCCCGGAAACAGTTTCAACGCCTTCAGCGACCCCGAGAGCGGCTGCCCTTCCCGCACGCTCTTGCCGGCAGTCTCCACCGCCCGCTGCAACAGCGGCGCATTCAGCGATTCCGCCGCCGTCTCCATCGCCTGCACCAGCGGAATGCCCCCCGTCAGCAGCGTGCTGAGGATGCGCGACAGTTGCGCCACCTGGTATTTCAGCCAGATGTCGCCCAGCCCCGGCACCTTCAATTTGAACCGGTCGATGGCGGTCCGCGCCGATTCCCTCCGCGCCCACCACCGGAAACCCACGATCGCCGCCAGCAGCACCGCCGCGAAGCCCACAATATATGCCTGCGCCGCGTGCCCGACCGCGATCAGAATCCGCGTCGGCGCCGGCAGATCCGCGTGGAAGCTGTCGTACAACGTGGCGAACTTCGGAACCACGAAGGTCACCAGAAACACCATCAACAGCACCACCAGCACCACCAGAATGCAGGGGTACATGAGTGACACCATGACCTTTTTCCGGACCGCCAGCGAAGTCTTCTGGTAGCTGACGTACCGGTCCATGACTTCCGTCAAGCTGCCGCTCTTTTCGCCCGCCATCACCGAGGTGACGTAGATTTTGGGAAAAACTCCCCGCGCCCGGAAGGCTTCCGAGAGCAGCGTCCCGTTGCGCACGTCTTCGCGCACCGCTTTCACGTGCGGTCCCAGCTTGGGATCCGTCAGCCGGTCCGCCAGCAGGTCCAGCCCCTTCAGAATCGGCAGGCCCGCGCGGATCAGCGTCACGAATTGCTGGTTGAAGATCAGGAATTTTTCGAGGTTCAGCTTCTTTCGTCCGCCCAGAAGCCCCGTCGCCACCCCTTTCGCTTTGACCGAATAGATCAGGAAGCCCTGCGCCGAAATGCGGTCGCGCAGTTCCTTCTCCGAGGCCGCCGAGGCGACCTGCTGGTGCACCTGCCCGCGTCCGTCGGCATATTTCAGCACGAACTCGGCCATCGCTATCCTCCCGCCTCCACGATCTCCGCTCCCTGGGGCGCCTCGAAATGGAACAACTTCCCATCGATCGGCGGATTCAGCTTCTCCTGGTCGAAGGTGAAATCGTAGACTGCCTGGTCGAACCCGGTCGCCTTGACCTCGCGAATGCGTCCCTCCGGCGTCACCACAAACTCCACCGCCGAATACGGCAGGTTGTCCGTTTTCGGTCCTGCCGTGATGCGCGTGTCCGGCCCCTCCGGCCGCCCGGCAATGTTGCTGAACTCCTTGTCGAAGTGTAACTTACCGAGCAGGAAGGCCAGCGGCGCGCGCATGTCCCCCGATTCCGCCGGCGACGGCAGCTTGTCCACCCGGTTATCCGCCGGAGTGTACATCCACATGTTCTTCCCGTCGCAGACGATCAGCTTCCCCTTGGGCGCCGTATACTCCCACCGCATGCGCCCCGGTTTGCGCAGCAGCAGCATCCCGCTCTCCGACTTCCGGACGCGCCCAACCGGCGTATAGTCTTCACGGAAAAGGACTTGTAGCGAATTAGCGCGGTTGTACCGGGTTTCCACGCTCTTCAGCAGGGCTTCCAGTCTGGCGTCGCCGGCGAATGCCGACACCGCTAGCAGGCCCGCCATCAGGCAAAAACGGCTCACATAGCTTCTGACGTGCCGCTTCCCCGAAACGTGTAGGCCTTGGTAGCGCCGGCGGTCTTCGCCGCCGGCGTCCTTCTTTGAAGCCTTTGAAGCGCGCACAAGCCACCGGCGGCCAAGACCGCCGGCGCTACCAGTTGGTCTTGAAGACCCGCTACTTAATCTGCACCGTCACACCCGACTGGCTGGTGTTGCCGCCAATCGTGAATGAAATGCCATCCGCCTGGCTCGTTCGGATGCCCGTCGGGATCAGCACGTTGATTTGCATCACCCCGGAAACAATACCAGAGGCTTCCCCATAGTACTGCACGGTCGCCGGCAGGTTGTCGACCAGCACGCTAGGCGGACCAACCAGCGGCTTGGCGGGGTTCGACCCGGTCACGGCGCCCGTGACCGCCGAGGGAATGGACCCTTCGCCCGTCACATACAAGACCAGAATCCACCCCGGGCTGGCCGGATTGCTCCCGGAGTTAATCCCTTGGTAGTTTCCGCTCGCGTCGTATTGGTTCATGGCCGCTGTCCCGGTTCCCGAGCCATTCAAGCTGATGATCCCCGGAGCCGTCGCCGCCGTCTGCAGCACGAAAGCATTCGACGCCTGCCCCAGGTACTTCACCTCAACCGACAGATTGCTGCCCGCAGTCTGCACTTCGTACGGAACCACGGCGTTGATCTGCGTCGCGCTGACGTAGATGAGAGGCGCGGCTATCCCCTGCGGGAGGAAGACCACCTGCACTCCGCCCATGGTCGTCGGAACACTGGTGCAAGGGCTCGGGCAGTTAGCGCTGCTGAGCTGAACCGCGGGAGTCGGCCCGATCGGGTTAGAGGTGTTGGCGAAGATCGAAATGACCTCGCCCGGCGACACCGCGCCCGTCGCGTAGCTGGCCGCGTTGGTCACCTTGGAAATGGTGGGTATCGGCGCCGAAACGGCAAACGTCACGTTGACGATGGTGCTTCCCGTCGCCTGCCCCGTGCCCGCAATGGTGATCGAGCCGTTATAGGTTTGCCCCGCGTTCAGGTTCAACGGATTGGCCGTCACCGTGATGTCGAACGTGCCCGTGTTCGGGGTGGTGCCGGAAGTGGCCGACAACTGCAGCCAGCCCGAGCTCGCGGGCGTCGCGGAGAATGTCGCCGCCGCTCCTCCACCGGAAACGTGCACCGCCTGCGTCGGCGGATTCGAACCTCCCACCGAGTAAGTGAACGAGAGCGTCGTCGGTGTCGCCGATACCACCGGCAAGCCCGCAATCGCGAACGTCACGTTTACCACCACCGCTGTCCCGCCGTTCGGCGCGATCGTCAAAGTTGCCGCGTACGGCGTTGACGACGCCGCCAGGCCGCTCGGATTCGCCGTCACCGTCAGCGTGTACGGCGTGGATGCCGAATTCACATTGGTCGTCAGCCAGCTCGCCGAGCTGGTCACCGTGAAGGAAACCCCTGACGAGCCGCTAGCACTCGCAATCGCCAAGGTCTGAGTGGCCGGATTGCTCCCACCCGTCGTGTAGCTGAAGCTCAGCGGAGTGCTCGGCGTGACCGTCACGTTGCCGCCTGTGCTGCTAGCCGCCACCACCATGCTCACGCTCACCGTCTGTGTGACGGAGCCCGTCGTAAAGATGATCGTCCCGCTGCAGTTCGAGCCCGCCTGAATTCCGCTCTGGAACACCGAAACCGAGAAGGTCGAGCCGGACGTGCCGGTCGTGACACTGCCCGAAGGCGAAATAAACAGCCACGTCGTATTGGAGCAGTTCTGCTCCGACACCGATACCGAAACGTTGGTCTGGCTCTGCGCCGTCACCGTCAGGTTCTGCGGTGTCGGCGCACTGCCACCGGCCGTCGCATTAAACGTCAACCCGGACGTGCTCAGCGTCAGCGGCCCGGTACTTGCCCCGCCATTCACTACCAATACCGCCGGATACGTAAGCGGGCTGTTGGGATAGGTTGACGACGTTACCGTCGCCGACCCGCTGTACACGCCGGTCGCCAGGCCCGTCGGGTTGGCGGTCAACGTCATGGTGTTCCCCACCGAGGTGGCCACCAGCCAGGTGGTCGAGGCGGTCACCGCAATCGAAGGAAACGAACCCGAAGTGCCCGGAAAAGCCCCGTTGGAGTCGCTGAAAACAACATTCTGCGACGCGGGAGTGGCCCCGCCGTTATAAGTGAACAACGCTGTGGCCGGGCTGGCCAGCAGCACGTGGGTGCCCGCCTGCGTCACCAGCAACGATACCAACACCTGCGTGTTCCCGCTCGGCGTAGTTACCGTGATGGTCGCCGTGTAGGGCGTCGTCGAAGCAGCCAGGTTGGAAGGCTGGATATCCACCGTCAGGGCCGCCGGGCCGGAGCCGAACGTTCCCCCGGTAGCCCCGGATGGGCCGCCGAACCTTAGCCAGGGCGAGACGCTGCCCGCGTAGGCCACGCTGCTGCTCCAGGACGTGCCGGACGCGCCCGTGATCGTGATGGTCTGCGCCTCGCTGCCGCCCGACCACGCCCCGCTGCCATGCTCCTGCGCGAAGCTCAGCGAGGTCGGCACCACCGCTGAGGTCACCGAGCCGCAGCCGCCGCATCCCGAGCTCTGGCCCACCGCGAGAGAAACCAGAATCGTCGTGGCCCCCGTCGGGTTGGAACTCAGCACCACGATCGTGGTGCTGTAGATTCCCGCCGCCAGTCCGCTCGGGTACGCCGTTAACGTGAACTGCTCCGTCCCCGTCCCGACGCCCGTCGGACTGGTCATCGCGAGCCACGGGGCCGAGGATTGCACCGTGGCCGTCCCCAGCGTGGTGGGCGAGGTCGCCGACACCGTAAACTGCTGCGATTCCGTCGCCGTAGCGCCCGTCACCACGCCGGGGAAGTTGAAGATCACGCCCGGCGATACCGTCACTCCCGACGCCGACCCGGAGGACACGTACAGCGTGATATTCGCCGTCGCCGTGGATCCCGTGGCGTCCGTCACCGTCACGGTCGCCGTATACAGCCCCGATGCCAGCGAGGCCACCGTGCTGTTGGCCTGCACCTGCAGACAGGGGGGAGGGCCGCCGCTGAACGACTGGTTGTACTGCGGACTGTAGGGGCTGTTATTTACCGTTAGCCAGTTTCCCCCGGAGTTCGTGGTAAAGCTGTCGTTGTAGCTCGTGATGCTGGTATTCGAATCCACGATGTTGATGCACGAAGCAGTCGGAATTCCCGTGGCGCTGGAGCCCGCGGCAATGTACTGAAAACTTCTGGTCGCCACCGTGCCGCCATCCAATGTCAGGGTGCCCGAGGCGCCGCTGCCCGTCGTCACGGCGAACGTCACCGGAACGATGAGCACCGCCCCTTGACCTGACGATGTGATCGTCACCCCCTGGCTCGAGTATGTGGTTACGTTCAACCCCGTCGCGTTGGCCGTCACGTTCACCGTCGCCGAACTGTTCCCCGCCACCGGTGTGCTCAATGTCGAATTCGTCGAAAGCCACGTATCGCCCGGCGGAGTGGCGGCGGAAAAGTAAATGGTCGACCCCGTGTTGTTCTGGATCGTCAGCCCCAGCGTTTGCGAACCGCCTTGCGCCGCCGTCATCGTGAGCGACGCCGGGGTGATCGTGATGTAGCCGTTGGTAAGCGAGCCCGTGTTCACGCCGCAACTGAGGCTCTTCGAGTAGTTGACGGTGATCGAAACGTCGGAGGCGCCGGAGCTGTCGGTCACGTGCAACAGCACAGTGGCCTGCTCGGTCGTGCCGGTAACGGTGCGGTTGAGACCGATCACCAGGTTGATGCCCGTCGCGCTAGTACTGATCGGCACCAAAGTATTGAATGTTTGATTCGTACTGCCGCCAAGTACGGGCGCAGTCGTGCCGTTGTTGGCGTTGAGCGCGGCATTGCTGACCCTGGCATACAGCCAGTTCCCGTTGACGGGGTCAAGCACTTGGTTGTTGACGTAGGTCACCGACACCTGGATCCCGATCGCCGAGCCCGTGCTGGTCAGGGTGAGGATCTGGGAATCGTTGCACCCTGTGATGTTGCCGAGCTGGATCGTACCGCCCGCACCAAGAGTCGGATTAAGGACGATAGTCGGCTGCGCGTTCGCGCAGATCGGCGCCGCCAACAGCAGCGCGGTGGCTACTACAAAGAAAACAGTTTTCTTAAGGGAGTTGTATGCAGCGTCCATGATTTGCCTCGGCAGTTCGATGATAACAGACCACAAGCTCTGTTTACCAATAAATTGATTGGCTGGTCGGACGCGGCTGTATTGATCTTACACCTATTTCAGGATCTGAAACAAGTTACTGTAATCATCAGTCCATAATCGTACCTTTTTCTTGGACTCGATTTCCGCCGAATTCTGCGTCTCGACGTCGTCAAAACCCGTGGCGGGCGATGTCACCAGCACCCACGTCGCCCCAAAAATGTCCTGCGTGTCGTCATCGTCGGTGTCCACCACCCGCGCCAGTTTGCCCAACGCCCGGGCTTCCCCCGCCACCACCGGTTGCAGATCCAGATACCGGTTGGACACGTGCACCGCCAGAATTCCATCCGCTTTGAGGTGGCGGAAATACAGTTGCATGGCTTCCCTGGTGAGCAGGTGTACCGGAATCGCGTCGCTCGAAAATGCGTCCACCGCCAGCACGTCGAAATTCTCCGGCGCCTCTTTCTCCAGAGTCAGCCGCGCGTCGCCCATGGCGATTTCCAGTTTCGCCGCGCACATCGGCACGAAATAGAACTGTCCCTTCGTGATGGGCGGCACCAATGGATTGATTTCGTAATAGCGGTAATAATCGCCCAGCCGCCCGTAGGCCGCGATGGTCGCGGTTCCGAGGCCAATCACTCCCACGCGCATCGCGCCCTGCTTCTGCTTTTCCCGGATCGCGATCCCCACTCCCGTGTTGGGGCCGTAATACGTCGTCGGCAGGCGCCGCCTCGCGATGTTCAGGTATTCCTCGCCGTGGTTGATGGTCCCGTGCGTCAACCTGCGCCTCGCCATCATATCGGTCTCCGGCCCCGTATCGTCCACCTTGAGGGCGCCGTAGAAATTGCGCACCATCACGCGCGCATCGCGGGCCTGTTCCCGGATCTGCATTCCCAGGTACAGGGCCATCGCCACCGTCGCGGCCGCGCCCGCGCCCGGCAGAATCGACCGCCATCCGTTGAACCACGGCGCCGCTTCCGCGTCCAGGCTCAGCGCGAACAGCGCCAGCACCGCGCACAACACCAGCCCCAGCGGCATTTCGTAGAACGAGCGGAAAATCCGCGGCGCGACCAACCCCACGAAGACCCCGCCCAGCGCGCCGCCCGCGGAAATCGTCAGGTAGAAATGCGTCAGGTATTGCGGGTCCGGCTTCAGCCGCACCAGTTCCCCGTGCAATACCATGCAGCACGTGAACAGGCCCAGCCCGAACAGCAGCAGCATCCACCAGATCGGCATATTCCCCGTGGTGTCCACCGTCAGCCCGTAGGCCATTCCGCCCAGCGCCACCGCCAGCAACTGTAAATAAGGATTCCTCCGGTACCAGCCGCTCCCTTCGAAGCACAGGATAAAGCTCAGCAGATACAGGCTCAGCGGCAGCACCCACAGCAGCGGAATCGCCGCCACGTTCTGCGAGATATGATTCGTAACCGCCAGCAGCAGCAGCGACGCGCAGGCCGGCAGCAGCAGCCACAGCGCGTACTGCCGCGGCGTCGGTTTGGCCGCCGGTGCTTGCGCCTCAACCGCTACCGCCGCCTCTTCGGCGCCTGACCGGAGCGCCGTGAAGCCGCACAACAGCATGAACGCGCCGTAAGCGACAGACCACGTCAAGGACTGCTGGTGCAAGGTGAGGTAGCGTTCGACCGGCCATGGATAGCTCAGCAAGGCGAACATCGATCCGGCGTTCGAGAGCGCGTATAACCGGTACGGCATCTTGCTGTGGTGTTGCCGCGCGTACCAGGCTTGCAGCAGCGGACCGGTGGTGGAGAGCAGGAAATACGGCAGTCCCACGGTCGCGGCCAGCAGCGCCAGAATTCCCCCTGTAGGGTCTGCCCCGGGTAGCGGTTTCATCGACGCGGGCGGATAGATGGTGCGCAGGACCAGGAACCCGCTCACCAGCAGCAAGCCCGCGTGGATCACGGTTTGCACTTGCCGTTCGAAATAACGAACCAGGACGTGCGCATAGGTGTATCCCAGCAGCAGCACCATCTGGAAGAACAGCAGGCAGACGGTCCACACCGCCGCCGACCCGCCAAACCACGGCAGAATGATCTTGGCAATAATCGGCTGCACCTGGAACAGCAGAAAGGCGCTCACCACGGTAGTCAGTGCGTATAGCAACATGATGGATTTCGACTCGTCCTCACTTCAGCAGCTCAGTTCTCTTGGTGGCGCACGCACTGGCGCGCGCCGCGTCGACACTGGTGTCGACGCCCGGGGCATGCTTTAGCATGCCCTGCCATTCCATTGCCTCTGGCCCTTTACTTGTACGCCGCCACTCCCGTGACCCGCTCGCCGATCACCAGCGCGTGAATGTGGTCGGTTCCTTCGTAAGTCTTGACCGTCTCCAGGTTACACATGTGCCGCATGATCGGATATTCGTCCGTGATCCCGTTGGCGCCCAGCAGGTCGCGGCTCAGCCGCGCGCATTCGAGAGCCATCGCGGCGTTGTTCCGCTTCAGCATTGAAACGTGGGCCGGCTCGAGCTTTCCCTGGTCCTTCAGCCGCCCGGCCTGCACCGCCAGCAACTGCCCTTTGGTGATTTCGGTGATCATCCAGGCCAGCTTCTCCTGCACCAGTTGGTGCGAAGCGATCGGCCGGTCGTCGAACTGTTTGCGCAGCATGGTGTACTGCCGCGCGGTCTCGTAGCACTCCATGGCCGCGCCCAACACGCCGCAGCCGATTCCGTAACGCGCCTGCGTCAGGCAGGAAAGCGGCGCCTTCAATCCCCGCGCCCCCGGCAGCCGGCCGCTTTCCTTCACCCGGCAATCCGCCAGCGACAGGCTCGATGTCACCGACGCCCGCATCGACCACTTCCCATGAATGTCCGACGACGTGAATCCCGGCGTCCCGCGCTCCACCAGAAACCCGTGGATGCCTTCCTCGCCGCGCGCCCATACTACTGCGACGGCCGCCTGCGTGCCGTTGGTGATCCAGGTCTTCTCGCCGTTGAGCACCCAGCCGTCGCCGTCGCGCCGCGCGCGCGTCCGCATGCCGCCCGGATTCGATCCGAAGTCCGGCTCGGTCAGCCCAAAGCAGCCCACCGCCTGGCCGCTCTGCAACCGCGGCAGCCACTTCTGTTTTTGTTCCTCGGAGCCGTAAGTAAAGATGGGATACATCACCAGCGCGCCCTGCACGGAAACAAAACTGCGGATGCCGGAATCGACGCGTTCCAGCTCCTGCATGATGAGCCCGTATTCCACGTTGCTCATCCCCGCGCAGCCGTACCCTTCCAGGTTGGCGCCGTAGAATCCCAGTTCCGCCATCTCCGGTATCAATTCCGCCGGAAAGCGCGCGTCCCGGTAGCAATCCCGGATCAGCGGCGCGATCCGTTCTTCGGCGAACCGCCTGGCCGTCTGCCGCACCATCAACTCCTGTTCGCTAAACAGGGAGTCCACGCAAAAATAATCCACGCCTTTAAAAGCCATAAAGAATTCTATTTGAGCACGTTTGAGCCGCAAGAAGACAGGAGCCAGGAGTCAGGAGTCAGAATGAAAACCGCGGCCGCCATTCACGGTATTCTCGGTCCCCGAGTGCCTTCATTCCGTCTTCTGACTCCTGACTCCTGTCTTCTGTTTATTTCTGCGTAACCTTCCCCCCAAACCGGCGTATAAAGGTCATGGCGCAATTACTGCACGATTTCCGCTATGCACTCAGGACTTTGCGCAAGTCGCCCCTGTTTACGTTCGTCGCCGTGGCGTCCCTGGCGCTGGGGATCGGCGCTAACACAGCCATTTTCACCCTGGTTAACCAGCTCATGCTGCACTTGCTGCCGGTCCAGCATCCCGAAGAATTGGTGCTGCTTAATTGGCAGGGCGCGCACTACGGCAGCAACACCGGGATGAACTCGCTTTCCTACCCGATGTATCAGGAAATCCGCGACAAGAACCAGGTTTTCAGCGCCATGTTCGCCAAGTTCGACACGAGCATGAGCCTGAACGTCGACGGCCGCACCCAACTGGTTTTGGGAGAACTGGTATCGGGCAATTTCTTCCCCGTGTTGGGCGTCCGCCCGGCGCTGGGCCGCCTGTTTACCGCCTCGGACGATTTGTACCAGGGTTCCCATCCGCTGGCCGTGCTGAGCTACGGCTATTGGAAGACGCGCTTCGCCGCGGACCCTGCCGTCCTCGGCAAACGCATCCAGGTGAACGGCTACCCGTTCACCATCATCGGCGTCAGCCAGGCCGGGTTTGACGGCGTGGAAGTGGGGACTTCGCCCCAGATCCGCGTCCCCATGATGATGAAGCACCAGCTCACGACGTTCTACAGCCTGAACAACCGGCGCGGAAAATTCGCCCAGGTCTTCGGCCGGCTGAAACCCGGCGAAAGCATCGTCCAGGCGCACGCGGGCGTGCAGCCGTTATTCCACCAGATCCTGGAATATGACGTCAAGCTCCCCGATTTCGCAAAAGCCACCGACTACAACAAGCAGCAGTTCCTGCGCGCGTCCCTGGAGGTTCTTCCCGCGTCGCACGGCCGGTCCGACCTGCGCCAAAAGTTCTCCGACCCGCTGTGGGCCCTGATGGGCATGGTCGGCCTGGTGCTGCTGATCGCCTGCTCCAACGTGGCGAACCTGCTGATCGCGCGGGCCACGGCGCGGCAGAAGGAGATCGCCGTGCGTCTGGCTATCGGCTCCAGCCGCGGGCGCCTGGTCCGCCAGTTGCTGACCGAAAGCCTGCTGCTCTCGCTCGCCGGCGGCGCCGCCGGCCTCGGCCTTTCCATCCTGATCGACCGCGCGCTCATCGCTTTCCTGCCGGCCCGCATCGCGCCTATGACGCTCTCGGCAACGCCGGACGCCCGCGTCCTGCAATTCACCGCCGCCATATCCTTGCTGACTGGCCTTCTGTTCGGCCTGGTGCCGGCGCTGCAAGCCACGCGTCCGGACTTGGCCGGCACGCTGAAGGACCAGGCCGGCACCGTGGTGGGTGGCACCTCCGTGTTGCTGCGCAAGACGCTGGTGGTGGCGCAGGTCTCTTTTTCGCTGCTGCTGCTCATCGGCTCCGGCCTGTTCCTGCAGAGCCTCCACAATCTGCGCGACCTCAACTCCGGCTTCCAAACGCAAAGCCTGCTAGCCTTCGCCGTGAATCCCACCATCAACGGCTACAAACCCGAGCGCAGCCACCAGTTCTACCGGCAGTTGATGGAGCGCATATCCGGCCTGCCCGGTGTGGTTCACGCCGCGTTCGCCGTGGTGCCGGTGCTCGATGACAACGAATGGGACAGCTCCATTGCCGTCGAGGGCTACACCGCCAAAGAGAGCGAAGGCATCGATCCTCACATGCAGTACATCTCGCCGGGATTCTTCGACACCATGGGTATTCCCGTCCGGGTGGGCCGCGATTTCAGCCTCAGGGACGATCAAGCCGCGCCCAAAGTGGGCATCGTGAATGAAAAACTCGCCCAAAAGTACTTCGCCGGGCGCAGTCCCATCGGGCTGCATGTCGGCATGGGGGGCGACCCCGGCACTAAACTTGATATCGAAATCGTCGGCGTCGTGCGCGATACCAGGTATGAAGACCTGCGCAAGGAGGTCCCCTACGAGCTCTACATCCCGTACGTGCAGGCCGGCTTCGTGCAGGGAATGACCTGTTACGTGCGCGGCCATGGCGACGCCTCGAACGTCAGCGCTTCGCTCCGCCAGGCCGTGAACGCGGTGGATTCGAGCGTGCCGGTCTACCGCGTCCGCACCCTCGAACAGCAGGTGGATCAGTCCCTCATGACCGAGCGCCTGCTGGCCAGTCTCTCCACGGTCTTTGGTTGCCTGGCGACGCTGCTGGCCGCCCTGGGACTCTATGGCGTGATGGCCTACATGGTGGCGCGGCGGACGCGCGAAATCGGCATCCGCATGGCCCTCGGCGCGCGAAGCGGGACAGTCGTCTGGCTGGTCATGCGCGAAGCGCTGCTGCTGGCCGGGATAGGGATCGCGCTCGGCGCGCCGGCGGCCTGGGCGCTCTCGCGGCTCATCCGCACCCAGCTATTCGGCATCCTGCCCGCCGACCCCGCCACCACCGCGCTGGGCATTGCGGGCATTGCCGCCGTGGCCGCGCTCTCGGCCTATCTGCCCGCCCGCCGCGCTACCGGCATCGATCCCATGCGCGCCTTGCGCTGGGAATAGAAGCACAACTGGTAGCGCCGGCGGTCTTGCCGCCGGTGTCTTGTGAAAAACGGGGACAGACACCACCTCCCAAGGCGCGATTTGTGCGCCGCGTGGATGGTGCTGTCCCCGGTTTTTCGGAACTTGACTGCTTCCCTTACGGATACAACCCGCGGATCCGGCAGGCGTCGGCCACGCGCCCGACGCCCAGCATGTTGGCCGCCAGCCGCATGTTGACCTTCTTGTCTTTGTGGATCTTCAGCACGTCGTTGAACGAACGCACCATGATCTTCTCCAGTTTCGCGTTCACGTCGTTCTCGTCCCAGAACAGGTGGTTCTCGTCCTGCACCCATTCGAAGTACGATACCGTCACGCCGCCCGCGTTGCACAGAATGTCCGGAATCAGGAACACGCCCTTCGTGTCGAGGATGCGATCGGCTTCCGGGGTGACCGGCCCGTTGGCCGCTTCCGAAATGATCTTCGCCCGAACCGCGGCGCCATTCTCGTCCGTGATGGCGTTTTCCAGCGCCGCCGGAATCAGTACGTCGACCTGCAACGCCAGCAATTCATCCGGCCGGATGCTGTCCGCGCCGGGGAACCCGACCACCGAGCCGGTGACTTCCTTGAACTTCACCACCGCCGGAATATCCAGGCCCCGCGAGCTGTAGATGCAGCCCTTGGTATCGCTGCACGCCAGCACCTTCGCGCCCGCTTCGTGGAAGAGCACGGCCGCGATCGATCCGGCATTGCCGAAGCCCTGCACCGCCACCGTCGCTCCCTTCATCGGGATCTTCAGGTGCTCCATGGCGCCGCGCGTCGTATAGTAGCAGCCGCGCGCCGTCGCTTCGTTGCGCCCCAGCGACCCGCCCAGGCTGATCGGCTTGCCTGTCACCACGCCCGTCACCGGATAGCCCTTCATCATGCTGTAGGTGTCCATGATCCAGGCCATAATCTGCGGCGTCGTATAGACGTCCGGCGCCGGAATGTCCTTCTCCGGTCCGATGATCGGCAGAATCGCGCTGGCATAGCGCCGCGTCATCCGCTCCAGTTCGCCCATCGACATGGATTTCGGGTTGCAGGTAATGCCGCCCTTGCCGCCGCCGTAGGGAATGTTCACCACGGCGCACTTCCACGTCATCCACGTCGCCAGCGCTTTCACTTCGTCGAGCGTGACGTTCGGATGGTAACGGATGCCTCCCTTGGCCGGCCCGCGCTGCGTGCTGTGCTGCACGCGGTAGCCCTCGAAGCGGACGATTTTGCCGCCGTCCATCCGCACCGGAACACTCACAATAAGCTGGCGCTCCGGATACTTGATCATGGCTCGCACGTTATCTTCGAGCTCCAGCGCATTTGCCGCCAGGTCGAAATTCTCCAGTGCGACTGCGTATGCGTTCTTCTCTTCTCTTGCGATTGCTGGCATGGCCAACCCCTCTGGTTCTTCCGGTTCTCGGGGGGCCCTGGGTATTCCAGAGCCCCCACAAGTTCCTCCTGCTCTTGCCCTAACCGATACAATCCGCGGATCCGGCAAGCGTCCGCCGCGCGCCCTAGACGAGACCCTGCGCCAGCATCGCGTCCGCCACCTTGGAGAAGCCGGCGATGTTTGCGCCCATCACATAGTCGCCCGCAGCCCCGTACTCCTTGGATGTTTCATAAGCCGCGTCGTGGATCGCAGTCATGATGTGCTTCAGCTTGTCATCGACTTCTTCCCGGGTCCAGGAAGTACGCATCGAGTTCTGCTCCATCTCGAGGCCCGAGGTGGCCACGCCGCCGGCGTTTGCCGCCTTGCCGGGACCGTAGAGGATTTTCGCCGCATGGAAAACCTCCACGCCTTCGGGCGTCGTCGGCATATTGGCGCCTTCGCCCACCACATAGCAGCCGTTCTTGACCAGCATCTTGGCGTCCTCGCCGCTGATTTCGTTCTGAGTCGCGCTCGGGAAGGCGCACTGCGCCGGTATGTTCCAGGGCTTCATGTCCGGGAAGAACTCGGCCTTCGGGAACTTCTTCACATACTCTTTGATGCGGCCCCGCCGGTTGTTCTTCAGATCCATCACCCAGGCTAGCTTCTCCGCGTTGATTCCAGCCTCATCGTAAATCGTGCCTTCGGAATCGGAGAGAGTGACGCACTTCGCGCCCAGTTGGTTGAGCTTTTCCACCGTGTACTGCGCCACGTTGCCCGAGCCGGAAACCAGGCACGTCTTGTTCTTGAAATCCTCGCCGCGCGTGTGGAGCATTCGTTCCGAGAAATAGACGCAGCCATATCCGGTGGCTTCGGGCCGTATGAGCGATCCGCCCCAGGTAAGACCTTTACCCGTCAGCACGCCCGTGAATTCGTTCCGGATGCGCTTGTACTGGCCGAACAGGAACCCAATCTCGCGTCCGCCCACGCCGATATCCCCCGCCGGGACGTCCGTGTCCGGGCCGATGTGCCGGACCAGTTCCGTCATGAAACTCTGGCAGAAGCGCATCACCTCGCTGTCCGACTTCCCCTTGGGATCGAAGTCGGATCCTCCCTTGCCGCCGCCCATGGGGAGCGTTGTGAGCGAGTTCTTGAGGACCTGCTCGAAGCCCAGGAACTTCAAAATGCCAAGGTTAACAGTCGGATGGAATCTTAACCCGCCCTTGTACGGACCGATGGCGCTCGAAAACTCAATGCGGTAGCCGCGGTTGACCTGAACCCGCCCCTTGTCATCCTGCCAGGGGACGCGGAACATGATGACACGTTCCGGTTCGACCAAACGGTCGAGTATTCGCGATTCGACGTATTCCGGATGCCGGTCCAACGCCGGCGCTATGGACCGAAAGACTTCAGTGACGGCTTGCAAAAACTCCGGTTCGCCTGCATTCCGCCTCTTGACGGTCTCGAAGACTTGGTCTACGTATGTTGTTGCGTATGCTACTGTGCTCACGTAAAGCTCCTTTTATTAATCAACTACTAAAACTGCCGAGGCGTTGTTCATCGAATCCCGGCCTGACAGGTCCGCCTCGTCGCCCTGTTGCCTGCCACCCAGCCCCTTGTCGATCTCATGCAGCCGCTGGCTCGCGGTCGACATCCCCCTGCAGATGCTCTTCGCTCTACTCATAAGCGTTCTTATCAGCCGTTGCGGTTGCCAACATGGCCAACCTCTCTTGGAGATTCGGACTAGGAAATCCTATACACCCGCAATCATAGTCCCCCTCACGCACCACGTCAACGGGGTGCCTTTTACATTTTTGCCTGTGGGGCCAATTGTGGCGGATTTCCTCACCTCGGTCCGAACCTGTGTCCGAACCTTCGACGTCGGCCGTGGGGAAGGTTGAACCTGCGGACCGATTGACAATCGGTCCGCAGCCGGGCGCAGCCCGGCCTGACCGCCGCAGTGGCCCTGGCTCTGGAGTGAAAGGTTTCCCCGCCTCGCGCCATTACCTGTCAGGTCCCGCGGAAACATCGCGCGGGCCGGTGGTGTCTGAACCATCAACAGAATTGAAGGTGGATATATGTCGAACGGATTTCGTCCCTGGATTCCCCTGCTTACTTTCGCGCTTCTCGCCGCGCCGCTCGCCCGCGCGGCCGACGATCTGCGCATCTCCGGCCCCTTTACGCACGACAACCTCTCGGTCTTCCTGATCCACAGCACCAGCCCGGATGCCGCCAAAGGAAAACTCCTGACGCTGCACGAAGCCATGGATGCGAAGAAGGTAGTGGTCTATGAGACCGGCGCGGTGAATGAGCTCTCGATCGAGAACCAATCTGCCCAGGACGTCTACATCCAATCCGGAGACATCGTCAAAGGCGGCCGCCAGGATCGCGTCCTGACCACGGACCTCATCTTGCCAGCGCACTCCGGCAAGCTCCCCATCTCCTCCTTCTGCGTGGAGCAGGGCCGCTGGACCAGGCGGGGCAACGAATCCGCCGAACAATTCGGCACATCGGACAAAGTGGTGGCCTTCAAGCAACTCAAGATGGCCGTGCACGAACCAAACGCCCAGGTGCAAGTCTGGAATGAGGTCGCGAATGCACGCCAGTCGCTGGCTGAAACGGTCGCCGTCAGTGGCGCCGCGAGCGGCGGCGCCGTTGGTGGCGTGTCCGGCGGAGTCGCTGCCGGCGAAGGCCGTGCCCCCATAGTGATGGTTGCCCCTTCACCCGCCAGGCCGCGGTCCACCAGCATGCAAATGGCGCTCGAAAGCCGACCCGTGGTGGACGCCACCGCCGCCTACATCAAGGATCTCGCCAAAATCGTCGACGGCCAGAACGATGTCGTGGGCTTCGTCTACGCCATCAACGGTGCGGTCAACAGCGGCGATGTGTATGCCTCGAACGACCTGTTCCGCCGCATGTGGCCGATGCTTCTCGAATCGAGCGCCACCGAAGCCCTCGCCGAGCGCGCTCAAGCCGCCAAGACCGCAATACCCGACTTGGCGACCGTGAAGAGCGTCCTCGCCGACGCCGACCGCGGCAAGGAATCCTCGCAGCAGACCAATGGCCGTCTGTCGATCACCAGGAAGGAATCGCCGAAAACGCTGCTCTTCGAAACACGCGACCCGCATCAGGGCGGCAACTGGATCCACAGAAGCTACGTCGTCAAATGAGGGGGGCGGTTTTCGGGGAAGCGTGGTGGGTCAGGCGGTGCTCGCCTGCCCAAACCCAAGCCGGGGCTCGGGCTGCGGATCACCGCGGATCCGCGCCACTTGCGCCCTACCCTACGTGCCCTTCGTCCGCGCCCGGTCCATGTACTTTCGCGCCTCCAGATCCAACCGGATCCAGTCGCCGTTTTTCACAAATTGCGGCACCATCACCTCGACGCCGTTCGACAGTTTCGCCGGCTTGAAGGCGCTGTCTGCCTGCATATGCATCGGCGGCGCGGTATCGGCGATCTCGACTTCCAGCACATCTGGAAACAACACGCTCACCGGCCGGCTCTCCACGAACTCGACCCCGATCTTCGTCCCGGCTTCCAGAAACACCGCCCGTTCGCCCACCACCGCTCTCGGAATCTCTGTCTGCTCGTACGATTCCGGATCCATGAAGCAGCACTGGTCGGCATCGCCATAGAGGAATTCCATCGGGCGCTTCTGGAGAGGGACTTCCTCGAACTTCAGCTCCGAGCGGAAACTGTGCTCCCAAAAAGTGCCGGTATCCAGATTCTGGAGGCGTGCGTGCGCCACTCCTCCCATCTTTCCCTGCCCGGGATGATACTCCACGGCTGTCACTTTATAAGTTTGCCCCTGGTGACGAATGGCCGTCCCGGGACGCAGTTGCGATGCCGTAATCATTGCCACCTCCGGCTACACCGCGATCAGGAAGAGGGTTCGTGATCCTGCGCGGGTGGCGAACCCGCGGGATGCGGCGGTTTCAAAGATGGTCCCCGGAAATTCTGGCGGGGGTCCGGCCGCAGTTTCATCGCCTGCGGCGGCCTGTAATGGGTTTTGGTCCGTTCCACGGTCCAGGTGCGGATGACGTGAGGATGACGTCCTTTGTCCATACATTCCTCCTGTCGTCCATTAGTTTACACCCCACGCAAACCAGTCCGGCACGCGCCTGCCCACGCAGAATATCGCCAGCGCCAAAGTGCAGGTCTATGCGGGGTCGACCGTGGTGTCTACGTGGTGGGTGACCTAAGGAACAACGTGGTGTTCCAGTAGATCGGCGGGTGTCGCCCGCGCCGCCGGGAGGCGAATCAACCCATTACCACTTCGACCTGGTGGATGGTTCCGGCGGGCTGCGGGGGCACCGGGCCTCGCTGCTGGTGGCCGTTGAGCATGACGCTTCTGACGCCTTTTTCGACGGCGTTGGGATTTGTGACCGTAATGTGGAAGATAGCGCCACGCCACTGGCGGGTCACCTGAAACTGTTTCCAGGCGGCGGGGATGCAGGGGTCGATCAGCAGCCCTTCAAAGCTCAGGCGGATGCCCAGGATCCAGCGCGTGGCCGCGGTATAGTTCCAGCCTCCACTTCCGGTGAGCCACGGATGGCGGGCGCGGCCATAGGCGGTGTGGTCGCGGCCCATCACGAACTGGCAGTAGGAGTAGGGCTCGGCTTGGCGGATTTCGATCTGGTCGTTCTGGTTGTAGGGGAGCAGGGAATCGTAGAACTTCATGGCCCGGGCGCCGCGGCCCAGCTTGCACTCGGCGATCACGGCCCAGGGGTTGGGGTGGCTGAAGATGGCGGCGTTTTCCTTGATGCCTTTGTAGACCCGGGCCACAAAGCCGATGTCGTCATTGGGCTTGGAGAAGGCGGGCCACAAAAGGTGAATGCCGTACGGCGAGTAGAGATACCGGTCGACGGCGTCCATGCACGCGCGGGCGCGCTCCGGCGACGCGGCATCGGAGACCACGGCCCACGTGTTGCTCTCGAGGAAGACTTTGCCTTCTTCGTTCGCGCGCGCGCCGATCTTGACGCCCTTGGCGGTGATGCCGCGGATGTACCACTCGCCGTCCCATAGCTCTCTTTCGCAGGCGGCTTTCACCTTTTCGGCGAGGAGGCAGTAGTGGCGCGCGTCATCGCGGCGGCCGAGGTATTCGGCGGCTTCGACGAAGGCGCGGAGGGCCCAGTGATGCAGGAAGGAGACCATGGCGCTTTCGCCGCCGCCGAGATTGAGGCAATCGTTCCAGTCGGCGCGGAGACCTTTGCAGATGCCGGTGGGACCGGCCTGTTCGGCGGAAAAATCCAGCGCGCGTTTGAGATGGTCGTAAACGGTGGCCTCGCCGGCATCGGCGAACGGGACAATCTGATCGAAAAGGGCGCCGTCGCCGGTCTCCTTGACGTATTCGCAAACGGAGACGATCAACCAGAGGGCGTCGTCGGAGCAGACGTCGGCGAGCGAGTGGATGAGGCTTTGCCGATCGGGCGTGGGCGTGACGGTGGGCGACTTAAACTTGGGGGCCTTTGGTTTCTCGGGGTCGAACCAATCGGGGTCGAAGAGGTGGAGACCATAGCCTTGGCTCACCTGGCCTTGCATCAGTTCGATGATTCGCTGGCGGCACTTCGCGGGATTGGTGTGCACCACGCTCATGATGTCCTGCGACGTGTCGCGATAGCCCAGACCGGCGCGGCCGCCGACTTCGATGAATGACGCGAAGCGCGACCAGACCACGCAGGTCTCCGCCTGGTAGAGAGTCCAGGTGTTGATCATGGTGTCGAGGCCGGGATGGGGCGTCCGACATTGCAGGACGGCCAGTTTATCTCGCCAGTACTGGCCGAGGGCTTCGAAAGCATGATCGACGTTGGCGCGCGCCGAATACTTCGCGCGGATCTCCTTGCCTTTGGCGCGCGGGCCGACGCCCAGCATGAAGATGGCGCGGGCTTCTTCGCCGGGGGCGATCACCAGGTGCTTGTGGAGTGCGCCGCAGTGATTCCCACCCAACTCCGTGCTGTTACCGCATTGGCCATTCTCCACGGCGATGGGGTTGGTCTCGGTGCGGTAGGGGCCGAGGAAACTGTCGCGCATGGAGTCGAAGCTATCGGGTTGGAAACTGGCGGCGAAGTAGTGGAAGGTCCAGGGTTGGTAGAAGAAATCGTATTCGATGATGCCGTCTTCGTAACTCGAGCCGCTGGCATACAGGCTCATCTGGAGGTTCTGGTTGTCGATTTCGATGTGGTGGAAGGAAAACTCCAGGTAAGAGAAGATGCTGAGGCTGCGCGCAGTGGAGCCGGTGTTGCGGATGCGGACGTCCCAGAGCTCCACGTCATCGCCGAGCGGGATGAAGATGGTCTGCTCGGCGTCGAGATCCCGGTAGTAGCAGGAGAATTTGGAGTAGGAGAGGCCGTGGTGGCATTCGTACCGGGCGCGCGCCAGATCCTTGCCTACCGGCTGCCAGGAAATGGACCAGTATTCGCCGGTATCGTCGTCACGAAGGTAGACGTAATGGCCGGGGCGATCGAGCGGAACGCCGTTGGGCCGGAAACGAGTGACGCGCTGGTGCTCGGCGTGTTTGTAAAACGAATAGCCGCCGGCGTTGTGAGAGAGCACGGTACATAGGTTCTCGACGCCGATGTAGTTGGTCCAGGAGACGGGAACGTCGGGACGTTCGATGACGTATTCGCGGGTGGTGTTGTCGAAATGGCCGTAGCGCATGGGGGTCGGGTCCTTGAATTAGAGGCGTCGACACGAGTGTCGACGCGGCACGCACGAGTGCGTGCGCCACGAAACTGAGCTGGCGTAGGTAGGCATGAAGTTCTCAGGCCTCCACAAACTGGCGGAGCCATTGGAGTAGCTCGGCGGCTTTTTCGGAGGTATCGGCTTCGACGGCGAGGCGCAGGACGGGTTCGGTCCCGGAGAAGCGGAGGAGCGCCCAGTTGTCGTTTTCGAGGTACAGCTTGGTGCCGTCAATCTGCGAGATCTTCAGGACCGGGTAAGAGCCGATGCGGTTGCCGGGAGCCTCGCGCAAGCGGCGCGGAATGGCGGCGCGCATCTCGGGGGTGGCGGGGATGCTCTCTTCGTCTTGATAGAGGCGGCCGGTGAGGGAGTAGACGCACTCGCGGAGCTGGGAGATTTTCTGGCCGGTTTTGGCTAGCATTTCCACCACCAGCGCGCAGGCGAAGATGCCGTCCTTGCCCAGGATGTGGCCGCGAATGGTGAGGCCGCCGGAGGATTCGCCGCCCAGCACGGCGTCGTGCTCGACCATGGCGGCGACCACGTGCTTGAATCCCACGGGGACTTCGTAGCAAGTCTCGCCGAAGCGGTGCGCCAGACGGTCGAGCAAGTGGGTGGTGGCGAGATTGCGGACCACCGCGCCACGCTCGCCGCGGACTTCGTGGAGATACCAGTAGAGCAGCAGGAGGACGTCGTTGACGGAGATGTAGTCGCCGCTTTCGTCCACAATGGCGATGCGGTCGGCGTCGCCGTCCATGGCGAGGCCCAGATCGCAGCCGTCATCGCGCATGGTGGCGGAAAGCAGGCGCAGGGCATCGGGGTCGGGAGCAGGCGAGCGCCCGCCGAACAAGGGGTTGTGGCGTTCGTGTAAGAAGGTGACGCGGCAGCGGGCTTCGGTGAGAACGATGCCGAGCGTAAGCTGGCCGACGCCATACATCAGGTCGACGATGAGCTTGAGCCGCGCCTTGCGAATAGCCTGGAGATCGATCAACGACTCGACGGCATCGACGTATTCGTTGGTGAAATCGCGCCGCTGAACCAGGCCAGCCCGCAGGGCGGGATCGAGATCGTAGGCGAAGACGTCGCCAACCGAGAGGGCGTTGGCCTCGGTCTCGATCGAGCTGGTCTCTTGATCGAGCAGCAGCGAGCCGTCGGTCCGAAAAACTTTAAGGCCGTTCCACTCCGGCCGGTTGTGGCTGGCGGTGAAGGCCAGGCCATAGGCGGCGCCGCGCAGCGCGGTCGAGTAGGTGATGAGCGGAGTGGGCGCGTCTTCAGTGAGCAGGATGGCGGGGATCTGGTTACCGGCGAAAACTTCGGCAGCGGCCTCGGCGGCCTGGCGGGAAAGGAAGCGGCGGTCGAACCCGATCAGGACACCGCGCGATTTCGAGCGCTGGCGGGCGATCTCATTGGCGAGCGCCTGCGCCAGCCGGCGGACGTTGAGCAGCGTGAAGCCCTCCCCGATGAGGGCTCGCCAGCCGCCGGTGCCGAAGGCGATCCGGTTCTGCTCTTCGCAGCGGTGTGCTGAAACGTGGGATGGCAGGCGCTCAGGCATGCGCGGGCTGCTCCTCGGGCTGTTGTTGAACAGCCCGTTTTCCGATCGGGATGAAACGCGACAGTATAAGAGCCGGGACCGAGGAAATCAGCACCCATACGAAGAACTTCTGGTAGCCGAGGGCCATCTGAATTCTTCCGCTCACCGCTCCTGGAATCATGAGTCCCAGGTTCATCAGCGAATTGGCGAACGCGTAGTGCGCCGTCTGGTATTTGCCGGGCGCGATTTCCTGCATCATCATCAGCATCACGCCCACGAAGCCAAAACCGTATCCGAACATTTCCACGCTCATGGCCGAAGCGATCAGCACGTGATTGGCGGGCAGCGCCGCGCTCAGGTACACGTAGGCCAGGTTGGGGAAGTTCATGGCGCAGATGAGCGGCAGCAGAGCCCGCCGCAGCCCGAGCCAGGATGTGAAGTATCCCCCCAGGACCGTGCCGGCCAGAAACGCCATGGTGCCGAAAGTGCCGTAGATGGTTCCGAACTGGTCCATGGTGAGGCCCAGGCCTCCGGCGGCGCGCTTGTCCACCAGGAAGAGAGGCCCGATGGTGACTACCTGCCCCTCGCCGGCGCGATATAGAAGGATGAAGAGCAGCAGCAAATAGATGTTCGGCTTCTTTAGAAAGCTGACCAGCACATCCCAGAACGTGGCGGCGATTTCCTGGAGGCTTCCGGAATGGCGGGCTGCGCCGCCGGTAGGCAGGGCGCGCGCGTGATACAGGCTGAGCGCCACGAGAATCAGCCCCATGGCGGCGAAGACGGCCATCCACGCGTGCGGCACGTCCATGCGCGCTTCGAGGAAGCCTGCCAGGATGATTAGGCCGCCTTGCGAGAACAAGCGCGCCACGCTGTAGAAGCCGCTCTGCCAGCCGGCGTAGGCGGCCTGCTCCTTGGTGGAGAGGCTGGCGATATAGAGGCCGTCGGCGGCGATGTCGTGAGTGGAGGAACAGAAGGCTACCACGGCGAAGAGGCCGATGGTGTACAGAAAACACCCGGGCAAGGGCAAACACAAGGCGATCAAGCCGAGACTGACGCCGCCCGAGAACTGCAGCAGGACCACGAAATACTTCTTGGTCCTGAACATCTCCAGCAGCGGGCTCCACAGCGGCTTTAACGACCACGGGAGCAGCAGCAGTTTGGTGTAGAGGGCGATGACGTCGTTGCCCATGCCGAGACGCTTGTAAAGGATGCCCGCGATTAACGAGACGGCAAAGAAGGGAATGCCTTCCGCGAAATAGAGGGTCGGCACCCATGCGGCGGGAGGATTGCGGCGGGGATTTCCTTGGTCGGTCATCGCGTTGGGCTGAGGCAAGACTAAGCCGGAGAGCGGGACATGTCCAGTTCACAACGGTTGCGGCTATGTTTGGTGCGGGCGGGAACGGAGCGAAGGCGGGAGCGCACGCGCCCTTGCGGTGGCAGCGGTGGCGACCCCGAGGGTCGGGGGTACCGGAAGAGACGCCCTACTATCTGGTTGAATTCAGTAACGTTCGCTAGTGTAACGAACCTGCCGTAACCAACCAGCAACCGTTGTGAACTGGACATTCCTTCGCGAGGGGCACAGTATGACCGAGAAGTTGTTGCTTTGGGCAAGCAGCGCTGGCCCGGGCGGCAGATTCGCCGCCGGGCGCCAGAAGTCAGGGAGCGCCCAGAATAACGTGTGGATGAAGGGGTCCTGGAGGCCTATATGAAAAGAAGCAAATTCCAGTCACCAACCCAGCTCGGGTTTGTACTCATCCTGACTGTGGCGCTGCTCACCGCGCTTGCGCAATCTGGTTTCGCGCAGGAGGCGACGGCGGCGATCACCGGCAAGATTTCAGATCCATCCGGCGCGGCCGTGGTGGGCGCGACGGTCACCGCCAAAGACGCGGACCGGGGCACCGTGTGGCAGGCCAAGACAAACGAGGAAGGCAGTTACAACCTGTCGCGGTTGCCGATTGGGCGGTACGAAGTGCGTGTGGAGGCGGCCGGTTTTCAGACTGCCGTCCATCAACCGTTTGCCCTGGATTTGAGCCAGACCGCCAAGATCGATATCGCACTGACCATCGGCCAGGTCTCCAGCACCGTGGACGTGACCGGCGCGGCTCCGGTTCTGCAGACCCAGACCACCGAGGTCAGCACCGTGATGGAGGCAAACGCCATCGCGAACCTGCCGCTCGAAACGCGGAACTATCAACAGTTGGCCCTGCTGGTTCCCGGCGCGGTCACCATCAGCCCGGCGTCGTTCAACACCGGACAGAAGACCTTCAACGCGGCGCGGCCGAATCTCAACGGCAACCGCGAGCAGGCCAACTACTACCTGCTGGACGGCGTGGAGAACACGGAATTCGTCGACAACAACGTGGCATTCTCACCCAACGTCGATGCGATCCAGGAGTTCAGCGTCATCACCAACAATCCCAACGCCGAGTTCGGACAGTTCCTGGGTGGGGTGATCAACGTCAGTCTGAAGTCCGGCACTAACCAGTATCACGGCGTGGCCTTCGAGTACCTGCGCAACGACTTCTTCAACGCCAACGAATGGTCCAACAACTTTAATGGCCTGCCCCGAGCGCGCGAGCGGTGGAACGAGTACGGCGCCACCTTCGGCGGTCCGATCAAGAAGGATAGGCTGTTCTTCTTCGCCGATTATCAGGGGTCGCGTTTCGATCTGCCGGCCACTTCCAGTCCGAAAACCACCTTCACCGCACAAGAACTCACCGGCAATCTTTCGGATTTGGGGCTGACGCTTCACTATCCGGGTACGACGGTTGTGATGCCGTCCAATCTCACCCAGGCCACCGTCTGTGGAGCCGGCCAGAAAATGGGAGTGAACCCGTGCATCGCCGGGATCAGCCCGACGGCGCTGAAGATCGCCGCCGCGCTGCCCAAGCCGGACCTTCCCGGTCTCGCCAGCGGAACCGTCAACAACCTGAACGACCTGGTGCAGAACTACACTCACGGAAACCAGGGAGACGTGAAGCTGGATTGGTCGCCCACCGACAAGGATCGGCTGTTCGCGCGGTATTCGCAGCAGCACATCGAAAACCCCATCGTGAACAGTGAAGTGTTCCAATACAGCGGCGCCGGCAGCAACGTTTTCCCGCTGCAGTCGTCGGTGCTCGGATACACGCGGATAGTCAGCCCGTCGCTGGTGAACGACCTGCGACTCGGCATGAATTACTTCCCCGCCGACGGGAATATCCAGGCCCTTGGCACCAGCGCGGGCGCCGGGCTGATCCCCGGGCAGCCCACGCAGTACCTGCCCGGCCTTTCGTTTGCGAGTTCCAAGTTGGGCGGCCAGTTGAACGGCCCTTTCGCCTTCGGCACCACCGACGGGCCTGAGATCTTCCACCAGACCTCCATCCAGGTTTCGGATTCGGTCATCTGGACGAAAGGGGCTCACACCTTGCGCATGGGCTTCCAGCTCATTCGCTATCGCAATAATTATGTTCCAGCGACCAGCAGCGACGGCGCCGCGGGACAGATTTCCTTCAACGGAACCTACACGGGCTACTCCGAAGCCGACTTCTTCCTGGGGCTCCCCGCCTACATGGGATATGGTCTGGGGTTCGCCGGCACGGTGGGCCAGCGCAACTCGGCGCTAGGCGCATTCGTGCAGGACGACTGGCGCATCAACAACAAGCTGACGGTGAACTTCGGCATCCGCTGGCAGCTCTTCACCCCGATCTACGAGGTGCACGACCGCATGACCAACTTCGGCGAGTACACCGGCCAGATCGAGCTTGCCGGACAGAACGGCAACAGCCGCGCCCTTTATAACCAGTACAACGGCATTGCCAACTTCCTGCCCCGGCTGGGAGTGGCATACAACCTCGACAGCAAGACGGTGGTGCGCGCGGCCTTCTCCCGGTCGAGCTTCGAGGAAGGAACCGGCGAATTCAACCGCCTGGCCACCAACGCTCCTTGGAACGTCGACCTGGTGGGCCAGTGGGGTGGCGTCGGCAGCAACGGCGCGATTCCCACAGGCCAGGTAACGCTGGATCAGGGCTTCGGAGCGCTCGGCGCCACCAGTGGATGCACGGTTGCGAACGTGACTTCCGCGCCCGCGGCCTGCTTCGGCGGTGTCCGGCTGCATGCCACCGACCCGAACTACCGCCCGGCGGTTTCCAACGGGTGGAACATTACCTTGCAGCGCCAGATCACCAACACCCTCACGGTACAGGCGGGCTATGTGGGCCAGCACACCGACCATATGGCCGCCATCTATAACATGGGCCAGAACGTGCTCCTGCCGAGTGGAACGTCGATCCCGGGTCCGTACCTGGCTGGCAATCCGACGCTGAAGAACGATGGGACCGGCCAGCAGCGGCTCAACACCAGCACGGCTATCCAGAACTACGACGCTCTGCAAGCCGTGGCGCAGGAACGCCTCGCCAAGGGGCTCACCTTCCAGGTTAACTATACGTGGTCGAAGTGCCTGACCAACAACCAGGGCTACTACGGCCGGTATGGCAACTCCGCGGCGGCCCAGACCACGGCTGACGTTTCGTTTCAATCCTACGTGTACAACATCGGACTGGACTACGGCCTCTGCGATGCCGACGTGACTCAGTCGCTGAGCGGCTACATGAACTACGACCTTCCGTTCGGCCATGGCCGCGCGTTTGGCGCCAGCGCTTCCAAACCGGTGGATGCCGTACTGGGCGGCTGGCATTTCGACTCCATCCTGACCGTTCATGGCGGCTTTCCGATCTCCATGATTCAGTTCGGCAGCGATCCTACGGGCGCGTACTTCCAACCCCGCCCGGATTGCCTTTCGCCTTCGATCGCGACTCCATTCAAGAATTTCGTGGGAGGCGGCTACGTTTGGTTTGACCCGACCACCATGGCGATTCCGGCGGCCGGCAAGCTGGGCAACTGCCCCATCTCGAGCGAGCGCGGTCCCGGGTACCGGCAGATCGACATGAGCCTCTCGAAGAAGTTCTCGATCACCGAGAGCAAGTACCTGGAATTCCGCTTCGATGCGATCAACGCATTCAACACGCCGATCTTTGCGGTGGGCGGCTACTCCACCGATGTGTTCCCGGGCGGCGGAATCGACAAGAGCCAGTACGGCGTGAACCCGACCTACACTTCGAGCATCCCGACCGGAGTTGTGAATACGTCACTCGGCGCGCGCAATCTGCAGTTCGCGCTGAAGCTCCACTTCTGACCCCGGCTCACAACCGGCAACCAAAGGGGCGTTCCGGCTTCGGCCGCGAACGCCCCATTTCTGGCGGGCTACTTTCGCTTCAGGTCTTTGGTAATCTTGTCGCCGGGGCGCAGGTCGATGCTTTCAGCGACATCTTCGTAGTCTTCCAGGGCCAGGCCGGGTTCGTAACGGTTTGGGTTGAAGTCGCCGGCCGTGGCCGCCAGTTTGTACTTGCCGGGCGCGAGGGCTATGAACAAGTAGGTTCCGTCGGCTTTGACCGATGCGGATTGGAAGGACCGGCCGCTACCCGCCTCGGGCACCAGGACGACGCGCGTGTCGGCGGCCGGGCCGCTCGAGTCAGTCACGGTTCCGGAAATCCGGCAGGTGAGAGAACTCACGGCGATGGTGACGGGGCCGGCCGGGCCATTGCGGACGTCCAGGATGTCGCCTTCGGTTTCGGTCGAGCCGATGCGCACCGATCTCACATAAGCCGGTGCCCAGGAAAGCAGCACGTGGAACCGGCCGGGCAACACGTTTTCCAGAGTGAAAGAATCATCCGCGCCGATCTCGGCGGCGAGTTCGTTCCCCATGAAACCTGTGACCGCCTGCAGGTGGATCTGGCGCGGGGGGACAGGCGGCTGCGTGGACTGCGGCTGCCCTTGTCGCGCGGGCCGCGGCAGCGGCAGGCGAGACTGATCGTCATCGAAGCGCATTTGGCCGGGAACTTCGAACGGCGGGATCATGCGCAGTTCGATGTGCTCGAGGCTCGCGCCGGCGAGTTCGATTTCCACCGGCGCCGATCGCAGATTGTGCAGCGGGTTCGGGCTGTAGCCGATGGCGGCTAATGTGTATTTACCCGGATCGAAGGGGGAGATGGTGAAACTTCCATCGGCTTTCACGGTGCTCTGCGGCCCGCTGTAACCGTTCTCCCCCTCTCGGGTCACTTCGATGTCCGTGTGCGTGTTGCCGCCGGGCATGCCGGACACTTTGCCGCTCACGGAAAGGATGCCCGTCCGGACGAGGCGGATGTCGATGCCGCTGAGTTCGGCGGCGGGCCCCACGTCAAGGCGCCGGGCGGAGGCGCGCGCCTGCGAGTCGGGATAGTAGGTGGTGGAGTAGTGGATGTCCTCGGTGCCGTCGGTACGGACTTCAGAGGAGAATTGCGAAGGGCGCGGCGAGGCGTGAACGCGATACTTGCCGGGGCGCAAGCCGCCGATGCGGTAGCGGCCTTGTTCGTCGGTGGCGGCGTTTTCGCCACCTTCGTTCCCTTCCGCCCGGACCATGGCGTTGGGCACGGGTTCGCCGGCGGCATCGAGGACCCGGCCGATGACGGCGCCGGCCGGAGTGAGAGTGAGATTGAGGTCTTCTTTCTTGTCGCCGGGACCGAGCATGAAGTTGAAGTTGAGAGCCGACACGGTTTTGGGGAGCATGACGAACCCGACGCGATCGGCGGAGGCGGTGTAGCGGCCCGGAGGTAGCTGCGTGATGGTGAACTTGCCTTCCTGGTTGGTGAGGGCGCCGTAGGTTTGTGGAATGCCGTCGGGGCCCATGGCGGAGCTGTGGAGCACCACGTGGGCGCGCAGGACCGGGCCTCCGGTGAGGGAATTGGTGACGGTTCCGCCGACACTGGCCGGGGCGGCGGCGGAGAGCACGAGTTGCGCAGGAAGAGCCGCGCACAGAGCCAGCAGCAGCAGTGCAAGGACAAGACTATTGCAATTTATCTGAATGTTCTGCGGCTGCGAGGATTTCATTTCGCTCGTGGCGCACGCACTCGTGCGTGCCGCGTGGACACTCGTGTCGACGCCTGGTGGCATGTCACATTGGTTGCGACTAGGCTGCTCTGTGGGGCGGACGCCCTCGTCCGCGCGCGACCCCCTGGTCGCGCTCTTGCGCGCATCGTCAACGGTAGCGCCGCCTGAAAGGCGGCGGCAGCCAGGATTGGCTGCCCCACCGCTATTGCGCAGCATGGGGTTCCTTGCCCGGAAGTTTGTCGATGGCCTTCAGGTCTTTGACGATGCGGTCGCCGGGCTTGAGTTCAATCTCTTCGGCGGAGTTGAAAAAGGTCTTCATGAGTTCGTCATCGTCGGGGTCCGCGTCAGGGGCGTCAGAAGCCAGCGTCAACACATCGATGGCGAACAGACGGTACTTGCCGGGGCGAATCGCCTTGATGGTGTACTTGCCTTCAGTGACTCTGTGCTGATTGTCCGGTTGCATTTCCCGCAACTGCTTCGGATCGGTCACGAGGAAAATCATGACCAGCGGGTTGACGAGCGGTTGTCCGTCTTTGTCGAGCACCGCGCCGGACACTTGGGCGCCATCGCGGCTGATGGTGATCTTGATGCGCGAGCCTTTGACGCCGCGCGAGAGATCCAGGAGGTTATCGGGAGCCGGCGTGTTATCGAGCGTGACGGATTGGATGTAGGCGTTCTCCGGGAGTGGGTCTACCACTGGGACGAAGCGGCCGGGAGCGACGTTGGCGATGCGGAAGGCGCCCTTCTGATCGACTTCTCCCGGAGTTGTCTCGGGGTTACCGGATGTGTCGAAAGGGAAGGCCGGATCGAGGCGCACGGTGCGCTTTTCCGCGGGCGCGGCGGGCGGCGCATCGCCGGTGATTTCGAGCGTGCCGGAGATTTCTTCGGCCGGGGCGAGAGTCAGTTGCACGTTGGCCTGGTCGGAGCTGCCGAGAGTGAGATCCACGGGCAGGCTCTGCAGGTAGGTCTTGCCCGAAGAACAATGCGCGGACAGTCGATAGGAGCCCGGCTGCAAGCCGCGGAAGACGAATTTGCCGTCAGGGCCGGTATTACCTCCCTGCGAATCGTACATCTGGCCGGGGCTCTCGCCGTGCCGGAGGAAGACACTCGCCATGGTGTTGTTGGGGGCACCGGTGACGATACCGCTGATGGTGAAAGTGCTCCCCACGCCGGCGGCTGCCGTCTGGCGCGTCAGGCGGATCTCGAGGCCGGCGATATCCTGGCCGGGGGCTGCCTGCACGACGGAGGCGGCGCTGGTACCGGCCGCGCTGGGATAGTAAGTGGCGACGTAAGGCGCGGCGGAAGTGCCGTCGGTTCGGATCTCGGGAGCGTATTCGTGCTGGTCGGGAAAGTTTGGCGCTTTGAGGTAGTAGCGGCCGGGTGAGGCGACCATATGGAACTCTCCGCGGTCGTCGGTGGAGTTACTCTGCCAGCCGGTGAACGGATCGATCTGAGCGCCGCCGGCAACGGGTTCCAACTGCACGGCGACCCGTTGTACGGGATCGCCGTACTCATCCACCACGCGGCCTGAGATAGTGGCGTGGGGCGTCATTTCGAGCTTGTAGCCGGCGAGTTGGTGACCGGGCTTGAGCGGGACGAATGTGAAGGGCGTGGCGGGCTTGGCGGACGGCGCCGGAACAAAACCGGCGCGCTCGGGGAATACCATGTAAATCCCGGGCTTCATGTTGGTGACGGAGAAGTGGCCGGCGCTGTCGCTGATGGCGCCGTAGACGATCTGGTCGTTGCCGCTGTCGCTGAAATCGCCCGTGACGAGGCGGACGTGGACGCCGGCGAGCGGCTGGCCGGTGATCTGATTGACCACCGTGCCTTCTATGCTGGCCGGCTGCGCGGCCAGGCTGGCGCAGAAGAGGAAGCCAAGAAGCGCGGGCTTCATTTGACAGTAAGGATAGCGCAAGGCGCGATCAGCGTCAGGGTCGTTGTACAATTAACGAAGGCACCCCAAGCCGGAGTGTCGGAATTGGCAGACGAACCGGACTCAAAATCATCACTAAAGCCTTGCCCCCTGTGATACACTTACACAAGCGTTGCACAGTTTGGCTTTTTACGCAGCGCGGTCGTTATGCCGGAAAAGCACACAATCCTGGGCGGCAAGGTCCACGTCTACAGACGCGACAACTCCAGCCGCTGGCAGTGTTCCACCTATCTCGCCGGAAAGAACAGACGGGTTTCTACCAAAGAAGACGGTCTGGCCAAGGCCAAGGACTTCGCCGAGGACTGGTATCTAGAGCTGCGCGGCAAGGCCCGTAGCGGTGAAATAACCAACGAAAAAACCTTCCGGGAAGCCGCTGTGCAATTCGAGCGCGAATACCAGATCATCACCGAGGGCCAACGTAATGCCGAGTACGTTGAAGGCCACAGCACGCGCCTTAGGCTTCATCTGCTGCCCTTCTTCGGCGACATGGGACTTTCGGAGATCACGCCCGGCCAGGTGCAGGAGTACCGCATTCATCGCCACGAGGAAGCGGTAAAGGAACACGGCAAGCCGCCGGCGCGGAGCACCATGCATCAGGAAATCGTCGTGCTGCGGCAGACCCTCAAGGCCGCCGTGCGCCACCGGTGGCTGGACCGGCTTCCGGACCTCACGGAGCCCTACCGGGCGTCGGGGAAGGTATCGCACCGCGCCTGGTTCTCCCCGGAGGAATACAAGAAGCTCTACGAAGCCACCCGGCGCCGGGCTCACGCTCCGAAAAATCCCCGCTACAAATGGGAATCGGAACAACTTCACGACTATGTCCTGTTCATGGCCAATACCGGCCTGCGGCCGGACGAAGCGAACCACCTTGAATATCGCGATGTGAAGATCGTCGATGATCAGGGCAGCAACGAAACCATCCTTGAAATCGAGGTGCGCGGCAAGCGCGGCGTCGGCTATTGCAAGAGCACCAGCGGAGCCGTCAGGCCTTTCCAGAGGCTGGTCGAGAGGAACAAGCCGCAGCCGACCGACCTGATTTTCGAGAAGACCCACCGGCAGCTCTTCAACACCATCCTCGACGAAGAAGGCCTCAAGAAAGACCGTGAAGGACAACCCCGCACGGCATACAGCCTGCGGCACACCTACATCTGCCTGCGTCTGATGGAGGGCGCGGACATTTATCAGATCGCGAAGAACTGCCGCACCAGCGTTGAGATGATCGAGAAATACTACGCTTCCCACCTCAAGAACAGCCTCGACGCCGCCGCGATCAACATACGGCGGCCGAAAACCAAAAAGAAGAACGAGCCGCCCACGCAACAAGAGGAGTAGGGACGCGCCAGCGATGACGCCCTGAGCTTCGTAATTTGTTAAAGTGAAGAAGCGCAGAACTGCGCTGTGGCGGGCTGGCGGAACTGGCAGACGCAGACGGCTCAAAATCGTCCGACCGCAAGGTCATGGGGGTTCAAGTCCCTCGCCCGCTACCATCATCATCAAGGCCCTCGCGCTTCGAAGCCGAAAAGCCTGCGGGTCGCCACGATCCCGCTTCGGCGCAGGGGAGGGCACCATCCCGCGCAGGGCCGACCCCGTTGAAACTGGCGGGCTATCCCTCCGCCCCCACCACCGCTCTTCCTGGCGCCGGGAAAAAGCGGGACACCTGCTCCCGCCCCGGCGGCCAAGGATGGAACCATCCTCATCCGAGACACGTGATGGCTTGATCGGCGGCAGGTTCTACATGAAACCACTCTGATCAATTTCGCGCCCCGGACCGCCGAACTGCAAAAAAGCGCCCCGGCCGGCTTGGGGGCAGGGCGCACCCAAACTGTAAACCTTTTAACCCGTCTGCATTTCCCTCCAGAAACAGCATACAGGCCGCCCGCCGCCGTCAAGGGTCGAGATGAACGGCAAAAAACGCCGCCCTTGACTCATGCGCCGGGACGCCCTGTCAGAACCCCTTTGTCCTCACATGAGGGAAATGCAGGTTTCAAAAGGTTTTCAAGATCCCGATAAGAGGCAGTACGCGAAGCGGAGGGAAACCTCGACAGGAGGGGAAGCCGACGCGGGAAACCGAAACAGAAGGGGAGGGTGCCGCCCCGTTGGGCGGCAAACCGTTTATGACGGTGGCTTGCAGGATGTTTGAAGATCGCCGTAACAGATTCATTCGATTATGGTTATACTCCCGTATGCGGTTTTTCCTCGCTTTTTGGTCCTGATGACGGCGCAGGCTTGCCGGGTCTGCCGGTCTGGTAAGCGTTTTCAAGTAGCCGGGATCTGAAGACATAGACAGAAGCCAGCTTCTGTCGGAAGCGCAGCGGACGCGGTGATCTGTGGCTCTCAGGCCCCGTGCATACGGCCCCGCGCCTGGCGTATTATCGAACCATGCCCGAGGATGACATCGAAAAATTCCTTGCCCAGCAGAAGACGCTCGAAGCCCACCGGCACGACCTGATCAAGGAGCTTCTTCGCCAGAAGGAAGCCGCCATCAAGGCCTTCGACGACAAGCTGGAAAAGCTCGGTTACGACGGCGAGCACGCTTCGAAGCGCAGCCATCACAAGGACGACGCCGAGAAGAAGCCCGAATAGGCCATCCGCTCCCCGTACTCTCAGTCTCCCAAACGGGGCATTGCTTTGTGCACCGCGACGGTGTATCGTGGTGCATTGAAAGATGAGGAATCTCAGATGGTTATAGGGAGGCAGAAGGCGAGGAAAGCAAGAAGCGCGGGCCAGCCGCGTGCCTCCATCACCTTTCCACCCGACCTGTACCAGACATTGGAAGACCTCGCTAAACGGAAAAAGGTGTCGATCGCTTGGATTGTGCGCGAAGCCGCCGAAAAGTATGTTGAGGACCAGTGGCCTCTGTTCGCGAAAAAATAGCCATGGGTGTAACCGTTCAGCAACGCTTTCCTTCCGCACGCCGTCCTGCTGCAGTCGTACCCGTTATTTATCCCGTAGAGCACCGGCACGGACCTCAACCAGCACCCACAGCTCTTTCTCTCGCAGAACTGCGTGCCGCACTGCGGGACCAAGCCCAGGCCTCCGCCGAACGGACGCAGCTTGCTTTTGCGGAAGCTGTCACTGTACACGCTGTTCTCACGTACTGGACGGAAATTAGCGCATTTTCAAATCTCCCGCTTCTGCCGCCGCCCCGTGACTTTCGCCCGCTCGCAGAACCTGTCGCTAGAGCTGCCGCCAAGCTCGGAGAAGCTGTAGCGGTCCTGCCTGTCAGCCACGCTGCATACCACCTCAGCCTGCTCTACACCGCACTTCTGCCGGCAGAATGGCGGGCAAGGCATGGCGTCCACTACACGCCCCCGGCGCTCGCCGAGCGCCTTCTCGATCAAGCCGAGGCTGCGGGCCTTGATTGGGCTGACGCCCGTGTCCTTGACCCTGCAGCAGGAGCAGGGGCGTTTCTCATTCCCGCCGCTCAGCGCTTGCTGCGGTCTCTTGAAACCTGCGCGCCCGCGACCGTCGTGCAAACACTCTCCGCCCGCCTCCGCGGGTTTGAGCTTGATCCCTTTGCCGCGTGGCTCGGTCAGGTGTTTTTAGAAGCCGCCGCTTTTCCGCTCATCGCCGAGTCAGGCCAAAGACCTTCCCCTGTAATCACTGTATGCGACAGTCTCAGTTCGGAGAACAACCTCGAAGCCTTCGACCTCGTCATTGGTAACCCGCCCTTCGGCAGGGTTTCATTGCCAGCGAAACAGCGCAACCGCTTTGCCCGCAGCCTCTACGGGCATGCGAACCTCTACGGCATTTTCATGGACCTTGCCGTTCAGCACGCCCGGCCAGGCGGTCTTATTTCATTCCTCACGCCTTCGAGCTTTCTTGCCGGCGAGTATTTCAAGAACTTGCGCGCTCTATTGTGGACGGAGGCTCCGCCCGTCACGCTCGACTTTGTAACTTTGCGCAAGGGCGTTTTTGAGGACGTGCTCCAGGAAACGATCCTCGCCACATATCAAAAGGGCGCCCGGCGCA
This sequence comes from Bryobacteraceae bacterium, assembly GCA_050014595.1. GTDB lineage: Bacteria > Acidobacteriota > Terriglobia > Bryobacterales > Bryobacteraceae > PALSA-129. The sequence goes on from JBEKDA010000062.1 coordinate 36,325, forward strand.
GCCGCGCCCCCGTGTTCTTTGTGCATCCGCAGCCCGGCTCTCCGGCGATACCTGAATCGGCGGGGTGTTTCACTCTACCCCGTGAGGCGACCGCTCCCTGGATGCTTCCGCGCCACACGGATGAGGCAAATCTCGCGCAGCGGCTTCGTACGATGCCCGTGCGACTGGCCGACTGGGGCTACAAAGTCAGCACCGGCCCGCTTGTGTGGAACCGCTTCAAGCCACAGCTACGGGATGAACCGGGACGCGGCAATATTCCGCTCGTATGGGCCGAGAGCATCACGAGTGACGGCCGCTTTGTGTTCCGCTCCAAAAAAAGAAACCACAAACCTTTTTTCCGGCTGCAGGCCGGCGACGACTGGCTTGTCGTTCGCAGGCCCTGCGTGCTCCTGCAGCGGACGACAGCCAAGGAACAGGCGCGTCGCCTGATCGCGGCCGAAATGCCCGCGTCGTTCCTCGCGAAGCATGACGGCGTGACGGTTGAAAACCACCTCAACATGCTGATCCCTATCGTGCCGAAGCCCTCTGTTTCTCCGGCGCTGCTCGCCGCCTTCCTCAACTGCTCCGCTCCGGACCGCGCTTTCCGGTGCCTGAGTGGCAGTGTCGCCGTATCGGCTTACGAGCTGGAAAATCTGCCCCTGCCGCCCGCCGAGGACCTCAAACGCCTGGTTGGACGCCGTTATGACCGCGCCAAGATCGAGGTAGCATGCAATCAGCTCTATGACGAGGATGAAAATAAGTGAGCCTGCCACCATATATCGACCGCGCGATCATTCATAAACGGCTGCAGGTCATATTCCCGGAGGGTGTTCCCCAACGAACCTACTGCGTTCGGGAAGCTGCCGCATCCACTGTTTTCACAATGCTGTACATAGGCGCCATCGAGGGAACCGATCAATGGGTAGCGCCCAAGCAGATCGTCCGCATGACCGATCTGCAGGCCGCACGTCAGGATGAAAAAGCCCGTCACTCGTACGTCACGGGTTCTCTAAAACCGGGATTTCAGCCGAAGGGGAAGACCTGGTATCAGGAAAACAGCCGCGAACAAATCCGGGACGAGACAATCCGGCAAGGGTTCATCACAAATAACGCCATCCTCGAACGGCCGGGCCTGGCGACCACTTCGTCCAAACCGCGTTATGCTCTCAGAGCCGATTTTGCGGCTCTGTTTGATCCCGCTTTTTCCGGCAACGCTTTCGAAAAAGCGGCGGAGACATGGCGCGAGAAACATCTTTCCGCGACCGCGCTTGCCCGCACAGTGCTGATGCGGCGCGGGGCAGTAACAACAGGGGAGGGGGTTCTGGTCACTTTCCCCAATGGCGAGACGCGGCGCATGGCTGCTGGCCCCAGTTCTGTTATCTCGAAAGCCGTCATCGAGGAATTCGCGCGGCGGTATCTCAAGAATCCGGCGGTGCTGTGGATCAGTGAAAGTGGCGCTAAAATTGTCGCACGCGATGACGAGTTGGCTGCGCAGCTCAAACTCAAGATTTCTGCTGACCGCAACCTTCCGGACATCATTCTCGTGGATCTCGGCGACGGAAAGAACGGCGGCATGCTCCTCGTCTTCATCGAGGTGGTTGCCACCGACGGCCCAGTTACGTCGCAAAGGCAGGAAGCGTTGCTTAAGATCGCGACGGAGGCGGGATTTCCGGAGAAGCGCGTGGCCTTCGTTACGGCGTATCTAGACCGTTCCCATGGTGCTTTCAAGAAAACCGTCTCTGAGCTGGCTTGGCGCTCGTTTGCGTGGTTCGCCGCCGAACCCGCACATCTGCTAGTGCTATATGAGGGCAAGGAAACAGCGGTAAACAGTCTGGCCGGTTGGTTGTGAGGTCAAGGCAATGTTCGGTGGGATTTTTGGAGGCAAGAACCGCAGTATCGGCAAGACCGGAGAAAAGCTCCCAGAAAAACATGAGGGCCTTCCAGATTCCACATTGCCGCACGGGCTCTGCCCCCGGTGCCAGAAGCAGTCCAGCTTTGATGTAGCCAACCCGCAGCCGGTGACTTTCGATCCGGACCTACAGCTTATGGAACGTGGCGGGTCGAGCAGTCCTGTTGCCTTGGACCAGGTTTCAATTCTGTATTGCCGCAATTGCCGGCAGGGAATTGTCGTAGTCGAGGAGCAGTGCGTAGCGGGACGTCCTTGGCGGGAGCCTAAAACCGGAAAACCCAGCGGCGGTGTTATAACGTGGAAAGGCATTCATTGGTGGCCGGCGGCGGACACGCAGATGTCGGCCGACGTGCCCGTCACAATCGCGGAAGTGTTTCAGGAGGCGGTAAGAGCGTTGCATGCTGAATGCCCGCGAGCCTCTGCAGTAATGGCGCGGCGAACGCTGGAGGCTATTACTGTCGATAAGGGCGAAACAACAGGTGTTCTCGCCGATAGACTTAAGAAATTGGCTAGCAATGGAACTCTGCTTCCAACCCTAGCTGATTGGGCGAAGGAGGTGAGGCTTGTAGGTAACGCCGGTGCTCATTTCGACCCGATAAACAGCGTATCGAAGAAAGACGCCGAGGATCTGATTGCCTTCGTTCGGGAATTGTTGCGGTATCTATATGAATTACCCGCAGACCTTGCTCGGCGGAAAGGCCCCTAGCAATGCGGTCAGCTTTAATTTGAAGCCCAAGCCGAAGTAGGAGCCTGGCAGGCGGGAGGCAATGATGTCGGCGTTTGTGTGGTTGGATTACTCGGAGCGTGAGCGTCGGAAGATGCTCGATATCGTCGATCTTTTCAGAGAACACGACACGCGAGACGAACTCGGCGTTGGCTCGGTGCGCGACGCGTTCGCCGACATGCTCTTCCCCGGTACGAGCACGATCATGACCCGCGCGCGGTACTTTCTTCTCGTCCCCTGGGCGTATCAGAGGCTGGAAAGACTCCGCGTCAGATCAGCAGAGATAGCCGCGCGCGCGCGGCAGGCGGAGCTGAACCTCGTTGAGCCCATCGAGCGGTCGGATGACAATGACGGCAATATCGGCAAGCTGGCGAAGACGACTCTGAAACGGCTTCCGAGCAGTGTTTATTGGCAGGGACTCAGTGTATGGGGGATTCGGTCCTTCCGGGGAGCGCAGGTCCAGTATCACCGCAGCCTCGATCAATATTATGTGCAGCTCACGCGGCAGGGGGGACGCGCGTCGGAGCGTGATGCCGAGCACGACGATCTCATTTCACCGAACTGGCACGCAGGGATAGTTCCGCCGCCGGATGATTTCCCCAAAGAGTGTTCCTTGAGCCTGACGCGCAGCGAAGCGGAATATCTCGCCGAGCGCATCCGCCTGAGCCCGGCTTGCTCCGGCTCGCTGCTTGCAGAGCTGGTCGCGCAGCGGCGACGCAACGACGATGTGTCGTTCGCGTGGGAGCACCCGCATTGCGCCACACTGCCGCCGAAATTACGCGAAATACTCGATCACGCGCAGAATTTCTCGGAGGTCATGCACGGTGCGCCTTTGCTCTACAACCTGATTCTGGCCGAACAAGCCCGTCGCGCCGAGAGCGTTGCGAAGTACCGTCGAGGTTTCGCAGAGTGGGCGAAATCGCTGTCGGCGCGCTCCCGCGTGCTGGCGCAATGGAACAGGGAGCGTTTCTGGGAACTGGTCCGCGCCGTTAATCCGCGGATTACAGCCTCCACGCATGAATTCATCAATACCTGGTGGGATCTCGCCCTGGCAGGCGATGCACGCTTGCGCGATAATCCAGCCGCCCGCCTGTTGATCCGCGATCGCGAGCGACGGCTGAAGAAGAACCTGGCCCGCATAGACAATCCCGGCGCGCAGGAACTGTGGACTGGCGATTCCGGCACGGCCCAGCTGGAATTCAGGTGGTTCATAAGCCAAAGATTGCTCGGAGACATTTTCGACGGCCTGGAGGCATCCGATGCTTAGGCCGGACGAGAGACAACATTTGTTGGAGCTGCTCCGTCCTCCGGCTGGCTGCACGCTCGACGTTGCCGTCGGCACCACGTATTCGCTCGATCTCATTAGTGCCCTGATGCTCCCGCTGTCATTCGCCTTCTTCGACTGGGAGCACGAGGACGGCGAACTGGTTGCCGATCCGCTGGCCTTGCTGGAAGCATTAAGGCACTATGGGGATCGATTCACGATCTTCTGCCAGAGCGGGCAAATCCGGTTGCCTCGCAAGTATCCGCCTCTGGTCACGTTCCTGGAACCATGCATCTACGATGTGGCGGCGCCCGACGCGGATGGCGTGTTTCACCCGAAGGTATGGGCGCTGCGCTTCATTGCCGGCGATGGCGCGATCCGGTACCGCGTCCTCTGCCTCAGCCGCAACCTGACTTTTGACCGTTGCTGGGACACTGTTGTCGCGCTCGATGGCGAACTGACACACCGCTCGAATGCCATCGCGGTCAATCATCCTCTCGGCGATCTGGTAGCGGCGCTGCCCGGTCTCGCCCTGCGCCCGCTGCCGCGCGGGCGTCGTCAGGGGGTGGAGAAGATTGCGGACGAACTGCGGCGCGTGCGTTTCACCTGGCCTGACGGCTTCGATGAAAACCAATGCCGCTTCTGGGTCGCGGGACTGGACGGAAGAACCGTTGCGCCCTTCGGTGCGCGACAGGACAAGGCATTGATCGTTTCGCCTTTCATCTCAAATTCCGTTGTGGATGACTTCCTGGATCACACCGGCGAGACGCATCTGGTGTCCCGTCCCGAGTGTCTGCAGGAACTGTCACAAAAGACCTTGCAGCGTTGCAAGAGCGTCAGCTATCTGGCGCCGGAACTTGTCGAAGAATCCGATGATGACCCCCCGTCTGGAAAAGATGAAGTGCTGGAGGGCCTGCACGCGAAGCTCTTCGTCATCGACCGCGGCTGGGACGCTAGCATATTCAGCGGCTCGTTCAATGCGACCGTCCCTGCCTTGGAACACAACGTCGAGTTCATGGTCGAACTCGTGGGCAAGAAGAGCCAGTTCGGTGTGGAGCAGTTTCTCCGGCAGGTGAAGGGTGAGACAAATTTTGCCGACCTGCTCAAGGCCTACGACGTGAACGCGCCGTCTGTGCCGGCCGACACGACGGCGCAGAAGCTCGACGAAGTACTCCAGGCCGTGAAACGGGCGATAGCCGCGGCGGGTCCCCGGTTGATCGTCACCGCTGCGGATGAAAAAGACCTATTCGACCTGAAGCTTGAGTGGGAGAAACCCCCGCGCTGGCCAAAAGCGTCGGTCGAGATGCGTGCATGGCCGATAACACAGCAAGCGGAGCTGGGGCAACCACTCGGCAAATCAATCGTGTTTCCCCGGCTGTCGTACAGAGGACTGACGCCTCTTATTGCCTTTTCCATCACCGCGAAAATTGGCGATAAGGAGCGAACATCGGTCTTTGTCATGAACCTGCCGCTTCAAGGCGCGCCGGAAGACCGGCAGGATCGCGTTGTCCGCTCCTTGATCGAGAGCCGCGATCAATTGCTCCGCTATATCCTCTTCCTCCTTGCCTGCGGCGATGAAGCGGCCGCTTCTTCCGGCGATCTGCGCCGGTTGCTCAAGTCTCCGGGGGACGGTTCGGAACGCGGCTCGCAGAATCCCTATTTGCTGGAAACGATGCTTCGCGCCCTTCATCGCAGTCCGGCGCAACTCGAACGCGTCGAATCTCTGCTAGAAGTTCTCCGGAAGCAGCAGGGGAGTTCGGAGCTGCTCAGCGACGATTTCCAGAAAATATGGGGTCCCATCTGGGATGCCGCCCGGCAGGCGATGGCAAAATGAGCACGCGCCCTGACACATCGTCGGCTCTCGCAGGCCTGAAGGATTTTCAGACGGCGACGGTCAACTATGTTTTTGACCGGTTCTACGGGCCGGACCCGACGCGGCGGTTTCTCGTCGCCGACGAAGTGGGATTGGGCAAGACCCTCGTCGCACGCGGCGTGATTGCGCGAACAATTGACCACCTTTGGGATGAAGTGTTGCGCAACAAATCGCGCCGCATTGATGTGATCTATATCTGTTCGAACGCGGACATCGCCCGCCAAAACATAGACCGCCTCAAAATACCGGGATGCGAGGAAGCAGCGCAGGCAACGCGCCTGACCTTGCTGCCGCTGCAAATGCAGGACCTCCGGAGCCATCGCGTCAACTTCGTGGCGCTGACCCCCGCTACGTCCTTCGAGCAGACCGGCGGCGGCGGGCGCATCGATGAACGGGTTCTGCTTTACTGGCTGCTCGAGCGCGCATGGGGAATCCACGGCTCACGGGCTTCGGTTTACGTGATGCAGGATTATGCGGGGACGGCCCCCTTCAAGCGGGGATTGGATGCGTTCGACTTCGAGAAACTGAATAAGCAGATTGCGGATGAGTTTGTTTCCGTCCTGGCGAAGCAGGTGCAGGAAGATGTAGCCGCCGGGAAGCCGGATTTGCGCTCGCGCTTCGAAGAGTTGCGCGGCATATTCTGCCGGATCAACTCTGTGGTGCCGCCGGACGCACCCAAGTTGCGGACGCGGTGGATCGGCGAGTTGCGACGGTTGCTCGCTCGCGTTTGTATCGCGACACTGGAGCCGGATTTAATCATTCTGGATGAGTTTCAGCGTTTCAAACATCTCCTGAAAGAAGATTCGGACGCGGGCGACCTTGCGCGCGGCCTGTTTGATTCGGAGGCGGGCCATGGCTCCCGCGTTCTTCTGCTCTCGGCCACGCCGTATCGCGGTCTGAGTCTTCATCATGAGACCGGCGACGATCACTACGGTGATTTCCTCGAATTATTGCGTTTTCTGGAAAACAGCGACGCGGACGGCTGCAAGGAGATATTGGCGGAATATCGCGCTGCTCTGCCCGCCGTGATGACGCAAGACGGGCTGACGCGACTGCGGAAAGCAAAAACCGCGCTCCAGCAGCGTCTGTGCCGGGTGATGGCGCGCACGGAACGCCTCGCGTCGTCGAACATGCGCGGCGGAATGCTCCTGGACGCGCCGCCGGCCGACGATTCGCTCCACTCCGTCGATGTTCGGGCGTTTTTGGGCGCACAGCGCGTTGCCGACACGGTGGACGAGGGAGATGTCGTCGAATATTGGAAGTCGGCGCCGTACCTGTTCAATTTCATGGATAACTATGCCCTGAAGCGGGCCTTCAGGGATGCGCCCGAAAAAGGCAAGATGGTGGGCCTCGTACGGGAGTTCCCGGAGACATTTCTCGATCTGGAGTCCGCGCGCACCTATAAGCCGGTCGAACCCGCGAATCCGCGTCTGCGCGATCTACTCTCTGAAACCGTAGATCGCGGGATGTGGCGGCTGCTCTGGATGCCGCCGTCGCTTGGCTACTACGCTCCTGAGGGGCCGTTTGCCGTGCCGGAATTGGCCAGTGTGACAAAACGGCTGGTCTTTTCCGCCTGGCACATGGTTCCGCGCGCCGTAGCGTCGCTCGTTTCGTACGAAGCTGAGCGGCGCATGATGCGAGCGTCCCATCCCCGTGCTCAGTTGACGCAGGACGATTGGAAAAAGCAGCGCGGATTGTTGCGGTTCACGATATCGGACAACCGTCTTACCGGTCTGCCTGTGCTTTTGCTCATCTACCCCTGTCTTGCGTTTGCGCGCCACTGCGACCCGCGAGAGTTGGCGCGGGGCACCCGTCTGACGGCGGCAGAGGTGCTCGCGCAGTTCGCCGTTCGCATAAAGGGCTTGATTGGAAAGCTCGGGATCGTTCAGGAGCCGACCACCAGCACCGATGATCGTTGGTACTGGATTGCGCCGATGCTGCTTGACTTCGCGGAGTTCCCGTTCGCGGCGCAGGAATGGTGGGAGCGCGCGGAGCTGGCGCAGATATGGGCCGGCACGGAAGCGGGCGACGAAGACGACGGCTGGTCCAGCCATGTCGAGAAGGCGAAGGAGACACTGGATTCCATTCTTAGCGGGAAAGACCATCTCGGCACGCCCCCGGACGATCTCTTCAATGTTCTGGCCCTAGCGGCCTCCGCCGCTCCTGCAACGGCTGCGATGCGCTCCTACGCGCGTGCAAGCCGTACTGACCCCGCGACCTGCCTGCCTCTGCGTGACATCGCGGCACGCTCGGGAAGATCCTTTCTCAGCCTTTTCAACCACGCCGAGGTCATCGAAGCCGTCCGCACGGAATTTCGAGGCGAGCCTTACTGGGAACGTGTTCTGGAATACGCGCATGCGGGCGGGCTCCAGGCCGTTCTTGATGAATACGCGCATCTGCTGCGGGAGTCGCTCGGCGTTGCCGCGCTGCCGGCAGCGGTGATAGCGGATAAGATTGGTGCGGAGCTCATTGCGGCGCTCACAATCCGCGCCGCATCGCTGCGCATCGATGAAGTCACAGCGCCTCGGTATGCCCGCGAAATAAACCTCAAGACTGAACCGATGCGCCTTCGCTTCGCCATGCGATTTGGCGATGAACGCTCGGACGAAGAAGCGCCACTCGTCTTCGATGGCTCGTCTCCGGCAACGCGCAAGGAGCGCGTCCGCGCGGCGTTCAACTCGCCATTCTGGCCGTTTGTACTGGTTTCAACCTCCGTCGGGCAGGAGGGTCTTGATTTTCATCATTACTGTCACGCCGTTACCCACTGGAACCTGCCGTCGAACCCCGTGGATCTGGAACAGCGCGAGGGTCGGATACATCGCTACAAAGGACACGCCGTCCGCAAGAACGTCGCGGCGGCATTTGCCGGCAAGGCTTTGAGCGATGGCGACTCGGATGTGTGGGAGACGGTTTTTGAGCTGGGCCGGGCAGGGCGGTCGGTTCAGGAAAATGATCTCGTGCCTTACTGGCTGTTTCCCGGCGACGCAAAAATCGAGCGGCATGTTCCCGCGTTGCCGTTCAGTCGTGAGGTAGAGCGGCTATATGAGCTGCGTCGTGCGCTAGCCTGGATTCCCACGGATCTACGGCATCCTAGCCAGCGGAGTTTATGATCCCGCCCCGCCTGCCCAGTTTCAGACAGGCGAATCCGCAAAACGTTATCGATTCGCCAACACTGTAAACT
>JBEKDA010000063.1:0-31993 GCA_050014595.1 Bryobacteraceae bacterium
GTCTGCGATTCCCCCAGGTCGGCCACCGTGCGCGCCACTTTCAGAATGCGGTCGTGGGCGCGCGCCGAAAGGCCCATGCGGCGAACCGCCATTTCGAGCGTGCGCTCGCCGGCATCGTCCAACTCGCATTGCTTGCGGATCATGCGCGAGGGCATTTGCGCATTGTAGAAGCCGCGCGCGCTTTGCAACGCCCGCGCCCGTTCGACGCGGCCGCGGATATCCGACGAGGGTTCGGCGGTCGAGTTGCCGCGCAGCTCTTTGTAGGGCACCGCGGGCACTTCCACATGGATGTCGATGCGGTCGAGCAGCGGCCCGCTGATTTTGCCGAGGTAGCGCTGGATGATGGCCGGCGTGCAGCGGCACTCGCGCGTGGAATCGCCGTAGAAGCCGCACGGACAAGGATTCATCGCCGCCACCAGCATGAAGCGCGAAGGAAAGGTTAGCGTCATGGCGGAGCGCGCGATGGTGACGGACCCATCCTCCAGCGGCCCCCGCAACATTTCCAGAACGTCGCGCGGGAACTCCGGGAATTCGTCCAGGAACAGCATGCCGTTGTGCGCCAGGCTGACTTCGCCCGGCCGCGGCGTGCCCATACCGCCGCCAATCAGCCCCGCGTCGGAAATGGTGTGGTGCGGCGCGCGAAACGGCCGCTCGTGCAGCAGACCGCCGGCGCTGCGTAACACGCCCGCAATGCTGTGAACCTTGGTGGTCTCAATGGCCTCTTCGAAAGTCAACCGCGGCAGCACGCCCGCCAGGCGTTTGGCCAGCATGGTCTTGCCCGAACCCGGCGGCCCGATCATCAGCACGTTGTGCGAACCGGCCGCGGCCACTTCCAAGGCGCGCTTCGCCATGGTCTGGCCGCGGACGTCGCGGAAATCCGGCGCCATAGCCGCTTCCTCCGCCAGCGGCGCTGTGCCGTTCGGCCTGGTGGCCGTGAACTCCTCCGGCCGCGTGAGCAGCGCCACCACTTCCGCCAGGCAGCGCATGCCGTACACGCTGACGCCTTCCACCACGGCGGCCTCGGCGGCATTCTCGGCCGGCACGATCAGGTTGGGGATGCCCATATCGCGCGCGCAGACCGCTACCGAGAGCGCGCCACGCACCGGGCGAATCGCGCCATCGAGCGACAATTCTCCGATCGCCAGGTGCCGATCCAGGCCCTTCACCGCGCCCATCGCGCCCAGAATCCCCAGCGCCACCGGCAGATCGAAGCCGGCCCCTTCCTTGCGCACGTTGGCGGGCGCCAGGTTGATGGTGAACTGCTTGTTCGGATATCCGAAACCCGAATTGATCAGCGCGCTCTTGATCCGCTCGCGGCTTTCGCGCACGGCGGTATCGGGCATGCCGACCATCACGGAATCGCGCGCGTTGCCCGACGAGAACATGTCGACTTCGACATCGATCAAATGAGCATCGATGCCATAGATGGCAGCGCTGCGCGTTTTAAACAGCGCCATTGAGGAAGGATCTCTGCAAGCTCAGTATAGGTCATAGCGGGGCGAAGCGGGCCGAACGCCGCCGCGGCCGCCGCGGCGGGCGACGGTTCGATAGCTGATAGCATACTTCCATAAGAGGTAATCATTGATGATGTCCATATCGCGAGCCTCCGCTGTAATTGTTTGCCTGTTGTCTTTCCTGGCTGGGGTTGCGTGTGCTCAGCAGCCATCTGAAACGCGCCCACAAGCCTTCCCCAAGGTCACGATTGCCGGCTCGGAGCTGAGGACCATGAAATCAACCTCGACCGGGCGCGACAACGACCTCTACATTCACATTCCGTCGAATTACGGCCAGGACAAGACCAAAAAGTATCCTGTGCTCTACATCCTCGACGGCCAGTGGGATTTCAAATTGATGGATTCCGTGCTGGGAGGCTTGGTCTACGACAAGTTCGTGCCCGAAATGATCATGGTTGGAATCACGTACTCGGGCGAGAATGCGGATTACGAGGGTCTCAGGGCAATGGACTACACGCCGACGGCGGTCCGGCAGGTGAAGGGATCGGGGGATGGCCCCAAATTCCTCAAGTTCCTTAAGACGGAACTGATCCCCTTCATTGAAGCGAATTACCGGGCTGACTCTTCGCGCCGGGTGCTGCAGGGCAGCTCGTACGCGGGGCTGTTTACGTTGTACGCCATGTTTGCCGATCCAGGGCTTTTCTCCGCATACATGTCGGCTAGTCCGGCCGTGCCTTACGATGACCGTTATGCCTTCAAACAGGAAGCCGAATACGCCCGCACTCACAAGGAACTGCCAGTGAAACTGTTTTTGGCAGTCGGCGGATCGGAGGGGTTGACCACCCCGGTGCGGGAGTTCATGCAAACGCTCCAATCCCGCGGCTACAAGGGCCTGAAGCTCGAAACGCGCGTGATCGAGGGCGAACGCCACGCCGGCAACAAGCCTGAGCTCTTCAATCGCGGACTGAGATTTCTGTTCAGCGACTGACATAGCGGGCGGGGTTGCCGAACGCCGCCGCGACGGGCCGCGGTATGACACTATAGAAGGTCATGTGGCTGGGACTCGATATCGGCACCGGCGGCACGCGCGCGCTTCTGGTGGATGAGCGCGGCGGCGTCCGCGCGGGCTTCACGGCGCCTCACGAAGAGATGTACATGCAGCGCCCGCTGTGGGCGGAACAGCGCCCCGAGAACTGGTGGGACGCGGCCTCGACTGCCATCCGCGGCGTGCTGGCGCGCGCGGGTGTGGCGGGCTCAGAGGTCCGCGGCATCGGCCTCTCCGGCCAGATGCACGGCCTGGTGATCCTCGACGACGCCGGCGCCGTGATTCGCCCGTCGCTCATCTGGTGCGACCAGCGCAGCCAGGCGCAGGTGGATTTCGTCAATGCCAAAGTCGGCCGGGAAAACGTGCTGCGCTACACCGCCAACCCCGTGCTGACCGGCTTCACGCTTCCCAAGCTGCTATGGGTGCGCGACAACGAGCCGCGGAATTTCGAGCGCGTGCGCAAGATGCTGCTGCCGAAAGACTACGTGCGCTTCCGCCTTACCGGCGAATTCGCCTCCGAAGTTTCCGACGCTTCCGGCACCGCGGTTTTCGACGTGGTCAACCGCCGCTGGTCCTTTGAGATGATGGATGCGCTCGCGCTCGACCGCTCCATCCTTCCGTCCTGCCACGAATCGAGCGAGATCACCGGCCGCATCAGCCAGCAGGTGGCCGCGCTCACCGGTCTGGCCGCGGGCACGCCGGTGGTGGGCGGCGGCGGAGACCAGGCGGCGAGCGCCGTTGGCAACGGCATCGTGGAGGCCGGCATCGTCTCCTGCACGCTGGGCACTTCCGGCGTGGTCTTCGCTCACATGGAAAAGGTGGCGTACGATCCCGCCGGCCGCGTCCACACCTTCTGCCACGCGGTGCGCGACCGCTGGCATGTGATGGGCGTCACGCAAGGCGCCGGCCTCAGCCTCCAGTGGTTCCGCAACCAGCTCGCGCCGGGAGTGGAATACGACGCGCTCACGGCCGAGGCCGCGCAGTCTCCCACCGGCGCGCAAGGCCTGTTCTGGCTGCCTTATCTGATGGGCGAGCGCACGCCGCACCTCGACGCCACCGCTCGCGGCGGCTGGATCGGCCTCACCAACAGCCACAAACGCGGCGATCTCATTCGCGCCATCATGGAAGGCGTTTCTTACAGCCAGCGCGATTGCCTGGACATCATCGAATCGCTGGGCGTCGCGGTGAACTCCGTGCGCGCGTCCGGCGGTGGCGCGCAGAGCCCGTTCTGGCGCCAATTGCTGGCCGACATCTTGGCCAAGCGCGTGGTGACGCTCGAAACCCAGGAAGGCTCCGCGTACGGAGCCGCCTTGCTGGCGCTGGCCGGCACCGGCGAATACGCTTCCGTTCCGGAGGTCTGCCGCGCCGCCGTGCGCGAAACCGATTCCATCTCTCCGCGCCCGGCCGATTCCGCGTTCTACCAGAAAGCCCACCGCGTGTACCAGGCGCTCTACCCGGCGCTCAAGCCGGTCTACAGCCAGATCGCCGCTCTCTAGGGAATTCGTGCATGCTTCTCTACGCCTTCGCGATTTCGCTTTCGGCGTTCCTGCTGTTTGAAGTCCAGCCCATCATCGCCAAGATGATTCTGCCGTGGTTCGGCGGCACTTCCGCGGTCTGGACCACCTGCATGCTTTTCTTCCAGGCCGTGCTTCTGCTGGGATACCTCTACGCGCACTGGCTGCACCAAAAACTGGCGCCGCGGAAACAGGCGTTTCTGCATATCGCCGTCCTGGCGGCCAGCCTCGCCGCGCTGCCCATTCTCCCCAACCCCGCTTGGAAAACGGCCGATGTCGCTCATCCCTCCCAGCGGATTCTGCTGCTTCTCGCGCTCACCGTCGGGCTGCCCTATTTTCTGCTTTCCTCCACCAGCCCGCTGCTGCAGGCCTGGTATTCGCGGTGTAACCGCGGAGGCCTGCCGTACCGCCTGTTCGCGCTTTCGAACGCCGCGTCCATGCTGGCGCTTCTCACGTATCCACTGCTGGTGGAACCCAACCTGCCCACGCGCCTGCAGGGCTACGCCTGGTCGGCCGCCTATGCCTGCTTCGTTGTCATCTGCGCCGCCACCGCCTGGCGATCAACGGGCGAGCCTGCGGCCGCGACTTCTCTCGAAGTCGAAGAGACCGTGGAGCCGCCGCCGTCATTGGCCGCCCGCTGGCTCTGGCTCGGTCTGGCGGCCAGCGCCTCGGTGCTGCTGCTGGCCGTCACCACGCACCTCACGCAGGATATCGCCGCGATACCCTTCCTTTGGATTCTGCCGCTCAGTCTCTACCTGTTGAGCTTCATCATCTGCTTCGAATCGCCGGGAGCATATCGCCGCGTCATTTTTCTCCCGCTGCTGTTGGCGGCCCTGGTCTTCTTCGCCTACCGGCTGTGGCCCTACCATGGCGCCATGCAGATGCGCGCCGCCATCGCGGCCTGCGGCGCGGCCCTGTTTGTCTGCTGCATGGTGTGCCACGGCGAACTGGTGCGCCTCAAACCGGACCCGCGCTACCTCACCGGTTTTTATGTCACCGTATCCCTGGGCGGCGCGTGCGGCGGGCTGTTCGTCGGCCTGGTGGCCCCCAGCCTGTTTCATGCCTTCGATGAGTTTCCCATCGGCCTCGCGCTGTGCGCCGTGCTGGTCTTCCGGGTGCTGGCGCCGGAACTGCGCCGGTTTGGCGTGGCCCGGCAGCGCTGGGGAGCCGGCGCCCTCGCCGTAGCGCTTTGCTGCTATCTCGCGGTGTTGGCGCACCTTATGCAGGAAATGGTGGGCGGCTACCGCCTGGTGGCGCGCAATTTCTATGGCCAGCTCAAGGTGCAGGATGACGGCGACCCCGGCGACGAATTCTCCAGCCGCACTCTGGTCCACGGCACCATTAACCACGGCTCGCAATTCTTCAACGCGGTCTACCGCAACGAGCCCGTCACCTACTTTTGCCCGCAGTCCGGCATTGGCCGCGCCATGCGCGCACAGCAGGGCGCGCCGCGCCGCATCGGAATCCTGGGCCTCGGCTGCGGAACTCTCGCCGCCTATGGCCGTCGCGGGGATCTGATTCGGATCTACGAAATCAACCCGCTGGTACTGGAGATCGCCAAGCGCGACTTCACCTATCTCCGCGACACCCGCGCCCAGGTAGAGGTCGCCATGGGAGACGGGCGCCTGGCGCTCGAATCCGAGCCCAGCCAACGCTTCGACCTCCTGGTGATGGACGCCTTCTCCGGCGATTCCGTGCCCGTCCACCTCATCACTTCGGAAGCCTTCCGCGCCTACTTCCGTCACCTGAAGCCCGGCGGCATTCTCGCCGTCAACATGACCAACAGCTACCTCGACCTCGAGCCCGTGATGGAACGCGCCGCCGCCTCACTCGGCAAAGCCGCCTATGCCTACCAGTTCGAACCCGATCCGGGCGACAATATCTGCTTTGCCTGCTCCTGGGCGTTGATTATGGATCGCGCCACCATGGCCGCCCACCCGGGGCTGGAACACGGCGGGAGGCTGCTCAAGCCGCATCCCCGGTTTCGTACCTGGACCGACGACTTCTCGAACATGCTCGCCGTTCTGAAGTGAGCGGTCAGGCCGCGTGCGGTGAAACTACCCTTTCGGCGAACTGGTAAAGCTCCGGCACGCCGCGGCGCAGGCACTCCGCGCGGCAGCATTCGCGCCGTTCCACGAAATCCGTGCCATGCCCGCCCGGCTCCAGAACCAGCCCGGCCAGCCAGACATAGTCTTCGGTCACGTTTTCCAAAAGGGTGTCGGGAAGCGATTGCAGGTATTGCCGGAATTTCTCGCCCGAGTCCCGTTCCATATTCGTAGCAGACGCAGTGTTGCGCCAAACGGTTTCAGGTCGTTCGGGGCCCCCGACGAGCGGCCCCTGCGGGGCCACTGGAGTCAGAAGTCGAGGAAGTCAGAAGTAAGAATGTGCGACCTCGCGTGGGGCTATTCCGACTCCCGACTTCTGTCGTCTGACTTCTCAACATCGACCGTTCTTGTGGATGTTGGCGACGCAGGCGCCTGCGGCGCCTAATTCGTTTTGGCAGTTTGGACCTTGGCGAAATACAGGCCCACCGCGCGGTCGATGTTGGTCCGCGTCATGCGCACCGGCCGGCCTTCGTACTCGCTGATGGCTTTGACCAGCTTGTACACGTCCATCGGATAACAGGCCCGCAGGAACTCGGCGCCGGCCGCCGCGCAACGCTCGCGCAGGTATTCCGCGCAACCCGGCTCGCAGGGCGCCTGGTTGATCTGCACCACCCGCTGGAAGATCTGGTCGAATACCTCCGGGGTGACGTTGTCCACCAGCACTTTGGTCTGGATGCGCCGCAGAAAGGCCTCATCCGCCAGGTCGCGCGGATTCAGGTTGGTCGAAAACACCACCATCAGCTCGAACGGCACTTGGAACTTCATCCCCGAAGCCAGGGTCAGATAGTCCACGCGCCGGTCCAATGGCACAATCCACCGGTTCAGAAGTTCCCGCGGAGAAAGCACCTGCCGCCCGAAATCGTCGATGATCAGAATTCCGTTATTGGCCTTCATCTGGCAGGGCGAAATAAAGCAATGCGTGGCCTCGTCCAGGCGAAGCTCCAACATCGCCGCCGAAAGCTCGCCGCCCACCGTGATGCAGGGCCGCTCGCATACCACCCACCGCGGGTCGAGCAGTTCCTCGTTGTGCCGCGCCGTGCGATGCACCACCGGGTCGAACAGCGTAATGATGTGCCCGTCCACTTCCACCGCGTACGGCACCAGCACCGTATCCCGATACACCCGTAGGATTCGCTCGGCGATCGAGGTCTTGCCGTTGCCCGTGCCGCCGTACAGGAACAGCGACTGGTGGCTGATCAGCGATGGGCCCAGCGCATCCAGCAAATGGTCCGGCAGCACCAGGTCTTCGAACGCTTGCCGCAGGCTCTCACGGCTCAGCCGCACGTGCGCGGTCTGCGCCTTTACCACTTGATGGTATTGCTGGATGGATACCGGCGCCGGTCCGACATATTGGCACACTTCATTCCGCGCCGTGGCCAGCGTGCGCCCGGCGTTGGAGAGTGAAAAGGCGTAGTCGTTTCCCACCATCCCCTTCACTTCCAGGATGTGCTGCTGCCGGAACTGGTGGAACATGGTCTCCAGCACCGGAAAAGAGAGCTTCAACCTTTCGTTCAGCATCGCCAGCGTGCCCGAGCCATGCAGCCAGAGGTAGCGCAGAATCAGATCGGAAACCAAAGAGCGCGAGATGCCCAGGTCTTCCAGCCGGTCTGGACTGGTCGGACGGACACTCTGCACGTCGGGCTGTACGAAGTTCGCGGTGGCGGGACCCATAGATTTCGAGCACGTTGCCGCACGGCCTAAACCGGCGGCCGATTTGAACTATACAAGAGAAGTTTCAAACCTGCCAGTACTCCATTGGTTAACAGAGGAAAGAATACAGAAGACAGGAGACAGGAGACAGTAGTCAGAATAAAACCAGGCGGGCGCGAGTTCCATACCTTCGCGACTGACTCCGGGCTTCTGTCTCCTTACTTCTGTCTTCTGACTCCCATATCCCGAAGGGATATCAAGGGCGAAGCCCTTGCCGCCCGTGGTGCGTCTCACCCTCCGCGGGTATGGCGCATCCATTCTCGGAAATGGCGCAGCTCACGTGCTCGAATTGCACGGTGGTGTGATGGATGTGGAAACTCTCCGCCAGCATGCCGTTCAGTTCGCGCAGGATGCGGTCGCTGGCCGACGGCGGAAGGTCTTCGATCAGAACGTGGCAACTCAACGCGTGCGTGTTCGAGCCCAGGCTCCAGATGTGCAGGTCGTGGACCCCCAGCACTCCCTGGATCGCGCGCGCGGCCTCCGCCACACGGTCCAACTGGATGCCCTTGGGCAGTCCCTCCAGCAGAATGTTCAACGACTCCTGGATAATGTCCCAGGCCGTCCACACAATCAGCCCGCCGATCAGCATCGAAAGCACCGGGTCCACCTCGACCCAACCCGTGTAATGGATGGTAATGGCGCCGGCGATGATGGCAATCGATCCCAGCGCGTCTCCCAGCATGTGCACGAACGCGCCGCGGATATTCAGATCGCCCCGGCTGGCTCCCCGCAATGCCAGCATGATGCTGCCGTTCATCACCAGTCCCAGCGCCGCCACCGCCATCATGACGTTTTCCTGCACGGCCACCGGATGGCGCAGCCGAAGCGCGCTTGCGTAGAAGATCCACGCCGAGAGCCCGACCAGGGTGAGAGCGTTCAGAAAGGCCGAAAGCACGCTGGCGCGGTGATACCCGTAGGTCTTGGTTTCGTCCGCCGGCTTGGATTGCAGGTAAAAGCCGAACCACGCCAGCAGCAACGCCAGCGCGTCCGTGAAATTGTGTCCCGCGTCGGAGATCAGCGCCAGCGAGTGCGCCCGCACACCCGCAAAAAGTTCCACCAGAACGAAGGCGCAGGTAGCCACCAGCGACCAGCGGAGGACGCTCCCCGTTGCCGGGCCATGGCTATGTGTGTGGGAGTGCGAGTGCATTCCCTCCTCGCTTCTATTTTAGCGCGGCCCTTTAATTCGCCGTCACCCAGTAAGGCATCACCCGCAACATCCCGCCCTTCATCCACGCGTGGAACGGCGCGCGGCCGAACACTTGCGCCAGCCTGGTTTGGAGCGGATCGTCCGTGTCGCGTCGCAGCAGCACATCCACAATGCTCCGCCGGGATGGGTACATCACCAGGTTCACGCGCTCGGCCACGGGAATCTTGGCTTTCTGTTTCACCAGGTCAATGGCCGTATCGAGGCCGCCCAGTTCGTCCACCAGGCCGCGCTCCTTGGCCTGGTCGCCCAGCCACACCCGTCCCTGCGCCAGCGGTTCGATCTGGTTGAAGCTGCGATGCCGCGCATTGGCCACCCGGTTCACAAAGTCGCGATAGCTCTCGTCGATGCCGCGCCGCAGCATTTCGCGCTCCTCCGGCGTCAGCGGCGTGTAATCCGATTCCACGTCCGCGTGCTTTCCGCGCTCGACCGCATCCTTGGTGATGCCCAGCTTGTCGTACAATCCGTGCAGATTGGGCTTGCCGAAGACCACCCCGATCGAGCCCGTCTCCGTCTGCGGATACGCCACAATCGCGTCGCCCGTCATCGCCATGTCGTAGCCGCCCGACGCCGCCACGTCCGACATCGAAATCACCACCGGCTTCTTTCGGCTCAGCAAACTCATCTCCCGCCACATTTCGTCGGAGGCCACCTCTTCGCCGCCGGGCGAATCGATTCGCACGATCACCCCCTGAATGGTTGCATCATTGCGCACCTTGCGCAGCAGTTTGTTGAACCCGTAAGAGGTGAGTTTGCTCTCATCCGCGCCGTTATCGCCCGCGTCGCCACGCTCGATTTCGCCTTCCGCCACCACCAGCGCGATCCGGCTCTTGCCCCCCAGTCCCACCGCCTCCGGCGGCACCTTCAGGTAATCGTCCAGCGCCAGCTTGTGCGGCTCGCCGGTTTTCAGACGGTCCTTCAGCTCGCCCCACATCTCGTCTTCGTACTTCAGCGCATCCACCAGGCCGGCCTTTTGCGCCTGCGTCGCCGTGAACGG
Organism: Bryobacteraceae bacterium; assembly: GCA_050014595.1. GTDB lineage: Bacteria > Acidobacteriota > Terriglobia > Bryobacterales > Bryobacteraceae > PALSA-129. The sequence continues at coordinate 10,030 of JBEKDA010000063.1, forward strand.
CCCCTGGTCGATGATGCTCCTGACTTCTTCCGGCGTTTTCTTTCGTCCCGCCGCGATCTTCGCCACCACGTTGCCGTAGAGGTCGTCCACCAGGAGGTTCATTACGTCGCGGGTTTCCGCGCTCATGTCGGAGCGCGTGAACATGTCGCCGTAATCTTTGTACTTGCCCGCATGCTCCACTTCCACCACCACGCCCAGCTTGTCCAGGCTCTTCTTGAAAAACATCAACTCAGCGCGCATCCCCCTCAACATCACCAGGTCCGAACCGCCCAGGTAGATGCGATCGGCCGCCATGGACAGGTAGTATTCGCGCGCGCCCGGCGTCCGCAGGTAAGCGTAAACCGGCTTGCCCGCCTTGCGGAAGCGGTCGAGATCCGCGCGCATTTCTTCCAGCTTCGCCCAGCCGGCCGCAAGTTTTTCCGGCTCCAGCACCACCGCTTTGATACGCGAATCCGCGGCGGCCTTGCGCAACGTCATCCAGAAGCCGGTCACGGTCAACCCCGGACGATCGCCTCCCAGAAACGCGGGCATCTCCATAGGCGGCTTCTCCGGAATTTCGCCCTGGAGCCGCAGCACCAGCACCGAATTATCGGCGATGTACGGCGGCTTGTCGCGAAGACGCCATGCCGCAAAGAAGACCAGCGCCACCGCGAGAAACACCAGCAGCAGGCCGGTCAGCAAACCCAGTAAGAACTTCCCCATACTTTACGCCTCCGGACCCTTGCGCAATGCGCGCAAGTCGATCCCCAGTGCCTGGCACTTCTTATATAGGTGGCTGCGCTCCAAACCCAGCGCCCGCGCCGTGTCGGTCATTCGCTGGTTGTGCCGTTTCAACTCCGCCAGAAGCTGTTCCCGCTCGAACGCATCCACCCTCTGCGCCAGCGTGCCCTCTTGAGGCACGCTGAGCGGCGCGTTCCCGGCCGGCCTTTCCGCGCTGGCCGGCAGTGCCATGCGTACGGTGGCCGCGTCCACCGGCCCATCCGCCAGCAGCAGCAACCGCTCCACCATATTGCGCAACTCGCGCACGTTTCCGGGCCATGAGTAGCGCTGCAACTCCGCAATCGCCGCCGCCTCGAACGGCTTTGGCTTCCAGCCGTTGAACTCCGCCACTTGCACCGCGAAGTGCGCCACCAGAGCCGGAATATCTTCCACCCGTTCGCGCAGCGCCGGCAGCGCCAGCGGGTACACGAAGATTCTGTGGTACAGGTCCTGCCGGAATCCGCCCGCCTTCACCAGCTTGTCGAGGTCGCGGTGCGTCGCCACCACCACCCGCACGTCCACCGGAATCGTGCGGTCTCCACCCACACGTTCCACCTGCCGCTCTTCCAGCACGCGCAGCAGCTTGGCCTGCATCACCATCGGCATGTCGCCGATCTCGTCCAGAAATAGGGTTCCCTTGTTGGCCTGCTCGAACTTCCCAATATGCCGCGACGCCGCGCCCGTGAACGATCCTTTCTCGTGCCCGAACAGCTCCGATTCGATCAGCTCTCCCGGCACCGCCGCGCAGTTCAGCGTGACGAACGGCCCGCCGCGCCGCGCGCTGCGCTCGTGCAGGGCCCGCGCAATCAATTCCTTCCCCGTGCCGGTCTCGCCCAGAATGCAGATGCGCGCCTCGCTCGCCGCCACCCGGTCCACCTGCGCCATCACCCGCCGCATGGCTTCGCCCGAATGCACGATCTCATGGTTGCCCACGCGCAGCCGCAACTGGCGATTCTCATCTTCCAGGCGTTTCAGCTTGAGCACGTTTTCGACGGTCAGCAGCAACTTCTCCGTGGAAAGCGGCTTCTCCAAAAAGTCGATGGCTCCCAGCTTTGTGGCTCGCACAGCCATCTCGATGTTGGCCTGTCCCGAAATCATCACCACCGGCAGCGCGATCCCCAGGCCGCGCAACTCTTCGAGCAGGGTGAGCCCGTCTTTGCCCGGCATCACGACGTCCGACAGCATCATATCGAACGCCTGCGCCTTCACCAGTTCGAGCGCGCGCCCCGCGTTATCGCACACGGTGGCCTCATGCCCCGCGAGGCGAAACGCCCGCGCCAGCGAAGCCAGCGTATTGGCATCGTCATCGACAATCAACAAATGGGCCAAGTCTGAGGGTACCTCCAAATCAGAGCAGGCCAACGAATTGGTCCACTGACATCCCCGACGCGCGGATCAGGGCGCGTAGCGTGCCTGGGGCCAGTTCACGATGCTGTGGCACAGATAGGCTCGCCGGCTGTCCTGGCTTGATCAGAATGACGTGACTTCCGTGCTGGCGGTCCTTCAACCAGCCCGCCTTCTGGAAAGTCCTCACGGCGCGCTCCCCCGAAATGGAGGGCAGAGACGCCATTTCAGGCAGGAACCTCGATTTCGCGGACTTCAATGGTTGGCGGCATCCCGTGAGCCGCACGTGTCGCCAGGCATCCAGCGATTGCTTCGCGGATATTGTCGAGAGCCTCGGCTTCCGTCCGTCCCTGGGAGACGCAGCCGGGAATCGCCGGGCACTCGGCTACGAGCATGCCGGTTTCATCGGATTCCAGCGTCACTAGAAGCTTCATACTTGGATCTTATCGGGGTTGTGGCCTTAGTCGCAACATCTCGCTGGTCTCAGTGCTATGATTCATCTCATCCGGAGCCCCGGAAACCGAGGTCCCATGAAGCGCGTCATCCTCTCCCTCACCTTCGCCTGCGCGATCTTCCTGCTCTACGGCCAGACTCAGGATGCCCGCATCCCCGTCAACTTCCAGGAAGTCATGATCCCCATGCGCGACGGCGTCCGCCTCCAGACCGTCATCCTCTCGCCCAAGGATCCCAAAGGCCTGCTGCCCTTCCTGATCCAGCGCACCCCCTACGGCGTCCCCGCCAAAGAGACCGCTGATCGCGGCATGCCCGCCGCCGCGCGCGCCCGCTACGAAAACTACTACGTGGTCACGCAGAATATCCGCGGCCGTTTCAAATCCGAAGGCAAGTTCGTGATGGGCCGCCCGCCGCACGATCCCAAGGATCCGAAAGGCGTCGACGAAACCACCGACGCCTGGGACACCGTCGACTGGCTCATCAAAAACATCCCCAACAACAACGGCCGCGCCGGCATCGCCGGAACTTCCTATGACGGATGGACTTCCGTCATGGCCGCGCTCGATCCGCATCCCGCCCTCAAAGCCGTCATCGAGCAGGCTTCCCCGGCCGACCAGTTTCTCGGCGACGATTTCCATCACAACGGCACGTTCCGCCTCAGCTACGGTTTCGAATACGCCGCCCTGCTCGAAACCACCTCCGAAGAGAATTACCATTTCCCCTTCGACCGCGCCGACACCTACGATTGGTATCTCGCCCTCGGCCCGCTCTCGAACGCCGACGAAAAGTATGGCAAGCTTCCCACCTGGGTGGATTTCACGCGCCACCCCAACTACGATGCTTTCTGGCAGCGCCTGGCCTTCGCGCCCTATCTCAACTCCGTCAAGGTGCCCATCATGCACGTCGCCGGCTGGTGGGATCAGGAGGATTTCTACGGCCCGCAGCGCATTTACGCCTCGCTCGAAGCCCACGATACCGGGCATTTCAATTACTTCGTTGCCGGCCCGTGGAATCACGGCGGCTGGAACGGCCTGGGCCGCCGCCTCGGCGCCATCGACTTCGGCTCCGACACCGGCGCGTATTACCGCGACAACATTTTCCAACCCTGGTTCGATTACTGGCTCCGCGGCCAGGGCGAGCTTCATCAGGCCGAAGCCACTACCTTCGAAACCGGCACCAATCAGTGGAAGCAATACGACGCCTGGCCACCCACGCAAGGCGTCGATTCGCGCCGCCTGTATTTCCGCGACTCGCGCCGCCTGACCTTCGACGCCCCCGCCACTGACACCGGCGCCGCCGCGTATGACGAATACGTCAGCGATCCCGCCAACCCGGTGCCATACCGCCCGCGTCCCGTTCCGCCCACTTATCCCGGCGCGGACTGGCCCGTCTGGCTGGTGCAAGACCAGCGCTTTGTCGATCACCGCCCCGACGTTCTATCCTGGCAAACCGACCCGCTCGCCGACACCGTCCATATCGCCGGTGACATCGTCACCGAACTCTACGCATCCACCACCGGCACCGACGCCGATTGGGCCGTCAAGCTGATCGACGTCTACCCCGAAGACGCTCCCGACGATCCAACCACGCACACGCACATGGCCGGTTTCGAGCTGATCATCGCCGACGAAATCCTGCGCGCCCGTTTCCGCTCGAGCTTCGAGCGCCCCGAGCCCGTCCCCGCGAACAGAGTTTTGAAATACGCGATCGACTTGCACACCAACGCGCACGCCTTCCTGAAAGGCCATCGCATCATGGTGCAAGTGCAAAGCACCTGGTTCCCGGTCTACGACCGCAATCCGCAAAAATACGTCCCCAACATTTGGGAAGCCCGCGCCACGGATTACGTGAAAGCCACCCAGCGGATTTACCGCGCGCCGAAGACGGCCAGCGCGGTGGTGCTGCCGGTGGTCAGGTAGGACCGGTATCTGGCTGGATTTGTAGCGCCGGCGGTCTCTGCCGCCGGTTCTTTCCTTGAATTGCCGCGTGGGCCGCAGAGTGGCGATGGTCAAGCACGCACAAAACCGCCGGCGGCAAAGACCGCCGGCGCTACCAGTTGTCTTGGTAGGCCAGGCTCTCTCGCCCTCTCTCGCCTGGCAACCTTGATATAACGTAAACTATTTAGTACACTAAAGCTATTAGCGTACATTTATACATACCTTATATGCGACACCTCGAGCCATCGTCCGCCCTGCCCATCCCCGTCTCCCGCGCTCTCCGCAAGCTCGGCCACGACATCCGTGATGCCCGGCGTCGTCGTCGGATTCCCGTCGCGATCCTGGCACAGCGGGCCTCCATCAGCCGGATGACCTTAAACAAAATGGAGAAAGGCGACCCCGGCGTCTCGCTAGGCAGATACGCCACCGTTCTTTTCTCCCTTGGGATGGCCGGCCGGCTGGCCGATGTGGCTGATCCCCGGCACGATGCCGTCGGACTGGAGCTTGAAGAGGAACACCTGCCTCAACGCATCCGCCTCTCCCGCCGGCAAAAACCCAACAAGCCAGAAAGCAGGAGTGCCGGGTAATGGAGAAGGAAGTTTTCGTATATGTGGACCTTCAAGGCACGCCCCACCTGGTGGGACGCTTATGGGCGCGCATGCGCAAAGACAGGGAGAGCGCCACCTTTGAATACGACCGAAGCTGGCTCGCTCATCCCGAGCGTTTCTCCCTTGAGCCTGCCCTAAAACTCGGGCCGGGGCCATTCCACACCGGGTCCGACAAGCCCTTGTTCGGCGCCATCGGCGATTCCGCCCCGGATCGATGGGGGCGTGTGCTGATGCGGCGAGCTGAGCGCCGGCGCGCCGAACGCGAGCGACATGCGCCGCGCACGGTCCGAGAGATCGACTACCTCCTCATGGTGGACGACGAAGCACGCCAGGGCGCGTTGCGCTTTGCCGACCACGAAGGAGGGGCGTTTCTTGCCGAGCATGGCCCGGAGAGGATCCCGCCGCTCATAGAGCTGCCACGCCTGCTCGCGGCGGCCGAGCATGTCTTGAGCGACACGGACACCGACGAGGATTTGCGTCTGCTTCTGGCGCCCGGCTCATCGCTCGGCGGCGCCCGTCCGAAGGCCTCGGTTCGGGACCGCAACGGCCATCTCGCGATTGCCAAGTTCCCAAACCAGGCCGACGAAGTGAATACAGTTCTTTGGGAGGCCGTGGCCCTGACACTCGCGGCGAAGGCCGGTATTTCAGTGCCTGCCTGGCGCATTGCGATGGCCGCCGGCAAGCCCGTTCTGTTGCTGCGACGCTTTGATCGGGGCCGCGGAACGCGCCTGCCATTCCTGTCGGCCATGAGTATGCTCGATGCGAAGGACAACGAGGCCCGCAGCTACCTGGAATTCGTGGATATCCTCCGCCAGCAGGGCGCAGCACCCGAAGAGGACATGCACGCCCTATGGCGGCGAATTGTCTTCAGCATCCTGATCTCCAACACCGACGACCACCTCCGCAACCACGGCTTTCTATGGGCAGGTCCCGCCGGATGGCGCTTGTCCCCGGCCTACGACCTCAATCCGGTACCTGCGGACATAAAGCCGCGCGTCCTGGCAACCACGATCAGCCTTGACGACAGCACAGCCTCATTGGAATTAGCGTTCGATGTCGCGTCGTATTTCGAACTGGATTTGCACGAAGCGCGTCAGATCGCAGCGCAAGTAGGGCAGGCGGTTGCGTCGTGGCGAAGGCAGGCCGCGAAGCTTGGTCTCACTCCGGCCGAGATTGATCGCATGGCGTCGGCCTTTGAGCATGAGGACTTGAAGGCCGCTCGAAGACTGAAGAAGTAACAATATCGGCACCGGCGCCGACGAATCCTCTGCGCCCGTTTCCGCAACAGCTTCGAGCGCCCCGAACCCGTCCCCGCGAACAAAGTTCTGAAATACGCGATCGACCTGCACACCAACGCGCATGCCTTCCTGAAAGGCCATCGCATCATGGTGCAAGTGCAAAGCACTTGGTTTCCGGTCTACGACCGCAACCCGCAGAAGTACATCCCCAACATTTGGGAAGCCCACGCCGCGGGCTACGTGAAAGCCACCCAGCGCATCTACCGCGTCCCGAAGACCCCGAGCGCGGTAGTGCTGCCGGTGGTGAGGTAGGACCGGTATCTGGCTGGATTTGTAGCGCCGGCGGTCTCTGCCGCCGGTTCCTTCCTTGAATTGCAGCGTGGGCCGCAGAGTGGCGATGGTCAAGCACGCACAAAACCGCCGGCGGCAAAGACCGCCGGCGCTACCAGTTGTCTTGGTGGGCCAGGCTCTCTCGCCTGGCAACCACTCGGGACGAGCGAGCCAGTTTCGGTCGTATCGGAAACGTCCCGTCTGTCACCGGTTTTTGTCACCGGTTTTTTGTCACCGGTTTTTTCGCCTCCTTAGCCGTTTCAATCCAGGGACTCACCAAGCCGTACGGCTGGTCGCGTCCGCTGGTAAGATTGAGGCATGTCGACGCTGTTGGAGAAGGCGCTGGAGAAAGTCGTCGCACTGACTCAGGATGAGCAGGATGCGATCGCGTCCCAGATCCTCGACTCGCTAGCCGACGAGGATGCCTGGAAGAAGCGCTTTGCCGAGAAACGCGATGTGATCCGTCGTATGGCAAGGGAAGCCATCGAGGAAGACGAGAGGGGCGAGACGGCGCCGTTGGACGATCTGCTTTGATGCAGTCCCGGACCACACGGCAGTTCCAGCGTTTGTTTTCAGAGCTACCCTTCGACGCTCAACGCGACGCCAAGCGCGCGTATCGCCTCTTTCAGAGCAATCCGGCCCACCCCGGTTTGCAATTCAAGAAGCTGGAAGGCGAGGACAACATCTATTCGGTTCGCATCGGTCTCGAATACCGCGCTCTGGCAGTCATGAAGAAAGATCGAATCGTCTGGTACTGGATCGGGAGCCACTCGGTATACGACCGTCTGGTCTGAACTGCAAGCGCTGCCGCCCACGGGCGGTTAGCCGGGATCACGGTGTAGCCGGAAATGGCCGCGTTGGGCGTCCCAGTTCAGCGCCGGCGCAACTGTACGGACATTTCGCCCCATGCGACAATACGGTTTAAAATCCCAGGCCCTCACCATGCCCGACGCCTCAGCCGTTTCAATCCGGGGACTCACCAAGCAGTACGGCAAACTGGTCGCCGTAGACAATCTGCACCTGGACGTCGCTCCAGGCGAAATCCTCGGCTTTCTCGGACTCAACGGCGCCGGTAAGACCACCACCATCCGCATTCTGCTCGACCTGCTGCGGCCAACCGGCGGGCAGGCCTTCATCTTCGGACACGATTGCCAGCGCGAAGGGCTGCACGCACGGGCCAACATCGGGTACCTGCCCGGGGAGATGGGCATTTATTCCGATCTCACTGGCCTGGAGGTGCTCGATCTCCTCGCCGGACTCAGCAGCCGGCCCGTCGACCGCGATCGCCGGCGCGATCTCCAGGACCGGCTCGGCCTGCCCTCGAGCGACCTGCGGAGAACACTGCGCGAGTACTCGACCGGCATGAAGCGCAAACTCGGGCTGATTCAGGCTTTTCAATCCGACCCGCTTCTCCTGCTTCTCGACGAACCCACCGAGGGGCTCGATCCACTGATGCAGGAGGCTTTCTACACGCTGATTGCGGAGACCAAGCGGCGCGGCGCAACCGTCTTCATGTCATCGCACGTGCTCTCGGAAGTGGACCGCGTATGCGATCGCGTCGCTTTGCTGCGCAAAGGCGAACTCGTGCTGCTGCGCGCGGTGGAGGAAATCCGCCAGCGCGCCTCCCGCCGCGTGCGCGTGCATCTGGCGGAAGACGGGTCTCTGCCGCCCGATCTTCCGCCCGGCGTACAAATCATCGAGACCGCGCCGCGCCTGTGGAGCCTCAAAGTGGAAGGTTTCCTGGGACCGCTCCTGGAAACCTTGCGCGCGCTCCCGGTCAAGGATATCGAGGTGGTGGAACCAAAACTCGAAGATGTCGTCCTGCAGTACTATCGCGAGGATCGCTCATGAACGGCCGCCCGGCTTTCCTCCTGCTCGCCTATTCGCTGAAGCGCATGCGGACGCTCCTCCTCACCATGGGCGTTTTGCTCTGCGCGTTTCAGATCCTGATGGTGGCGGTTGCCCGCGCGGTCGAGCGCTCTGGCGCATTCGCACAGCTCAGCGCGCTGATTCCTCCCTTCGCCCGCGAGCTATTGGGCCCTTCGATCGCCATGTTTCTGTCTTTCGCCGGCATCGTCTGTCTGGGATATTTTCACGTGGCCGTAATGGGCGCCCTGGTCGGACTCTCCATAGCGGTGGCCACCGTGCCGGCCTCGGAAGTCGAGACCGGCTTCATGGATTTGATTCTCTCTCGCCCGCTCGCTCGTCACTGGATCGTCACCCGCAGCATCCTCGCGGCCGTCCTGTCGATCGCGCTGGTGCTGGGATTGATGGTGCTGGGAACATGGATCGGGCTTGAGACCCTGGCTCCCGCCGGTGCAGCCCGGCCTTCCGTGAGTCTGATCGGTTCGCTGGCGCTGAATCTGGGCTTGCTGTTGCTGTGCTGGAGCGCCGTGGCGCTGGCCATCGCTGCCGCGGTCCGCCGGCGCAGCGTCGCGGGCGCATCGGCCGGGTTGCTGGCGCTCGCGGCCTTCCTCCTCGATTATCTCGGCCGTCTCTGGCAGCCCGTCGAATCGCTGGCGCGCCTTTCGCCATTTCGTTACTTCAGCCCGTTTGACTTGATCATCGGCGGACGGCTTCCGTTGAAGAATGTGGCCGTGCTCTTGGGGATCACGCTCGCGGGCTTCCTCGCCGCATACGTGTTGTTCTCCCGCCGGGACATATCGCACTGACCGCGGCGGCCCTGGCCCGCTCATCTCACGTATGGCCCGATGAAGTGGCGCACGCACTCGTGCGCAATGCCACTTAGTTTTCTCAATGCTGAACCTCTGCACAAATTGTGGGGCAGCCAATCCTGGCTGCCGCCGGCTTTCAGCCGGCGCTGGCCGGGTGCAAGGGATCTCTCTCAGCCCGAAGAAGCCGCCTGAAAGGCGGCTGCGGGCAAAATTGCCCGCCCCACGATTTGTGCAGAATACTGAAATGGGAAAACTAAGTAGGCGGTTTCAGAAGCTCGCTCACGTATCCAAAACCGCTTGCTGACGCGCGCGGCTCGCATGCGAGCTGGCTTAACCAGTTCGGGCCCGTGGCAGGAGCAGGCGGCGGTCTCGATCCGGCTAGCCGCCTGGTGACGAAGACGGTGGAGTTCTCAGGGACCCAATGCGGCAGTCTTCCATACCAGTACATATTCCAAGAGAGGACCGGCGGCAAAGACCGCCGGCGGTACAAATCAAGTAGGACGTTCAACCCTGGAATCTTCTCCGGAAACGTACAAACTCCAGGCGCCGGCATGAGTGCCGACGCGGCACGCACGAGTGCGCGCGCTACCTCGTCGCCATCGAATGCCGGTGAGAAACGCTCATCCCAAATCGATCCGGAACGTCGTCCCCTTGCCCTTCTCGCTCTCCACCGCGATTCGTCCCTTATGGTCGCTCACCACCGACTGCACAATCGCCAGTCCCAGCCCCGTTCCGTGCGTCTTGGTGGTGTAGTACGGCGTGAACAGGCGCTCGCACTCTTCCGGCGTCAGGCCCTGTCCCGTGTCGGAAACCTCCAGGCGCGCGCCCGTCTCCGGCGCGACCGTTCGCACTGTCAGCGTTCCGCCTTCCGGCATGGCGTCGATGGCGTTGAGGATCAGGTTCCGCAGCACCCGCGTCATCTGCTCGCGGTCGGCCTGGACCGGGCGCAACGCCGCGTCCAGTTCCGTCGATGCACGGACGCGCGCCTTCGCCAGTTGGCCCTCGAACAGCTTCATGGTTTCCGCGGCGACCCGGTTCAGGTTCACGGGCTCCATCTCCGGCGCCGGCATCTTGGCGAAATCGCTGAAACGCGCGACGATCTGCTTCAGATTGGAAAGTTCCGCCAGCAGCGTCGCAGCGCCTTCGCGGAAGACTTCGTCGAACTGCTCGGGATAGCTTTCGCGCGCCCGCTGCATGTTCTCCACCGTGATCTGCAGCGGGAAGAGCGGGTTTTTCAGCTCGTGCGCCAGGCGCCGCGCCAGCTCGCGCCACGCCGCCACGCGCTCGGCCTGCACCAGCCGGTCGCGCTGCTCCACCAGTTCGTGTGTCATGCGATTGAAGGCCCCCGCCAATTGGCCGATTTCATCGGCCGACGCCACTTCCACCGTGGCGCCCCAGTCGCCCGCCGCCACTCGTCCAGCGCTTTCCGCCAGCCGCCGCACCGGCCGCGTGATGCGCGCCGTCGCCCACCAGCTCAGCGCGATCCCCATCAGGATGCCCGCCGCCGCCACCGTGATCGCCGTCCGCAGCATCGAGGCTTCCAGTTCCACCAGGTCCCGCCGCGAGCTGCCGATCAGCAGCACTCCCAGCAGGCCGCTTTCGTACCCGGTGAGCGGCAACGCGTGGAACGTTTCGGCTTCCGCGCCGCGCCCCACCGTGGCGGTGACATCGCGCCGCTCGCGCGCCACCTGTTCAATGAGCGATTTCAGCCGGGCCGCGCCCGGCGCCGGCCCGGGCGCGCCGATCAGCTCCGACGGCGAAAACTCGGGGGCCAGATTGCGGTAGAGCAGCACCCGCATTCCCGCCGGCATCACCAGCGTGGAGAGAAATTCGCGATCCAGCAGCCGGCCGCCCGCCACGTACAGCTTGCGATCGCCCGCGCTGGCCGTGCCCACCGCCACCAGCGCCAGGGCCACGCCGTCCGGCAACTCCTCGCGCTTCAGGAAGGCGCCGCGCGCTTGCCAGTCCGGCTCGGTGGCCAGCCAGTCCTCTTTGTATCCGAACCTGGCCGGCCACTCGGCCGAGGATACTATGGCGCCATCGCCCGCCACCAGTTCCAACAAGTCGAGACCGTGCGTGGCGGCCAGCGCCGCGGCCTGGTCCACATAGCTCGAAGCGTCGGGCGAAATGGCGATGTCGCGCGCGGCGGCCGATGCCGCGATGCTTTCCACCGTGCGCATCACCTCCATGCCGCGCCGCGCGAACTCTCTGTTGAATTGCGTGACCAGCGCTTCCGCGCGCTTGGCTTCCATATCTTCGAAGGCCTGCCGCGCGCGGCTCGAAACCACCAGTTCCACCACGCCCACCGCGGCCGCCACCGCCATCGTGAAAATCAGCAGGAGCCGCGTGCGAAAGGTCATGGCCGGTCTTCCACCCACAAGTTTTCAAAATGCCACTCGCCTAACCGCGTGATGCCCGGCCCGCCCTTTACCCGCGGGCCCGCTCCGAAAACCCGCGGCAAGTGGAACAGCGGAATCACGCGGAACCCGTCGAGCAACGCGCGCTCGGCATTATAGAGCGCCTCGGGAGTATCGGACCGCGACGGCTCCGCCAGGCCCAAGTCGGCCGCGGTTTCCGCCAGCGCGCGCGCCGGATCGGAGGAAGCCATCCGCACTTCCACCAGCCGCACGTCGGCGTTGACGCTCTGTGCGGAGACTGGAACCACCAGGCCGGCATCGCGCGCGTTCAGCGCGATGCGGTCGGCGATGGGCCTCAGGGAAGCGTCGCTCACCGCAAGCGAGATGGTTCTTGCCGGCGCCGCGAGCGCCGTCGCCAAGCTGCGCGCTCTGGCCCCATCGAAAGCCGGCGCGAAAAGAAAGGCGTCGCCCGAAAGCCACTGCGGCAACAACGCGCCCGAAATTTCTCCTTGCCGCTGCAACAGCACGCTGTGGATCGCGCCGCGGTCCACCGCCAGCGCCAAAGCCTCGCGCACGCGCTCATCCTCCACGCGCGGCCCGAATACCAGCGCCATCAACCGCACCGGCGATGACGACCAGACCTTGCGCCCCGCGATTTGCCGCCGCAGCTCATTGGGCCCCAGCTCGACCACGTCCGCCTTCCCCAATTCGAGATCGGTGGATTGGTCGCGCAGCGGCCTGCCCATTTGAATCTCGATGGAGTCCAGATAAGGCCGGCCGCCGGCGGCGCTTTCGTCCGCCGTGTACAGCGCTCGCCGTCCAGCCTCCCAACTGGCCAGAACAAACCCCGCCGGCGGCGCCACCGCCTCGGGGCTTTCGAATGCCTCGCGCATCTCGACGCGCAGGGTTCCGCCGTAGTGCGGCCGCGTTGCGGCGCCCGCCACCAGCACAACCCCTAAGCTACCTGCCGCAAACCACCGTGACCAAGTAAGCCGCATACCTGCCCGTTCGCAAATCGCGCGCCACCGCCAACACCGAAGTCCCGCCCGAGGGCCACAGCGCCGTCACCGGCCCTGGAAAATCCACCGCCCCCGTCATCGCCGTGACCGCCTGGTTCGACACGGCGAAGGCCTGCAAGGCGTCCGCTTCGCCCTCCGCCGGCCGCGTGGCCAGCACCTGCGATCCGCCGCCGCAGCGCGCATCGGTGCCGGCGATATCGCTGCCCCACTGCCCCGCCACGCCGGACGGCTGCCACGCCGCGTCGAAGATCTGGCTCCGCCCATCCACCTGTGCCAGCACCCACCAGGTCCGGCCCTGATCCTCGACGCTGGCCGCCGAAAAGAACGGCGGAACTGTCTTGCGCATGCCGCTCTGTGTGGTGACGCGGCCGTCGAAGTAGTTGCGCGCGGCGGCGAAGTTCCCCACGAGCAGCGCGCGGCTGCCCGATTCGAGTACCCAGGGCTCGTCCGCCGCGCGGCATTCCATTTGGAGCGCCGGCTCGGTCGCGCCGCTGCACGCCATCCCCGGCAGAAAGGCCTGGAAGCTCTTGCCGCTGGTGCGAAGATGCCCGCGCGGATCGCGCGGCCCGGTCTTGGCCGGCGTCAGCGCAACGGATTTGGACGCTTCCCATTTTCCATTCGCCTGCGTGTAGAGCGCCACCCGGGCGGGCGAAAGCACCAGCAGACCGGCGGCCGGGAAAGCCACATCGAGGATGGCTTCATCCTGCTCCCACACCAGCTTCTTTTCGAGCGTCACGCCCTCCGCGGGAGCGGCCGGCGGTGTGCCGCGTTTCCAGGACGCGATCCACACCTGCCGCTCTGCGCCTTTGCGCGATTCTTCCACCATCAGGTATTGCGATTCGTTCTCCGAGAGCGTGATTTGCGCTTCCACCACGGGCGCAATCTCGCTCAGGCGGACGCCGGCTTCTTCCAGAGTGGTTTCGAAGGCCGCGCGCGCTTGTCCCGCGGCCGCGGAATCGAGCGACGCCAGGTTGCGCCATGCCACCGCGACCAGCGCGCCTCTTCCGGCGAATGCCGCCGTTCTTCGCGCCAGTTCGCGCGCGGCGCCGGCGGGATCGTCAGCGGATCGGGCGCATCGCGGGAGGAAGAACAGGAGCGCGGCCAGAACCGCGGGCCATCCCTTCACGGCTGCGATCATAGCACATCGCGGTTCTCTCGCCGTCTCAGGACCCGGCTTTCGTCACGATTCGGATGAAACCGCGCAAACAGCTCCGCGCGACAAAGAAGGAAACCGGAAACGTGATCGCACCCATCAACACACAGCCTAGAAGGTTGGTCATAGTCAGCTCCTCTTCAATAGTGAGGACTTCGCCCGTCAACGGCCCCGGCAGGCGGCACCGCCTGCCCCACTTTGCGAACACAGGCTCTGGTGGCGCAGGCGGCGCCGCCTGCGACCCGCGATTTTTCCACGGCTACTGTCACTGCGCGGCTCCCACTCCGGCGGGCGCCGTGGCCTGGGCGGCAACCACCGCCTGGCCGAAGATCTGTTCGGTCTCGGGAGTCCGCTCCGCGTAGAGTTCCACCGTATCGCCGATCTGGACCATACTCGCCAACTCGCGAATATCGCTATTGCGGAGCCGGATGCACCCATGGGACGCATTGTGGCCGATCGACGCCGGGTTGCTGGTGCCATGTATGCCATATCCTTTGAGGTTCAGGCCGAGCCAGTGCGGGCCGAGCGGATTGGACGGTCCCGGGGGGACGATTCTGCCCTTCGTGTACCACGTGGGATCGGCGATGCTGTTGACGATCTGAAACACGCCGCTGGGGCTGGGCGATTCCGGTGCGCCCACGGCGGTCGAGAAGATCTTCACCACTCGGCGCGACTCCATGACCGCGAGTTTGCGGTCCGGAATGCTGACCACCACGCGGCGCGCGGATCGCGTCTGGCTTTCCTGGGCCAGAGCTTCGGCGGTGGCCATCAACACGACGCTGGTAAGGGCCGCCAGCTTGCGGATTTGATCTTCCGCTTTGAGCATCTTCCGATCCTCCTTACGAGGAGGGAAGGTGCAGGAGGATGACCAGAACCTAACCTACTGAATCAAAGCGCCTTACTTAAACGCCCTACGTGTCAGCCGGAACACACGTGGAATCGGGGACCCGCTCAGATCGGGACCGGCTCCATGAGCCGGATGATTTTCTTCTGGATGGCGTACTGCACAAGCTGCGCTTTGTTGTGAATGTTCAGTTTGCGCATCAGGTTGAACTTGTGCGCTTCCACGGTCTTGACGCTGAGATCGAATCCCGCGGCGATCTCCTTGACCGATTTGCCTTCCGCCAGCATTTTGAGGATTTCGCGCTCGCGCTTGGTCAGCGTGCCGAAGCGCGGCTGGCGCACGCTGCCGGGTCCCTGAACCCGAAAGTCGTCTACCAGACGGGTGAGCAGCCGCGGGCTGAGATAACTGCCGCCACGGTGGACTTCGCGGATGGCTGTCACCAACTGGTCCGACGGGCTGTCCTTGAGGATGTACCCACCGGCGCCGATTTCGACACACTCCGCCAGGTAATCTTCGTCGTCGTACATGGACAGAAAGATGACGCGTGTCTCCGCGCGCTCCCTGCGAATCTGGCGCGTGGCTTCGAAACTGCTCATCCCGAGCATCCCAATATCCATGAGGACGATGTCGGGGCGTAGCTGGCTTGCCCGCGCCACCGATTCGGCGGCGTCAGCCGCTTCGCCCACCACTTCCATGTCCGGTTCCGCCGTGAGCAGCGTCCGGATGCCCTGCCGGAACAGAGTGTGATCGTCAGTTAAGAGTACGCGTATCTTTGCCATGCACCACCACCGTTGCGGAGTCTTTCGGCAACACGAGCCGGACTGCGACGCCTTTTCCCGGCTGGCTGCGAACGTTGAGCTTGCCACCCAGTAGCCGGGCCCGCTCCTGCATGCCCGCCAGACCGAAAGACATCGGCTGGCCCGCTGCCGCTTCCGCACTGAAGCCGGCGCCGTTATCCGCGACGCTCAGCCTGATACTCTTATCGGCCTCTCGCAAGGAAAGGTTTACATGCGTCGCCTGGGAATGTTTTGCGATGTTCTGTAGCGATTCCTGCGACACGCGGTAAATCACCTCTTGGGTTTGCCTGGGAAGAGCCTTCCAGCAACCCGAGATCCGCAGCCGCAGGCCGGCCGGATGCAGCCTGCGGAAGCGTGCGCCCAACTGGCGCAGAGCAGCTTCCAGCCCCAATCGTTCCAGCACGGCGGGGCTCAGCGCCGCCACGATGCGGCGGATTTCGTCGACCGTTCGCCCCGCAATCCGGCGCGCCTCAGCTACCCGCGGCCGCATCTCGTCCGAGGCCTGCCGCTCCATCATCTCCAGCTCCAGGCGCAACAGCAGCAGCAACTGTCCGGCCTCATCGTGCAGTTCACGGCCGATGCGCCGGCGCTCGTCTTCTTCGGCCTGGCGCGCTTCGGCGTCCAGGCGACGGTTTTCGGCTTCCAGGCGCGCCTTCTCAATGGCCCCCTGGCATCGCTCGGCCACGGCATTGAGCAAGGCGAGTTCTCTGGGCAGCCACGGGTAACGTACGGCAAAACCAAATTGCAGCAGCGCCACATGGCCCATCGGGAAAGACCAGTAGGAAGCGTAGCGGCCGCGCAGTTCCGGCAGGGCGAGCAGCCGCTCCTCGGGTTTGCCGCGCTCCATATAGAGCGGCCTCGCGAGTTTTCCGCCGGCCGGCCGGCGAAGCAGCAGCAAATGCCCGGCGCGCGCTCGAAAGGTGCGCGTGAGAATGCGGACGAAGCGCTCCATCAGGTCGTCGAGCGAGGTCGATTCGGCCTCGGCGCGAACCAGGTCGAAAAACGCCTGAGCCTCGGCCTCCCGCACCTGGCAATAGGCGCTGCTGAGTTCGAGCGTAGTGGAGAGATAGAGTTGCTCTCGTGCCGGCTGAAACCGTCCCCCGAGCAGGCTGTCGAGCAACCCGCCGAATTCGCGCAGCACTTGGTCCACCGCTTCCGGCCGCACGTTGAGCTTGGCCAGCCGCCGCCCGTTGTATTGCACTTGTTCCAGGAATTGGCTGAGCGAGCGCAGCCGCGAAGCCGCCGCCGGCGTAATCGCGAGGAAGGCGCGGACCTCGGCGGCATGGTAGCCGCGCGCGCGCAGCATCTTGCGAAATCGGCGATCCAGGCGGCCGGCGTCCGGTGCAATCGCCCGCGCCATTCCGGCCACAAAACGGCGGGCGGCGGGCGTCAGCAGTGCGTCGGTCATCAACCGTTGATCGGCGGCGGCGGACCGCTGCTTTAGCCCACGTATTGGACTTCTTCCTCCAGGCCGATTCCAAACTGCTCACGGACGCGCGCTTTCAGCTCCGCGATCAGAGCGCAGAGGTCGGCCGCGGTTCCCGCGCCGGCATTGTAGATCAGGTTGGCGTGATACGCGGCTACGTGAATGTCGCCACGGGTCATCCCTTTGGCTCCCACCCGATCGAGGAACCACGCCGCCGGAACTTTGCCCTCGCGCACCGCTGCGGCCGGCACCTGCGCCGCCACGCCGGCCGGGAGTTCGAGGAGCAACAGGTTCTTGAAAATGCTGCCCGCGCACTTCATGGTGACCGGAAACTTCTGGTTGCGCACTTTCAGAATCTCATCCGCCGCGCTGCGCAGGGCGGCGGCGCCGGCCGGGTCCAGGCGCAACTCGACGGAAAGAATCATCCAGTCCTTGCGCTGCTTGAAAATGCTCTCCCGGTAATGGAACTGGCACTCCTCATTCCCGAAGATCCGCAGGGCCGCGCCGTCGAAGAATCGGACTTTGAGCACGCGCTCGGAGATGGCGTGGCCGTACGCGCCGGCGTTGCCATAAATGGCCGCTCCCACCGAGCCGGGAATGCCGGAGAGCGTCTCCAAGCCGGCCAGCCCTCTCTCGATCGCGAAATCCACCAGGTCCTGGAGCGACGCTCCGGCGTCGGCCGAGACGCGCCCGTTGGCGGCCAGCAGGCGGTCGCCCCGGTAGCGCAGCACGATTCCGCGATAGCCGCTGTCGGAGACAATCAAGTTGGTCCCGCCGCCGATCACCATGGTCGGGATGCCGCTCGAACGCGCCACACCCAGTGCCGCGATGAAGGCCTCCGTGCTGCCCGTCTCCGCGTAAAGGTCGGCCGGCCCGCCGATGCCGAAACGCGTATAGCGGGAGAGCGGAGCCTGGTTGAAAACGGTTAAATTAGGAATCTCGGCGAGGCGCGCGCGCGTCTCTTCCGTAGTCGGCATCGTTTTCATTATAGGAGAGGCACTACATGCGATCGGGATTTCAGGGATTTCCGCCGGAGGCCATGGCCTTCTTCCGCGGGCTGGCCCGCCACAACGACCGCGACTGGTTTCAGCCGCGCAAGCCGGTTTTCGAGCAGCACGTCAAGCAGCCCATGCGCGAACTGGTGGAAGCGCTGAATGGCGCGATGAAGAGTTTTGCTCCGGAGTACGCCACCGATCCCGACAAGGCCATCTACCGCATCTACCGCGACACGCGTTTCAGCAACGATAAGACGCCGTACAAGACCCACGCCGCCGCCAGCTTTCACCGCCGCGGCACCGGGCCGCATAAGTACGGAGGCTATTACCTGGAGGTGTCGCACCAGGCAGTGGGGATAGGCGGCGGGGTCTACATGCCGGAAGCGCCGGTGCTGCTCGAAATCCGCCGGCACATTGCCGAACACCACGCGGAATTCCGCAAGATTCTGGCGGCGCGGCCGGTGCGGCAACTGCTGGGAGAACTCCAGGGCGAGCAACTGGCGCGGGTTCCGAAAGGCTTCTGCTCCACCGATCCGGCGGCCGACCTGCTCCGCTTCAAGAGCTTCTTCCTGTACACCGAACTGCCTCCGGACCTGGCCACCACGCGCAAACTCTTCACCGAGGTGCTGCGGCGCTTCCGTGTCATGAAGCCGTTCCTGGATTTCCTGACGGCGCCGCAACGAAAAGCGCCCGCTCGGCTTCCCGGCGTCTGGTAAGGCCGGGCAGGACGACGCCGTTGGCCCGATTGATATCCAACAATTCGTTGGCGGCGCTGGCCGCATCGCCGCTGTTGATCTTGGCGACCAGGCGAGGCGCGATTTTCGCGAGCCGCAGCGCGCCTCCGCGCAGATTAAAGCACAGCGATACCAGCGCGTCGTGCTGTCCCTGCGTGAGGGGCACGCGGATCACGGAGGGAAAGCCGGACTCGACCTGCCGGACGTCGTCCAGCAGGAACTCCTCCGCCTGGCTTTCCGTGACGCGCATCCCTTCACACACGTCCGCCGTGTGGCCCCATCCGATGGTCCAGAATCCCGCCGGACAAAGGTAGGCCTCGAGCCGCAGCGCTTCGAACTGCTTGATGAGATCAATTCCCGCTTGGCTGGTTTGCATTGGAGATCTGCGCCTTGTCGAAGTTGGCGAGAATGAAGTGGGCGAACCGGTAGAACCACAGGTAGAGCCGCGAACCGTTTTCAACGGGCTGCGGCAGGGCGCGCGCGGCTGCGGAAGCGATGAGTGCGGCCGCGCTGCCAGTCAAGGTGTTGATCACGTATTGCCGCATAGGTCTACGCCTTGCTCCCCGTCACGGCCAACCGCACGGACGAGAGAATTGGAATGAGCGTTGCGCTTTTCATTGTTTTGCCTTTGGCAGGTTCTTCAGGTTGATGACGATCCCGGCTTCCAGAACCGGATTCCAGCCGATCCCCGAAACGTAAAGCATGCGCACCGGAACGATGGCACTGAAGGCCGAACTGAGCTGGTAAATGCCGGTGGCGGTAAACGAGCCGGAAAAGCTGACGGTGATCGCGCTTTTCCCGGCGATCAGGGAACCGGTGGATTGCGAGAAACTGGGGCCTACATCGCCGCCGATCAAAGCTGTGAATCTTCCAGTGGTGACTACGCTCTTGTGGAATCCCTGCCGGGCGGAACTGGAGAGCGCGTAGAATTTCCGCCCGGTCGCCGGATCGGTAGCAAGTTTGGGAAGCACGTCGGCAGTAGTCGATCCATAGACCCCGGCCGAGCCCACGATGGGATAGATCGCTGCAAATCCTCCGCTCCATTTTGGAGTTCCCAACTGGTTGAACTCGCCAAACGCCGCGATCCCGGCCGGCAGGATCAGGCTGGGGAACGCCACTGTTGCAGTGGGGGTAACGGCCGGGACGGCGGTCGTGGTTGGTGTGGTTGTGGTTGTGGTTTGCCCGAACGCCGCCATGGCGAAGAGAGCGAAAACGATAAGTTTCTTCATTGCCGACTGCCTTTCAAATGGTGTTGAATCGTGATGGTTTGGGATTTCCGAGAAGCGGCAGGAAATCCCGGTAAATGTGCATCTCGACGAGTTGTTGCGGTGTAACCTCGGTCCAGTTGATGCCGGTCAGAACGCCACAAGATTCCAGAACGGCGGTGACCCAGGAGGAGCACACCATCTTGGCTTTATGCTCGCCCTGCGCTACGCGCGCGCCCAGGATGGGCACGTCGCGAATCAGGAACTCGACGAGATCAGGGATGTCGTACTTAACGCGGTCTTCGGCCGCCCCAATGACGGCGTAAAACTGTTCCCAATCGATCTTTGAGCGGGTTGTATCGTCCAACCGCAACGCCGCTATCGATGCCCCCGTGTCATAGCCGGCGATGGTCGCGCCGAGAGGGTCGGTCTGCACCCCGTTGACCCCGTCCTGGATCGTCGACTGGCAGATGGTCGCGTCCGCTCCTTCATCAGTGACGGGTTGCCGGATAATGGCGGAATGGCTCGGGCCGGCGTCGATCCACTCGATGGCCCGGGAGAGTGGCGATCGCCCCCAGAACATCACCAAGTCGCCCGGCCGAAGCAGGGAGCGGACGCCGTTGTAGTGAGTGAGGTTGTTCATAGTGTCCGTTTCAGGGTCTGCTGGCCAGAATCTGTGCGCCCGTCACCGTGAGGCTGGTAATCGGGTTGAGGTTGCGGTAGATGACCGCGCCATTGATCGCGTAGCCAAGCAGCCGGTCGTACCACTTCGGCTTGGTCAGCCGGTTCAGGTTGTCGGCGACGCCGCTGAAGCTCAGCGTCGCGGTCTGCACGTTGCCGGCGATGGCCTGGCTTTGTGTCAGAAAGCCGGGAACAGCTCCGCGAAAATCGCGCATGGTCTGCGCCGTCTCGCCGGCGGTCACTTTGGAAGCGGCGATGAGGCCGAGGAGCTGCGGGTGCAGATCGGCGACAGTCTTGTCGGTGTGCTCGAGGGTGTGCTGCGCGGCCTCGATGACCGGTTTGAGATCCTGGCGCAGGTCCTGCGC
Source organism: Bryobacteraceae bacterium (assembly GCA_050014595.1). Classification (GTDB taxonomy): domain Bacteria; phylum Acidobacteriota; class Terriglobia; order Bryobacterales; family Bryobacteraceae; genus PALSA-129. The sequence continues at coordinate 30,950 of JBEKDA010000063.1, forward strand.
GGTCGAGAGCGCCGTGTCGGCGCGCGCCAGCGTATCGCCGACGCGGCGGTCGGCGTCCTCGCGGATCCGGCCGGCTTCGCTGAGCACGCCTTCGCGCAGCGCGGCGGCCTGCCGCTCGGTGCGCGCGAGCAGGTCGTGCCGCGAGTCGGTCAACTGGTGGATCACATCGTGCCGCGCGGCCTGAATTTCGCCGGCCAACATCGCGCGCGCGGCATCCATCTGGCCCGGAATGGCGGCCACCGTGCCGGTAACGGTGCGGACCAAAACAACGGCACACACCACCAGCCCCGTCAGCGCCGTCAACAAGGCGCAGACGCAAATCTGCTGTAACGTCTTCATGGAAAAAGCCAATCCCCCAGGGGGTGCGGCGGACCGCCCAAGATCCGCCGCACCCTCCAGGCCGCCGAGGGTTGCCGTCTCGTGCAACCCTCTTCTGCTTTTAGAGTAGCGGACTCCTAGTGCAAGCCTTTCCGGCTAAGTTATTGATTCTGAGGGGAAAATAAATTGTACTGAGGGCTGCACGGTTCTACGGGATGGAGATTGGGGTTGGGGGAAGGTCGGAAAGGAGGCAGGTGACCAAACGAAGCCAATTTTGGGGAGCGGCCGGCTGTAGAGAGATTTGACCAAACGAAGCCAATTCCAGGTAAACACCTGATGGGCCGGGTGACCCAACGGACGAGGGGTGCGTCTGAACCTTTTGCACGGATACCTCTGCTTTGAATGTAGCAGACGCCTGGCCCAAGCAATTCCGGTTAACTGAATGAATTTAAATGTTGAAATAGTTGTGACCGGCGAGTCGCGGGGCTATGGATAGCGGTTCCCACTGGAGGGGTCTTCTCGAATTTGGGTCGTGGGCCAGGTTGAAACGCCCAAGCCATTTCCCGGATTGTATCTTCCCGCTGGGGTTACCTCGGCGGTTTGGGCGTTTGAACTAACCCGCTGGCGCGGGGGACGGTGGCGCGTGCTTCGAGGCGTATGGAGCGGTAGTTTCGGTCACAGAAAGGAGTTTTTCTGTGACCCCACTTCGTCAACGCATGCTGGACG
>JBEKDA010000064.1:0-81931 GCA_050014595.1 Bryobacteraceae bacterium
AGCATCAACTTGCGTAGATGGGTCACAGGGATGACCTCCTTGTGACCCGACAATACACGCTACCGACGAATGCTGCTAGGGAACACGCGAAGCGTCTGCCGTCAGGCTTCGTTCAAGTCCCGGTCACGTCGACTGGATGAAGAACGCCCTGCTCGCAGAAGTGCGAGCCGCAGTGCAGTCGGGCTCATTCTGACGCCTATGCTGGCCCGTGGCCGCACTCCGGCCGGACTGCCGGCGTTTCGCGAGAGGCTGATAGCATTGTAGCGGCAGCGGGAGGAGGATGTCCCGCACGGACCAATGGGTCCGCCCCACCAACTATGCCGAATCCCATCTTTGCGAAAGCTAGGGCATAGCGCACTCCTGCGTGCGCCACATCGTCAGAACCGCACTTCGATGCGCACCAGCCCGCGGACTTTCCCCAGCCGGATGCTCGAAGGGGCCGCAGCTCCGCCGGTCCGCCCATTAATCAGCGACGCCTTGATTCGGCTGCCCGCGGGCAGCGGGAAATGCGCGATCACATCGATCGGTTCGGAAGGCGCCTCGAGTTCCAGGATCATTCGGCCTGCGCCGGCGTAGGACAATTTGCAAGACACAGGCCCGCCCAGGGTTGTCGGCGCGTTGCGAACGGAGAGTTCGTCTCCAACACCCACCCAATCGGCGGGGATACCCGGCAGGAAATGAAGCGCGCCATCCTGTTCGAGCAACAGCATGTCGCGCACCATGTTCACCAGGTTGGCATTGGCCCAGGCTTCGGGCATGTCGCCGGTGCCCGACTGGTTATCGAGGTTGCGGTTGTTCGTGCTGTTCGGACAGCCGGTTGGAATGGTCTTGTCCACGCGAATCTCTTCACGCCAAACGTTGGTGGTGTACGAATGGTTCAGGGTGGCCATCAGCAGGCCGGCGGCCTTGGCAATATCACCGCGGCGCAGGTAGGTTTCGGCCACGTTGAGCGAGTTACCAGGCCAGACACCGCCGAAGCCCAGCCACGCCATGTTGGTGGGCAAGCCTTGCTTCATGCTGCTTTCCACGCGTTCCAGGAGCCCGGAGACCAGCGCATCGTCCGGTTGAAGGAATTCGGTAGGATACACCGCTACGAAACTCTGCGACCACGCCGCTTGTGGGTAGGTTGGCATGGCGGGAAGATACGGCGGAGTCCCCTGTTCCAACTTGACCGCGCGCTCGATGGAAGCGAGGATGGCTTTGCGATAGTTGGCGGACTCCTCGGAAAGCCAGGCGGCGTCTTCACGCCGGCCGAGTTCGAGAGCCGCCTTGCGGGCGCACTCCACCGCGTACAGCGCAAAAAAATTGTGCGGATACGCGTGGCCTTCCGGGATGCCGCTGTCGCCGTAGCTCCAGGGCAGCAATCCCGCCCAGTAGGGCTTCTCGGAAGGCGCCAGCTTAGGACTGGTCTCCGTGCGGCAACTCCACGGAATCGCGCGGCGGATGGGCTTGGAGCCGGCGGGAACGTCGCCCTCTTCCAGGTCGCTTTCCTCGCGGTGGTATCGAATCCAGTTCGCGGCGGCCAGAAGATGCGGGTAGGCACGAGCCAGCCAGTCACGGTCGCGGGTGAACTGGTAATGCTCCCAGACGCCCGCGGCGTTGCCGCCGATGTTGTCCCAGGAAGGCCAGCCACTGATGGGGGGACCATCCCACTCGCCATCATCCATCTGAATGCGAAACGCGTGCTCCAGAGACTGAGCGGCCAGGCCGGAGCGCCCCAATACTTGCAGAGCGCGCGCCTGAAAGTATTCGCCGCGGCCCCAGAACTGGCGGTAGCCGCCGGGACCGTCGAGGATCCAGAGGTCGCCGGCCGCGTCGTATTCCGTCAGGATCAGCACGAAGGCGAACGAGGAGTAGAAGAAATCTTCCAGCTCTTTTTGCGGCAGATGGATTTGCGGCCCCTGAGCCCAGAGCGCCTGCCACGATTCCCGCGCGCGATTGAGCAGGGTCTCGCCGGAGTCGCCGCGGATGGAGGATTCTTTGGCCACCGGAAGATCGTAGGGAACTTTAAGCCACAGGGTGCGGGTGGAGTTAGCCGGGACGGCCCAGCGGCAGGCCAGCGTCAAACCGGAGGCCTTGGACGAACACTCCACCGGGTCGCCTTCCACCAGGACGATTTCGTATCCGTCGCGCGTCACCAAGGCGTTTTGCCGCGTGTGTCCCGGTAAGTTGTAATGCTTTCCGCTCAACTGCGTCTCGAGCGTAACAGCCGTTGCCGACCGGTTGGACACGTGCAATCGCACGAGGTCCAGTCCTTGCGGGGCTGCCTCCGCGGCAAATGCCAGTTCTTCCAACGCCACATCGCCCGCGCTCCAGTGCGTCACGACGAAGGGGTACCGGCCTTCCAAGAGGCTCTGCGGGCCGGCGGAAAGCGCCGTCTCGCGTTCACCCTCGAGGCGCAGCGTTCGAATATCGAGCGCGCCGTCCATTTGATTGCTGAAGCCGAACGGCGAATCCAGCGGCTTGCGTTTGAGGCTCCATTGCGACCAGCGCAGGTTGCCGTCCTTCTCGACGATGGTCTTATGGCTGCCCATGGGCAATCCGATGACGCTGTGCGCATTCTTATTGGTGAATTCGTGGGTGACGTGAAATGGCTCCGCGGCGAGCGCCGCACTTATTGCGCATAAAAATGCAGTCGTGAATTTCATGACGATCGTTGTCATTATATAGAGTTGGATATGAATGGAACCGGCCGGTCCGGTGTCGAGTTCTGAAACCTTATGAGATGGCCTGGTGCTCTTTCGGTTTTTCTGGCGAGCGTGGCGGCGATCATCGCGTTGCGCGCAACGGCGCCTCCCGGCGCCGCAGTGAACTCGATCGGCATGGCGCTGGTGACTATTCATCCAGGCAGCTTTGAGATGGGCGTCGATTCCGTGCCCTTGCCGCCGGAGTTGCTGAAGGGGCCGCCAGGTGTGATCTACGACCGGCCGGGCAACGCCGGCGATTACGACGAAACTCCGGTTCACAGGGTCACGATCACCAAGCCGTTTTCGATGAGCGTCACCGAAGTCACCATCGAGCAATACCGGCGCTTCCGGCCCGGCTATGCCGGCGACCCGTATTACGCGCCGTACGCTTCGGGGCTCAGTTGGATTGATGCCGTCGCGTTTACGAAATGGCTCGCCGCGAAAGAGGGCAAGCCCTACCGCCTGCCCACGGAAGCCGAATGGGAGTACGCCGCCCGCGCGGGCTCGCGCACACCGTTTTCATCGGGCGCGACGCCGCCCGCGCCCGAGACCGCCAACGCGTGGGGCTTGAAGAATATGCATACCGGCGTCGCGGAGTGGTGCCTGGATTGGCACGGCCTGTATCCGCGCCAGCCGCAAACCGATCCCATCGGCCCGGCATACGGCATCGCGCGCGTGGTGCGCGGCGGCGGCCTGGACTACAAGTCGTCGAAGACCGACGGCGGCAAGCGCCTGCCCGCGGAGATGCCCTACTATGCCCGCTCCGCGAATCGCGCCAGCATGGCCCCGGATTTCGCATCTCCCACTCACGGCATCGGGTTCCGTGTGGTGCAGGCTCCCATGCCCGATTCGAGACCGCTGCCCTATGAAGCGCCTCTCATCTCGGCGGCCGTGAAGCAGACCGCGCCCCCGGACCTGACGGGCGGACCCGATCCGCACAAGCCGTACTACTACACGCGCGTTCTCTTTCCCGATTTGGGCGCCCGCACCATGCGGGCCGTAGGTTGGAAGATCGGCCTCAAGCCGGGACTGGGCATCGCTTACCACAACTCGGCGGTGCAGGTCTGCCCCAACGGCGATCTGGTGGCTGCCTACTACAACACTCCGAAGGAAGAGGACGATCCCGACCAGACGATCCTTACGATGCGGCTGCGCTACGGAGCCGAAGATTGGGACATGCCGGAACCGTGGCCGGACTTTGCCGATGCGGCCGACGCCGCGCCGGTATTCTGGAACGACCACGGCAAGATGTGGTTCTTCTGGGGATCGCCGCGGCTTCTGGGCGGTCCGCCGTTTCAGTACATGACGTCGGCCGATAGCGGCGCGACCTGGAGCGCTGTCGAATTTCCAAAGCTCACCGGCGCGGTCGGCAAATTCACGCCGCAACCTATCAACAGTGTGGTGCGCGGGAGCGATGGAACCATCTATCTTCCGGTTGACGCGGCGGGCAGCACCTCGGTGGTGTTCGCTTCGAAGGACGAAGGGAAATCCTGGTTCGATACGGGCGGCCGCACGGCGGGCCGCCACACCACGCTGGTGGCCGGCAAGGACGGATCACTGATCGGCTTCGGCGGCAAGAACTCTGAGATCGATGGCTTCATGCCCAAGGCGATCAGCCGCGATGGCGGCAAAACCTGGGAGAAATCGAAGACGCCATTCCAGCCTCTGGGCAGTGGCCAGCGCCCCAGTGTCATCCGGCTGGCTTCGGGGCGCCTGTTCTTTGTTGCCGATCTGTTTGACAAGAAGAAGCTCGGCGAAAAAGGCGCCGGCGCCTTCGTGGCCGTGAGCGACGACGATGGCGAGACCTGGAAGACGCGCCGCCTGCCGGGCCTGATTACGGTGGGCTACACCACGGCAACGCAAGCGCCCAACGGCGTGATCCATATCGTCACCTCGAAGAGCAAGCCGGAAGTGCATATCGAGCTGAACGAAGCCTGGGTGATGGAAGGCGGACCGCCGGCCGCGGCTCCCGCGGATCCGCACAGTGTGCGCGAATATCGCGAGCAGTATCCCGGTGGAAATACGAAAGCCACCTGGAGCGCGGGCGTCGCATCCGACGGACGGCGAGTTCTCGACGGCAGGCAGGTGTTTTATTACCAGAACGGACAGAAGCAATGGGAGGCTACGTTCCAGAGCGGGCGTAAGACCGGCGTGGAAACCTGGTGGAACGCAGCAGGCGCCAAGCGATGGGAGCGCACCTGCGGCGCGGACGGGACCTGGACCTGGCGGATCTACGACACCGCGGGCAAGGTCTCGGCGGAGTCGCGCTGGCAGGCCAAGAAAATGGTCGACGCCAACCCGGAAGGAAGCTTGCGCCGATGAACCGCCGGCGGGTGTTGCTGCTGGGCCTCGGCATCTTTTGCGGAGATCATGCGATGGTTGAAAGCCGCGACCGCGAACCGCGCCAATATTCTGCCGGGAAGAACCGGAGAGGCGTTCTGGCAGAGGGAGTATTTCGACCGGTGGATACGCACCGGGAAGCAACTGGGCTCAGTGATCGCACACGTTGAGCGAAATCCGGTAAGAAGCGGCCTGGCGGCGTGTCCCGAAGAGTGGCGATGGTCAAGCGCTGGCAAGACACCGGCGGCAAGACCGCCGGCGCTACCAGTTGGTCTTAACGGAGCTTGAAAATGTGGCATTGGGCCATCCTGCCTTGCAGCCACGAATGGCAATGTTGTTCCATGACAGGCTCTAAGCCTCGTGACGGTGCACATCCCAGCCGAGATATGTCTCCATCGCTTCGGCAACCGGCGCGGCGCAATGGGACGCGCTCATGGCCGCGTGATGCTCGAAGCCGTTCTTGCAGATGTAGCGCATCAACTGCTGGAGACGAGGCACCTCTACCACGGCGCGGGCGCCGAACGTATGCAATTCGTCGCCGGTGAAGCTGCCTTGGCCCACGTACGCGCGGATCCGCCCGGCCTGGTCGTCGGTGCTCACGCGCGCAAACGTTACAGGCCCGGCCGGCGTGCGGCCCGCCAGCGCTCCGTAGGTGTTTTGCTCGCCGAGCGTGGTTCCCAAGATGGGCGCCGTCCCCACTTTGACGTCCGGCAGAAAACTCCTGGCCCAATTGCCGCAGTGAAACAGCACGCACTTGTTCTGATCGCGGCCATAATTGTTGTTCCAGTCCACCAGCGCGCTGGGCGATCCCGAAGCCAGTTGCAACGCGTACATGGTCACTACGCCGGTGATATCCACCTCGCAGGCGCTGGGCATCAGCCCCTCGCTCATCATGCTCATGATGGTGCAGCAGTTCACACCGAAATTCTGCTGCATCGAGCTCCAACACTGGATGGCCGTGGCCACCAGGCCGTGTTCTTCGATCCAGTCGCCCAGCACGATCCCCAGCTTCGCCATTTGCAGCATGGCGGGTGCGGGCACGATCGACACATCGGCGTAGGCCCCAATGTCCCGTAGCTTCGTCTGCACCCGCGGATCGCCATCGGCCAGTTTTTGCGCCCGGCCAAACACGTCCGAAAGATCGATCGTCGAGACGCCGATGCCGGAAGCCTGCAAGAGTTTTTCGCTGTATCGCGTGGTGTTGAAAGCATTCGGCCGCGCGCCCACCGCTCCGATTCGCGCCCGCCGCAGGCCACCGGCAACCCGGCAAACGGCGAGAAAATTGTCTAGATCCTTGCGGAACTCCGGCGAGCGGACCGGGACCGTGTGCAGTTCCGTCAGGCTGAACGGAATCGCAAACTGGCGCAGGTTGTTGCAGACCGAGATCTTTCCACAAAATGCGTCGCGCCGTGTCTCGACTCCCAGCCGGCCCAGATCGTCGGGGTACGCCTGCATCAGCACCGGAACATTCAGCTCCGCGATTTTCAGCGTCTCCGCGACCCCCTTTTCATCCCCGAAATTCGGCAGCGAAACCAGGACGCCGCGGATCCGGTCGCGATTCGCGCGAAACAGCTGCGCGCAGCGTTGCGCATGCGCCCAGGTCTCCACGCTCCCGAGCTTGCTCTGGCTCTCATCGAGCATCACCGCGTCGATATCCATCTCCGCGAATAAGCGGGCGATGTCGCGGCGCGCTTCCGTGACCAGGTGATCCGGGAAAAAGTCCCGGTTCCCGACGATTACGCCCAACGTCATTCTCGACATAAGACACCTCGCTTAGTGCGCCGTTTCACCAATGTCCTCTCGTATTCCGCGAAAACCGCTCCCCGACGGTCGCGGCTCCGATCGGAGCCGCGCGCGTAAGCAAGCGGTCCGGCAATACGTGAATGAACTTCTGAAGCCATGTACTTACCGGCGCGCGAACACGCCGAACTGGTCCGCGTTCTTCGCGGTTACGAGTTCGCAATCCACCGATTGTTTCTCCGGCGCGCCAGTCGCGCCCGAGGTCAGGTAGCGGTGAGCCTGCTCCACGGCGGCCATCGCAATGCGCGCGGCGGGTTGTAGCACGGTCGCCTGGATGGCGCCGGCACGAATCGCCGCCAGCGCGTCCGGACTCCCATCCAAGCCAACCACGATCACCTTTGCCAGACCGCTGGCCTTGAGCGCCGCGGAAGCGCCCAGCGCCATGGTGTCGTTTGCCGCGATCACGCCTTTGATGTCACGGTTGGCCTGGATGATCGTTTCCATCTTCTGAAACGCCTCTGTCTGGCTCCAGTTGGCGCTCTGCCGGACGGCCAGCTTGAGGCCGGGGTACTTGTCGAGCACGTCATGATAGGCTTGCGAGCGGATCCCGGCGTTGGTGTCCGATTCCCGCCCCAGCAGCTCGACGTAGCTTCCTTTTTCGCCCATCAGCCGCACGAATTCCTGCGCGCCCAGCGTCGCGCCCTGGTAATTGTTGGACACGATCTGAGCTGCCGCGACGCCGTTCCAGTTGATCTCGCGATCGATCAGAAATGAGGGGATGCCGGCCGCTCTGGCTTTGCGCACGGCCGCAACCGAGGCATCGGCGCCGGCATTATCCAGAATGATGGCGGCGGCATGGTTGGCGATGGCCATGTCGAACAGTTCATCCTGTTTGTGAGCGTCATCGTCATGCGTGTTCACCAGAACCTGGTAGCCGAGCTCGCGTGCGCGTGCCGCGGCGCTGTCGGCTTCCGCCTTGAAAAACGGATTGTCGTGCGACGGCGTGATGATTGCGATGATTTTTTGGCTTGGGTTGGAAGGCTGCCGCGGGCCGCACCCGGCCAGCAGCGCCGCCAGCGCGCAAGCCCCTAGGATTGTGCCGCTGCCTGCCACTGCACCCTCCGCTGGAGTTGATCCAGCACTACCGCCACCACAATCACCGCGCCCTTGATCACAATCTGCCAGAACTCCGAAACCCCCAGCAACACCAGGCCGTCGGCCAGCGCGCCGATAACCAACGCTCCGATGATCGTTCCGCCGATCGTCCCCCTGCCGCCCATCAGTGAGGTGCCACCCAGCACCACCGCCGCGATGGCGTTCAGCTCGAACGACTGTCCCGTGGCGGGATGCGCGGCGCCGAGCTGCGATGCGATGATCAGCCCCACGGCCGCGGAACAAAACCCGGAGATCACATACACCAGCAACTGGATCCGCTTCACCCGCACGCCGGAGAGCAGAGCGGCCCGCTCATTGCCGCCCACCGCGTAAACATGGCGGCCGAACGGAGTGCGCGCCGCCAGGAACGCGCCCGCCAGCGCAAACACAATCATCAGCCAAATGGGAATCGCGATGCCGAGAATCCTACCCGAGCCGAGCCACGGAAAGCCGGTGTTGCGCAGGCCGGCTTCTCCCGTCAGGCCGGGAAACGTCGCGCCGCCCGAGAGCAGCAGGGCTGCCCCGCGGGCCGCGTACATCGTCCCCAGCGTCGCGATGAACGGAGCCACCGAAAGCCGCGCCACCAGCAGGCCATTGATGGCTCCCACCAATGCGCCCGCCAGCACGGCAATCACGACCACCAGCCAGACCTGAAAATAGACCACCACGCCAAACATGGGAAGCACGAGGCCGTGGTCAATCAGGCCGCCCGCGATCATCCCGGCCAGACCGGCGATCGAACCCACCGAAAGGTCGATGCCTCCGCTCAAGATGACAAACGTCATTCCGACCGCCATAATCGCGTTGATGGCCACGTGCTTCAGCAGGATCGCCAGATTGGCCGCCGTCAGAAATGCCGGCGATAAGAACGAGAGCGCGGCCGCCAGCGCGATCAGCGCCAGAAGCGCCCGCATCCGGAAAAGCGCCACTACCAGCGTGGCTCGCGACGGCCCGGACGGCGGCGCGGCCACCCGCTTTTGGCCGGCTTCAAGCGCAGGCACAATCGCCTCCGTCAAGGCGCGGCATCCCCGGTGACGACGCATTCACCAGGCGTTCTTCGGTGGCATCCGCCACGGGGAACTCGGCCTGAATGCGGCCGGCCGCCATTACTACCACGCGCGTCGACGCCGTCAGGATCTCTTTGAATTCGGAGGATGTGAACAGAATGGCCATCCCCTGCGCGGCCAGCCGGCGCATCGCCGCATAAATCTCCGCTCGTGCGCCCACGTCCACGCCGCGCGTCGGCTCGTCCATCAGCAGCACTTTGGGAGACGTCAGCAGGTATCGCGACAGGACCACCTTCTGCTGATTTCCTCCGCTGAGCGAAACAATCGGCGCGTCCGGCCCCGCCGCGCGGATGTTGAATTCAGCCATCCGTTCCAAGGTGGCGCGGGTTTCCCGGCGCGGCGAAAGGTAGAGCCCTTTGCTCCATCGCCGCAGGCTGGCTAACGTCATATTCTGCCGCACGGAAAGCGTTGGCACGATACCAGCCGCCTGCCGGTCTTCCGGCATCAGCGCCATGCCGCAAGCGATCCGCTCCGGGATGCCGAGCCGTTCCACCGCGCGCCCGTCCAGCAGGATCGATCCGCGTGGCCTGCTCCGAAGCCCCATCAGACATTCGAACAATTCCGTGCGCCCGGCCCCCAGGAGTCCGTAAAAGCCCACGATCTCACCGGCTCTCGCGGTGAAAGAGAGATCCCGCAAAACGGGGTTGCCGTTCGCCCCATTCAGCCGGAGATGGGCCACTTCGAGGATCGGCCGGCTGCACGGCGGCGCCAGGGGCTTTTCGCTCCGCGCAGCCGTCTCCGCCGCTCCTGTCATGCTCTCCACCATCCAGGCCACGCTGGCCGATTCGGCGGGAGCTTCCGCCACAACCCGGCCATCGCGCAACACCGTTACGCTGTCGCCGATGCGCCGCAGTTCCTCCAGGCGATGGGAAATGTAAACGATCGCCACCCCGCGCGCTTTCAACTCGGCGATCAGCCGGAACAGCGCCTCGGCCTCGGCGCAGCTCAACGCCGAAGTCGGCTCGTCCATGATCAGCACGCCAATGTCGCCGGAAACAGCCTTGGCAATCTCCACCGTTTGCCGCGCTCCCAGCGGCAGATCTCCCACCGGCGTCCGGGGATCCACGTCCAGCGCCAGCCGCGACATCACGTCGCGGCAGTGGCGCTCCTGCGCGCGCCCGCGGATGATGCCGCCTCGCGCCTGTTCGCGCCCCAGAAAGATGTTGTCGGCCACGCTCAAGTTCGGTAGCAGACTCAGTTCCTGGTGGATCATCGCGATCCCATGCGCCGCGGCGTCGCGAGCTGAAGTCAGACGGACGGTCTGCCCCGCCATTTCGAGCGCCCCGGAACTCGGCTGTTCCTCGCCCGCCAGGATGCGCATCAAAGTGGTTTTGCCGGCGCCGTTCTGGCCCACCAAGGCATGTACGCGCCCGCGATGCACCTGGAAATTCACTCGATCGAGGGCCAAAGTGCCCGGATACCGCCTGGAAATGTTGCGGGCCGCGAGAATTCGCTCGGCGGTCACGGCCGGCCTCGCTTCACGGCGAGCGTCACCGGCACAATTTCCAGAAGGCCCCCCTCGGATGGCTGCCCGGCGGCGCCGGAGAACACCACGATGCTTCCCGCCAGATCCTGATTCGAAAAGGACTTGAGCGCCGAGGATACCCGGTCGTTCAGCGCGTTTCCCACTTGCGCAAATTGTAGCTGGTTGACGAACTGGCTGAACTGGATGAATGGCAACGCATCGCGCAGAGTGGTGCCGCGAATCACCGGCCCGATCTCGACCGCCGCATCCGGACGGCCGTCGTACGGCTCGGCATCGATCATCAGCATGCCGGTGCGCGAGCTGGTGTCGACGCGCAGTACGCGACCTTCGCCCTTCACCAGAACCGCGCCTGCGCGATGGCTCCGGAGAAGCTCCGTCAGGTCCACCGCTCCGGCGGATATGGCGGGCAGCGCCTTGGCGTTCCAGATGGAATCCACGTATTGACCCGCATCGAACGGACGGCTCTGGCCGGAATCCACCCCGCTTTTGTCGATGGGCCGCACCGTCCAGGGAGTGCAGGAAACCAGGACCATCGAGACCATGGCGGGAAACGTTGCACCCCTGAAGCAGTGCGGCTTCATGGCGTGGTGCTGGCCCTTTCCGAAACGGTCCGGCGGGAGGCTGGCCCGAGTGGTGCGGTGTCATTGGGTGTAACGAGCGCGCGAGCCGTGGCGCGGTCCGTGATGAGCACGTTAATCAGACGCCCGATCAGGGCGGCGCGAATTGCCGCGACCTTGCGCCGGCCACCCGCCACCCCGACCACCCGGTTCACGCTGCGGAGCTGCTCCAGGTTCATGCCGATCACGCGGTTATTCAGCGGAGTGACTACCGGCGCCCCTTGCGCGTCGAAAAAGCGCAGGCAGATATCACCGACCGCGCTCTTGTTGCGCAGGCTCTGCAACTCGTTCGCCGAAAACACGTTCCCGCTGGCCGCCAGCATGCGCGAAGGTTCGATCCCGCCGATCCCCACCAGCGCCAGCGTCACCGTGCCGATCAGCCCCAGGGCCTCCTGCACGTACCGGTCGCTCAACAGCACGCGCGCGGCATCCGCCGATCCCACCACTCCCGGCGCGGGCAGCAGAGTCGCCGTTCCTCCCACCAGGTTTGCGAACCGGCGCGTCAAGTGCGTGGCATGAACTTCGGCGCTGGGGTTGCCGACGCCTCCCAAAATCTGGACCACGCGCGCGCCGGCGGTCCGCGTGTTCGGCTGCATGGCGTCGACCATGGCCAGCAGGGCCGCGCTCCAGGAAGAGATTCCCACGACCTCTCCGGGCTTCAAGGTAGTCTCGACATAGTAGGCCGCGGCCGGTCCCAGATCGCGCACAATCTGGTCGTCGTCCGCGATGGAATCAACGACAATCGCTTCCTTGAGTCCGTACTTCTCCTGCAGCGAGTCTTCGAGCTCGGGGTGGGCGCCGGAAGGTACGCTGACCGTGATGCGCACGATGCCGGCCTTTTCCGCCCGCTTCAGAAGCCGCGAGATGGTCGACTGCGACATGTTCAGCCGGTTCATGATTTCCGTCTGCCGCAGGCCCTGTTCGTAGTACATGCGGGCAACCTTGGTCATCAACCGCAACTCGTCGATTCGAGCCATGCTGCTATCCTTTGCCGGCGCGGTGCTGCAACCTGCCGATGGCGCGCTCCGCGGCTTCGCGCCAGCCGTCATACAGACGGTTGCGCTCGCCGGCGGCCATTTTCGGCTGGAACCGGTCCTCCGCGCGCGGAAGGCTCCCGAGTTCCTCCATCGACCTCCAGAAACCCACGGCCAACCCAGCCAGCCACGCGGCGCCCATGGCGGAGACGCCGGCGCCGCCGCTGCGCACTACCGGACGTTCCAGAATATCCGCCTGAAATTGCATCAGCAAGTCGTTCCGGCTCGCGCCTCCGCCGGCCAGCAGCGCGGGCAGGGTGCGCGCCGTGTCCCGCTCCATCGCCGCGAAGACGTCGCACACCTGGTACGCGATCGATTCAATAATAGCGCGGGCCAAGTGCGCCGCGGTCGTGCCCTGCGTCAACCCGGTGATCAGGCCGCGCGCCGCATCGTTCCAATAGGGAGCGGCCAGTCCGGCGAAGGCCGGCACTACATACACGCCGGCGCTATCCGTAACCGTGAGAGCCATCCGCGCCACGTCTTCGGCGGGGCTCGGCAGCCGCAAAAGTTCGCCCAGCCATTGAACCGCTGCGCCCGTGACGGGAATATTTCCCTCCAGTGCGTATCGGGTCTCACCGGCGCACGACCAGGCGATGGTTGTGGACAGCCCCTCGGCGGAGGCCGCGGGTCCCTCGGTGATGGTCATCAGCGACGAACCGGTCCCATAGGTCGCCTTTACGGCGCCCGGGCCGAACACGCCGTGCCCGAACAGGGCGGCGTGCGAGTCGCCGGCCAATGCGCCAATGGGAACGCCCGCGGGAATGGACCCGCGCTCCACGGTCGCGCCGAAAATGTGGCTCGAGGGATGCACCGCGGGCAGCGCCGCGCGCGGAATCGGAAAGAGCTCCAATAATTCTTCGTCCCAATCCAGGCGCCGGAGGTCCAGCAGTTGGGTCCGCGAAGCGTTCGTCAGGTCGGTCGCATGCACCGCCCTGCCAGTCAGGTTCCACAGCACCCAGCTATCCACGGTGCCGATGCATAACTCGCCGTCCGCGGCGCGCCGGAAACCGTCGGGAATGTGCTCCAGCAGCCAATGCGCTTTCGACGCCGAGAACAACGGATCGAGGGCCAAACCGGTGCGCTGCCTCACCAGGCATTCCGCGCCACGCTCCCGTAGCGCCGCGCAAAACGGAGCTGTTCGCCGGCATTGCCACGCCACGCACGGTCCCGCCGGCTCGCCCGTAAGCCGGTCCCACACCACGACGCTCTCCCGCTGGTTGCTGACCCCGATGGCGGCCAGTGTCACGCCGCCCGCGCGGCCCAGGCACTCGCCGGCGGTTTCGACGACACTGGTCCAAAGCTCCCAGGCGTCTTGCTCCGCCCAGGCAGGCTGCGGATAACGAATGGAAACCGGCCGCGACGCGGAGGCTGCAATCCGCCCACTGCGATCGATGAGCAGGGCTTTGGTGTTGGTGGTTCCCTGGTCGATGGCGAGAATGTGCCCTAGCGTCACTGTCGCACCTTGGCTTCGAGAAGCTCCAGCGCGGCTTGCCGGATGGCGTCCGGCGTCAGGCCGAAATGCTCCAGCAGCCATTCCGCCTTTCCCGTCGGGGCGAAACCGTGCACTCCCAACATGCGCATGGGAACCGGACAGGCGCTCGCCGTGACTTCGGCTACCGCGCCTCCCAGGCCGCCCCGGATGGAATGTTCTTCGATCGTGACGATCGCCCCGGTGCTTTCCGCCGCGTCGAGAATGGCGTCGCGATCGAGCGGGCTGAGGCTTGCCATATTGATGACGCGCGCCGAAACGCCTTCCTTGGCCACCAGAGCCGCCGCTTCCAGGGCCCGGCAGACCATCGTGCCGTTGGCGATCAACGTCACGTCCCGCCCAGGTTTGAGCACAACGGCCGCTCCAATGCGGAAGCGGTACTCGGGAGCGTGGACACTGGGAACCGGCATGCGGCTCAGACGCAAAAACACCGGCCCGTCCATCTGGGCGGCGGCGCGGACCGCCTGCGCCGTCTCGCTGGGGTCGGCGGGAACGATGACCGTCAGGTTAGCGATCGCCCGCGTCCAGGCAAGATCTTCAATCGAATGGTGGGTCGGACCGAGTTGGCCGTACGCCAGGCCGCTCGCCATGCCGCAGAGTTTTACATTCGCCTGGGAGTACGCCACGTCCACCTTGATCTGTTCCAGCGCGCGGCTCGTCAAGAAGCACGACGCGGCGCAGACGAACGGAATCTTGCCTCCGTTGGCCAGCCCGGCGCCGATGCCCACCATGTTCTGCTCCGCGATCCCGACATTGACGAGCCGCTCGGGAAAGCACTTCAGGAACAGTCCCAGACGCGTCGACCCGATGGCATCGTTCACCACCGCCACGATGCGCCGGTCCTGCTCCGCCAGACGCTCCAGTGTCTGCGCGAACGCGTCCCGGCAGTCGAAGCACTCAGGCATCGGGATCCTCACCCAATTCGCGCAAAGCGGCCGACAATTCGGCGTCATTGGGAACATGGTGGTGCCAGTCCACCCGGTCCTCGATGAAGGAAACGCCCTTGCCCTTGGTGGTCTTCGCGATTACGCAGCTCGGCCGCCCCGGTGTGAATGGCGCCGCCTGGAAGGCCGTTGCCAGCGCCGCGAAATCATGGCCGTCGATCTCCCGGACGGCCCAGCCGAACGCGCGAAACCTCTCCGCCAGGGGCTCCATGCGGATGGTGCTTTCGGTGGAAGCTCCCTGTTGGAGCCCATTGCGGTCGACAATCGCCACCAGGCGATCGAGTTGGTAGTGGGCCGCCGCCATGATGGCTTCCCAGTTGCTGCCTTCCTGCAATTCGCCGTCGCCGGTCAACACGAAGGTCCTCCACGAGGCTCCATCCATTTTCGCCGCGAGGGCGGCTCCAACCGCAATCGGCAGGCCGTGACCCAGTGGTCCCGTGCTGGCTTCGACGCCCGGAACCCCGGTGCAGCTCGGGTGCCCGTTGAGCCGCGACAGGGGCTGCATATAGTCCTTCAGCTCGTCCCAAGGGAAGAAGCCTTTCAAGGCCAGCGTCGCATACAGCGAAGCGGAACAGTGGCCCTTGCTCATGATGAACCGGTCGCGCTCCGGCGCATTCGGCCGCCGCGGATCCACCCGCAAAGCTCCGAAGTAAAGCGCGACCAGAATGTCGGCGGCGGAGAGATCCCCACCCGGATGGCCCAACCCGGCGCGGTGCACCATGCGCAGACTTCCACGCCGAACCTTGCGGGCCAGATCGCTCAGGAGCGGGGCAACGGGCGCTATTACAAGCCTTGCAGAATCTTTATTCATCTCAGCCGATTTATGCACTTTACAAGTTAACAGTACTGCTCCGGCGGGTCAAGAGGCTAGAAAAGGGGAAACGGAACCGAATAAGGGCTTGACGGATGTAGTGAGCGCGGCTATACTTCAGCCATCGTGGCATAGAAACCTTGTGCTGCATAAATATGCGTGGTGGGCGTTCCGAGAAGAACGCAAGGAGGTTACTGTGAGACGGTTCTTACTGACGTTGCTGGCTATGGCGGCATGTCTTGGCGCGCAGGAATTTCGCGGTACTCTGACCGGCAGAGTTATCGACCCCAGCGGTTCGGGCGTGCCAAGCGCCAAAATTGTCGTTACCCAAACGGAGACGAATGCGCGTTCTCAGACGGTCTCTGGCCCGGACGGCAACTACACCGTGCCGTTCCTGGCGCCTGGTGTTTACGAGATCTCAGTCGAAGCCAACGGGTTCTCCAAGTTCGTGCAGACTGGGATCCGGGTCTCGGCCGTCGAACAAGTAACCATCAACCCCGGGATGCAAGTCGGGAGCATCACACAGTCGGTGGAAGTGAATGCCGACGCTGCACCGCTCGAAACCGCGACGGCGTCGCAGGGCCAGGTGATCACCACGCAGCAGGCTGAGGACCTGCCCGTGAACGGACGTAACCCCATGGCGCTGGCGCGGACCGCATTCGGCGTGATTCCCAAGGAAAAACACGCCCTCACCGAGGTTCGGCCGTTCGATAATTCCGGCTCCGGCGATTTTTCCCTGGGCGGAGCGAACTCCAACTCGAACGAGTATCTGCTGAATGGCGTGCCCAACATGGTGGATGGCAGCCGAGTGGTCGCTTACAGCCCTTTGCTCGACGCGGTCGATGAGGTCCGCGTGGACGAATTCCAGACCGACGCCGTTTACGGCGACACGCTCGGCGGCACGGTCAACATCACCACCAAAAGCGGAACCAATCAATTCCACGGATCTCTGTTGGAGTTTAACGAGACCACGGCCCTGGCCGCCAATCCCTTCTTTCTGAACGCGGCCGGCACGAAGCAGGCGACCACCCGTCAGAACGATTACGGCGGGACCATCGGCGGTCCGGTGCGCGTGCCGAAAGTCTTCAATGGAAAAAACAAAGTCTTCTTCTTTTTCGCCTACGAAGGCTTCAAGGACTCCACCCCCGCCAGTTCGACCAGCGCCGTCCCCACCGACGCGGAGCGGCAGGGCAACTTCTCCGCTCTGCTGGCCAACGGAGCCAGCTATCAGCTTTCCGACCCCGCATCGGCTGTCCTCTCGGGAGGGAAGATCACCAGAACTCCGTTCCCCAACAATGTGATTCCCACCTCCGAACTGAATCCCATCGCGCTCAAGTATATGCAGTATTTCCCCGAGCCCAACCAGCCGGGAAAAAGCGATGGGGAGAACAACTACGTCGTCAATGATCCCACCACCGACAACTACGTTTCCTACATGGGGCGAACCGATCTCAACCTCACTGACAAGGACAAGATCTTCTTCGATTACCACACCAGCTATTACACCAACGGTTCCGCCGACATTTTCCAAAACCTCGCCACCGGACAATACAGCAACCTGAACCTGTTAGGCAGCGCGCTGGACAACGTGCACGTTTTCACGCCCACCCTGGTGCTGGACTCCCGTTTGGGGTTCAGCCGCAGCTACACCAGCAGCTCTATCAAAAGCGACGGTTTCGATCCGGCTCAGTTAGGTTTTCCTTCTTACATGCTCGCTAACTCGACCCTGCCGGCGATGCCCCGCGTCACCTTCTCCGACTCAAATTACTCCGGCTTGAGTACGAGCCCTGGCTCGATCTCGATCTTCGACACGCTACAACTGTTCAACACCGTAACCAAGATCGCAGGTAAGCACACCATTCGGTTCGGAGCAGATTTCCGCCGCGAGCGGTACAGCAAGCTCAGTCCCGGCTACGCCGCGGGCACATTTACTTTCGGCACTACCTGGGTTACCGCATCCAGCACTGCCTCGGCGCCGCCTTTCGGAGGCTCCATGGCGTCGTTTCTGCTGGGCCTTCCCACCAGCGGCGAATTCGACGTGAACGAGCCATCCACCAGTTCCAACTACTATTTCGGCTTTTTCTTCCAGGATGACTGGAAGATCGCTCGCGACCTCACCCTGAACCTGGGTCTGCGGGCCGAACATGAAACACCCGTCGTCGAAAGCAACAACCGCGAGACCATCGGGTTCAACCCATCGGTTGCCAATCAAGTGACTCAGGCGGCCGAAACTGCCTATTCGGCCAGCCCGATATCTCAATTGCCCGTGTCCCAGTTTCTCCCTACGGGCGGGTTGCGGTTCGCGACTTCAAGCAATCGAAACGGTTACACCACGCCTGGGGTTTTTCTGGCTCCCCGGGCCGGCTTGAGCTGGGCTCCCTCTGCTTTGCACAACAAAACCGTGTTCCGGGCCGGCTTTGGCATCTTTAACAATCCGTACGGCGCCTACACCACGGGACCGTCCACGGGCTTCTCCCAATCCAACCTGCTGGTGCCGACGAATAACAGCTACCTGACGCCGTATGCCACCTTGTCCAACCCTTTCCCGGGGGCGAGCATTCTGCAACCGACTGGCTCTTCGCTGGGAGTGAATACTTACTTGGGAAACAGCATCAGCTATTACTATCCACACTTTAAAGACCCTTACAGCATCCGCTGGAGCTTTGACATTCAGCATACGTTCGGCAATGACTGGCTGATTGACGTCGGCTACATTGGCAACCACCAGGTGGATCTTACTAATACCAACGCGGTAAGTTCCGCTCCGCTCATTCCTTTCTTGAGCCGCTCCCTTTTCAAGGACAATGCGGTCACCACCGCATTGAGCGCAGTCGTTCCTAACCCGTTGGCCGGCTTGCTTCCGGGTTCGACCCTCAACGGAAGCACCATTAGCGTGGCGACTCTTCTGAATGCCTATCCCGAATTCACCGCGGTGTCCGAAAGCACAGTGCCGAATGGCATCGCCTGGTTCCACATGCTCGCTGTCCGGGTGACCAAACGGTTCTCTCACGGGCTGCAGGTGAATGTGAATTACGAACATTCCCGCCTGCTCGAAGACAGCGGCCCGTTGAATGCCGGTGATACCAAGCTCTGGTACGGTGTCCCCAGCGCGGATTTCCCCGACCACTTTGTGCTTTCCGGAAGCTACACGCTCCCATTTGGAAAAGGAGCAAAATTCCTGTCTGGCGCAGGCAAGGTGGTGGATGCCTTCGTGGGAGGATGGGTGCTCAATTCCATTTATGTCTGGGAATCGGGCGCTGCTCTGAGTTGGGGCAACGTGATTTACATGGGCGGCAACTTGAACTATCAACCCCGGAACCTCACCGCTGCTTTCGACACGACGAAATTCGACATCGTCAGCGCCGATCAGCCGAACTCTTACAACTACCGCCAGTTTCCGACGAGCTTCAACAATCTCCGTTCCGACGCCACCAACAACGCCGACATTTCCATGTTGAAGAATTTCAACGTCCATGAACGCGTAAGGCTGCAGTATCGTTTCGAGGCCTTTAACGCCCTCAACCGGCCTCAGTTTTCGGCGGCGAGTCTGTCTGCGACCTCGAAAGCGTTCGCCACCATCACGGGCCAGGCGAATTCCTCGCGCGTCATCCAGATGGGACTGCGTTTGACTTTCTAGGTGGGACCGGCCTGCTGGCCGGTCCTCGGCCGCGAAGCGCCAAGGCGGGCTCCTCAGAGGAGCCCGCGCCCGCGCAGGAACCAGGCGGGCGTGCAACTCCAGGCATGACAATAACTATTGACGAGGAGGCTCTTGTAGGGCGAGAGCGACGGGTTCGACGGATTGTAGACTTCCCAGAACGTGTCCGCTCCCGCCCGCACCATGCCGCCCCAATAGGATTGAATGAGCTCCAGAGCTTGCTCCTGCATGCCGCACGCCAACATGGCGTCGGCGACATAGTGATACAGGTACGGCGTGACCGGGCCTACGGCGTCCGGCATCCCGGCAACCGCCTTCAGCGCCGCGCTACCCTCTTGTTCGGAAGCAACACCGGAATGAATCATCCAGGCCTGGGTCGCCCACGACGCCTGTCTCCCGGGGCCGCTGAGGAACAGGCTTTGGGAAGGGCTGTAGAATGCATCCCGCGCGGCCGCGGTCATGCGCCGGATGCGATCGGGATAATCGGCCGCCTCGCGTTCCGCCCCGGCCAGCCTGGCCAGTTCCAGCGCCTGTTGATAGCAGTACAGCAGCACGCCCTGCATGGGGGCGGTGCGGTCCAGGTCGTCGTTCCAGTCGATGAACAGCCACCAGTCTTTGGGATCGACGAAGAGGCCGTCGCGGTTGACGAAC
Source organism: Bryobacteraceae bacterium (assembly GCA_050014595.1). Lineage (GTDB taxonomy): Bacteria > Acidobacteriota > Terriglobia > Bryobacterales > Bryobacteraceae > PALSA-129. The sequence goes on from JBEKDA010000064.1 coordinate 19,677, forward strand.
TGGCCGAGGATCTCCATCTGTCTGCGCACCACCGGCCAAAGGTCGCGCGCTGCGGCCAGATCCCGCGTGGCGCGAACGTAGTCCAGAACCGTGGCGGCGTAAAGCGCGGAGTAGTCCATGATGTACTGGCGCCCGCAGAGCGGCTTCGGCTCGTCATAGACGCAGGCCGCCACCAGCCCGTCTTCGCGGGGCAGCCCGGCGAACAGGTAGAGGCATCGTTTGACCAGATCAAAATTGCGGAACGTGACGTAGTTGGTGAGCGCCTGCAGACGCAGGTCGCCGATCCAGAGACGGCGATCGCGGCGCGGGCCGTCTTCGAAGACCGTCTGCATGCAGTCGCGCAAGGTGTCGAGGCTGACCTCGTCGATGCGCCGCAACAAGGCAGGCACGGCGGCGGCGAGCGCGGCGGGCCGTTCTCCCGCGGAAGTGAGCGCGGTCGCTTCTATATCGGCGAAGCGCGCGGCGAAGTTCGGCGAGGTATCGATGACTTCGACCTTCACGTAGCGGAAGGCGTAGCGGCGCGGCAGGCGGACGCGCTGCGGCAGGAAATCGATATTCACGACTTCCTCCGGAAGCCAGGCGCGGCTGAGCGTGCCCGCGTAGGTTTCGAGCGGCACCGCGATATCGCCAGGGACTTCGCCGAAGGTGAGCTTCAACCGCACGGGCGAATCCACCGCGGAACCGTCGCCGGAGATGGAGAAGGCAAGATGGCCGGTGAGATGGCCGCCGAAATCCAGGATGAAACCGTCGCCGCGCCGCAAGGAGCGTCCGGCAAGCCGCGCAGCCACGCCCGCCGGCTCCATGCGCCAGCGCAGGAATGCGGAGTTGTCCGCCACGGGGCGCACCAGCGATACCGGCTGGCGTACGGTCTCGCGCAGTTTCGGCTTCAAGGATTCGGCTATGGCGATCCATCGTGGGGCCGCGCCGGCGCCCCTCTGCGTCCGGGCAGGTTGTGCGGCCGCGGTGAGCGCCGCGCCGGTTTGCAGAAACTCACGTCGATTCACGGTTCCAGCATATCTCAGGGATTCACATGCGAAGACTATTCAGCGGTGTTTTCATAATCCTTTTTGCCACGGTTCGGATGATGTCCGCGGCTCGGCCGCCAGAGCGGATCATCGTCTCGCCGAATCGCCACTTCCTGCAATACCAGGATGGCAGGCCGTTTTTCTGGTTGGCCGACACGGCCTGGTTGTTGTTCGAAAAGCTGGATCGGGCCAATACCGAGAAATACCTCGAGGACCGGCGGCGGAAGGGTTTTACGGTCGTGCAAGCGGTGCTGCTTCACGGCGCGGACGAGATGAACCCCGATGGCAGCCCGGCACTGGTGAATAGCGATCCGGGCAAACCGAACGTAAAGGAGCACGGCTACTGGGATCACGTGGATTGGGTGATCGACCGGGCGGCCGAAAAAGGGATCTTCGTCGCAATGGTGCCCGCCTGGGGTTCGTTGGTGAAAGCTGGACAGTTGAACACGGGCAACGCGGTGCCTTACGCCACCTTTCTGGCGCGGCGCTACAAGGAGAAGCCGAATGTTTTCTGGATTCTCGGCGGAGACATCCGCGGCGATCAGAACGGCGAGGTCTGGAGACTCATGGGACGAACGCTGAAGGCTGAGGATCCTAATCACCTGATCACGTTTCATCCGTTCGGCCGCACGCAATCCTCGATGTGGTTTCACGACGAGGCGTGGCTCGCCTTCAACATGTTTCAGTCCGGCCACCAGCGCTACGATCAGGACACGGCGTCGCCGCGCGGCTTCGGCGAGGACAACTGGCGCTATGTGCTGGACGATTATGCCAAGGAACCGGTGAAGCCGGTGGTGGACGGCGAACCGTCCTATGAGGGAATTCCGCAGGGTCTGCACGATACTTCTCAGCCCTACTGGACCGACGCGGATTGCCGCCGGTATGCTTATTGGGCCGTGTTTGCGGGCGCCTTCGGACACACGTATGGTGACAACGCAGTGATGCAGTTCTACCGGCCGGGAATCGACAAGGGCTCGTATGGCCCGAGAAAGCCGTGGAGCGAGGCGATTCAGGATCCCGGCTCGGGTGAGATGCAGTTTCTGAAACTGTTGATGCTTTCCAGGCCATATTTCGAGAGAGTGCCGGACCAGAGCCTGATTGCGGGGCAGAACGGAACCAGACGCGATTATGTAATCGCCACTCGCGGCGCAAGCTACTTGCTTGCGTACACCTACACCGGAAAGCCGTTCCAGATACGCACGGGCGCGATCACAGGCGCCCGGGTTCAGGCTTGGTGGTACAGCCCGCGGGATGGATCGGCTCGATTCCTCGGCGCGTTCGCTAATCGGGGCGTGCGGACGTTCACGCCGCCCGGCCAGCCCGGCGATGGGAACGATTGGGTGCTGGTGTTGGATGACGTGTCGAAGCAGTTTCCGCCGCCTGGCGCGCCCGCGTCAGGCCAGGCGCCTTGATATCGCGATTGCCGAGATGACCGCCTGGTAACTCTTGACGCGCGGAAAGGAAATCTCCAAGGAGCCGCCGATAGCTTTCACCGGGATCACTTTCTTGAGCGCGCCATCGTGACCCGCCTCTTTCCAGATATCGAGATCCCGCAGGACCGTCCGGCCGTTGCAGGCGACGTCAAAGATTCGCCAGCCGGTGCAATCCATGCCGCCGCCCGTGCCGTACCACGGCTCGATGAAATATAACTCCACTTCGTAAGACCCGTTCGCCAGCGGGAATTGGTAGCGCAGTTTTTCGCGGCCGTAGCGGAAAGTCTGCTGAAGCTCGGGGTCGCGCGTCCCGGCGATGGGATCGTGAACCCGCTGCTGGCTGGCATAGCGGGGCTCGAGGCGGGGATCAAGACTCTGCGCAAACGAGACGGAACCCCACGCACCGCTCTGGTAATCGCGATCCGCCATCCAGACATTTCCGTGGAAGTCGGTATAATCGGGCCCACCGCAGTTGATGCGATAGAGATAGTCCGCGCCCGGTGTGGCGGCCGTGTTGTCCGGTTGAGCGGCGCGCCATCGCGACTGGTTCGGCGCCGCCGGAAGGTTGAGCAAGTGGATGGTGTCGGACGCCACTGTGCGGCCTTGAATGCGGGCCTCGGCGTAGAGCGTGTCGTAGCGGATGTCGGCCTGGTCCCACGTGAAGTGGGTTCCTCTCGGACCGCGCTTCCTGGTGCCCAATGAACATCCGCGATAGTCGTTGAAGAGCTCGACCTCGTCGCAATTGGAAAATACCACGATGTTGCTCTTGGTGCCCGGGCCATCGAAACGCTCCGGCCACGAATGCGAGCAGATGTACACCATGGGCTGCCGATCCGCGGGCGCGTAGTTGGCGCGGTACATGTACCAGGCGTCGACGGGCTCGCCCCACGAAGTGAGGAGACCCTTGTAATTGACCACGCCGACCGCGTTGAGGCCGAGACCATCGCGGCAATCTTCCTCCGGACGGCCGGGATTGGCGTGGCTGCTCAAGATCCACAGGAAATGGCCGCAGAATTGGCCACGACGCTCTTCCGCCATGCGGACCCGCGTTTCAAGGCAGTACGTGAACAACTCTTCGGGCACCACGCGGCCACCCACCTGCCTCGAGCTCCAGTTCGCCGCCCCACTGCCCTCGGCATGGAGTCCCGCGGTGCGCCACTGTCCATACTCACCGACCAGCCGTTGCCCGATGACCGCGGAGCCGTAATCGTTGACATTCCCCCCGTACGTGCCCAGCCAGTTCTGCGGGACATTCCAGTCCGTGCCGGTGCCGCCGTTGCAGGTGACGATTTTGCGCTGCACGGAGGCGGTGGGATCGAGATCGCGGATGAGCTGGCTCATCTCACGCGCGAACGCAGTGGGCAGCGAGGATTCGTTCTGCAGGCCCCAGAGCACCACCGCCGGGCTGTTGCGCCGCTCGCGCACCCATTCGCGAACGGCCTGGCGGTAGTTCGCGCGGAAGCGGTCGTTATCAAAATAGATGTGAGCCGCCACCTGCGGCCAGCAAAGCAAGCCGAGTTCGTCGCAGAGTTCGAGGTAACGCAGATTGTGCGGATGGTGAGCCTCGCGGAGCGCGTTGAAACCAGCGGCCTTGATTTGCCGGACGCGCGCGGTGATCTGCTCATCGGTGAACGCGTGATCGTTGCCGAGCAGGTGCTCATATTCGCCAATGCCGTTCACCAAGAATGGCTTGCCGTTGAGCAGGAACTGCGTGCCGCGCTGTGGCGTGCCACCGCCAGTCCCGGCCACGTAGGCGTTGCCCCGGTTGGCCACGCCGGCGCCGGGCGCGATGCCGAAGGACGTCTCAGCGGTATCGAAGACGACTGGGCCCGAGGCAACCGACTCGACTGCGTGTAAGTAGGGCCGCGCGGGAGTCCATAACTCGGGGAACCGGATCTCCGGGCTAGTCTGATCGAAGGTGTAAGTGGCGCCCGGCCCGATTACTTGTTCGGCTTCCATCGAATAAATGAACTTAGTCCCCGCGAAATTCTGAATGTGTGAGGAGAGCTTCACTTGGACTGGCGTATCTCCGATGTTTTTCACCGGAGTCTTAACGCGCACAGTGGCCGATTCCGCGGTGCATGTCGGGATCAGGACCTGCACCGGCTGAATCTGGACCTTGGAATCGATCGGCCTGCCGGTGTTGCGGGAGAAGAAACGATTGGCGGATGTGGGCGCTTCCGTAAGCTTGGCCGCATCGATGGCACCCTCCCTATCGCCAGTGGCATCGCTGGCGCCGGCGGGCCACTCGATCCAGCGCATCCCGAAGGTGGTTTCGATGCTGTCAACTTGCCGGTCCTGCGCGATGACGATGGTTCGAACGCGGTGTAGGTAAGGGTCGTCAGGCGACCAGAGACGGGGGTGATCGATGGGCTTGCCGGTCTGCTCGAACACGTGCGAGGTGCCCGGCCCCAGAGTCACGGGCAGTGTGTCGCTGGTCGCGAGGACGCGGCCCGCCGTGTCCATGATCGTGAAGCGAACCGACACTGGAGCGGCGTCTGCGCCGTGGTTGGTCACTTCCACGGCGGTGCGAACCACTACCCGCTCGACCGCAAGTTGCGGCGTCCACACGTGAACGCCGAACGGTGCGATCCGCACCGGGTTCGTGACCAGCAGCCGTACGGGGCGGAAGATGCCGAGCGGCTGGGAACCTTCCGTATTGGGCGATCCCCAACAGCCCCCGCAGACGTAAGGCAGGTCGTTGATCATCGCCGGGTGATGCGCGCGCACGGCCAGAATGTTGGGGCGGTCGAAGAAGAGATGTTCGGTCAGGTCGAAGCTGAAGCAGGTCCGCCCGCCGTTGTGTTCGCCCAGGCGATGTCCGTTGAGCCAGACCGCCGCGTAAGAGCCCACGCCTTCAAACTCGATGAAGAACCGACGCCCCTGTTGGGCCCGGTCCACATCGATGCGGCGCCGGTACCACGCCGTGCCGTGCAGATTACCATGGGACTTTCGCTGGTAGCCCTGATAGTCCTCCCAGTTGTGCGGGCTACGGACGGTCTTCCATGCGGAATCGTTGTAGCCGGGCGTTTCAGCAGACGGCGGATCCCCCAGTACCGATTTCCATTCATCGAGAATCTCCGCGCTGCGCGGTTCGGCCGGCGGCGGGTTTCGCGCCGCATCTTGCGCGAAAACCGCGGGCGCGCCCACACCCAGTGCCAGAAATTCGCGCCGCTTCATGGGAGGCGTCCCGTGACGCGCGCCAGACCGGCGGAGCGAGCGATCTCTTTAGCCCCAGTGAAAACTGCGAGGCCTTTGCCTTTGTCGAACTTCTTCCCGGTCTTATCCCAGATGATAGTCAGTGTCTGCCCGTGATATAGCACATGATCCAGGCAGAACCAATCCCACTTGCCTTCCGGCAGGAGCGGGTTCACCTCGATCACGTTGTCGGGGCGCGGCCGCAGTCCCACCAGGCCGGTGATCACCAGATCGGCATAGCCCGAGTGGTTGTAAAAGGCCCCGCGATCGTAGAAGCCGGGCTTGCGGATTTTTTTGGCGCGCGCAATCCACTCGCCGGTGAGCGGGTTCTGGTCCTCGTCGATCCACGGGATCACGCGGCCGTCTTCCAGTTTCCGATGCTGGCTGCCGGCGTAGAGGAGGAGCGTGCGGAAATAGTCTTCCTTGCCGATGGCGTTCTGGTGATACCAGTTGAGCACGTTCGCCAGCGCCTTCAGCGTGATGGTAGTGGCGAACGGCCAGGCGGGACCATTCCACTGACAGTCGTCGCCCTCGTAGGCGATTTTGAATTGCAGGCTGCGGCGTTCGACGGTGGTGGGCCCGAAAGGAGCGTAGAATCCTTCGGGATCTACCAACTGCTTCCAGGCGGTCTCGTAGCCCGATCGATCGTCAGGCAGATCGAAGTACCAGGGCGTGAACCCGATATTCTCGCGCACCGGGGCGAACTGGCCCGATTCGTCGCGTGTCTCAAAGAAGCGCGCGTCGCCGTTCCACAGGCGGCTTTGGACCAGCTCCTTGAGCCGGGCGGCTTTCTGCCGGTATTCCTGCGTGGCGGCGTCTTTGCCGGCCATGGCGGCAATCGCGGCGATGGCTACGGCATTGCCGTACATGTAGCTGTTGATGCTCGGCCGGATATTTTTTACCCGCCGGCCGCCGCTGGCGGACTCTTCCATGCCGTCGGAAACGTCGCGCTGCCAGAACAGGCCGGAGCTAGTGAGCCGCTCGCTTTCCCACGCCTGGTAATCGAGGATCAACTGATCCAGGTAGCCGACCAGGGCGGCGCGGTCACCCTGAACCAGCCAGCGGTCGTAGACGGCTGACGCGATCCAACCGCTGAACTGGTGGAGGTTTTTGCGGATACCGCCGTTTTCGCCGGTCGACAGCCAGAAGTGGATGTCTTCTTCGACGAACCGCGGATCATGCAGCCAGCGGCCTTCGGCGACGTGGTGGCCCAGCGCGCAGCTCAGTGCGTTGTACTCGGAGGCGTGGCTGACCGGTTTGAGGAACTCGGTGATGATGAATCCGAGCGGCGTCTGCTTGATGTGCTTGCGAAAGGTCCACCAGCGGTAGTAGTAGATCTGTTCGATAGCATGGTCCGGACAGGTGAATAAGGGGATATTGGCCTTCAGGAATGGCCAGGCTTGGGCATCCGGGATGTAGTTGGCGAAGTCCTCCGGTGCAATGTTATTGAAGTCGTCGATATAGTGGCGGAAGGCGTCGGGATCGAGCACCTCAGACGACGGGGTCTCCGCAGCGCGGCCGGCGGCGCAGATGGCTCCGGCTGCCACGCGCAGAAAACTCTTCCTGGTGAGACGGTGATGCATGCCGAGTGCCCTTTTATCAGCGTAACGCCGGAAGGTGCGTTGGGTAGGTTGAGGTAGTGAGTGAATTTTTATTCGACTACCCGGGTTGGGCTGCGGCACGGATTAGAATTGAAACCGGGGCTTATGCGCTGCTCTTGCTGCCTGCTGTTGTTGCTTTCGGGCCTTCCCTCGCTCGCGGCTGTTCCCGTCGCTTCGGGGTCCCATCCGGCTCCGCGCGAGACGTTGGGCGTCGAACGGCTGCGCTACGCACTGGCGAACGTATCGCAGCCCGGCGCGCGCGTGATCGCCGGGACGCGGGCGTCCGACGCGTTCGTTGGAATGCCGGGCCTGCCGGATTTTGAACGGGAAGCGTCGGAGGCCTTCCATCTGCTGCGGCGCGGCGGCGCGTGGCTGGTGATCGGCAGCGATCCATCCGGCGTACTGTATGGATGCCTGGAACTGGCGCGGCGGGCGAAGCAGGACGGCCGGCTTCCGGCGGCCATCGATTTCGCGGACCATCCGCAGTTCCGCCTGCGCGGTCCGAACATCGGGATGCAAAAGACGGCGATTACTTATGACGGTGCGATGTATGACTATCGCTACACGCCCGAAGAATTCCCGTTCTTTTACAACAAGCCTCTGTGGACCCGCTATCTGGATTTTCTGCTCGAAAACCGGATGAACACGCTGTACCTGTGGAACGGTCATCCGTTCACTTCGCTGTTGAAGTTGCCGAAGTATCCCGATGCGCAGGAACTTCCCGACGCGCAGCTAAACGCCAACATGGAAATGTTCCGCTGGCTGGCTACCGAGGCTGACCGGCGCGGCATCTGGGTGATTCAAGCCTTCTACAACATCCATATCTCGCATGCCCTGGCCAAGGCGCGCGGCCTGCCCAATCAACTGCATGAGCCGACCGAGTTCACCAGCCAGTACACGCGTTACTGCATCAGCGAATTCATCCGAACCTATCCCAATGTGGGACTCATGATGACGCTGGGAGAGGCGCTGCGTCCGGAATACGGCCCCGTCTGGTTGGCGAAGACCATCATTCCGGGTGTGAAGGATGGAATGCGCGCGTTGGGCACGGCCCAGGAGCCGCCCATCATCGTTCGCGCGCACGCCACCAACATCGAAGAAGCCATGAAGCAGGCGCTGCCGCTTTACAAGAACATCTACACGATGCACAAGTGGAACGGCGAATCGCTGACGTGGACTGACGTGCGCGGCGAGGTGCTGCGGATGCATCGATCGCTGGTCGAACTCGGCTCGACGCACATCGCGAACATCCATTTGCTATCGAACCTGGAGCCGTTCCGCTGGGGCTCGCCCAGCTTCATCCAGAAGACCATGCAATCGTGCCAGAGAATCGGCATCGAGGGGCTGCACCTGTATCCGCTGCGCTACTGGGACTGGCCCAACAGCGCCGACAATCCGGCGGAGATTCAGTTTGACCGCGACTGGATCTGGTTCGAGGCGTGGGCTCGTTATGCCTGGGATCCTAACCGCGACCCCGCGGCGGAGCGCCAGTACTGGATCGGACGCATCGCCGAGCACTTTGGATCAACGGAAGCGGCGCGGCACATTCTGGATGCCTACGAACTGTCGGGGACATGCGCGCCCCGGTTGCTGCCGCGCATCGGCATCACCGAAGGCAACCGGCAGTCGTTGACGCTGGGAATGCTGATGACGCAATTGATCGATCCGGAGCGCTACAACGCATTGTCGTTGCTGTGGGAGGGCGACGCGCCGCCGGGAGAGCGGCTGGCCGATTGGGTGCTCAAGGAGTGGGAGCACAAACCGCACGAGGGCGAGACACCGATCGGGGTGGCCGTGGAAGTTGCGGCATCGGCAACGCGCGCCGTGGCCGCCGCCGCGGCAGCCGGTCCGTTCGTAAGGAAGGACCGCGAAGAGTACCGGCGCTTGCTGAACGATATGCGTGCCATGGAGGCGCAGTACCGGTATTACGACGCCAAGACGCGCTCGGCCGCGCTGGTTTTGCGATACGGCTACAGCCACGACCTGAAGGATCTCCAACAGGCGCTCGTGCCGCTGAAGGAGAGCGTCGACTATTACCGGCGGCTGGTGGCTCTCACCGACAAGACGTATCGAGAAGCGTGCAGCGTTCACAGCGTTTCACGGCGCATCCCTTTCCGCGGGGCGCCCGGAAAATATACGCACTGGCGCGACTGTCTGCCGGAGTACGAGCGCGAGCTCGCGATCTTCGAGCGCAACCTGACGGCGCTCGAGACCTCGGGGCCGTTGATACAGAAGAAGGGCCTGGACTGGCTGTTTGAGCAGTAAATCGGCCACTCCCCCGCATGGTTCCACACTGAAAGAGGCAAATTTCTGCAAGCCTTGAGTACGGAATTGGAACAGAATGGAACAGATTTGGGGGAGAGGCAGTCTGTAAACTACTGAAAACATGGTGGCCAGGGACGGACCTGTTTACCGAAAAGCTGGGAGTTGAAGACTTCGGTCTACCCGCTTGATGTTCGTCCGAGATATCCCGCAATCGCAGCCACGGTAGCCCATCTGGAGGAAGTGGACGCCGAGATCCGATTTCCGCTAGCGGGCGTGGAACGGGTGTAACATTTTCGACGAATTGCTTTATTGCCGTACGAAGGCCGAAAGATGACCGCGGCGGACGCCGAGCAGGTCGTCGCGAGCCGCGTGTTGCGCGGTCGGGGCAGGGCTCTGTGAAAGAATGCCTGTCAACAATGCTCCCGTTGGTGGAGGGATATCGGAACCGGATGGTCAACAGTTCTCCGACTGGCCTGAGGCGAGTTCCCAGCCAAGTCGCAGGATCGGCGGGTGGCGGCTGGAACTCAACGGAACAAGACCCGGGACTTCAAATTAGAAATCCCGGTGGAGGTACACTATGTTTACTCGATCTCTTCGCGGCGCGGGGGTGGCTGTATTCTTTGCGGCGCTTGTATGCGCGCAAGTAGGCCCCGGCGGTCACTGGGAAGGCTCCTTTACGATGAACAATCGCGAGACCGGGTTGTCGCTCGACCTGGCGAAGAACGCGAAATCGGAGTGGATCGCCAGTATGGGCCTTCCCTCCGAAAACGCGACCGGCCTTGTCGTGATGGATGTGGCGGTAGGGACGATCTCCAGCCCGCAGGGTTCGCTGCCGGTCGAATTCAAGCGCACGGGCGAGGCAAAGGTGGAGCTGATCCCGGCGAGCCCGGCGGTGTCGAAGGAACTCGAAGGAGATTGGGAAGGCTCGATCGAGTCGCCTAACGGCGCGTTCCGGTTGGTATTCCATTTCAAGAATCAACCGGACAACACGGTAGCGGCGACCGTCGACAGTAGCCTCGCCGCGAGCATGGTGGGCATGCCCCTCGATAACGTGAAACAGACGGGGCAGAAGGTGGAGTTCGGGATGAAGATCGCCGGCGGCACCTTTCAAGGAAGCCTGAACAAGGAAGGCACCGAACTGGCCGGACAGTTGATCCACGAGGCAAACAGCACGCCGTTGACGCTGCGGAAGCGATAGGGGGTTCAGAGGACTCGCCGCCGCCGTGCATCACGTAGACTCGTGACGGGTGGTCCCGATCCACTCCGCCAGAGGAGTGGCATCGAGCTATGGAACTGGCCGCCATGCCCGCCTTTAGAAGCCGCTGAAAAGCAGATTACACCACCTGTTTATCATATAATTCTTAAGCAGGTACGAGATCCGCTGTGGCAACGAGCGACAAGACGGCCGAGAGTCATTCCCGCCGGTTTCCCACCACGTCGTGGACCATGGTATCCGCCGCGGGCCGCCACTCGTCCGGTTCCGCGGACGCTCTGAGCAAGCTGTGCGCCACGTACTGGCTGCCGGTCTATGCGTTCATCCGGAGAAAGGGATACTCGCGGGAGGAGTCCGAAGACCTGTGCCAGGCCTTCTTCACCCGGGTTCTCGAACACGGCACGCTGGGCGAAGCCCGGCGGGAACGCGGCAAGTTCCGCTCCTTCCTGCTGGCGTCGGCGACCCACTTTGTGGCGAATGAGTGGGACCGCTCGCGGGCTCAGAAGCGGGGCGGAGATTGCGCCACGCTTTCGTTCGATTTCGAGGCCGGCGAAGAGACATATCACCGCGAGCCGTACCACCAACTCACGCCGGAAGCGCTGTACGAGCGGCAGTGGGCGATGGCCCTGCTCGACCGGGTGCTGGGGCGGCAGCGCGAAGAGCACGCCCGGCGAGGCCAGACCGCGCAGTTCGATCTGCTGAAAGTGTTTCTGACCGGCGATCAGGACCGGGGCTCAACCCATCAGTTGACCGCGAAGCTGGATATGAGCGACGCCGCGGTCCGCACGGCGGTGCATCGCTTGCGGCGGCGGTACGCGGAACTGCTCCGGGAGGAAATCGCAGCCACGGTAGCCGATCCGGAGGAAGTGGACGGCGAGATCCGGTTTTTGCTCGCCGCCCTGGAGCGGGTGTAACAGTCACGGCGGATTGCTTTACTGACCGTGCGGAGGCTGGAAGATGACCACAACCGAACGGTGCCCGGAGTGCGGCGGCCCGTTAATGGCCGGTGCGCAAGCTGGCATGTGCGCGCGGTGCCTGCTGGCGGCGGCCCTGCGCCACCCCGTGACGGCTGCCCTGGCGGGTCTCCCCCAGCCCGGCGAGTGGATCGGCCCTTACCGCCTGGTCCGCCTTCTCGGTGAGGGCGGAATGGGCATGGTATTTCTGGCCGAACAGGCACAGCCGATCGCCCGCCAGGTTGCCCTGAAGGTAATCAAGCTGGGAATGGATACCCACGCCGTATTGGCGCGGTTTCAGTCGGAGCAGCAGGCGATTGCATTGATGGAACACCCGAATATCGCGAGCGTGTACGAGGCGGGGGCTACCGCGGAAGGCCGGCCGTTCTTCGTGATGGAGTTTGTGCCGGGCCTTCCGATAACCGATTACTGCGACCAGCGCCGGCTCAACACCCGCCAACGGTTGGAACTCTTCCTAAAAGTAGCGAATGCAGTCCAGCACGCACATCAGAAGGGCATCATTCATCGCGACCTGAAGCCTTCCAATATTCTGGTGATGGACCTCGACGGCGAGCCCGTCCCCAAGATCATCGATTTCGGACTCGCGAGGGCTACGGATAAGAATACGGCGGAGCACACGCTCTTTACGGAAGTCGGCGTCTTGATCGGCACCCCCGAATATATGAGCCCGGAGCAGGCTTCTTTGCGAGAGCGGGACGTTGACACGCGCACCGACATCTATTCGCTCGGCGTGCTGCTTTATGAGTTGCTGGTGGGCGCGGTTCCGTTCGCCTCCAAGGCGCTGCGGGCGGCGGGGTATGACGAGATCCGCCGGATTCTCCGCGAGGACGATCCTCCCAAGCCGGTGACGTGCCGGGCTACCGACTCGCGAGGCCTGCGCCGGGAATTGCGCGGTGACCTCGAGTGGATCACGCTGAAGACGCTGGAGAAGGACCGTTCCCGCCGATACGCCACTGTCGCGGACTTGGCTGAGGATATTCACCGCCGGCTGGCGGGGGAGCCGGTGACGGCGGCGCCTCCGGACCCGATCTACCGCCTGCGCAAATTCGCCGGACGCCATGCGCTGCAACTTGCGGCGGCCTCCACGGTGTTCCTCGCGCTCCTCGCGGGCCTGGCGCTCAGCACGGCCTACTATCTGCGGTCGGAGTATGAGCGGGAGAGCAGTGAACAACGGCATTACACGACGTATCTTGGCGCGGCGGAAGAACTCCTGCTCCAGAGGCAATCGGCGCCAGCTCGCGAGCTTCTGCTGGCGTGCGCGCCGGCGATGCGGAATTGGGAATGGAGCCACCTGTGGTCGCAATCGGAGTCCGGTGGCGCCGGTCTGCTGCGGCGTGTGGAGGAGCCAATCGACACGATGGCCGTCGCCGCGCGCGGAGGCCCGGTCGCGCTGGGTTTTGGCACGGGGGTAGTAGAGGTGGTCAGGCCCGACGGCACGGTCGCTCAACGCTGGCAAGCCCACAAGGGCGCGGTGCGCGGCCTGGCATTCAGCCCGGACGGTGCGGAGTTGGCGAGCGTAGGGGGCGACCCCTCAGTGCGGGTTTGGGACGTCTCTGCCAGTCGTTTGATAACGGAATTGCCAGCCCCTTTCCAGGTATCCTCGGTCGCCTATAGCCCCGGCGGTCGGCTAATCGCGGCAGGGTCGACGGATGGCGCCGCCATTGTCTGGGAAGCCGCCGCGAGATCGCGCCTGTTTACCGTGCGTACCGGCCAGCCAGTGGACGGAGTGGATTTCGTGCCGGACGGCAGCGCTCTGGTGACGACCGGCCGCGGGTCGGCGCAACTCTGGTTTATTCCCAGTGGAAAGCTGCGCCGTTCGTACCGGGATGCCGCAGTGGCAACGTTCAGCGGCGGCGGGGCACTGGCCATAACCGCGGCTGCCGGCAGCACGGAAGCGCGCATCTGGCATGCGCGCGCGGATCAGATCCGGGGAGTATTGCACACCGCCTCGCCAATTGTGTCCGCCGCATTTTGCACTCGCAGGGGCCGTGTGGTACTCGCCACCCGGGCCGGCGGCCTCGAGATCTGGAGCACCACATATTACGAGCATCTGGTCACGCTTCACGCCGACCCCGGCATCCGCCAGTTGCGGTTTACCGGCGATGGCCGGATGCTCGTCGGTTTGTACGAGAAGGAAGTCCGAATCTGGGACACTCAGGCCGCGGTGCCGCCGCCAGAGGCGCCTCCGGGACCGGAGGAAGGGTCGTCATTGGCGCCATCCGTATGGAGCATATTTGGGAAGATGATGGCCGGTGGAATCGCCGTCCTCCTGACAGGCGGGGCGTTGTGCGCCGCCCTGTTCCGCCGCCGCGCATGGCAGGCGGCCATAGACAACCGGCTAAGGGGGATTCCAATAGCCGGCGCATCGCTTCGGGCGGCCCGCGCCGGCCGGTGGGTGGCGCGAATTATCGGCGCTCTTTTGGCTCTCCTCTTTGTGGTCATGGAGCTTGGCGAAGGCATGCCGCTGCCCTCCCACGACGACATACGCTATGCAATCAGTTTTGCCGGATTCTGGTTAATGGCTGCCGGCCTGATACTCGCCTGGATCTGGGAAGCCTGGGGAGGATTGTGCGCACTCGCCGGTTACGCGCTTTTCGTTTCAGTGATTCCACTCGCAGCGTTTAACCCTTTCATTCTGCCCATCGCTATAGTGAGCCTCCTGCACCTGCTGTGCTGGCTACGGCTTCGGATTGAGCACGCGCGGGCTTCCCCGTAACGTTTTCGGGCGTTTTCTTTACTCCGGAGTAGCAATCTGTGGACCGGGCAAGGCGCGTACAGGAGCGTGGTTTATGAAAGTCTTTGTTGCGATCATTTCGTTCGTTGTGGTCATCGGGGTCGGCGAGGAGGCGGGGCCGGTTGCGGGATTCAGTGCGTTCCTGGCGTACTGTTTTGTGTGCCAGTTTCTTCTGTCCCGTGGGAACGTCGACGCCCACCGGCACTGGCCCATCATGCTGACGCTGCCCATCGCCATCGTGGCCCTCATCATGATCCTGGGCGAGCGCCGAGAGGTCATTCTCTTTCAAGGCCTTGGAATCCTGACGTCGGGCAGCGCCGGCGCATACGCCGGCGCGGTTGCGGCGGCCATCCACGCGCGGCGAGCACCCGCGCAAGCCTCGCGTCAGCCGCGCCTCTTTTCTTGATGAGCAGGAGATCGCGCGATGAGCACCGCGAGAGGACGCTGATTCCGGTAACGTTTGGCGTTCTTTTCTTTACTCCCACGTGGAAGCTCATGCGTCAGGAGGCGCTATACGAGTGGGAATGACAGCACTTTCGGCCATATTGGGCCTGTTTTCGCCGCTTGTCTTTTTTCTTGGAGCGGCACCTTTCGAGGGGGGCGGCGGGAATTCGTTGAAAGAGGTAGTGGCCGGATCCGTCGCAATCGCTCTTTACCTCGCGCTTTGCCAGTTCCTGGTGGCGCGCAGCGCCCATTCCGCCGGTCGCACTCGTGCCGTATGGTCATCGAGTCTTGCGGCAATGATTGCCCCATTGCCCGTTGTGTTCCTCGCGATCGCGGTCATGGAAAAGTCCGGCGTGGTTCTTGAGCAAGACGTCCCCATGTTATTCGCCGGCTGCACCGGTTGCCTTGCCGGAGCGCTCATCGCACGATGGGCGCCGGACTGGCCGGGCGCTCACGGAGAGAACGTCATGGCCGCATGCCGGATCGCGCTGCGAGTGGCCGGCGGTCTATCGATCGTGGTGGCCGCTCTGCTGTTCTTCGTGATAGCGCCCGTTGTTGCAATAGACACGTCGCCGGGAGCCACGCCGGGACCGGCAGCTCGCGGCTTAATGGTTATCGCCGCGTTCCATCTGCTGCTTGCCGGCTTCTCGTTTTGGAAAACCCGTTCGGTAGCGATGCCGGTTGCCTCAGGGGTGTTCGGGCTGGTCTTTGGCCTGTTTCTGCTGTTCATGGCTTCAGTCTTTTCGCACCACGGCCCGTCCATACATTCGGCGGTGATTGCGCTCTATGTGTGCGCGGCAAGCGACCTCCTGGCCGGTTGCTCGGCAACTGCTGTGGCGACCGTGGGGCGCGGGGAGCCGGCTCCAGCCGGACTCTAGCGATCGCTCCAGCCAACGCGCCGCAAGTTATGCAAATCCTTTTATGAACAGAACACCGAGGCACATCTTCTTGCCGGCCCTATTGGCCGCGACTCTCGCAGCCACCGCGGCGGCCCAACAAGCCAAGCCCATTGCGAATTGGGCCAACCTCAACCAACTTGTCACGGGAGCGGAGATCCGGGTTACGCTTGCCAACGGGAAGACCCTACGTGGGTTCGTGCAGGGCGTGACTCCCGAGTCACTGGCGATCAACGCGACGACCAGCCAGGAGACGCTCTCCAGGCAAGACATCCGGCGCGTCGATCTGAAGCGGCCAGGGCATCGCGGGCGAAACACACTCATCGGGTTGGCGGTAGGAACGGGCGCCGGCCTGGCCGCGGGCGCTGTCGCGGACGCAAAGTCGGGTCCCGGCAGGATGTTTCCGGATTCCGGCAAAGTGGTACTCTCGCCGCTGGGAGCGCTGATAGGCACAGTGGTCGGGGTGGCGCTGCCTACCGGTGGATGGCGAGAGGTGTATCGCGCGCCATGAGGCCAGCAGCGGGCCGAGTCCCGGCGTGAGACCAGGCGCCAGTGTGCAGAGTCAAACCTAGTCGGGCGGAGGGTCCCTTATGTCGATAGCTTTTCGGCCAGCCAACGCGCACCGTGGCCACCTCAGGGGTTGGCGGCCGAACCGGGCACTGCCGGCCTCAGCGGCCGCCGTTGCCCTGCTGCTTGCGGCTGTTTTGGGTATCGGATGGATCGCCTCGGAACGGGCGATCCACCCCGCCACATTTGTCACTATGATAAAGGTCTTGCGGACTTCCCGAACCTTCACCCGGGCCAGGTCAACTTCGAAAGCCGGACCCACACCAGGATCGCGTCGTGGTTCTTTCCAGGGACGCGGCGCGCGACGGTCCTGCTTTCGCATGGCTATGGCGACAATCAGATTCAAATGCTGCCTTATGCGGACTTCCTGGTCCGGCAGGGCTTCTCCGTCCTTACCTACGATATGCGCAACCGGGGCCGGAGCGGCGGCGACGCCGTGACATTGGGGGCTCTGGAGGGGCCTGACATTTTATCGGCGGTGGACCATCTCATGACACGACCCGACGTCGATCCGAATCGGATCGGCGCGATGGGCCTTTCTCTCGGCGCTTCCGCCACCATTCTGGCGGCGGCAAGCGACTCCCGCATCAAGGCCGTTCTGGACGACAGCGGCTTCAGCGACGCGCCCGCCGCCATCCGCAGCAGCTTCCAGCATTTTATCGGGCTGCCGTCATTTCCTTTCGCGCCGCTGACGGTGTCGATTATGCAGCTGCGTACCGGAATCGATGTGAACCGGATACGCCCGGTCGACGTAATTGCGCGCATTAGCCCCCGGCCGCTGCTGATCGTCCACTGCATGGACGACACAGTCTTGCCGCCTGACAATAGCGAGCGCAACTTCGCGGCGGCCAAAGAGCCGAAACAGTTCTGGCGCATTCCCTCCGGCGGTCACGTGAACGGGCTGAAGGCCGCTGGCCGGGAGTACGAATTGCGCGTGGGCCAGTTCTTCGCGGAGAGCCTTCGTTGATCCCCTCTTTGCCGCCATCCTTGTAACCCTTCCCTCCCTTTTCTTTGCGCCACGGCAGGAGTCCTATTCTTGGGGCTCCCCTGCAATCCCCGCCGCGGAATATCGCTGTTCTTTGCTGTAACGATTTGGCTCGGTTTTCTTCACTCAATGAAAAGAGTTGTGAGGCATCCATGAAACCGCTCATCGCCGCTTTGCTGCTGCTCCTGTCGACCGGCTGTTCCATCAAGCGGGTGGCCATCAACAAACTGGGCAACGCGCTGGCCTCCGGAGGCGGCACGTTCACCAGCGATAACGACCCCGAGCTGGTCGAAGCCGCCATCCCGTTCGGTCTCAAGCTCTACGAAAGCCTGCTCGCGGAATCGCCTAAGCACGCCGGTCTGCTGCTGGCCGCGGCGCAGGGCTTCACCGAATTCTCCTATGCCTTCGTGGATTCGCGCATCGACGAAGCCAAGGAGCAGAACCTCGACCGTGCCAACGCTCTCCGCGCCCGCGCCCGCAAGCTCTACCTGCGCGCCTACGGGTACGCCATGCGCGGGCTCGAAGCCCGCTATCCCGGCTTCGCCAAGGCGCTTGACGACGATGCCGAGACCGCCTTGAAACGCGTCCATATGCGCGACGTGCCGCTGCTCTATTGGACCGCCGCCTCCCGCGGCCTGGCCATTTCTCTTTCCAAGACCAGCCCCGAGATGATCGCCGAACTGCCCCTGGTGGAGACCATCGTGCGGCGCGTAGCTGAACTCGACGAGGGTTTCGAAAACGGCGCCGTGCCCGAGTTCCTCATCACTTTCGAAGCGGCGCGCACGGACGTGAAGGCCGAGGAGGCGCAGAAGCTGATGCGCCGGCACTTCGAGCGCGCCATCGAGCTCTCCCAGGGCAAGCGCGCCGGAACCTATGTCTCCTTCGCCGAAAATGCCTGCCTGCCGGCGCAGAACGCCGCGGAATTCAAGTCCATGTTGGAAAAGGCCCTCGCCGTGGATCCGGACGCCGATCCCGACAACCGGCTGGCTACCCTGGTGGCGCAGCGCCGCGCGCGCTGGCTGCTGGAACATATCGACGAGCTTTTCCTGGAATCGGCACCCAAAGAATCATAAGGAGAACGCAATGTGCAAGCGAATGATTTTTACGGCAGCCTTGTGCGGGCTGGCGCTGGTGGCGCGAGCTCAGAAGATCGACATGGCCACGCTGGCGCCCGAGGGCTCGACCTGGTTCAAAGTGATGGAGAACATGGCAGCGGACTGGAAGAAGATCTCCAACAGCAAAGTCAACCTGATCATCCATCCCGGCGGCGTGCTGGGCGACGAGCCGGAGTGCGTCCGCCGGCTCGATCACCACTCCATCCAGGCCGCCGGCCTTTCCGGCGCGGGTTTGGGCGACATCGACCAGGGCGTGGCCTGCCTCCAGATACCCATGATGTTCGACTCCTACGAGGAACTCGACTACGTGCGCGACCGCATCGCCCCCAAGCTGGAGCAAAGGCTCCGGGAAAAAGGCTACGAAGTGCTCTACTGGAGCGATGTGGGTTGGGTCCAGTTCTTCTCCACCAAGCCGGTGTGGAGGCTGGACGATCTGCGGAAATTGCGGCTGTGGACCTGGGCCGGCGACGCCACCGAAGTGGAGCTGTGGCAAATCAATGGTTTCCGCGTCTTCCCGATGGCCGCCACCGACATCTATATGGAACTGCAGTCTCATAACCTCGATGCCGTCCCCGAAACGGCTCTCTACGCCGAAACCACCAAACTGTACACTCTGGCCCCGTACATGTGTGACGTGAAGTGGGCGCCTCTGGTCGGCGCCACCATTATTGCCAAGGACGTTTGGGAAAAGATTCCCGCGGCGCAGCGCGTCCCCATGCTGGCGGCGGCGCGCAAGTCCGGAGAGGTTTTGAAGGCGGACGTTCGCGCCCAGGACACTGGGGCCATCGCCGCCATGATGGCAGGCCAGCCCGGCAAGAAATCCAACAAGCTCCAGGTCACCCACCTGGATCCCGCCGCCATGGCCGACTGGCGCAAACTGACCGAAGCCATGTATCCCAAGATGAGGGGCAAGATGGTTCCGCCCGACCTCTTCGATGAAGTCCAGAAGCTGCGCGATCAGTACCGCGCCGAGCATCCAGCCAAACCTGCGGAGGTCAACGCCAAGAGCACTGCCAAGAGCCAGAGCGTCTCCAAGGGAAAGGCCACCTCCAAGGGAAAGGGCAAGGCCGGTAAGTGACGCGAGCCTGGCGCATCCTGGGAAGTGGGGAAAGGGCTGTCGCGATTCTGGCCATTTCCCTGGCATCGCTGCTCCCCATCATCGCCATGGCCACCCGTCTGGCCGGTGTCCGCGGAATCCCCGGTTCGGTGGTCTTTGTCCAGCAACTGACGCTGTGGATCGCATTCCTGGGAGCAGCGCTGGCGGCCTCCGGGGATAGGCTGCTGGGGATGTCGGCCAACACCTTCGTGCCGCCCAGGTGGGCCGTGCCGGTGCGCATCTTCGGCTGTGGCCTGACGGCGGCCATCTCCGCCAGCCTGTGCTGGGCGAGTTGTCAATTTGTGGCTTCCGAGGTGTCCATTGGGAAGACGCTGGCCCTGGGAGTGCCCAGTTGGGTCCTGGCGCTGGTCATGCCGTTGGGTTTTCTGCTCATCACCCTGCGTGCCATCCGCAGTGCGGGGGCCGGCTCTCGCCATCGTTTGGCCGCCGCTTTGTTTTTGCTGGCGCCACTGGTCTTGACCTTCGCGCCCAGGCCGGAAGGGCCGGCGGTTTTGTGGATCGGGATCATCGTCATCATCGCCGGCGCCGTGCTGGGCCTGCCGATTTTCGCCACCCTGGGCGGCATTGCGCTGCTCCTGCTGTGGCAGGTCGGTCAGCCCGCCGTGGATGTGCCCGACAACGCCTACTCTCTGATGGTTTCGGAGGTTTTGCCCTCGCTCCCGCTGTACACCCTGGCGGGCTATCTTTTGGTGGAAGGCGGCGCCAGCACGCGTCTGCTGCGCGTCTATACCGCCCTGTTCGGCTGGCTGCCGGGGGGCCTCGCCATTACCACCGCCGTCGCCTTCGCCATTTTCACCTTCGCCGGCTCCGGCGTCACCATCGTTTCCATGGGCGGATTGATGCTGCCCATGCTCATCAAGGCGCGCTATACGGAACGGTTCTCCATCGGTCTGATCAATGGATCAGGCTCTCTCGGGCTGCTGTTTCCGCCGAGCCTGCCCGTCATCCTCTATGCCGTTTATGCCAAGACGGTCCAGATCGACACGCTGTTCGTGGGTGCATTCGTGCCGGGGCTGCTGATGGTCACGATGGTCTCGGCATGGGGCGTCTTCCACGGCGTGAAAAGCGGGGCCGAGCGCTCGCGGTTCTCCTTCGCGGAAGCGCGCCAGGCTCTTTGGGTCGCCAAATGGGAATTGGCGCTCCCGGTGATCGTCGTCGTCGGCCTCTTCGGGGGGTTCGGCACCCTGGTGGAGGCCGGAGCCATCGCCGTCGTTTACTCCTTCATAGCCGAGTGCTTCATCCTGCGCGAGTTCTCGCTGCGCCGTGATTTTCCGCGTGTCGCCGTGGAGTGCGTCACCGTCGTCGGCGGCGTGCTGCTGATTATCGGCGTGGCCAAGGGGCTCACCTACTACCTGGCCATCCAGGACGTTCCCGGCACCCTGAGCAACTGGGTCGATGTCCACATCCATTCCAAATATGTCTTCCTGCTGCTGCTCAACGTCGTGCTGCTGATCAAAGGCTCGTTCATGGACGTCTTCTCGGCGATCATCGTGATGGTGCCGCTCATCCAGCCGATTGCCGCGAGATTCGGCATCGACCCGGTGCAGATGGGAGTCATTTTCCTGGCCAACCTGGAACTCGGATACCTTACGCCTCCAATCGGCATGAACCTCTGTCTCTCCGCTTACCGCTTTAAACAGCCGATGACAGCCGTATACCGCGCCACGCTTCCGGTTTACTTGATCCTGCTGGCCGGCGTGTTACTCATCACATATGTGCCCGTGCTGACTACGCTACCGGTGAAGTGGCTGGGCTTGTAAGCACCGACGGGCAACCTTGGTATCCAAAATTGAATTTCGTCCTGAATTGAGGCCGGGTATCACTAAGGGAGCCAGGTCGGGCCGGATCGTCAACGGCCACGAGTACCTGCTGCCCGCCGCCGAGACCTACGATATCAACCTGGGTGGCCGGCAGTGGCGGAGCGTATCGACATATAGTTCGTACCGCGACTTCCAGGCCGCACCGGCGCCGGAGGCCGCGGCGGACTACTTCGAACTCCGCGACCAGGTTGTCCGTTCCAAGGCTTCGCCGGCCACAAGGAGAAGTTTTCGTTGGCAGGCTTCCGTAACTGTCTCGCGCTGGATGCCGTGCATGACCGGAGGATCCTACGAAAATGCCGGCATCGATCTTCTCAACCAGGCGCGTACCGTTACCCTGGATTTCAGGGCCATGAAACTGACTCTCGATCGCTGACCGCTAGTCGGGGCCGGACCAAGGGACTGCCCCGCGGCTGGGTCTCAACTTATCGGCTGTCTCATTTTCGGGTTTTGGGTCAATACTCGGAGAACGGCGGTCCGGGTGGCACGGCCAGATGTCGATATTGGATGACGGCGCACTTCCATAGCCGCCCGGAATGGCCTCCGGAAGAGCAAAACTCGAGATGTGAAAGGGTGTCCGGCAATCCGACCGGGACACACCCGGTCACCGGACGACTCAGAGCATTCCAGAAGTCTTCACCGGCTCTTTCTTTGCTGAATGTGCGGAATTGCACTCGCTCGGATCGGCAACCTGGGTTTATACTTCAACCACGGACTCTCGAACCATGGCTCGAACGTCGCTCAACCGGCCCTACGAGTGGCTGGCGAAATACTACGACCGCATTTTCTCGTCTTTTCGATCTCCTCTGGATGCGGCGCGCCAGCACGTGCTCGGGCGGATCTTGCCGAACGTGGAATCTGCTTGCGATCTGGCGTGTGGCACGGGAACGACCGCTCTGGCCCTGGCGCGCGAGGGAATCAAAATGTTCGCGGTGGATCTTTCCCCGATCATGTGCCGTCTTGCACGCGAGAAAGCCCATCGCGCCCGCCTGCCCGTGCGCGTGCTTTGCGCCGACATGCGCAAATTCCGGCTGCCGGAGTCGGTCGACCTGGTCACGTGCGAATACGATTCCCTGAATCACGTCCCGCGAAAGACCGACCTGCGGATGGTGGCGCAGGCGGTGGCCCGGGCTCTGAAACCGGGAGGCTACTTTTTCTTCGACGTGAACAATCGCTCTGGTTTTGAACGATACTGGTCGGGCACTTTCTGGGTCGAACGGCCGGGCGTGGTAGTCATCATGCGCAATAGCCACGACGCCCCGCAGGACAGGGCCTGGAGCGATATCGAATGGTTCATACGGGAAAGAAACCTCTGGCGACGGCGTCACGAAAGGGTCGACGAGGTCTGCTGGAGTTCCGACGAGATCCGCCGAAGGTTGCGCGCGGCGGGATTTGACCGGCTGCGTGCGTGGGACGCATCCCCCTTCTTCCAGGACAATCCACTGATGCGTCCAGGCGGCCGCACGGTGTATCTGGCTCGTAAGGCATCTGCCTAAGTTGAGATCCGCGGATTCGGAAGGTTCCACACGCGCCAAAGACGAGGTTGCATGGGACGCAATCCAAAAACCGGAGCCCAAGTCGCCGTGCCACCGAAGAGAATTCCCTTCTTCAAACCGGGCAAGGAACTTCGCGAACTGGTTGATAGTCTGAACGTCAACGCCTGAAAAGGGGGAATTCCATGCCCTTCGGGAATTGAGCGGCTTGCCATCGGGTCGCCGATGCTGGTCCTGCGGCACCAGAACCGGACGCCGCTCCACTTGCCACGCAAGTATGATCGATGGGATGGGTGAAATGACACCTCGCGAGCGCTGGAAGGCGGTTCTCGAAGGCCGCCACCCTGACCGGCCGCCGTGCGATTACTGGGCTACCCCCGAAGTGACCGCCCGCTTGCGGCACGACCTGAATTGCCCCGACGACCGGACTCTCTGGAAGTGCCTGGGCGTGGATAAGTGCATCCACCTGGCGCCGCGCCATCCGCGGGCCGTAGAAACAGACTGGCATCTGCAGTCGCTGTTCAGTATCTGGGGCCTCGTGACGCGCGAAATCGGATATGGGTCGGGGCTCTACTGCGAGGTCGTGAGCGGCCCGCTCGAAGCGGCCGAAACCCCGGCTGATGTCGAGCGCTTCCGGTGGCCGGACCCCGAAGAGTGGGAGTTGGCCGGCATTCGCGAGCAGGCGCTCGCCTGGAAAGACTACCCGGTCCTGTGCGGCTCCCACGAGCCTTTCTATCTCTATAGCCGGATGCGCGGCATGGAGCGGGCACTCACCGATCTGCTCGACCATCCAACCATCGCCGAAGCGGCTCTCGCCCGCATCCACTCCATTCACGAGCGCCTGTTCGAGCGCATCCTCTCGGAGGCCGGCGATCTGATCGACTTCGTCTATGTCGCGGAAGACCTCGGCACCCAGGAGTCGCTGCTGATGAGCCCCGCGCTGTTTCGGCGTTTTCTCCGCCCGACTCTGCGCCGCATGATCGACCTCGCGCATCGCCACGGCGTCCGTGTCTTCCACCACGACGACGGCGCGATCCGTCCGTTGATCCCGGACCTCCTCGACATCGGCATCGACGTGCTGAATCCGATCCAGTGGCGCTGCCGCGGCATGGACCGCGCCAAGCTCGCTCGCGATTTCGGTAGCCGGGTTGTATTTCACGGCGGAGTGGACAACCAGCTAACCCTTCCGTTCGGCAGCCCGGCGGACGTTCGTCGTGAAGTAGAAGAGAATATCGCCCTCTTTTCTGCATGCAAGGGCTATATCGTGGCGCCCTGCCACAACATCCAGGCGAACACCCCGACTGAAAATATCGTGGCGCTCTATGAGATGGTTCGAGAAAGAGGAGTGCAATGATGCGTGCCCTGCGCCTGAAGGTCTTGTTGACCTCTCTGGCCTTCCCGCAGCACCGGGATGGGCACAATGGATTTACAGGGAACGGCGAACAGTGTGTTAACTGTTTGTCTCAGCCAAGGGGACAACCGCAACGTCCAGGTAGTCCGGTTCTTCGAGATGCTTTGCAGCGATATCACGCCCAAGACGTCAGCCGGCCCTGCCGTGCTGACGGAAGAGGAGAGCCACCCGCGGAATTACCGCCGTTGGCTCCCGAACTCCCGAACCTTGTCTCTGGCGATCCCCCGATCTCACCGGCGCGTTAACCAACGTGGGCGACCCAACCAGAGACGCAGAGAAAGGTTGCAGCCGGATTTGCTTGCGGCTTTTGTGGCAGCCTGTCAACGGCGGCCGCCACCGTGTGAACCGCCGGAACTGTGGCCGCCGCCGGAGCTGCGCGCGCCGCCGCCGCTGCTATAGCTGCGTGACGCGCCACCGCTGCTGTAGCCACGCGAACCGCCGCTGCTCGGTGCGGAGTAACGCTGCGCCGGAGCCGAATACCGCTGTGCCGAGCCCGACGAGTAACGCTGCGCCGAGGTGGAAGACTGTGCCGGAGCCGAATAGCGCTGCGATCCCTGGAAGTGTTGCCACTGTCCCTCGCTGGTGCGCCCTGCACTTGGTGTGGCCGCGCTGCGAGCGCCCTGCGTCCCCGCCGATCGGTTAGCGTACGACGACGTCGCGTTTCCAAACCGGCTATAGCTTCCCGTGCTGGCCGATCGCGCCGAGTTCACGCTGCCCGATCTTGCCATCGCGTTCCTCGAGGCCATCGATGCGGCCCCATACCGTGCCGCGAGTTGACCGTTCGGGTACGATACTCCCAACCGATGGCTCGCGTCGTGCTGCCACGCCGCTCTGCCCAACCCGCCCGCCAGCAATCCACCGCGGAAGCCGTAGTGGTTGAAGAAGAAGCCGTTGACGAATACTCCGCCGCCGAACCAGTTCGGGCCCCAGCCCCAACCCCAGCCGCCATAGCCCCAGCCGCCCCAACCGCCGAAGTACAACCCGATGTTGATCCCGGGATAAAAGCCAAAGCCGTACCCGGCATAATATAGCGGCGGATAGTAGCCCCACGCCGGAGGACCCCAGACGTAAGCCGGGTCGTATTCCGGCACGTAGATCACCTGCGGGTCAGCCGGCGCAATGTCAATGGCCGTCTGTCCACCCTGCGTCTGCGTGGTCACGGTCTCTTGCGGAGTGGTAGAAAGCTTGCCATTAGCCTGCGCTCGTGCGCGCATCCGCTGCACCGCGGCCATCACGTCCGACTGCTGCGCCAGGAACGCATTGCCCAATGCCGTGGACCATTGGACGTCCTGGTTCAGCATCGTCAGAACGTCGGGGAAGGCCACCATAGCCTGGATGCTGGCGTCCCAATTCTGTTGCCGGGCGGCGTCCGTCAACTGCTGGCCCCTAAGACTTCCATTCTTTTGCAGCCACTGCTGCGCCTCCACCACTTCCAGCGGGTAGGTGCTGGCCACCAGAACCTGGCTCAGCAGCGCATCGGGGTAAAGGGCGACAGGCGCGACCAGGGTGTCCAACTGTTCGGGTGAAAGGAGCTGTGCGGCAGCTGGCGCGGGAGGCGGCGGTTGTTGCGCAACCAAAAGGCCGCCAGCCAGAAGCGGAACACAAACCAGACAAAGCGCCCGGCGAATAACCCACTGAACTTTGATAGACTTCATGATGCGCCTCCATTGGGTCTCACGTACGCTTTCTCCAAGGCACGCTGCGGGCCAAACGCCAACCGATTGACCAGCAGTCACTTGATGCGGCGTCTGGGCGGTACGGATGGTTGAAAACCACCGTCTCCGGTGTATTGCGGCCGAAAGTGAGCACCGACAGAGGAGGAGAGCCGGAAACGCGAACGCAACTACTCCTTGCCGCAGGTCGAGACCCCTGGGGCCGGGGCATTAATTGGGCACCTCGGCACTTTAAGGGCCCAGCGGAAAGGCTCACCGTCGGGCGCTCGGATCGCCGGTGGGTGGTGGCGCGTGGTCCTCCTTCGCGGGAGGGCCGAGCAGTTCGGTGAAGATGGGCTTCAACGCATCCGCCCACACCTGGTAACCACTAAGGGTGGGGTGCAGCTTGTCACCAGCGTTCATCATGCCGTCGAACAGCTTGCCATCTGGGGCCGCCAGCTTGTCGTTAATGTTCACGTATCGAATCCTGTTGCTATCCGCAAGCTTGGACAGGTTGGCATTGATTTTGTCGATAGTGGGCATCACCGCGATGTTGTCGTTACGGGGAAAAATGCCAGTCGCGATTATGATGGCGCCGGGCGCCTTGGTGCGCATCACTTCCAACACAGCCTGTAGGCCCTTCGTGATGTCCGCCACCTTGGCATAATCCCCTTCCGGGGGAACCGTATTTCCGACGTTATTGGTGCCGGCCAGGAGAACGATGATTTTCGGATTCACTCCGTCGAGCTCTCCGCTTTTGAGCCGCCAGAGGATGTTCTCAATCCGATCTGCGCCCCAGCCGAAATCGGCCGCATTCCAGCCGTAGAAATTGCGGGTCCAATTGGCCAGCAGTTCGGGATAGTCGGTTGCCCCCCAACGACGTGTGATAGAGTCTCCTTCGAAATAGATATCAATCTGGCCCTTCTTGGTCTTCTCCAGTAGCTGAGCGTGGGCCAGCAGAGAGTTCTGATCGGCGCGGCGAACAGGCTCACTTGCGGAAGCGGAAACGGACCTCGGCGTTGCGGCCTGCACCAGCGCGGCCTTCCGGTTGAGGAATCTGTCGGCCCAAGCAACGAAGTACTTCCAGTTGGGGCCATCCGTGTGCCCGCCGTCATGCTGGCGCCACGCAAGTTCGCCATCGAGTAGACCCACGTTGACGGGCGGCATTTTGGCCGTTTGATAGTCGTCCCCGACTCCCAGATCTTTGGCGCCTAGCAACCTGAACACCTTCCCGGCGGCGACAGCAGCCATGAAGCTCCCTTGATGGTCCAACCACTTCGCATCACCTTTCTCGGGTACGCCGTAGCTTATGAAGGTCAGCCGCGGCGCACAAAGCGCGATCAACTCGTGAGCATCCACCGGCAGGTCGCCCGCGTTCTTACTGCCAAACACCGATTCCGATGCGCCGTACTTCAGGAAATTACCTGCCATCCAGTGATATTCGCCCGCTCCCGTGAGATTCTCTACGGCTTCGCCCCAGTTGCGGCGGTGCAATTTGGCGCCGCCTTCGCCGGAGGATCCGACGAGGACGAGGGCGAAGCGGGTATCGAACGCCATCGTCACAAGCGCCGCTTTGCCGAAGCGGGAGACTCCCTCGATTCCAACATGTCTGGCGTCCACAGCGTTGACGGTTTCGAGGTAATCAAGGCCGCGAGAGGCTCCCCAAGCCCACGCCCGCAAAGCTCCCCAGTCATCTGGTTTGCGCGGCCGGCCCTTGTTGGCCAGTCCAATGATGCCCTTAGTCAGCCCTGCGCCATTATCCGCCTGAATGCTCCCAGGATTGATGGAGACGTATCCCCAGCCGTCGGCGATCAGTTGCTCTGTGCCGGGCGGGTCGCCGCCTGGCGCCGGCGTGAATGTACTGAGACCCGGCGGACCCTGCCCCAGTTCCGGCAATCCGCGCCCACCGAACATCATCATCACCGGAACCGGACTGGTCGCGTGTGCAGGGGTTACGAGGATCATCTGAATATCGACGTTAACCAAGGGATAGAGCGAGTTATCCACATGACCGAGGAGTTGCTGGCCGATGACTGGATAAGAGCCAACCGCGGCCTCGACCGTTTTGGTTACGGTCCATGTAACTTTCGGTACGTTCTTGGGAACACGGCCAACTACTTCCCGTTCGAAGTCCTCAACGATCTCCGGGCGCCTTTGCTCCCACCACATTCTTGCCGAGGTGACTTTCACGCCATTCCTCGGGACTAGCACCGGGGGCAAACTCGGAAACGGGTTGGCTTTGGACTCATCGTAGTTGGCGTGGTTGGGTGCGGCCTCATTTCCGCTCGGGCCAGGGCGCAATGCTTTGATTCCAAGCTGCTCCATCATGTTTTGATGGTCTTGTTCCGCCGTCCAATTGGTGGGTTGTGGAAGGGTTCCGTCGCCGGAGGGCGCAGCACCCTTCGGTGGCGAAGGCGGCTGCTGGGCAAGGATTCCAAGCATCGGGACGAGCGCCAGGATCACAAGCACGAGGGAACTGGAAGAGACGGTCCGAGGCAACGTTGTCGGTTTCATACTCAAAGCACGTGGGCAAGGGCCCCATCCGCGCTCGAGGTCCCATCGCGCAGACGAGTCGCGGAGTTCGCCCAATCGCCACACGATTCTCCTCCTGATTTGCCCTGGGCGCAAGTCTTCAACGGTTTGGCGTTACGGTTACGGGGTGTGGCGGAAACCGGAGATCGGCGTTAGAATCAATCAAATACGGGTCAACAGCAGAGCATGGTTTCGGATCTGATTTCGAACCAGGAGAAGCGTCATGCGCTCGAGCGCGTGATCGCAAGCCATACGTTCAGCCGGTCCGACCAGTTGCGTAGCTTTCTTCGTTACATCTGCGAGGCTGAATTCGAAGGGCGCGCGCAGGACCTCAATGAGTACGTTGTGGGTGTATCCGTCCTTGGACGCCCGTCCGATTATTCCCCGACCGAGGATTCCTGCGTCCGCAGCCGAGCCTATGAGCTTCGCCACAAACTGAAGAGCTACTATCAACTGGAAGCCCCTGACGATCCGATTCAGATAGAAATTCGCAAAGGGGCTTACATACCGCAGTTCCAGCGCGCAACTGGAGCCAGCCCGGCAGACCATGCAGTCGCGCCGGTTGCGGCGCCTGCTTCAACACCAGCGGCGCCAGCGACCTCCACGCCCGGTCCGGCCAGCGGCACCCCGAAACGCAGCCTGCTCAAGCCGGCTGTGGGTATCATCCTCCTGGCCGTTCTTGCGGTGGCCGTTCTTTATTATGTGAATTCCACCCGGGGAAAGACTGCAGCGAAGGGATCCGATCCGCAAGGCTGGACGCCCGAGATGGCCGCGTTCTGGAAGCCCTTCCTGAACAATGCCACACCGCTGATCGTCTCGTTTGAGATCAGGCTCTTTTTCTATTCGCCTCCAACTGGCTTGGTGGTTCGAGACTACCAGACGAATCAGCTCGCGGATCTGGCTGGGTCGAAGCCGCTAGCCGGATTCCGTGCACGCATGGGGGCCGCTGAGCTGCAAGAAACATCGGATTACGCCGATTTCGGAGCCGTACACGCAGCATTTCTACTCGGGCGTGTTTTGGGCCCGCAGCACAAAGAGATCGGCCTTAAGCACTCGGGATTTCTCGGTTGGGAGGATCTCTGGAACAGCAACGTCATCTTCCTCGGGAAGCCTAACCTGAATCCGACCATTCGATACGCCCTCAAGGGCGCTGATTTTGCCGATGACCTCGGCGATATTCGGAACCTCCACCCCTTGCCTGGGGAGTCGGCAGAGTACCGCAGCGCCGAAACGCACGGTTCCGGCGTGAAATACGCCCTGATTACCGTCTTGCCGGGTCCCCAATCCGGCCACCACGTCATGATCCTCAGCGGGGCCGGGGCAGAATTCCTGTGGGCGCTGGCTGAGTGCGTCACAGACCCCGCCCATGTCAAAGAACTGGTGTCGCACCTCCGGTCGGCTTCGGGCGAACTCCCGGGGGCATTTCAGGTCGTCATTCAGGCTACGTTCGAATCCAATGTGCCCATCAAGGTGCGCTACGTGACCCATCGTGTTTCCAAGACTTCCTGACGTTACCTTCCATCGTATTGATTCTGAACCAGGTTGAAGCTACGTCCGTAACGGTTTTAGCCCTGTTTGAGAACCGTGGGGCAACTTTCAGCGCGCCGCACCCCATGCTACGCTTCTGCCGGTACAGTTCTCCAGTTTCAGGCAACTGCTGAATTTGGAAGGCCAGGGGCGTCTTTTTAACTTGCCAGGTTCAAGTAGAGAGGTGCGCGAGCCCACCATGAGGCAGCGCGAAAGGAAGGTTTCGCATCTATGTCGATGACTCGTTTATCGTGTGTTTTCGGGGTGCTCCTTGCTATCGCAAGTCCCCGTCTTGGATACTCTCAAATCCTGTACGGGTCGCTAACCGGAAACGTGAGCGACCCATCCGGCGCGCCCGTGCCCAGCGTGCATGTGGAAGCAACTAACCAGGGCACCAACGTCAAGGCTGAAACCAATACTGACGTACATGGCATCTACCGCTTCACCAACCTGCAACAAGGTGTGTACAAAGTCGCGGTCACGGCCAAATCGTTCCAGACTTTCGTGGAAACCAACATTCAGGTGCAGGTCAGCGCCATCCGGCGCGTGGACGTGCAACTCCAGGTTGCGAGCGTCACCACGTCTGTGGAAGTCACGGCGGATCAGGTTGTGCTGCAAACCGATAAGGCCGACATTCATGCGGACATTTCGGCGACGGAAGTGGAGCAGTTGCCATACAACGGATCGGAAGGCCGGAACTTCCAGGCGCTGCTGCTGATGCAACCGGGCGCCAACACCACGGCGGGCACGGGCGAAGCCAATTCGGCGGCCGGTAACCCGCAACGCGCCATTACGGTATCTGAGAACGGCGTTTCGTCCCAAGCCAACAACACCAAGCTGGACGGCGCGACCGATTCCTATCCATGGCTGCCGGTCAACGTGGCGTATGTGCCGTCGCCGGAAGCTATCGAGACGGTCAGCGTGAGCGCCAACTCGTTCGACGCCGAGCAGGGCGCTGCGGGCGGCGCGGCGATCAACGTCATCATCAAATCGGGAACCAACAATCTGCACGGAGTCGCGTTCGAACGCAATACGAACAACGATTTTCAAGCGATCAACAATTATTTCAGCCATCCCGGCCGCCTGGCCAAGAACATCCAAAACCAGTATGGATTCGCGATCGGCGGTCCGGTGTGGATTCCCAAAATCGTTCATGGCAAGAACAAGCTGTTCTGGTTCATGGATTATGAGGGCACCAAGCAGAGCCAGTATGCGGCCGATCCGAACCTGACACTTCCCACCGCGGCCATGCGCACCGGCGATTTCAGCGCCGCCCCCACCATCATCTACGATCCGTTGACGGGCAATCCCGACGGCACCGGCCGGACACCTTTCCCCAACAACACGATTCCCGCCAACCGCATTGCGTCCCAGTCGAAAACACTGACGGCCCTGCTGCCAGCGCTGACCAGACCGAACTCGTTCCTGACCAACTACGACGCATACGGCAACACCACATACAGCGTGGATCGATGGGATTGGAAGGTCAACTACAATCCCAACGAAAGGGCCATGATCTGGGGCCGCTACAGCATTTCGCCCATGGACATCGTAGCCCCGTTGGTTCTGGGCCCGGCGGGCGGCGATGCCTTTAACGGTGGCAATCCGGGTCATGCGGGCGGCCGCGCACAAGTGGCGGCGGCGGGCCTCACTTATACCATCTCGCCCACGCTTCTGGTGGACGGCAACGCAGGTTACACGCGACAGAACATCGGCGCCAATGGCGACCCTCAGGATGGCGACTATGGAACGGACGTGCTGAAGATTCCGGGCACCAACGGCGTCGGTCCGAACTACGAGGGCATTCCGGGCTTCCAGACCACTGGCATAGCCAACATCGGAAACACCAACACGGGCAGCCCCTTCCAGTTCCGTGACAACCAGTACACCGCCGTCATCAACGTCACCAAAATCAAGGGCGCGCACAACATACGCGCCGGCTTCGAAATCGAAAAGTTCGGGCTGAATCACTTCCAGCCCCAGGGCGGAACCTTCCAGACGGCCCGTGGTACTTTCGGCTTTGATGGCTCTCTGGCAGCCCTGAAAGGCGGTCCAGCCATTAACGCCGGCAGCCCGTCCAACTCGTGGGCGCAGTTTCTTCTCGGTTTTCCGTCGCAGACCGGCAAAGCCACGCAACTCAACAATCCCAACTCGCTACGGTTCGACAACTATTCGCTCTATGTGCGGGATCAGTGGCAGGTCACCAAGAGCCTCACCATCGATTACGGCATGCGCTGGGAATACTACCCGATCTACTCTCACGACTATTTCGGCGCGGTCCGCTTCGATCCCTCGACGGACAACATCCTCATCGGCGGTGAAAATGGCGTGCCCTGGAACACCGGCGCAACGGCCTCTAAGAAGGGCTTCGCTCCGCGCCTCGGCCTGGCCTACCGCCTCGACGAAAAAACTGTGGTCCGCGGAGGTTACGGCATCAGCGTCGATCCCGACAACATGCGCAACCAGCGGAACCAGTTCCCGAATACCTCCGTCACGTCCTACACGCCGGCGAATCAGTACCAGTTCATCAGCTACGCCGGCGTTCCGAACTCAGACGGCGCCACGCAGGTGTCGCTGTCGGACGGCATTCCTTTGCCCACCTTCCCGAACCTTTCCGCCGGCACTCTTAAGCCGTCGCCCACGGCATCCTTGTCGACCTATCTGCCCAATCAAGGTACAACGACGTTCCCGGCGTACATGAACCGTGGATATTACCAGAGCTGGAATATCACCTTGCAGCGGGACTTTTCCTCGACCCTGAACGGACAGGTGGCGTACGTGGGCACACACGGTGTCCACATAGACATGAACGTCAATATCAATGGGGGCGCTCCCAACACGGGCAATGCCGGACGCCTGCTATCTCCTTTTGACATCGCCGACATCAATTCGGTTGAGCCTTTTGGCGATATGACATACAACGGCTTGCAGGCCACCTTGAGGAAGCGCATCGGCTCGTCGGTGATCGGCGCCAGCTACGCGTTTTCCAGGTCCATCGATAACATCAACGGCGACAACGACGACGGCTCTTTGTGGCGCGCGTACCCGGTATCTTTCGCGCTGGACAAGCAACTGTCCGGCATCAACCGCCAGCAGACACTGTCCATCTACTGGGTATATAACTTGCCGTTCGGCAAGGGACATACCATGTTGACCCACGGAGCCGGAGCTTTGATCGCCGGCGGCTGGCAGATTTCCGGCATCCTCACCCGGTTCAGCGGGCTGCCGTTCACGGTCGGGACCAGTTCCAGCGTCAACGCCGGTGGGCAGGGCGCCAGCGCCACCCAGATCAATCCGGTGGTACAGATTCTGGGAGGCCATGATGCAACCGATCCCTATTTCGACGGCTCGGCCTTTATCAATCCGCCGACCGGCGTCCTGGGCACCACCGGCAGGGACCTGCTGATCGGGCCCGGATACTTCCAGTTGAACGCGAGCATCCGGCGCACCTTCGCTTTCAAGTCGGAGAAGATCAAGTTCGAGTTAGTCGGCGAGGCATACAACCTGACCAACACGGTGGTCTTTTCCAACCCTAACGCCACTTGCTGCTGGGTTACGAACGCTACCACCGGCGCCATTAACTATAACAACTTCGCCGTGATCACCGGCACAGCATCCACCCAGCGTTATATTGAGGTGGGCGGATATCTGCGGTTCTAGCCAGGTACACTCGAAGACCCCTCGATACGAGGGAGCATTCGGCTAAATGAATCGGCTAAGCCGGATGCTCCCTTGCCTCGGGCGACCCGCGGACACTTCGTCGAACGCACGGAGTTCTCGGCTCAAATTTTGCTGGCCCCAAAGAGGTGAATCGAACATGCTGCTCCGACAGTGGGTAGGCGCGGCTCTGCTCTGGCTTTTCGCTGCACTCCCCGTTGCCTCCCAATCGAAACTCGTCTCCAGCAAGCCGCACCTGGAAAGGCGTGGCGACACAACGCAGTTGATTGTGGATGGCAAACCTTTTCTGGCGTTGGCCGGAGAGTTGCACAACAACTCTGCGACCAGTCTGGAATACATGAAACCCGTGTGGCCGCGGCTGGCGGCGATGCATCTGAACACCGTCCTCGTGCCCGTTTCTTGGGCGCTGCTTGAGCCATCGGAGGGAGAATTCGACTACTCGCTGGTGGACGGTCTCATTCGAGGCGCACGGGCTCAAAATCTTCGCCTCGTTTTTTTATGGTTCGGTAGCTGGAAGAATACATGGTCGAGCTATGCGCCCGACTGGGTGAAACGGGATTCTGAGCGGTTCTCTCGCGTGCAACTGGGAAACGGTTCGGGTACGGAGAGGCTGTCGCCCTTTTGCGAAGCGAACCGGAACGCGGACGCGCGAGCATTCGCCGCGCTCATGCGGCGCATCAGGGAGGTGGACTCCGACGCGCACACCGTAATCATGATGCAGGTCGAGAACGAAGTGGGCGTCATACCGGATGCCCGGGACCATTCTCCGGCGGCGAATGCCGCATACACTCAGCCGGTGCCCGAGGAGCTGATGGAATATCTACAGCGACACAAGGATTCGCTGGATCCTGTGCTTCGCGCGAGGTGGCAGAAAGCAGGCTTCAAAGCGTCCGGCGGTTGGGAGGCTGTCTTCGGCTCGGGTCTGGAGACCGAGGACCTGTTTATGGCGTGGCAATACGCACGGTATGTCGGTAACGTCGCGGAAGCCGGCAAGGCCGAGTACGACCTGCCCATGTATGCCAATGCTGCTCTCATTCGTCCAAACTATGCTCCGGGGCAATATAATAGCGGCGGTCCCTTGCCCCACTCCATGGACATCTGGAAGGCCGGCGCCTCGCAACTCGATTTCGTGGCGCCGGACATCTACTTCGAGTTCAAGAACTGGTGTGCGAAGTACGACCGCCCCGGAAACCCGTTGTTCATACCCGAATCGACCGGCGATGCCCAGGGAGCAGCCAACGTTTTCTACGCTATCGGGCAACACAGGGCATTCGGTTTTTCACCCTTTGCGATCGATGGAATGGAAAGTTCCGGCGACGGAGGCAAGGAACTCGCCCGAAGTTATGACGTCCTGTCGGAACTTGCGCCGCTCATCCTGGAGAATCAGCCCAAAGGTCGCGTTGACGGCGTCCTGCTGGAGGAGTCTACACCGTCACAGAGAGTACGCCTTGGAGACTACACACTGAACGTGTCCGGAAGCGGCCCCCGGCGGATCCTCCCTGGCGAACCCGTTTCGCCCGAAGCACCTCGGGGCCCCTCTCCACACGGTATCTTCATTGCCGCAGCGCCGGATGAGTTCTACATGGCTGGTAGCGGCTTAACAATTACCTTTTCGGCGGACACGCCAGGACCGCGCCTGGTTGGACTCGCCACAGTTGAAGAAGGCCGGTTCGTCGGTGGCCGGTGGATTCGGGGGCGCACGCTCGCGGGCGACGATACAGCCCAGGGGAATAGCGTTTTGCTTCGCGGCGTCGCAACCGGCGTGCTACGGGTGACAGTATACCGGTATCGCTAAGTCTGGTTAGCAGGTCTCCCTAGGGACCACAAACGATGGCCGAAGAAATACCTCTTGCGGGCTTCAATTCTGGTCGATACCGGAACGTCGAGCCGAAACACATCCAGCCGGCACGTCCCGAGTTTTCTCGCGAGATCAACCGGCGCCTCCTGCTGAACCTCATCCGTACGCGTCAACCACTCTCGCGGGCTGACTTGGCTCGTGTCAGCGGACTGGCTCGATGTACGGTGTCTACGATAATTCAGCAACTGATCGCCGACGGCTGGGTGACCGAAGGGCCGACCGGCAGGTTACCGCTGGGCAGACGGCCGACTTTCTTGAAATTGAACGACGAACGGATGATTGTCGGAGTAGATCTGAAGCCAATGGAGGCAACTATCGCACTATCCGATTTGACCGGGCACTTTGGTGTTCAAGAATCCATAGAGATGCCTCCAGATCAAACAGCCGCAATGGCACAACTGATCTCCCGAATCCGTAGGATCGTGGGGAGCGCGACAGGTAAGTCGATTGAGGGGATTGGAGTCTGTCTGCAGGGCAATCGCTGTGCGCCGACGAGCCGAACATTACGGAGACCCGATCTAAACTGGTCGGATTTCTCCGTCGGCGCCTGCATCGCAGATGCCACTGGCCTGGCGGTGGATGTGGACAGTGCAGCCAATGCCTGTGCACTCGCGAGCGCGTGGTTCGACAACACGAAGGACGGACTCGGCAGAGTGGTTGTTACGGTTTCGGAGGAGATCGAGGCGGGCATCTTCACGAACGGACAACTTGTCCATGGGCTCAACGGCATGGCTGGCGATTATGGACATGTCCAACTCGATCCCAATGGCCCCGGCTGCGAGTGCGGTGGACGTGGGTGCTGGACAGTGTTCGCATCTAATGGCGCGGCGCTACGATACTACACTGGGCCGTGCCCACAGACGCACGGCTTGACATTCTTTGATTTGCTCAACTTGGCTGATCGAGGCGATACTTCTGCCGTCAAAGCACTGGAGACCATGGCGTACTGGCTTGGTATCGGCTTTCGAATGATCGTCGGGGGTGTCGCTCCCGATTGCATCTTCGTAGTTGGTGATTTGACGCGATCCTGGGACCGGTTGACTCTGTCGTTGATGGCAGGTTTGACAACGCAGCCGTTGGCAGATGAACAAATTCCGTGCATAGTTCCCGTGCTGGATGGCGCGGCGGCTCGCTTGCGTGGTGCCGTGGCATTGGTGCTGCAAAGGCGTTTCGCGGCGTGGCAAGAAGGTTGGATTCGGAACACGCAGGAACCAAGGAAATACTGCGAACGAAATCAAATCGAACATCCAGTCTCTGGTCCTCGACTATGATCGTCTCACGTATCTGATCATGTGCGGACAGCGAAATCAGTGCTCGCCTCGCGGTCTCAAGGCAGGAACCGCTCCCATAGTACCATTGGGCGAGGAGTCTCCCTACTCAGATCCGTCACTATCTGAAACTGCGAGCCAGGCCTCCTGAGCCCAAGTCGTCACGATCAGCCAGCCGGTGGGTCCAGTTGAATCGACGGGCTTCCGCAGGGGCCACCTAAGCGGTTCGCCCGGGCGCCCGATGGTGATCTCCCAGGAAAGGTCTTGGGGGCCCGCGTGACGGGAATCCAGGCAGTTTCCGAGTAGCGCGTGATACGGGCATAAGCAGCCGAAATTCCGCAGGTAGGGCACCTCTCAACGTCGAGGACTGCACAGGACTCTGCAGCTGGACAGCCGGCCGAGCGCCGTCCGAGAGGGCGGTTGCCCGCGTGAGATGCGGTTATTATGAGGAATCGGACAGGCCCACGTGCCCACTCAAGCACATCACTACCTTTCTCAGGCGTTCCTCAGCGGCTTCGCGGACAGCGATGGCAGCGTGTGGATGTTTGACCGCACCACGAACCGGTTCACTGCGGCCGGGCCGCGAGCCATCGCCTTAGAGAACGACCTGTACGCGTTCACCGGTGCCGATGGTTCAACGCATCGGGATATCGAAACGGACCTATTTAAATTAGTCGACGGACCGGTCCGGCCGATTCTCAAGAAAATTGCTGCCCGCCAGCTCGTGACGGACAAGGAACTTGCCGATCTATCGTTGTTCGTCGGCTTCCTGAGGGTTCGAACGCCCTCGGGTATCGACGAAATCGATCAGGCGCTGCGCGGCGTTGCAGATAAGACGAATCCCTTCCTGTCAGCGGAATATGTAACGGATCGACTCCGGAAGTACGAGCAGGAGACCGGGCGGGCGCTGGGACTAACCGCGGACGAAATCGTTGAAATGTCTTCGAGCGGGCGATATGAAGTCGTTCCCGAGCGAGGACATCTCCTCGTCGGAATGTGCGAAATGGGCTTGACGCTCGCGATGCAGTTGCGTTCCCTCGACTGGACATTTCAGCTTGCAGCCCGAGACAGACACTTCGCCGTTTCGGACTGCCCCTTCGTCATCGTGCCACCTCTGGGACACGATACAGCAGACAAAGGAATCGGCATCCTAAGTAAGGGGGCGGTAAAGTACGTACCGCTAACTCAAAGCTTATGCCTCAGGATGGGCGATTTCGGGGCACAAGTGGACTACAGCCTTGCGAGCGGCAGTGACGTGAGGAGGGTCAATTGTTGGATCGCCCGAAATTCGACACGTTTTGTCTTCAGCAGTAGCGAAGCCCTGCTCAGGCGAGTTATCGACGCAGCCAGACTGGAACCCGGCGAACGGAAGGCCGAGGTCGTGATACGCGAAATCCCCCATGCCACCGATCCGACGCGTTCTATCTTGCAAGTCTTCCGGCGAGCGAAGATCGAGCCAGAGCGAGGTCCGGAATGAGGTAGCGTGTTGTGCTTGTCAGCGACTTCTGTAGCCGCCAAACCGATTCGAAATCGGCCGACCTGGCGCTGTCCGCTAAATCGCATCCAGTTCGGACGCCCTGCCCTACTCTGCCAATCTTGGCTCCGCGGAATAGCGCCTAACGGGGCACTGGAAGGATCGGACACAGGCACGGAGGTCTTGCTCGGGCTGTGCGAGGAGAGGAGTCTCCGAGTCGCGCGTGATCCAGGAACAAAACGCAAGGGGGGCGACTTCCCCTGGGAAAAGCAACTACCGAGTGCCTATCCACCAGCTACAGCCGAGTGCCTCGGAACGGTCCGTTCCTCACCTTCCAAGAATGCAAGCTGCCAGCCGCGAGCCGGATTGAGCGGTCACTTCACGAGCGCGATAGTCTTCTTCTGGACGCCGTGATCGCCGCCGACAGCGAATCCCTTCACGGCTGCCTTGGCCTTGATATTATTCTTATCGTAGGTGATCCGCAGGTCATAGTTGCCGGCTGCCAAAGCCTGTTTCTGTGTGCTCCAAAAGCTCGTGAGCGGCGGGAACTCCGCCTGGTCAGTGCCCGCCTTGAAGACATCGATGTGGGCGTTGTCGGCGGCGTCCTTCCCGTCGAGAGTCGCAAAGACTCGAACGTACTGCATCGGGGCAGCAATGACCGCTTCCGCTTTCCACAGCTTCCCCCGGGAGCCACAGCCTCTTCATTGGAGGCCCAGGCGGTGATCTCCGGTTTTTGCTCCTCCGGATCTGCGCCCGGCTTCCAGACTTCCCAGCGGGTATTCTCAGAAACCTCGACAGGGCCATTCATCTCGAGGACCTTGATGCGGACTAGACCCTTGGTTTTGTCGTCGGCCTCTTTGTCCAAAACCTTGGCCTTGACCTCTTTTACCGCGCCCGCAAGGGGCAGATCAACTGGGGACAGGTCCGTCGCGCGCTCCGCCGCGGGCGGCACGCTGGAAACGCCGTCGTTCGGGGTCTCCGCTGTTGAGCTGCTGGATGGGGCCTTCTTCCCGCAGGCAGCGAGCGTGGCGAGAAGTAACGAGATGCAGAGTGTCGTGCGGATCGAATGGCGCATGGAGCCCTCCTGGTACCCGAAGGATAAAGCATACCTCGATTTGCGTCCCAGTTGCTGATGGCGGCTCATCACATGGGTCACTGGCCTGATTATGGTACATCCGGCCACCGGGCCGGATGCCGGTCTGGCCGACGGGGACGCCGGAGCTACCGGTCTGTCCGCTACTACACCCCCGCTGATTCCCGTAGATGTCGATTTGTAGGCGCGACGACTACCGGAATCTCTGTCGCTTGCGCATTTGTACCAGCCATGTTCGCCCACTCGTAATCGCCTCGGGAATCGTGCATTCAGGCATCAATAACACCCGCCCGCGATCCGCGGACGGCGGGTACCTGCAAGGTAACGGCTATTCCCAATGGCCGCAGCAATTATCGGTAATGGCCTCATTGGAAACGTGTTGGCGGATAGTTGTCCGGATTGTCGGCCACTCGGAAACTGACCCGAAACGAGAATCTGAGAAATAGCCATTGCGGACCGCACGGTTGCCGCAGATCCCGGCGCGCACCCTCGTTCTACGAGCATCCGAGTCCAGTGAGCCGTCCGCAGGCGTTTCCTGACGCAGAATCGCGAGGGCATCCGTCAGGATCGCCCCACGGGCCAGCGCCCGAATCCTGGAAGTGGCTTGGCATAAACACGAAAGCGTGCCCGCAGCAACCAAAGTCCAGGACAAATCCTCGTCACCGGCGAGCGATCAAACGTTCGCGAATATCATGGTTTGTCGCTAAGTCGATGCAGGTCCATGCCATGGCCAGAGCACCGTCCCCTAGCGCTTTGTCTGCGTCCGGGGTAATGCAGTGCGCGGTGAATTCCGGCTGATGGTTGACGGCGGGCAGAGAATTGATGCCGATCAGGGGATGGATTGACGGCATCGCCAGGGAGACGTTGCCCATATCGGTGGAAGCGGTCGGCCGCGTTTCCCACTCCCCTGGATCCGGGAATGCCCTCCCCAGCGCTTCGGAATTCCGGCGGTAAAACGCCGCCATGGCGTCGTCGTGCCGCATCTCAGCGTAAGGCTTGTCGCCCCCGGTGATCGCGAGTTTTGCGCCCGTAGCCAGGGCACCTGCTTCAAAGCAGCGGTGAACCCTGGGGCGCAATTCGCTCAGTTGATTCAACGTCTCAGAACGAATGATGTATTTGGCCGAGGTGTGGGCCGGAACGACGTTCGGAGCGGCGCCGCCGTTGGTCACAATGCCGTGGATTCGATCTGTGGAGCGGATATGCTGGCGCAGCAGGCCCAGCGCCGTCTGTGCGATCGTGATGGCATCCGCAGCGTTCACGCCCAACTCGGGGAAAGCCGAGGCGTGGGACTCTTTTCCCGTGTAGTTCACCTCGAACATGGAAGCCGCGATGATCTTCGCCTTGAGCATGTCGAAGGGCGCCGGATGCACCATCATGGCGGCATGAATGCCCCGGAAGGCGCCGCGCTCAAGCAGCAGAATCTTGCCGCTGGCGTTGCCCACTTCCTCGGCGGGCGTGCCAATCACGCTGACGGTGAGGCCTACCTCGTCCGCCACTCTGGCCGCGGCGAGCGCCGCGCCCACCGCCGAGGCGGCGATGATGTTGTGGCCGCAGGCGTGGCCAATGCCGGGCAGGCAATCGTATTCCGCGCAAATGCCGATGTTCAAAGGACCGGATCCGAAGCGGGCGCGGAAGGCCGTTGGAAGATCGCAAATGCCCTTCTCCACTGCGAAACCGGCGTCCGCCAGCGCCTCGCAGAGCCAGGCAGAGGACCGCTCCTCCTCAAAGCCCAGTTCCGGGTGTGCATGGATGCGGTGGCTGAGCGCGAACAGGCCGTCGCGGGCCAGTTCGAAACGTTCTCGCGCTCCGGATTTTGCGTCCATCAGCAGCCTCCCCTTGTTGTTTGAAGCTTATACTATAATCCTGATCCGCGAGGAGGATTTCCAGAGGGAGTCTACTTCACTTTCGCGCGGCCGCAGGCGGTGACAAACTGCAATGCCGCCATCTTTGTAAATCCAACTGATGCGTTGGTGGTGGATGTCAGCGTTGGAGTCGGTCGCCGGCTCCGGGCGTCAACACCCGATGGTGCCTCAGGAATAGAATCCCGGCCACGAGCGGCGGCCCGCTGAGAACGACGGTAGTGATCACGCGGCTGGGGACCGGCAGCCCCGGCGGCGCCCAGATGGTATAAGCCACTGCTATCAAGAACGCGACGCCTACAAGCAGAAACCCTCCGATCAATTCCCAGCGCCAAGGTACCAGTGCCAGGATCACAAACAGCAGATCCACACCCGCCCAGGGCGCCGC
Source organism: Bryobacteraceae bacterium (assembly GCA_050014595.1). GTDB lineage: Bacteria > Acidobacteriota > Terriglobia > Bryobacterales > Bryobacteraceae > PALSA-129. Next base: position 61,294 of record JBEKDA010000064.1, read on the forward strand.
CACAAGCGCGGGCGTGCTCCACGCCAACGACTCTGCAACGAAGACAACGGATTCCTGCTTGTGACTCCGGCAGCAAGAACAGCCGCCTAGTGGAAAACGAGATTCGGTGGGATGCCGGGGATCGAAACCAGCGTGAGTCCCAATATCCGAATGGACGGTCTCAGGATGCCCCGGCGAAAATTATTTAGCGATGAAGATGGACCGCCATTCCACAGGCGGCTCCCTTTTCACCGCCAGCGGAGACTTGGTTGACGGCAGCGCCGCCCACATTGCCGGGTTTGATCCTGGCATCCACCTTCCCGCTTGGTTTTAGCTATTCGCACATCAAGCCGTCGCGCGGAGATCCTACGCGGTCTGGGGCAACCTGCAATATGCTAGCAATCTCTTCGGGATACTGTTTGGCGGAGCCCAGGAAGAGGTGTAGGATCTGCACAAGACCTCCTCGGGAAGCGCGGGAAGCTCCCGGTGGGGTCCACTGTAATGGCGCCGGGTCGGGAAAGGGTAGTGCATGGTCTCCTGGCTGTCCTCTTCCGGCTGCTCCAGGAGGGCAAGATTCGGCCGGTCATCAGCGGCGAGTTCCCACTACTCGGAAGCGGCGCGGGCAAATGCGCTCCTCGAAAGCGGTCAGGTCGTTGGTAATCTCGTCCTGGTGGCGTCGGAACTGCTGGAGGCGAGTAGGGCAATATAGGCCGGTTATCGACAGCTTCTAGCTTCTAGAAGACGTCACGAAAGCGCGCCAGATGGCGTCGGCCAGCCTGCCCGCCTGATTCCGCGTTTGCGATATGCTATCCACATCCATATCGCGCCAGGAGGCGATCCCAAATGATGGCGTTTATCCCACGGTTCCGCTGCATGATTGTCCTGCTGGTCTTTGCGACCGCGGGAGTGGCGCAGGTTGATCCCAGGCTTTATTCCGGACTGCTGTGGCGCAACATCGGACCGTTCCGCGGCGGACGCGTGTCCGCAGTCAGCGGCTCGATCAGCCAACCCGGCGTGTTCTATGCCGCGTCGTCCCTGGGAGGCGTGTGGAAGACGGTCGGCGCGGGCGCGACCTGGTTCAACGTTACCGACTCGGCGCCGGAAATTGCCGGCGTGACCGCGCTCGAAGTGGCTCCCTCCGATCCAAACGTAGTGTATGTGGGCGCGAGCGACCGCGGCTCGGGAATGTACAAGAGCAGCGACGCGGGCAAGACCTGGCAGCACATCGGGCTCGAGCAGAACCACGGCATCACCAACATCCTGGTGGATCCGCACGATGCCAATCTGGTGCTGGCGGCTACGCTGGGAGATCTGCGTGCGAAAAGCGGTCAGCGCGGCGTCTACCGCAGCACCGATGGCGGGCGCACCTGGACCAAGGTCCTTTACAAGGACGACGAGACAGGCGCCACCAGCATCGTCTGGGCCTTTGATAATCCACGGGTCATCTACGCCACCATGACACACCGCTTTACCGACACGCGAACCGGTGGACGCAGCGGCGGAGGCGGCGGACGGGGCGGAGGAGGGCCGCCGCCTGCGCTGTACAAATCGACCGATGAAGGCTTGACCTGGACCGAGGTCAAGGGGACCGGCATGCCGGCGATCGGTTCCGTCGCCGTGGCCCAACACACCAACTCGCAGCGCCTGTACATGCTGGGCCGCGGCGGCATCTTCCGTTCCGACGACGGGGGCGCCAATTGGTCGCTGGGCACAAACACCCTCTACAGCGCCAGCGGCCACGTCTATGTGGATTCGAAGAACCCCGACGTGATTTATACCATGGGGACGTCCTCGTACCGCTCCGACGACGGCGGGCATACGATGGTGGCCTTTAAGGGCGCGCCCGGCGGCGACGATCCGCGCGAGTGGTGGCTCGACCCCGTCAATCCGGACCGCATCCTGTATGGCGGCGACCAAGGGGCCACCGTCAGCCTGGACGGCGGACATACGTGGAGTTCCTGGTACAACCAGCCGACCGCGCAGGTTTACAAGATCGGCGTGGACAACCGGTTTCCCTATTGGGTCTATGGGTCGCAGCAGGACAGTGGCGTGGTGGGGACGCGCAGCCGCGGCGGTCTTGGCGAAATTACGCCGTTCGACTGGTTTCCCGTGCCGGGATGGGAGGCGGGCTTCGTGGCGCCTGACCCCACCGACCCCAACGTTATTTACACCAACGGCAATTACGGCGACCTGGCGCGGGTGGAGATCAACACCTGGCAGCAGCAAATTATCAATCCCGCGGTGGGCCATAGCATCTACCGCCGCGCGAGCAGCGCACCCATCGTGTTTTCGCCCCAAGACCCGCACACCATGTACTGGGCAACGCAGTTCGTCATGATGACCAAAGACGGCGGCCGGCACTTCCAGGCCATCAGCCCCGATCTCAGCGCCCGTGCCGGCCGGCAGGCAGCGGAAGGTCCGGCTACCGGACGCGGCGGCCCGGCGATCGACACGCTTGCCGTGTCCACCGTAAAGGCCGGCGTGATGTGGACCGGCAGCAGCAACGGCGTGATCTACGTTACTCAGGACGGCGGCGCGAATTGGAAGGACGTGACCCCGGAGGCAATTCCAGCCGGTGCGTTGGTGGGGGTGGTGGAGGCGTCGCACTTTGACGCTGCCACTGCCTACGCGGCCGTGGAACATAGCAACGCCGGCGACGAGAAGCCCCATATCTACCGCACGCGCGACTACGGCCAGAGCTGGCAACCCATCGTCAATGGTCTGCCCACCGACGAGGCCACCGGCGGCTTCGTGCGCGTAGTCCGCGAAGACACGGTGCGGCGCGGCCTTTTGTTCGCGGGCACCGAAACTACCGTGCATGTCTCGTTCGACGATGGCGACCACTGGCAGTCACTGAGGCTCAACCTGCCTAATACGTCTTACCGCGACCTGGTGGTTCACGGCAATGACTTAGTGGCCGGCACTTACGGCCGTTCTTTCTTTGTGCTGGATGACATTTCGCCGCTGCGCGAGCTCACGCCTGCATTGGTTTCGCGCCTGGCTGGCGAGGGATCGTATCTGTTCAAACCCGGCGACGCCATCCGTGTCCGCCGCAACATCAATATGGATACGCCGCTGCCGCCGGAAGTGCCGCACGCGGTGAATCCGCCGGAAGGCGCGATCATCGATTACTACCTGGGGTCGAAGCCGTCGGGCGATATCAAGATCGAGATCTACGACGCGCGCAATAAACTGGTGCGGACGCTTTCGAGCCGGCCCGCCCCGCCGCTGAGGGAGCCGCTGCCGCCGGTGCCCTCGTACTGGCTGCGTCCGCCGCATGCGCTGACAACCAACGTGGGAAGCAACCGCACTAACTGGGACCTGCGCTATGACGATCCGCCGGCGCTCAGCCACAATTGGGCCCAGGTGATGGCGGCCGTGTATAAGGACACGCCTTACACGCCACAGGGCGCGATGGTTTTGCCCGGCGACTACACACTGAAGCTGACGGTGGACGGCCAGACTAATACGCAGGTGCTGACCGTGCACGAAGACCCGCGCGTCGGAGAATCGGCGGGCGTGATGGCCGGGTTGCGCGCGCAGCTTGACCTGGAGCAGAAAAACGTGGACGGCATGGCGGCGAGCAACACAGGTTACAGCCAGGCAAGCCAGTTGCGCGCCGAACTGAAAGCCCTGACCGGACAGCAACTGCCGCCGGCGGTGTCGCAGGCGGTCAGCGCGCTAGACTCCAAAACGGCGCCCGTCGAGGGGCAGCTTTCGGCGGCGGTGAGCGGACCCTACGGCGTGCCCGCGTACACCGGCAACCCCGGATTTACGGGCGTCAACGGCGCTTTTGCGGGATTGATGGTGATTGTGGAGTACGAGTCGGACCATGAGCCGGTTGACGCGCAGGTGAAGGCGTTCCACGACTATTGCACCGACCTCGACAACAACCTGGCGCTGTGGCGGACGCTCAACACGGTGGATGTGCCGGCCCTCAACGAGTTGCTGCGCCGGAATAACCTGAAGCCCGTGACCGCGGCCTCGGTGGCCGGTGACCTGGCTTGCGGCGCGGTCCCAGCCGGCTTCGCGGGGGCGCCTGGAAAATAAGCGCGCGGGCGGCGAATTCGTGGGGCAGACCCCCTGGTCTGCGCGGGTCGCCCTGGACCCGCCGAAGGCCATCGCCAAGGGAAGTGGTGCAGAAAGGTTACGGACGCATCGTGATTGCACACTCCGAGCTAAACGGCCAGCAAAACGCCACCGGCGCTCTGCAACAACAAGCGAAGCGTGCCGCGGATCAAGTGCTCGGATAGCTCAGGCTGGGTCAGGCGGTCGCACCCAGAGGCAATCGTCGCTGGCGGGGTGCGCCGATGTGGGACACATTGCATGCGCCGGACGGGTGATGCGGAAGATCCGGAGGGTGGCGCTTTCATAGGGCCTGCGATCATCGGGGGCGCGGCGGACGTCGCTTTCCGGCCGGTACTCCATAGAACGTATCGGTGGTAAGATGGCGTGCCATGGTACGAGTAATTCTAATGGCAGGGTTGCTGCCGTTTCTTGTGGGGGCCGCCGATTTCACGGTTGGCTCCGCGACCGCGCGCACCGGGCAGAAGGCCACCGGCTATATCGGCGTGCCGGCGGGCGTGGACGCGGCGGCGAGCATCCCGGTGATCGTAGTCAACGGCGCCAGACCTGGGCCTGTGCTCGCCCTGGTAGCCGGATCTCACGGCACCGAGTACGCGTCCATCCTTGCGCTGCAGAGACTGGCCCAGGCTGCCGATCCGGCGGAGCTTTCGGGAACGCTGATCATCGTGCCGCTGATCAACGTGCCATCGTTCGCGCAAAAGGTTCCGCACTTGAATCCGGTGGATGGCAAGAATATGAACCGCTTCTATCCGGGCAGGTCGGACGGCACGCAGACCGAGCGCGTATCGTGGGCTATCGCCAAGCAGGTGGTGGAGAAGTGCGATTATCTGATCGACCTACATGGCGGCGATCTGGATGAGAACCTGCGGCGCTACGCCTACTGGGCCGCCACCGGAAAAGAGGCGCAGGACGCGGCGTCACGCGCCTTGGTGCTGGCCTTCGGGCTCGATCACATCATCCTGCAGGACTTCCGGACCCCGGTTGCGCCGGGCGGCGCCGTGACCATCACACGCTTCGCGGCGGGGCTCGGTAAACCTTGTGTCACAGCAGAAGCCGGCCATGCCGGCATCAGCGATGCGGACGATGTCGATTCATTGATTCAGGGCTGCTGGAACGTGGCACGGCACCTGAAGATGCTGTCCGGCCCGGTCTCCCCGGTGGAGCATCCGCTGTGGCTCTCGCGCGTTTCCATTGTGACCAGCGAACTGGATGGCGTCTTCTATCCGCTGGTAGGTCCGGAGGCGTACGTGTCGCAGGGAATGAAGATCGGCTACGTCACGGACTATTTCGGCAAGAAAGTGTGGGACGCGACGTCTCCGATCGCAGGCGTCGTGCTTTATATCGGTGCGGTGCCGTCGCTAAAGAAGGGCGACACGATCGCGCATATCGGGGAAATTGGGAAGTAGGAGAACAGCCTGGGTTGTTTCCAGCGTTATCCTGCCTGTTCCTTTCGCTTGGCCCGGCGCGCGAGCGGCGGCGTCGAGGTAGTCTGCTACTCCGGCCACAAAGGGGACGAGCGTCCGGTTCGTTTCCGGCTGGGTGGTCGGGATTACTTCGTGGAAGAACTCCTGGACCAGTGGTACGGGCCCCGGAACATCTTTTTCAAGGTCAGGGCGAATGACGGCAATGTGTACATCCTTCGCCGCCGCTCATCCGTGCCGGAAGGGGAATGGAGCCTGGAATCATTCCGAGACACGAGGCGAGACATCTGAGAGGAATACGATGGCCCCGACGCGCGGCTCTCTGCGGCTTGCTCATGGATGGACATTGGTCCGCGGCCCGAACCTGTCGGTAGCGCTTGTGCGCGAATTCATCCGCCCGGCCGTACGCGCCGTACCTTCCTCCCTGACGCGGCGATTGGGTTCTTGCCGGATCTCGCTTCCGGCAGATGTGGCAGCCAATATGGCCTCACGATGGACGATGACCAATGGTCAGATGGAAGTCTCGGTTACGACCACGGGGACCGAAGAGCACGATGTCGCCATGGAGTTGCTGCTGTGCCTCGGCCAGGGACTCTGGGAGAGACTGTCGGACGGGGAACTCCGTGCGTACTGGATGCTCCTGTGCGACGAAATCAGCACGGGGATCGAGGGTGAGATCGACGAGCAGGCGCTTGAGGAGAAGCGCTCCCTGTTCGAAAGGCGATCCCATGCGAACAACGTGAAGCGGCTCATAGGTTATGGCCGTGCATCCTTCGCTGGGACTGTGGCCGAGTACGTTCACTGCCTCTGGCACGAGACCACCGTTCGAACCGGGCCGGACTATCTGCCGGCGGGGCCGTTACGCCGGCGCCTGGAGTTAATGGAGCGGTGGTTCCCGCCCAACCGGGGTTATCGCCTGTTCCCCGCGGCGCTGCGTCGTGCTCTGCCTCCGCGTGCCTGTTAGCTGCTGGGGCGACGATGTCCGCTTGGCGGTCGATGCGCCGTCTGGTGGATGATCGACGCGGCGTGTTTCCGCGTCCGTTAACTATATACGCAAAAAGTGTGGAAAGTGTCCGGGTTGGGTACCGGGCCCAGCCGACGCGAGCCAAGGGTGATGTGCTACATTACTACCCCAACAGGAGATTTTCGGAATGCTACGTACGGTGCTTTCTTTGCTTGCCCTTTCGCTCCCGCTACTCCCCGCCGATCTCAATTCCTCGCTCTTTGACCGCCTGGAGTTTCGCAGCATCGGACCAGCCTCCATGGGCGGGCGCATCACGGATGTCGAGGGCGTCGCGGGAAATCCGGCACTGGTCTATGTGGCCACGGCGTCGGGCGGGTTGTTCAAAACCACCAACGGCGGCACCACCTGGACGCCGATCTTCGATCACGAAGCCACCATCTCCATCGGGAACATCGCGGTCGACCCGCACAACTCCGATGTCGTGTGGCTGGGCGCCGGCGAAGCCAACGCGCGCAACAGCGTATCCTTCGGCGATGGCGTCTACAAGACCCTCGATGGCGGAATGACTTGGCGCAACCTCGGGCTCAAAGACACGCACCACATCTCACGCGTCGCTCTGAATCCGCTCAATACGAACATCGCGTATGTCTGCGCGCTGGGGCACAACACCGGCCCCAACGAAGAGCGCGGCGTCTTCATGACCACCGATGGCGGCGAGACGTGGAAGAAGACGCTCTACATCGACGCGGAACACGGCTGCGCCGACATGGATATCGACGTCACCAATCCGAACATCCTGTATGCCACCATGTGGCGCTTTGACCGCAAGCCGTGGCGCTTCATTTCGGGCAGCGCCCAGACGGGCGTCTTCCGCTCAATGGATGGCGGCCGCACCTGGAAGCAACTCAACAACGGCATGCCGAAGGATTGGGGCCGCATTGGCGTGCGGGTGGCGCCGAGCAACTCGAACGTGGTCTACGTGATTGGCGAATCCAATGAGGGCACGCTGTTCCGCTCCGACGACCGTGGCGATCACTTCCGTCTGATGACCAAGAACCCGGCCGTGGTGGGCCGCGGGCTCTACTACAGCCACCTCACCATCGATCCCACGGACGAGAACCGCATCTACTCGATTGCCATGCGGCTGTCCCTGTCGATCGATGGCGGCCGGACCTGGCGCGGAATTTCAGCCGGCACGCACGGAGACTATCACACCGTGTGGGTGGACCCGAAGAATCCCAACCGCATCTGGCAAGGGCAGGACGGCGGCATCGCGGTCTCCTACGACCGCGCCGAAACGTGGGAACAAGTTTCCAACATCCCGTTGGGCCAGTTCTACCAGATCTTTGCTGACAACCGGTATCCCTTCTATTACCTCTCGGGCGGCCTGCAAGACAACGGCAGTTGGAGCGGTCCCAGCCGCACGAACACCGGCGCGATCCTGAATAGCGACTGGAGCAACATCAGCGGCGGCGATGGCTTCCACGTGGTCAACCACTTGGACCACCCGGAACTTTACCTCTCCGAGAGCCAGGGCGGCGGCATTGTCCGTACCGATTGGCGCACGCGGGAGCAGCAGGACGTGAGCCCGCAGCCGAAGCGCAACGATGGCGGCCCCGTGGGTGAGTTGAAGTACCGGTTCAACTGGAACGCGCCCATCGTGCTTTCACCGCACGACAACAACACAGTTTACTTCGGCAGCAATGTCGTCTTTAAATCGACTGATTTCGGCAAGACATGGGCTGCCATCAGCCCCGACCTGACCACCAACGATCCCGAAAAACAAAAAAGCGTGGGCACGGTGTGGACTGAGAACACCACGGCGGAATACCACTGCACAGTGATCCGCATTGCCGAATCGCCGGTGCAGGCAGGAGTGATTTGGGCGGGCACGGACGATGGCAATCTGCAGATCACCCAGGACGGCGGCAAGCACTGGATCAACCTGACGGGCAACGCACCGGGCGTGCCGCAGTTCGCTGAGATCGCGTGGATTGAGCCTTCGCGCACCGCGGCGGGCACGGCCTACGTGGCCTTTGAGCACCACTGGTTTGACGACTTCCGGCCGTACCTATACAAAACCACCGATTTCGGCAAGACCTTCACCAACATCACGGGAAACCTGCCGAACCCCGGTTACCTGTGGACCGTAAGGGAAGACCCGAAGAATCCCAATTTGCTGTACGTGGGCAGCGAATTGGGCCTAGACGTATCCTTCACAGGTGGCAACCAGTGGGTGCGGATGCATCTGAAAAACCTGCCTCCGGTCGCGGTGCGCGAGATTGTGATTCACCCGCGCGACAACGACCTGATCCTGGCTACTCACGGCCGCAGCCTCTGGATTCTGGACGACGTGACTCCGCTCCAGCAGATCAATGACCAGGTGCTGAACGAGAGCGCCTACCTGTTTGGCATGCGCCCGGCGCTGCGTTTCGATGGCGGCGGAGGCCGCGGAGGCGGCGGCATTGGCATGGGTGGCAACAAGCCGTTCGCGGGACCCAACCCGCCGTATGGGGCTATGATCACCTACTACCTGAAAGAGCGCGGCGCGGCCAAGATCGAGATTCTGGACGCGGCCGGAAAGGTGATTCGCGACCTGGGCCCAGTGGCGCAGGATGCCGGGATCAATCGTACCGTGTGGGACCTGCGCTACCAGGGTCCGCACGTGCGCAGCACGGCCGATGCGGCGGTCGATGATGGCGGATTCCGTGTTCCCGCGCGCGGTCCACAGGTGCTGCCGGGCAAGTACACGGTGCGGCTGACGGCGGGCGGCAAGACGCTGTCGCGGGAATTGGAGGTGAAGCTTGACCCCACAATCACCGTGGGCGAGCCCGAACTGCGCACACAGCTCGATGTCAACCTGAAGCTGCGGGACATGCAGTCGTCGGTCAACGACGCGCTGAGGTCCATCGATGCCTTCAAGGGCGGGATCGAGACATCGCAGAAAACCGTGCGGTCGCTGGACCCGCAGTCGGCGCGGATTCTGGCAGCGTTATTGGACGAGCGGATGCAGCAGCTTATCAGTATGGAACTTAAGCTGGTGCGGCCTTCCGACATCCCCGGCTACAGCATGGGTCCGCGGCTGGTGGACCGGTTGGGAGCGCTGCTCAACGGAATTGATCGGGTGCTGGCCGCGCCGACGCCGTACCAGGTGGAACACTTCAACGAGCTGAAGACCGAGTTTCTGAAGGACATGAGCGACGTGAACAACTTCGTGGAGAAGCAGATCCCGGAGATTAACGATCTGCTGAAGAAGAACAACGCCGGCGCCTTGATGGCGGGCAAGCCGATCGAGATTCCGGCGTCGGTGAAGTGATTTCGCCAGGAATCGTAGCGGTTGGCTGCCTGGCTGGGTTGGAGCGACCAGAAGGAGACTGTCGTCGGGCGCTCGGGATCTCCCCATGTGGAACCTTGTCTCTGCCGATCCCCCGATCCGGCTTGCGTGTTAGCTTTCGGTCGGTCGGGTCGCCTGGCGGATGAGTCGGGATATCGGCCATTCCGCGCGGGCAAGGTCAGCCGGGCCAGTGGCTCTGTCGAGCGATGTCCTGTTTTGGGCAAGTTTCCAGAAAGCCCAACATGGCCATCGAGGATTTGGAACGCTGTATTCGACGGCGGGCGCCTACATGGCGGCGTCAGTTGCATCAGGTGCGCGCGCCTCGCCGGCCAGCAGCAATTTTCCCCGGGCCGGCGGCCCAACGAGACTTCGACCTGCCTCGGCAGAGCGCCCGGCCCTTCGCACCATGGCATGGGCTTTCCGGTTCGCGATACGATGACGTTTCATGCGCGTTATCGCCGCTGCTCCACTCACCCGATTCAGCGAATCCATTCTGCTCGCCGCGGGCGCTCCCGCGCACAAGGCTTCCGTTGTCGCCCATTCGCTGGTGGCTGCCAACCTGCGCGGCGTCGATTCGCACGGGATCCAACTCCTGACCTACTATATCGACCAGCTTCTCGCCCGTGAAATGGACGCCATCACCGACGGCGCGGTGGTCACCGAGTCCGGGGCGTGCATGCTCTTTGATGGCCGCAACGGGATCGGCCAGTGGGTAGCGGAGACCTGCTGCGCCCACGCCATCCGCCTCGCCGGCGAGCACGGCGCGGGGGTGGTGACCGCGCGCGAGTCCAACCATTTCGGAGCCTGCGCGTGGTGGGCGCAGAAGATGCGCGCCGCCGGCATGATCGGCATCGTCTTCTGCAATGCTTCGTCCATCGTGCCGCCGTGGCAGGGCCGGGCAGGCCGCTTCGGCACCAATCCCATCTGCATGTCGGTGCCCGGCCCGTGGCTGCTGGACATGGCTACCACCACCGTGGCCGCCGGCAAAATCTTCAAAGCCTTCATCAACCAGCAGCCGGAAATCCCGAGTGGCTGGGCCTTCGACTCCACGGGCATTCCCACCACCAACACCGTCGATGCCTATCACGGCATGCTGATGCCGCTTGGCGGCTATAAGGGCAGCGGTCTGGCCTTCATGGTGGAGATTCTCTGCGCGGTGTTGAGCGGCGGCGCCCTGTCGACCGAAGTGAGCGGCATCCGTTTCCGCGGGCGCCCGGTGCGAACCAGCCAGATGTACATCGCCATCGATGTCGCCCGTTTCATGCCGGTGGAGGAGTTCACGGCCCGCATGGAGAAGCTGGTGGGACTGGTGAAATCCACACCGCCCGCCCCCGGCTACGGCGAAGTGATGGTGGCCGGCGACCCCGAATGGCGGATGGAAGCCGAGCGTCTGAAAAACGGCATCCCCATCCCGGACGGCAACTGGGAAACACTCGTCAAAACTGCCGCGCGAGTGGGAGTGGCCGCGCCGGAATAAGTGGCGCCGGCGGAGACGCGGCGAAGTACAACACGCGCTGCCAGAGACTCCGCGGCCGGACGCCGCTGGGTGTACACTCCGTACCGGCCGGCATGCCCAATAGGGCCTTGGTCTATACACTTCCGCCGTCTGCGGCAATTGATCGATGCCAGTATCCAGGCTTCGACTCGCTTTCCACCTTCATCCAGGTGGTGTGTGCCCTCCGGTTTCTCTATACCCATACCCTGAACCAGAAAATCGCCATCCAACGCATCCCGTTTCCCCGTCGGGAAAGAAAACTGCCCCTGAACCAGTTCACCCGCACTCCCTGCGGCATGCCTTCGCCACCCATTTGCTCGAAGCCGGCACCAATCTCCGATGCATTCAGCTCCTGCTGGGCCATGCCAACCTGGAAACCACCGCACGCTATCTGCAGGTCGCCGACGTTGCGGTCCGCTCCACGTCCAGTCCCTTGGATTCCCTGGAACTGGATCTGATTTCGATTCAGCCATGAAAACCAGTCGGCCGGAAGTGGCCGATGTAGCAGCCTTCGGCCGATGGTGGGTCGGTGCCTGCGTTCTGAATCCGCTAAACTGCGTTTATGCCGCAGGATCTCTTGGCTCGTGCGCGGGAGCAGGCGGAGCGATCCAATCCGCTTGTGCGCGCGGCCGCCCTGCTACGAATCGCTCGCGTGCAGACGGCGTTCGACCGCGCCCAGGCGCGAAACACACGCTGTTTCAGATCCTGCATGTCCTTCGGCGGCTTGACGAACCATTGGCGGAGACACTCATTGCCAGCCATAAACAGCTCGCGGCGGCGGCCCGCCGTTTTCCCCATGGGATGGAATCGGTGATGCAGGAGGCCGAGGCCCGCCGGGTCGAGACCTGCGGAGTCGGTAGCGGTTACGTCATGGGCGGGTCGCGAGGTGATTTTCCGTATCTGAGAGCGCTCATGCAGGCATCGCAGGACGGCGACTTCGGAGTGGCCATCGAGCACGCGCTCGATCAATACCGGTTCGACGCCGGGCCGGACCGTCCGAACCAGGCTCCGCAAGAGTTTTGGCCTTCGACCTGCCGCTTTCGCAGCATTCTCTACAGCGCCGGAAATCGGCTGGGGCGGGACGCGGCCGTTTACCTCGACCGCATTCCCGATGTAAACCTCCGGCTCTTCGCACAGATCGAGCTCGCAGCCGCTCTGGCCGGGCTGCCAGAGCTGCAGGGAACACAGCGGGGATACCGTCCCCGCTAGGTGCGCCGCCAAGGAGTGTGTACCGCGCGGCGGTACTCGATGCGGAGACTGTGCCCGGCGTCGAAGAGACGTCCGGCCGCGGCCCAACTGGATCCGGCATTTGCTGCCCCAAATGCAAGTGGTCGCCGCGCGCAGCGGACCGCTGGTCATGCAGGTGCGGGCACTCTTGGAATACGTTTGACACGAGTGGAGTCTGTCCGGCGTGCCAGTATCAGTGGAAAACAACTATGTGCTTCCGGTGCAGGGTATGGTCCCCACACTCAGACTGGTATGTACGGGAATGAAGCGCGTAGCAGGCCGCCAGGCGCGACCGCCTTCCGTTCCACGCGCGCGTTAAGGCGCGTCATCGGCAGCTTGCCGCGGGCAAAGACGACCGCCGGCAGTTTCCGAGCAGGCCGTCATACATGAGGTGAGACTTGGTAGGTAGTGATCGAACTCCCGGCGGTGGAAGGCCTCGTGTTTTCGGAGAGCCGCCAGAGCCCGAATGACCTGATCGAAGCCGGCGTTGACCTCCAGCAAATGTTTGTAGACTGGCAGCTTCCGCGGTGAGCCCTCCCGCAAACAAAGGCCGTGGTCGCGTTTGGTCCGGCCTGCTCCCACCGATCATGTTTGGAGATCTAAAATCAAGATAGTCCCGTGTGATACGTACCGGCCCCATCGGGCCAGCGAGATGGCTTTCCAGCACCGAGATATAAAACGGAATTAATCGCCGGCTGGAAAGCCGGCGTTGCGGGCCAGGAGGCCCGCTCCACGGGACCGGGCAGCATGAATGCTGCCCCACCGTCAGCAGTTACCGCCGCCCTCCGGCGGGAATATGGAGCTGGTCTTCGGGATCGACGATCACCCACCCCGATTCCAGCCCGCGGCCAATCGCGCCTTTCAGCTGCATACTGAGAAACTCGAAAGTCACCACATCGCGATCTCCCAGATCGTTCAACTCGCCCAGCGCGATGTGCGGCGTCAGGCTTCCGGAGCGGGTGGTCTGAATGGTCCGCAGGGTGAAGTTCGGCCTGGCTTTCAATGGCACCGGAACACCGCCGATTTCGATGCTCTCCAGCTTGAGGCCGAGCGAAACTGAAACAGAAGGGCCGAGGAACTGGCGGAGTTTCACCAGCCGGGCCATCACGGGCGCGCCCGCCGGCGCCACCAATTCCTTCGAATAGCCGCGGATCGCGGCAGTGAGTCTGGCGGGCACCAGATCGCCGGCCGCGGCGGTCGAAAGCTGGATGTCTTCGGTGGTAGCGATATTGAACCGCAAGCCCGCCGGCAAAGCGGACGCCGCCGGCGCCGGAACCTGCGAAGAAGCCGACGCCGCGGCATCCGCCGGCGGGTTAAAGGAGACGGTGGATTCGCCGAGAAATTCGTGGCAGTTAGAAAAAACCGTGCGGTTGTTCGACCGCGTGCCGCTTATATTGTGAATCTCCAGGAGAGCTTCCGAAGGCAGCAGGAAGTCAGCGCCCCCCAGGTCCACCCGCCCATAATTCAAGGTCGTGGTGGCGTCGCAGGCGCCGGTCTCGGGCGAAAGGCTGCTGGTACGGACCACCAGGCGAACCAGGTCGCCGCTCTGGGGGTCGGCGTAGGCTTCCCCTTCATACGCGGTGGTCACGCGGAAGCCGTTGCCGCTGAAGACGTAATGGCTTCTCTCGACGGGAACGCGGAATCCGAAGACGCTCAGCGTGCGGCCGTCCTCGGTGTGGTCGCCGTTGTAGGAAAAAGTGGCCTCATCGCCGCGGAAGATGGCGCGCAAGAACGACGAGAAAACTCCGTTCGAAATCGAGCCTTCGTGAATCAGATCAAACAGGCTGCGATCGTCAAAGCGCTGCGACCCGGCCCAGGAGTAGATCTCCCCGGCGCCGGTCACGCCCACGTCCAGCCGCAAACGGTCCGAGGTGGAGACGCGCAGGTTCTTGGGCGCGGCGCCGTCATCGCAGTTGGGCGGCCGCCGGGCGTTGGGCGGCTCATATTGCACGCGATCGATGGTCTGCGTGCACATGTACTTCGGCAAGCGGTCGATGGATTGTCTGACCCGGTCGCGGAGCTGTTGCAGCAGATCCCTGGGATCCTGCTGCGCCGGGAGCGAAACCGCCATCCCGCAGAGCAAGAGGAGTCCGGCCCGCATACTCCGAGCGTACTCCGTTTTGCGCGTGTGGTCTCTATTTGAATCGGAATATCAGGGAGTTGCCGACGACGGGAGTTTGAATCGCGTGTCAGTCTCCTCAAAGTGGAGGTCTTCCGGATCGCCATCTCGTGCCAGTCGCGCCGCCAGGTGATCTTCCGGGTCGAGCAACCAGGCGTCCCCCGTGTCGGTCGAGAAAAGCGCCAGCGAGCCAACCGTCACGAAGCGCCCATCGTGTTCGGCGGCGCGACGCTGGATGTAACGGATCTCGTCGGCGAGATGCAAGTCCTTGCCATCCATGTGCCGCTTGCCCGGCCCGCGTTTGATGGTTTTCCGGCCCACTGATTTCCTCCGCTTTGTGTAGAGTAAAGTCCGATGGAACTCTTCATCCGGCTGTTCGGCGATCTGCTCACTTTTGTATACCACTGCTTCGACTGCTCATGACATTCTTTGGCTACTGCGTCAGCCGAAAGTGGATCAGCACAAATCCTGCCAAGGAACTGAAGGCGCCACGCAACCTCAAGCCGAACGAAGTTGTGCCCTATTCCCTTCAGGAGGAGAGCCTGATCCTGGCGGCGTGCGATCAGATTGGGGGCGGGAAATACAACCGGAGCGGCGCGCGGTATGAACAGCTTCGAGGGCGAGCGATGATCATGCTGCTCCGACACACGGCACTCAGAGTGTCGGACGTTTGCACACTTCGGAAGGATGCCATCTCAAGAAATCGGGTGTGAAGGAAGCCCACGCGCATCGGTATCGGCACACTCTGGCAACGCGCCTGCTGGAGCGGGGCGCCACGTTGGAGGAGGTTGCAGACATCCTGGGGAACAGCCCGGAGGTCGTGCGGAAGCACTACGCCAAATGGTCTTCAGGGCGTCAAGCCAACATCGACCGGCTCATGCTGGCGCACTTCCAGGCCGCCCTTACGGTTCCAGTCACAAAAAAGTCACACGAAAAAATGGGGGCCCTAAACTGATGACCCCCAAAGAGATATTGTGGTGCGGAGAGGGGGACTTGAACCCCCACGAGATTGCTCCCGCTAGCACCTCAAGCTAGTGCGTCTGCCAATTCCGCCACCTCCGCGTTTTTGGGTGCTACTTCTTGGTTGCCGGCGGGGGCGACTTTTGGCCCGCCGGCGGCGCCGCCGGAGCGGCCGGCAACTTGATGTCCTTCATGTCGATTTTCAACGTGTTCGGCTCATCGCCCTTTTGCGGGTTCACTTGGACCGGAATCGGCCCGCTCGCCGGAGCCGGCGCCTGCGTCTGCACCGGAACCGATACCGGCGCTTGCGCCGGAACGTTCCTCTGCGGCACCCCTTCCAGAACCGACGTCCCTAGTCCCGCGTTGCGCGTCGCCAGGATTGACAACGAAAGCGACGTCACCATGAACAACACGGCCGATATGGTGGTCGCCTTCGAAAGCAGAGTCGCCGAACCGCGCGGCCCGAAGGCCGTCTGGGAACCCATGCCGCCGAATGCGCCCGCCAGGTCCGCCGCCTTTCCGCTCTGCAGCAATACTACGATGATCAGAAAGATACAGACCACGACGTGGACAAACATCACCAGGAAATACATATGCGTCCTTTCAGTATAGGAAACCGGAGATCTCCCGGTCAAACCGGGCGTGCCGCACCTGCCGCACCCGCGCGCGCGTATCGCAGGAACAACTCCATCCCCTGGTAGTCGCGCGGACCCAGTTCGTGCACGACGAGGTTGGTGAGGTACTCCCGCACCAGGCGAGCGGAGAATCCGCGGCGCGAGGACTCCGCGGCCACAATTTCCTCGATTCGCGCGCGTCCATACCGGCAGGATTCCCGAAACGCTTCGGCCACTGGCGGGGTGACTGATCCGCGCCGGCCGGCCCAAACCGCGAACACCATCGGCAACCCGGTCATCTCGACCCACTCGGCGCCCAGATCGTAAACGCGATAAGGCAGACATTTCGCTTCGATCCGCAGAGCCGGGTCGCCGATTATCAGAGCCGCATCCGCTGCTCTCAACATGGCCTCCAGATCGGGGGCATGGGCTGTCATCACAGGCTCGGCCCCGTACCGCTGTTTCAGGATTATGCGCGCCAGTTGCACGGATGTCCGCGAGCTGCTATCCACTGCCAGAGTGCGGATTTCGCCGGCTGCCCGCGCCGAGACCAGCAGGATACTGCGCACCGCCCCATGGCAGGCGATCCCAACGCCTGGAATTACCTCTAAGTCCTGCCTTGTCAACTCGAAAGACGGGACGATACCGATGTCCGCCGCACCCGATGCCAACTGCTCGGCGCAACCCGAGGGTACCCGGAAATCCAGCTCGAAGATTCCCTTCTGGGGGCCATGCAGCATCCCCCACACCAACGGGGTGGTGTTCAAATAGCTCACCGCACAAACCCGGAGCCTGCCGGTAGGTGTCTCTTGGGGCAATCCTCAGTGTAACAAACCGCCGCTTCAACCCTTGTGCCTCGGCCAGTACCGAACCTACTTGCATGCGGCCCCTTGTCTGCTATCCTCTTAGAGAGCGCACTCCGCGTCAGCGCCTTCCAGGGAATCTCCATGACTCAAAAGTACATTTCTGTCCTCACTTTGGCTTTTGTCGGCGCCGCTACCGCGTTTGCGCAGATTACTCTGAACTCGGTCGCCTCGCGATCGATTGGCTCTCCTGCGTTGAACATCTCGAGCTTTGGCCCCAACTTGGTGGAAGGCCGCGAATTCTACTCCCCACAGAGCGTGGCTATCGACACCTCGGTTTCGCCACCCATCCTTTACGTCAGCGACACCAGCAACAACCGCGTGCTGGCATGGAAAAACGCCAACAGCTTCCAGAGCGGCCAGTTTGCCGATCTGCAGATCGGCCAGCCCGACCTCCTCACCACTTTCCCGGGCGGGCCAGGCACGACTTACTCCTCCGGCCTTTACCAACCCACCGGCATCGCAGTCTACAAAGGCGATCTGTATGTTGCCGACAGCGGCAACAACCGCGTGCTGCGCTACCCCAATCCGTTCAATCAGGTCACGCAACAGCAGAAGCAGTTCCCCCTGCCCGACATGGAGATCGGCCAGGCTAGCCTCAGCAGCCGGAGCCCCAACTACACCGGCCAGATCAGCGCCCAAGGCATCTATCTGTCGAGCGGCTCGACCGTTTACCAGTCCTCGATTGCCTTCGACGGCCAGGGGAACCTCTGGATGACCGACCCCGGCAATCTGCGCGTCTTGCAGTTCAACGCCAGCGATGTTTCGAACGGCGGCGGCGGTCTGAAGGCAAATCTCGAACTCGGCCAGCCGGATGTGAACTCCGTGTGGCCGACGCCACTGACTCTCAACGCCGCCGGCGCCCTAAAGCTCAACCAGTTCGTCCTGCCCGGCACCCTGGGCTTCGATTCCAGCGGCAACCTCTTTGTCACCGACGCCACCAACTCCAGCAGCGGAGGAATCAACCGCATCCTGGTTTTCACCCCGCCCTTCACTGGCGGCATGTCGGCGGCGCGCCTTATGGGCGTCTTTCCGAGCACTTTCACCCCCCCCACGGCACCAACCGACCAGTGGGCCCTGCTCGACAAGACCACCTTTTACAATCCCGAGGGTGTCTTCTTCCTCGGTGGCGCCACCACCACAGCCGTCGGCATCGTCGATACCGGCGAAAGCCGCATCATGATTTTCGCTCCCTACGCCAACTGGCCCACCGACGGAACCCCGCCGCAAGCGACATTCATCTTTGGGCAGCCGAACAACTGCGCGGCACAACAACCCGGCTACCCCACTTACGCTGCCTGCCGCGCCCCCAACAACGGCAATCCCAGGCCCGCCTCCAATACGCTGGGTCTTGCCGGCGGTGCGTTCGCTACCAGCACCGATCTATTCGTGGCGGACAGCGGCAACAATCGCGTCCTCGATCTTCCGGTGTCCGGCAATACGCTCCTCTCCGCCACCCGGGTACTGGGTCAGGACCGCTTCGACACCAACTCCATCAACCTGATTGAGGGCCGGGAATTCCAGTTTGGCAACGTCCGCGGAACCGACTCCGCCATAGCCATTGACGCCACGGGAAGCGTCCCGCACTTGTACGTCTCCGACCCCGGCAACAACCGCGTCCTGGGGTTCAAGGATTTGCGCAACCTCAAGCCCGGCGCCAGGGCCGACATCGTCCTCGGGCAGCCGGATATGCAAACCGCGCTGTGCGACTATCATCCGGCGGGCGATTCCACCACGGGGCCCACTAAGAACAACCTCTGCCGGCCCATCGGCCTGGCTGTGGATCAGGCAGGCAACGTCTATGTAGCGGATTCGTTGAACGGCCGCGTGCTGCGCTTCCCGGCGCCGTTCGGACCCAACGGCGCCGCCGCGCTGGAATCGGCCGACCTGGTGCTCGGCCAGCAGAACTTCACCACCACGGTTACCGATCCCACTTCCAGCACCATGGCGCTTCCTTACGGGCTGGCTTTCTCCGGCGTCACCGGCCTGGTGGTCTCCGACCAGTTCGATAACCGCGTGCTGTACATCCCCATGACCAACGGCGCTTTCACCGCCGGCAACGACAATGGCAAGGCCGCCACGCTTGTCTTGGGCCAGCAGAGTTTCAACGCCACCGCCTCCGGCAGCAGCCTCGCCGCCATGAACAACCCGCATGGCGTTTCCTGCGACTCCAGCGGGTTTGTGTATGTGGCCGATACCGGGAACAACCGCATTCTGATCTTCAGCGATCCACACTCGAGCGGCGCCCAATCCGGCGAGGCTGCGGCCACTTTCATTGGCGGCCTGAGTGCCCCTCAGAGTGTTTTCGTCAACGTCTCGTCGGTAGTTGCGCCGGCCGGTACCGGCGAAATCTGGGTAGCCAACACCGGCGCCGGCGCCTCGCTGCGTTATGCCAATTACAACTCCATACTGCTGGGTAATGCATCATCCATTTCCAGCATTCAGGAGGTTTCCAGCTACAACGGCAACAATATCGGCTTGCACCCAGTGGCGGTGGCCCAGGATCAATACGGCGCTCTCTATGTCGCCGACGACGCCAACCGCGTGGCGTTCTACTATCCCGGTTTGAGTGCCTGCAACGGCGCGACTTTCATGGCCGCATTTTCGTCCAAGGCGCCCAATCTATGCGACCCCCTCTTTGACAGTTCGAACAGCGTCACCTTGAATGCGCACCCCCTGGCCCCGGGAGTCTTTGCGACGCTCTTCCCCTGCGCGAATTGCGCCGGTGACCAATTCAGCGACCAAATCGCCAGTTGGAACGGCACGACATACCCCGTGCCGGCAATCTTGAATGACACCCAGGTGTTCGTGGATGGTGTTGCGGCACCGCTGTATTACGTTGGCTCCCCCATTGCGGGCGACCCGTACCACCCGGCCGGGCAGATCAACTTCGTGGTGCCCAATACCGCGCGCACCGTCGGCAACGCCGACGTCGAGGTGGTCCGGGTGTCCACGGGACAAGTGCTGGGCGCAACATCGGTGCCCATGGCAGCCACATCGCCGGGAATCCTGATGTGCCAAGGTGTCCCCTGGGGGACCTATCGCGCCTCCTGCGTGCTCAATGTCAATCAGGACGGCACTGTCACCGTCAACGGCCCCAGCAATCCGGCGCCCCGCGGCTCGATAATCTCAATCTACGCTACCGGCCAGGGGTTCGTTCCCGGCGCCCCTTCGGACGGAAGTTTACCCGGCGCCATCGCCGCATCATCGACGGCGCTCACGGTGCTCATCAACGGACTGGACGTCAACACGTATGCGGGCGAATTGACCCAGCACATCCTCTATTCCGGACTGAACCAGTTTCCCGGCGTCTGGCAGATCAACGTGCTCATCCCCCAAGGCGTTGCGCCGGCCAGCCAGGAGCCTCAGTGGAACAACGCGAATTTGCTCAACATCATCGCAGACGGCACCATCAACATCGACGTCGGCCTGGGTTGGAAGACCGTCATTTGGGTGAAGTAGGACATCCATGATAAGGGCTTGTCAAGGGAAAACACACCTTTCCCTGAACCTAACGGAAGATTTTTCCGAAGCGCGATAGTCGATAGGGTGACGGTTGCTCCGAATTGCCGAATT
>JBEKDA010000065.1:0-27533 GCA_050014595.1 Bryobacteraceae bacterium
CGGGTGGATAAGTCCACATTCCGACCCTGTTCTTTCAACGGCCATAAGAAAGCAGATGAACATGCCGTTTGACTTGTTGATAGGGCGCAGAACCTTTGACATTTGGGCACCATACTGGCCGCAACATAATGACATGTGGCCAGCCGTCAACACAGCGACCAAGTACGTCGCCTCGAATACCATGACTTCTCACGAATGGCAGCCGTCCGTGTTTCTAAACGGAGATATTGCGGAAAGAATCACCAAAATTAAGCAACAGGAAGGGCCGGATTTGCACGTTTTTGGAAGCGCAAATCTCGTTCAGACGCTCATCAAGCATGATTTGGTCGATGCGTTCTGGCTGAAGATATATCCGATAACGTTGGGCGGTGGAAAACGATTGTTTGCCGATGGCACGATCCCGGCGGCATTCAAGGTGACGGAAAGCACAGTCACCTCGAAAGGCGTCATTATCGTGAATTACGAGCGTGCAGGCGCAGTCCCAACCGGAAGTCTATAAACATTCGGCCTGGTGGCCCGGGCTTTTGATCCTGCGGGCCTTACCAACACAGTGGGTGCCCCGTCCTTTGCGTTCTGGGGGAAACCCGGGGAAACCCGACTGACATCGCTGGCAAATTCCTGGATGAGTTCAATGGGGCCCTCCCCACAATGCGCGCCCTTGGATTCACTGTCAAAGACTTGCACGTGGGCACGGGGCTGCCGCCCGAGACCTCAGTGAAACTGGCGGCGTCCATTGACACTGTCGATGTGAAAAAAGTGCAGGAGATCATCGACAAGGCAGCGGAAAACAAGACGCTCGTTGCTCTCCTCAAAGTGTTGCAGGCGGCCTTTCACATCAAGCAGCAACTGGGTGACGTCGCGTTCAAAGGCGTGGAGATGGATATTACCTTGGGTCTGCCCCCACACGTCAGCGTTGGTTTCGTGAGCCACACCGCATCGTCGGCCGGGGTCGCTGCCGCAGGCGCGGCTTGATTTCACGTCATTGGTTCCCGTTGTAGGCCGGGTCATCGGAAGACAGCGCCCAAGTCAGAGCATAGCTTGCCGCTACATTAGCCCCACCACATAGTTCTGCGCCGTCTGCTGGAAGCTCCGCAGTTGTTCGGCCTCCCACTCTCTGTTCTGGTCGAGCTCCCGCGCCATCAATTCCACCACGCGGGGCGCCATCCGCCTGGCAGCCTGGGCGTTCAGGAACAAAGCCCGCGTGCGCCGCGCCAGAACATCCTCCAGGGTGCGCGCCATTTCATGACGCACCGCCCAGACCACTTCCGCGCCGGTGTAGGGGAGCGCGCCATCGAGCGGCTCGGCCCATCCGGGCTCGCTCTCCTCCAGTTGCCGCACCATCGGCGCGTCGGAGCCGAACATCCATAAGCGCCCGAATTTCTCGGAAGCCGGATGGAAGCCGTGGACATTGAGATGAGCGGTGACGCAAGGCCGTTCCGGCAAGCGGGCCAGAGTGGCCGCCTGGTTGACACAATCCTCCGCCATGTGGCGATAGGTGGTCCACTTGCCTCCACAGATCGTGATCATGCCGGAATTTTCGATGCGGATGGTATGGTCTCGCGAAAGCGCCGCGGTATTTCCGGATTCGCCGGAACGGACCAGCGGGCGAATTCCCGCGAAGACGCTGAGGATGTCGCCGCGCGCAGGCTTCTTTTCGAGATACAACGAAGCCGTCTGGAGAATGAACTCGATCTCTTGTTCCAGGGCAACCGGCTCGAGGGTGGCCTCCGCAATCGGCGTGTCGGTTGTCCCGACCACGGTGTGGCCATGCCAGGGTATGGCGAACATCACCCGCCCGTCACTGGTATGCGGGACCATGATGGCGCTCTCGCCGGCCAGGAACGAGCGGTCGAACACCAGGTGGATGCCCTGGCTGGGTGCGATCATCGGCTGAACCGACGGGTCGGCCTTGCGGCGCAAGTCGTCGGCGAACGGACCGGTGGCGTTGATCATTACCTTGGCGCGGGCTTCGCATTCCTCGCCGGTCTCGACGTCGCGGAATCGTACGCCGTCCACGAAGCCCTCGCCATCCCGGGTCAGCTCCGTGACTTGGGCGTAGTTAAGCAAGGTCGCGCCCTGCTCGAAGGCGGTCGCCACCAGGTTGATGAGCAGCCGCGAATCGTCGAATTGGCCGTCGAAGTAAATCACGCCGCCTCTTAGGCCTTCGGTCCTGATGGTGGGCAGCCGTTCGAGCGTTTCTTCGCGGGAGAGAATGCGCGACGCCCCGAAGCCGTACTTGCCGGCGAGCAGGTTGTACAGCTTGAGGCCGATGCCATAGAAGGGCGCTTCCCACCAATCGTAGTTCGGCACCACGAAGCCTAAATTGCTGACCAGGTGCGGCGCATTCTGGAGAAGCAGGCCGCGCTCCTTGAGGGCCTCCATGACCAGCGATACGTTGCCCTGTTCCAGGTAGCGCACGCCGCCGTGGACCAGCTTGGTGCTGCGGCTCGAGGTCCCCTTGCCGAAATCGTTCTGTTCGAGGAGCAGGACGTCATACCCGCGAGTAGCGGCGTCGATGGCGACTCCAACGCCCGTCGCGCCGCCACCCGCTACGATCATGTCCCATTGCCCCGCGTGGGCGCGCAGGCGCCGGTACACCTCGCTTCTGTTCATCTAGGTCCTGCTTCCAGGTGGTTGATGTGGCGCACGCACTCGTGCGTGCCGTGTCCGCACTCATGCGGACACTTTTGCCGCCCGCGGAGGGCGCCGCCAGGAGTGGCCACGCGGCACGCCACGGGCGTGCGCCACAACCATGCTAGAAAATCAGCTTCAGGGCGAACTGGCCCTGCCGCGACGGGTAGGTGGTGCGGATGGTGCCGAAGGCGGCACTGGTGGTTTGTGTGTTCGGTATCCCGAAATTCGTGTGGTTCAGGATGTCGAAGAACTCCGCCCGGAATTGCAGCCGGGCGGTTTCGCGGATGCGGAAGTTCTTGTCAATCGAACAGTCCCACTGCTCGAAGTTGGGAGCGCGGAACGAATTGCGGCCCAGGTTCCCAAACGGCGCGCTGGCGGGCGGGGTGGCGAATGTGTACCCGGCGAAATAGGTGTTCAGCATGGCCGAGCGGCTCTGGCTGGTGGCACTGCCGGTTACATTGGGGCGCAGGAACGGCTGGCCACGATAATCGTTGGAAAGCGAGCTGACCTGGTTGGCCCCGGACGCAGCGTAGGTCACGTCGAGCGGCTGGCCCGTGTGAGCGGTGTTGATGCTGGTGATCTCCCATCCGCCCAGAAACGCATCTAATACGGGATTCATGTCGGCCCCGTATTGGCGGCCCTTGCCGAAGGGAAGCTGGTAGACCACGCTGGTGACATTATTGAGCTTCACGTCAAAGCTGGAAAGCCCTTTTTCCGCGGTCAGGTTGTGAATGTTCTGGGGATTGGCCTGGTAGTAGCCCGCGAAATACTCGAGCGCCTGCTCGGAATCACCCATCCCCTTCCCCCAGGTGAACGAGTTCAGGACGTACAAGCTCTTTGTGAAACGGTGCTCCAGGCGGGCCGAGAGACCATTATAGTGATTGTTACCCGCCGGATCGAGCCACGTGATCGGCCCGAAAGTCGGTATCGGAGTGCGGAGGGTGTATGCCACGGTCGAGCCCGGCTGGTTCGGGGCCGCCTGATTGTAATCGGCGATGATGGGAAGCCGCGTACTGTGGTTTCCGTTGTAGGCCAACTCGAGTACCGTATCCTTGGGGAGTTGCCGCTGCACCGAGAAGAACCAGTTTTGTACGCGCGGCCACTTGCTGTCCGGTGGAGTGTAGACGACGTTGGAATTGACCGGATTGAAGGCCGCGGGGCTGGCGATGTTGGTGCTAAAGCTGTTCAGGGTGGTGAGGAAGGTCGCCGGCACTGCGCCGCCCGCGGGGATCGACTGGCTGAGGACACCGAAAAGGGCTTGAGGAGCATTGATCCCCTCCTGGGCGCTTCCGGGCCGGTTGAAGAAAGTGTAGCTGATCCCATATCCGGCGCGGACCACCGTTTTGGGGTCGAGGCTGTATGCCATGCCAAGGCGCGGCCCATAGTCTTTGTAGTCGGGGTGGACCAGAGCGCGTTGAAACAGGCCTCCGCTGGTGGCCTTGATCATGGTGTTGGTGGTGGGGTCGAAATTCGAGTAATTGTTGTCGCGCTCATAGAGTGGGGACGCGAACTCCCACCGCAGCCCGATGTTCAGCGTAAGCTTCGCGCTCACCCGATAGTCGTCCTGAAAATACAGCGAGTGCACGTATTGCCGCAGGTTGACGATCGTATAGCTCCCCTGGTTGATGGTGTTGGGAGTCCCGAACATGAAATCCGCCAGGCTGTAGCTGGTATTGTCGGTCGCCACCGTGCAGCCGGTGGGCTGGCCCAGTTGCGCACAGGTGGGCTTGCTGAATAGCCCGCTGTAGGTGTCTTGACCATACAGCGGATTGGTGTCCAGAATCTCGGTGTGGACCAGCAGGAATTGGTAACCCACTTTGAGGGAATGCCGGCGCAGGGTCTTCGAATAATTGAGTTCCGGATCCCAGGAAGTGGGATTCTGGAACTGCGGATTGCTGGTTTGGCGGCCAAAGGCGGTGAGTCCGGTGATGGTCTGCGTGTTGATTCCACCGGTGAGACTGGGTGTCGTCGGCAGGCCGGCGAAGCCGCCGAACATGGAAGCCATGCTCGGGCCACCGATATACGGCGGATTCTTGCCGGCGAGAATATGGGAGAAGCCCAAGCGAAACTGGAAGAGCGAGGTTGGGGTGATTGTCCAGGTGTAGCCTAGCGAAGCGTTCTGATCGACCACGTGAATGTAGCCGTTGCCGTCCCCGCCGGACGGCCCGGTGAGGTCGGGTGCGTAATACTGCAAGTCCTTGCGCTGGCTGAAGCGCAGGAATGCGGTCATGCTGGCGTTGATCTGGCCGTCCAGTTTGGCGTCGAATTTGTCGCCGTAATCGCGGATCAGCAGCAGCGCCTCGTCGTTGTTGGAGCGCCCGGGGCCATTGGTCGGCGGCAGCCCGGCCAGCACGGTGGCGGCGAACGGATTCAACTGCGCGACGGGGATCTGCGTATTCGCGGGATAAACCACGCCGGTCAGCGGGTTGACGACCGGCACGGGGAGGATACCCTGGCGATCCGTCATGCTGGGGATGGAGTCGAAATTGAGATAGCGCTGCAATTGGCGGAAGCCTTCGTAATCGCCGAAGAAGAAGAGCCGGTTCTTGACAATTGGTCCGCCGATGGTGGCGCCGAACTGGTTGCGCTGCAGCGTGGGCTTCACGAACACGGCGGGACTGAACAGGAAGCCGGTGGCGTTCAGAGCCGTGTTGCGCACGTACCAGTAAGCCGAGCCGTGGAAATCGTTGGTGCCGGATTTCATCACGGCGTTCACCACCGCGCCGCCCACGCGCCCGTATTCCGCGCTGTAGTTGCTGGTGATGACTTTGAACTCGGCGATCGCGTCCGGCGACAACTGCACCAACTGGGCGGAATAACCCTGGTTGCTGGTCCCATAGGCATTGTTATCCAGGCCGTCCAGCAGGAAATTGTTATACGTGCTGCGCATGCCGTTCACATTGAAGGCGCCTTCCCGCGGCGTGCCGGTGGCCGAGAAGGTGGCCGAGATCGGAGACTTGACGGCGTTCGTGGATAAGAGCGCCAGGTCCGCATAATTGCGGCCGTTGAGCGGAAGTTCCGCGATCGCCGTCGTGTTGATCACTTGGCCGTGCTCGCTCGAATCCGTCTCCAGGGCGGCGGCCACGCCCTTGACCTCGACGGATTCCGAGACCGCGCCGACCTGCATAGTGACATCCACGCGCTGGCGGGCGCCCACGTTCACAGCCACGTCCGTGGTGGTGAACTTTGAGAATCCGGCGTGCTCCACGGCAATCGCGTAGCGGCCGATTTTAACGTTGTAGAAATCGTAGTTGCCGTTGTCGTCGGTGCTGGTCTGCACCTTGATGGCGGTATCCTGGTTGGTCAGTGTGACGGTGGCCTTCGGCACGGCCGCGCCCGACGGGTCGCGCACCGTTCCCAGAACCTCGGCGGATTCGAACTGGGCGTAAAGCACAGTGGCTATCAGAAAGCAGCCGAGGAAAAGCGTTGTCTTCAAAAGTTTGTTCACGAGTCTAACCTCCAACAGATTTTCTCAAGCAAATATCGACAGATGTTGACATCGGAATGACCGGTGTGTGACAGTTGCGGAGGCGCGCGCCGGAGCAGCGCGAAAGCGCTTGGCGTCCGCTCCGCGGTTCTCATGCGGCCCCTCCTTTTGTTGCCGCCGCGGTATCGGCCAGCAGTTGCTGGCGGTCGCCGGCGGCGCCAGGTTTCAGTTTCCACGTCAGGGAGAGCAGCAGGATGCCCAGAAAAGTGGAAACCAGGATGCCGTAAAAGGCGGCGTTCCATCCGTAACGCTCGGCCACGGTGCCAATGCCCTTGCCTTGTGCCGTGCGGCCCAGATAACCGAAAAGTCCGATGAACCCCGCCGTGGTGCCCACCGCCTTCTTGGAACTGAAGTCGAGGCCCATCACCGGCAGAAGCATCACCGGGGGATAAACGAAAAAACCAATGATCCCGAACAGCGTCAGGTCCAGCCACAGCATTCCGGCCGGTGTATAGAGGATGGCCGCGAACGCCAGGAAAACGGGAACCATGCAGACTACGCTTATCATGCCGCGCCGTCCGCCGGATTTGTCGGACAACCAACCCATCAGGAGGGTGCTGAACATGCCGCCCAGTTCGTAGATGGCGGTGCTGAATCCCCCTTGTTCCAGGCTGGCGTGCTTGACCTCTTTCAGATACGTCGGGCCCCAGTCGAGCATGCTGTAGCGGGTGAGGTAGACAAAGAAGTTGGCGGCGGCGAACAGCCACATGTACCGGTTCTTGAGGACGTAGTTGACCAGCAGATCGCGGGTGCCCAGTTCCTTTTCACGGTCGCGCGCCCGTTGCGCGGGATAGTCGTGGTGGTACTCCTCGATGGGCGGGAGGCCCACGGATTGCGGCGTGTCGCGGAGCCTCGCCATGAGATAGACCGCGCACAACACCGCCAGCACCCCGGGGACATAGAAGGCGGACCTCCATCCCCACCACGCGGTGCAGTACGCGGCGATGATCCCGGTCAACCCGCCCCCGACATTGACAGCCAGGTTCCAGAACGCGAAAACGGTTCCCCGCTCGCGCACGCTGTACCAGTGTCCCAGAGACCGGCCGCAGGGCGCCCATCCCATACTCTGCGCCAAGCCGTTCAGGGCCCAAAGCGCAAGGTGCACGGGATAGCTGCTGACGGCGCCGAAGGCGAAATTGCACAACGCCGTCATCAACAGACCGGCCGGCATGAAATAACGTGGGTTGCTGCGGTCGCTCAAGGCGCCCATGACGAACTTGCCGATGCCATAAGCGATAGCGGTGAGCGCGAGCAGGTCGCCAATCTGGCTCTTGGAGTAGTGGAGAGCCTGCCCCATCTCCTTGGATACCACCGGTAAGTTATTGCGAACAAAGTAGAAAGTGGCGTAGCCGATAAAGGTGGATTCGAGGATTCTCCAACGGAATTTGGGGTACAGCCTTGGTATCTGCTCGTCAGGGAGCCTCTGAACGTGCGCAGCCGGCCGGAACAGATCGCTCAAGCGCCTCAACCTCAACTCCCATTAACTTGCTGTCTTAATGTCAATAGTATGACGGATCGGAATATAAGGTCAAGCACTCTGTAAGCAATGTTAACGTGTGTATTCGGGCTATTACTGGCCTTGGGGACCGAACGCCGATTCGCAGTTCTTGGCTCCCCATTGTCGGCCCATGATGACAACATTGTTTCGAGGCAGAATCCGCTGGGTGCTGGTGGCATGGATGTTCGCGATCAGCGCGGTGGCTTATCTGGACCGCGTAAATATTTCGATCGCCGGCAGCTCGATCGAACGCGATTTCCATCTGACTCACGTACAACTGGGCTGGGTATTCAGTGCCTTCGCATTGGGATACGCGCTCTTCCAGGCGCCCGGCGGCCGCCTGGCGGACCGCTTCGGGCCTCGCAAGATCATCGCCCTGGGGACCATCTGGTGGGGGGTGTTCACTTCCCTTACGGCCTTTGTACCGGCGGGCATGGCGGGCATGCTGGCGGTGCTGTTGGGCGTCCGGTTTCTGCTGGGGGTGGGTGAGGCGGTGGTGTATCCGGCATGCAACCGGCTGGTGGCGTCCTGGATTCCTTCGCAGGAGCGCGGCCTCGCCAACGGGTGGATTTTCGCGGGCGTTGGCGCGGGCGCCGGCATCACGCCTCCACTGGTCACGTATTTGCTGGTTCACTACGGATGGCGATGGTCCTTCTGGGCGAGCGCGCTGCTGGGACTGGCGGCGGGCGCGATTTGGCTGGCGATCGCTCGAGACCGGCCGCAGGACCATCCCTGGGTAGAGCCCGCAGAGGCTGCGCACATTCGTGCGGGCCTGCCGGAAAAGACGCCGGCGGCCGCGGCGCCGTGGCCAAGCATTCTAGGGAGCCGCGAGGTGCTGGCGATGGCCGGCAGCTATTTCGCCTACGGATACGCCGCCTACATTTACTTCACGTGGTTTTTCATCTACCTGAGCGGCGTGCGCGGAATGGATCTCAAGGCCAGCTCCTACTATGGAATGCTCCCGTTTATCGCGATGGCCCTGGCATCCCCAATGGGGGGCTGGATCAGCGACGGCCTGACGAAGCGCCGCGGAAAGCGGGTGGGGCGCTGCCTGTTCGCGGCCGCGGCCATGGCCCTTTCCGGCTGCTTCATCTCGCTCGCGATGCTGGCGCGGAACGCGCAACTCGCCAGCCTTATCCTGGCGGGCGGAGCCGGAGCGCTGTACCTGGCGCAGAGTTCGTTCTGGTCGGTGACCGCCGATCTGGCGGGCAGTTCGGCCGGGTCGGTCTCCGGCGTGATGAACATGGGCGGGCAGTTTGGCGCCGTGGTAACGGCTTCGCTCACGCCGCTGATTGCCGCGCATTTCGGGTGGCCGGCTTCGTTCCTGGCGGCCACCGTCTTGTGCCTCGCGGGAGCGGCCGCCTGGCTTCTGGTAGACCCCTCCGTGAGCCTCAAGACGTGAACCGCGCGCAATGCCAAAGAAAGAGTGAAACGGAGGCGTGTAAATTGAACCATCTGGAGCCAATCACAAGAAGAAGCTGGCGGCCGCCGTGCTCAAACTTTTCCCGCCCGTGCCGATAAGAAGAACGGGTGATTTCGATCAAGAAATACCTCGACTCGAATCGCGACGAGCTGCTGCAGTCGGCCCTGGAGTGCTACCGCGCCGCATTGGGAGCGATGGGTTCCTCGGGAGCGCAGGCCTGCCCGCAGGTGGGAACCACGCTGCAGCAGAGTCTGGCCAACCTGCAGCAGCGGATTTCGGCCGAACTGACGCCCGTGCAGGTGCTCGACACCGAAGCGGGGGTGGAGAAGGAACTCGGCGAGTGGGCGCAGCGCGCGACGGATTATTATCGCCAGCGCACCGGCGAGTTCAAAGAGCTCCTGCTGGTGATGGCCAGCACGGCTGACGCCGTGGGCGAGCGCGACTCGCGCTACGAGGCGCAGTTCCACGATTTCTCCGGGCGGCTTTCCAAGATCGCCGACCTGCACGATCTGCAACTGATCCGCACTTCATTGCTGGCGAGCGCGGTGGAGCTGAAGAACTGCGTGCAGAAGATGGCGCAGGACGGCAAAGTGGCAGTGGCGCAACTGAGCGCCGAAGTGAAGAAGTGCCACACGCGCATCGAGGAAGCCGAGCGCATGGCGCTGGTGGATCCGCTCACCGGGCTGACCAACCGCCGTGGCATGGAATCGGCCATCGAATTCCGGCTGGCGCAGAAACGTTGCTTCTGCTTGCTCATGCTGGACATGAACGGCTTCAAGAAGATCAACGACGCCTGCGGCCACCTGGCGGGAGACCAGGTATTGAAGCAGTTTGCGGCAGAGTTGCAAGGAACCTTTCGCGTAACGGATAGCGTCGGCAGATGGGCGGGTGACGAGTTCGTGGTGGTGCTGGACTGCGCGCAAGCCGAGGCCGACGACTACACCGGGCGCGTGAAGAAGTGGGTGTTTGGCGATTACACCGTTGGCGGCCCAGGGGAACAGCGCAAGGTTTACGTGGACGCCGCGGTGGGAGTCACCGAGTGGCGGCCCGGCGAAACCTTGGCGGAGTTGCTCGGCCGCGCCGATCAACTGATGTACCAGCAGAAGCGGTCCCGCTAGGGGAACCCTATTGGCCCTACCCGCGGAGGTACGGCCTCATGAACTGGTCCCAGGCATCGCGGACGGCCTGCTTGCCGGCTTCGTCGAGCGGGGCTGCCGCGGCTCGAGCACTACCACCGCCTCCGCCCGCGGCGGCTCCCCCGCCTCCCATGCCGCCGCGCGTTCTTGTGGTTTCCTTAAACATGCCGCGCAGGACCATGAGATACCCCCCGGCGCCGCTAATCGAGTTGAAAGCCTGGATCCGGCCGAACATGTCGAACGCCTCCGGCTGCTTGCCGGCGTGCCAGAGATCGAATGCGGCGGCGTAAAAATCGGAGAGCACGGTAGTGGGGCAGTGGCCCGAAAAGCCCAACCGCATCTCGTCGATCATGGTGCGGACGCCGTTTCCGGAAAACACCGCCAGCTTGTCAGTGGTGCGCTCGCGGATCTGTGTCACGCGGGCCAGGGGGTTGCCGGCCTCGTCCTTGACGCACTTCATGGCGGGGATCTGCCTGGCCATCTCGACGATCAGGTCTACGCTCATATCGCCCTGGCTCTGCACAATCAACGGCAAGTCCGTGGCCTGGCCGATGGTCTTGTAGTATTCGATTATGGCCTTGTCATCGGCCTTCTCGGGAGGCAGCGAGACAATCGCGTCGGCGCCGTTCTTGGCCGCGTGTTTGGCGTAGGCGATGGCTTTATCGATGTTACCTTCCTTGTCCTGCACGCCGATCACCAGCGCCGTCTTGCCGCCCTTGCCGGCGGCGAGGAGGGCTTCGGCGCCATCCATCCTCTCCTTTTCCGACAGGGTGGTCCAGCCGCTGGCGATCTGCGGCCAGGCGAAGCCGTGGACCTTGTAACGGTTGCAGAATTTGACTTCGTTCTGGAGGCATTCCAGATCGAGCTTGTCGGATTCCGTGACGGGCGTCTGGCCGATGGGAAAAACGCCGCGCATGGGTTTCGTCCCGGCGGAGTAGGCCCTGCCGGCCAGGGCCAAACTGAGCGCGCCGCCGCCCAGTGTCTGCAGGAATTCCCGCCTGCCGGGAGCTTGCGAAAGATTCTTCATCGATTCCTCTCCTTCTTATCCTTAACGGTCGATCCTCTTCATGATCTTGTCGAGGGCGTCATGATCGATCGGATACCCGAGTCCCGGCTCCGTCGGAGCGAGCACGTAGCCATCCTTGTCGATGCGGAACTTAGCCTGATAGGGCCGGTCTACCGCGCTGGCGGGATGCGGCATCTCGAACCAGTACGCGTTGGGCATGGCCAGCTCGAGGTGGAAATGCACCGCCAGATCGGTGGGATTGCCCCAGTTATGCGGCGTGCATTCCAGGTTGAAGGCATCGGCCAGCGCGCCCACCCGCATGGACCCGCTGATGCCGCCCACGTTGTCGGCGATCAGCCGCGCTACGTCCAGCGCGCCGCGGCGGATGTATTCGGCGAAATCGGAGATCGAGAACAGGAACTCGCCGATGTGCAGCGGAAGATCGAGAGCGCGGTTCAGCTCCACCAGGCCCTCCAGATCGGTGGTGGGGATGGGGTCCTCGAACCACGCGTAATTCAGGTCGTCGAGCACGCGGCCCACTTTGAGGGCCTCGTAGAGGTTGTAGCGCTGCACCGGATCGTGCGCCAGAACGAAATCGTCACCCACGGCTTTGCGGATGGTCTTGATCTCCTCGATGTGGCCGAAATACGCGGGAATCGCCGGTCCGGTTTTCCGCTGCCCGCCCCCGGGGTGGATCTTGTATCCTTTATAGCCCTGCTCTTTGGCGCTGAGCACGTCGGCGATGTAGTCCTCGACGTTGGGCAGGTGCTGGGAGCTGGCATAGGCCATCACGCGGTCTTTCGCCCCGCCCAGGAGTTTGTAGATGGGGCGGTCGACGGCCTTGCCGAGGATATCCCACATGCAGATTTCGGCCGCGGCGGTGTAGTAGTTGGGCCATGTGCCGCCAGCGCGGTTGGCGGCGCCCATGCCGCCGGCTCCAGCCGCGCCGCCCGGCGCACCGCGTCCGCCATTTCCGCCCGCTGCGCCGGCTCCGCCAGCCGCGCCGCGCCCACCGCCGGAGCCTCCGGAGCGGCCCCCGCTGAACCCGAACGTTTCCTTTGTGCCGGTAGTGGCCGTGATGCCGGGCAGCAGATCGATGATGTTCTTACCCAGCAAGGCAGGTTTGGCCCATTCCAGCCAGTTCGGCGTGAGCCCGCGGTTCCCGATGGTGTAGTTGCCCTCATGGCCGCTATTGGTGACCACCGAAACGATTTCGCCGGTCTCGCTGCCATTCAGGCGGCGAAAGTTGGAAAGGTCCGCGACATAGACTTTTACTTCCTTGATGGTCAGGTCGGGAAGATCTGCCCGCTTGACTCCGGCCGACTGCGTGGCGGCCTGCGGCGGGTCGGCGAGCACCGAGGCCACGGCCGCGGTCACGCCCGCGGAAGCTCCGAAAAACTCCCGCCGGGATTGCTTTCGATCGGACATCGTTCGTTCTCCTCTCTCACCAGCTTCTCCCGGGCCAGCACCTCGACCGCGGCGGTTTTCAACGCGGTGTCGATGGCCTCGAAGACCGCGGTGAAACCCTGCGTTTCGATGAGACCCACGGCAAAACTGGATTGATCGCTCATATCGTTCTCTGGTATCTGGACGGTTGACTGCTCGATGAGGGGACTGAAATCCGGCCCGGCCTGGTAGGCGGCGGGCGAAAGCTCCGATGGGCCGGGGATGATGTGCACCACAGCCGGTGTCTGCATGGCGCTGGCCGTTTCTTCGGCGGCGCGCGCGGCGGATTCGATGTCGCCGAGCCGACCGTACAGCTTCATGCAGACGCCCGGACTGTCGTTGAGTTCGGTTTCCAGCACCCGCACGCCGGCGCGTTTTTCCATGGCGTCGAGCACGACCATGGCGGGCGACCAGCCGTCGATCTCGATGAAGGCGAGGGCTTCGATCACAAGACACCCCGCTTCTCAAGCTCGCGCATGACCTCGAACACCACCTGCTCCACCTTGTCGGCGCCAATCTGCTGGATGCGCGGCGCGCAGCCGGACGCGGGGCGGTCCACCAGCTCGAAATCGGCCAGAATGCAATGTAGAACGGAAGTCAGGGCGGTGCGGTCGGAGCGTTGGGCGCTGGTTTGGGGCTGCCGTCCGCGGCCGAAACGAAAGCCGCGCAGCTCGGCCGCGGCGCGGAACCCGTCGGGAAACTCGAACGGGTAGAGCATGGCGTCGAACAGCTCTAGGACGCGGTATTGCCACTTCATCGCCTCGCTGTAATTTCCGGCGAGCGTGAGGTCGTACATCCGGCGGGTCACTTCCGGCACCGCGTTACTGGAGGCGTGCGTGCCCCCGTCGCACCCGATCATCAGCATCGGGACCAGCACGGCTTCCCACCCCGTGAGAAACGAAAAATCGGGACGCAGCGGCCGCACCGCGGCCATCATCCGCATCATGAAGGCCAGGTCGCCCGAGGAATCCTTGATGCCGATGACGCGGGGAAATTCGGCCGCCAGCCGGCGGATGGTGGGGACGTCGATGGGGCTGGCGAACATCGGGATGTTGTAAAGCGTCAGGTCGATGGGCGAGTGCCGCGCGATCTCCGCGAAGTAGGCGTACACCGATTCGGGAGTCAGCTTGTAGTAGAACGGCGCCACGATGGCAACCGCCCGGGCGCCCAGTCCGGCATATGCCTCGCAAGCGGAAAGCGTCTCTTTGACGTTGGCCTCGGCGGCGCCGGCCAGGATGGGAACGCGCCCGCCCGCCTCATCCGCCACCACTTCCACGATCCGCCGCCGCTCCTCCGGCGTGAAGCGGGTGAACTCTCCCGTGGAACCATTCGGGTAAAGCCCGTGAACACCGCGCTCAATCAGCCAGGAAACGAAACGGCGCAGTTCCGGCTCGTTGATCTGGCCCCGTTCCTCGAGGGGCACCAGTAGTGGAACGAAAATCCCTTGGAGCCTCGCCAAGCCACAAGGATACACGGTAGCGCCGGTGCTGCGCATTAAATGCAATGCTGCTCACTTGGCTCGTTGGGTGGCGGCCGTATTGCTGCCGGCCGGGATCAAGGCCGGGGGTTCTCCAAGGGCGCGGCTCACAGCAGCAAAGTTGGACTTGTGGGCCGCGGGCTAACCACTTTCCGTAAGCCTGTTCCGCCCAGTGGAGAGACGTGCCGTCCGAAACCTATTCCTAAACGCTGCGCGACTACCAGTGCGTGGCAGTCGATCTTGCGTGCCAGGTCTGCTGCCAAGCGAATCCCAAGTCAAAACAGAAACGGTACGAAGCGTCGCGTACGCTTCATGTAATCCTCGTACGCGGGACCAAAACGAGCAAGGTTCTCCCGTTCCTCGGCGACTGAAGTGGCGATGAGAAAGCCAGTCGCACCGATCGTCAGCAGGATGCCGGTAATCTGGAGCGGATTCTTCAGATACGCGCACCACACAAGGGCCAACAATGACGCGTACAGCGGATGGCGAATGAAGCGGTAGGCGCCGACCGAGACGAGCGCAGTGGTGTTCTCAAAACGTAGATTGGTTTTCGGGGCGGCTGTCACGGACGGCTTGCCAATGACGAGAAGCAATCGGAATCCTTCAACCGCTAATCCTATCGAAATAACCCCGAGTGAATAGGACGCGGCCTGACGCAGCGAAAGTGAGTCCCGAAACCACTGGGGCGAGTTCAGCACAATAAGCGCCAACAGGAACTCGAACGCGAAGAAACGATAGAAGCCGTGTGCGTACAGGTCCCCTAGAGACCGCCATGACAGCCCGACGATGGCAGTGGAACCGATGACGAAGAGCACAGGCCGGATCATCGCGTTTCCTGGTGGGAAATGGGATTCCAATATCAGTTTAATCCCGCCCTGACGCCGCAGCGTTTACAGATCCGGTCCCACTAGCCTAGTTGGAGAGTGGGTTTTCCTGCCATCGTGGCGCCCGGCGCGGTATAAGGCTTTCGAGTATCTCGCTCGGGTGCTACAGTTAACCAGCATGAGCGAACTTCATCGAAGGGCGTTCCTGAGTTCCACTGTGGGCGCGGCCCTGGCGGGCGCGGCAGCACCCGTCGAAGCTCAAACGGCGCCGATTCCCATTATCGACTGCCACATCCATCTGTTCGATCAAACACGGCCGCAAGGCGCTCCTTATTCGGGCGGCGGGAACAACACGGAGCCCGCATTGCCCGCGCGCTATCGCAAGCTGGCATCGCCGCTGGGAATTGTGGGAGCCATTGAGGTAGAAGCCAGCCCGTGGATCGAAGACAACCTTTGGGTGCTCGAAGTGGAGGAGAACGACCGGATGATGGTCGGCGCCATCGGCAATCTTCAGCCCGACAAACCCGAGTTTAAGGAATACCTCGACCGCTATCGCAAGAACAGCCTTTTTCTCGGCATCCGGTATGGCAATCTCTGGGGCTACAACTTGGCGAATCAGGTTGCCAACCCATCGTTCATCGAAGGACTCAAGCTGATCGAGCAGGCCGGCCTGGCTCTGGACACGGCCAACCCCCGGCCGGATCTGATCGAGGCGGTGATCCGGGTCAGCGATCAAGTGCCGGGGCTGCGGATGATTGTCGATCACCTGCCCTCCATGATGGGGCGGCTGGATGCCAATGCGAAGACGGCCGCGGAAGGGAACCTGCGCGAATTGGCGAAGCGGCCCTCGGTTTACATCAAGGTTTCCGAACTCATGCGCATGGCGGACGGCAAGCCTGCAACCGATCCGGCCGTCTATAGGCCTCTTCTCGATCAGCTCTTTGAGATGTTCGGCGAGGATAAACTGATCTTCGGAAGCGACTGGCCGAATGGGCCGGCGGTGGATCATCTGCCGGTCATCGTCCAGATCGTCCGCGACTATTTTTTCGCCAAGGGTCAGGCGGCCGCGGAAAAATACTTCTGGAAGAACTCGTTGGCGGCATACAAATGGAAACGCCGCGACCCCGGCCAGCCACAACTCGCGGGGCGCGCTGAGGATCGCCGCCTTCCGCCGGGTGGTGGTAACGCGTGATACGTTATTTCTGGAACCGTTGTGCTCATCTTTCTCTAAAGGAAAGCTTATGTCGACTGAAACCAATCTACGCAGGGACTTTTTGCGGCTGGCCGGCGCGGGCATTACCGGCGCCGCCCTCACCGTTAAGGCGGACCAAGGCCCGGCGCACCCCGCCGCAAGTTCGCCGGCCGCCGCAAGCTTTGACGTCAGGACGTTTGGCGCAACAGGCGACGGAAAGACTCTCGA
Source organism: Bryobacteraceae bacterium (assembly GCA_050014595.1). Taxonomy (GTDB): domain Bacteria; phylum Acidobacteriota; class Terriglobia; order Bryobacterales; family Bryobacteraceae; genus PALSA-129. Next base: position 16,352 of record JBEKDA010000065.1, read on the forward strand.
CACCGCCGCCATCAACAAGACCATCGATGCAGCCGCGGCCGCTGGCGGCGGGACCGTGTTCTTCCCCGCAGGCAATTATCTTTCCTATTCCATCCATCTGAAGAGCAACGTTGCGCTGCACCTGGACGCAGGCGCGACCATCGTCGCGGCCGACCCGCCGGCCGAAGGCGCCTCCGGATTCGACCTCCCCGAGCCCAATCAGTGGGACATGTACCAGGATTTCGGCCACAGCCATTTCCGCAACAGCCTGCTCTGGGGCGAAGAGATCGAAAACATCGCCATCGTCGGAACGGGCCGCATCTGGGGCAAAGGTTTAAGCCGCGGCACCGGCCAAAACGGCCCGGATGCCCACGTTCCCGGGGTGGGCAACAAATCCATCAGCCTGAAGAACTGTCACAACGTGCTGCTGCGCGATTTTTCGATTCTCCACGGCGGCCACTTCGGCATTCTGGCGACGGGAATAGACAATCTGACGATCGATAACCTGAAGATCGATACCAACCGCGACGGCATGGACGTGGATGCCTGCCGCAACGTTCGCATTTCGAATTGCTACGTGAACTCGCCATGGGACGACGGCATTTGCCTGAAGGCCGATTACGCGCTGGGCCGCGCCAAGCAGACCGAGTACGTCACCATCACCAACTGCTACGTCAGCGGATGCTGGGAAGAAGGGACCATGCTGGACGGCACCTACAAAAAGTTCGGGCCGGAGCAGCGGATCCCGCACACCGGGCGCATCAAGTTCGGCACCGAATCGAACGGCGGGTTCCGCAACATCACGATCTCCAATTGCGTCTTCGAAGGCTGCCAGGGACTGGCCCTGGAGTCGGTGGACGGGGCCATCCTCGAAGACGTGACCATTACCAACATTTCGATGCGCGACATCATCAGCGCACCCATCTTCATGCGGTTGGGCGACCGCATGCGCGGCCCCGACAACACGCCGGTGGGAACGCTGAAACGGGTCATCATCAGCAACCTGGTGTGTTCGAATTCCGTCTCCCGGCTGGGCTCTATCATCAGCGGGATTCCGGGCCACCTGGTGGAAGACGTGAAGATCAGTAATATTCAGATTCTGCACCAGGGTGGCGGAGCCAGGGAAGATGCCGCCTTTCAACCGCCGGAATACGAGGACATGTATCCCGAACCCGGCATGTTTCTCGGCAATTACCGGGCCAACAGCCGCACTCCGGACGGACGCTGGCTTCCCGAGGGAGCAGGCCGCGGGGCTGCGGGAAGAGGCCCCGGAGCGCCTGCAACACCCGGCGGCAGAGGCGCACCCGCGCCGGGACAACCGGGAGCCGTGGCCGCAGCGCCCGGCCAGGGAAGAGGTGGTCAGGGCGCTCCTGCCAACCAGCACAGCATGCCGTCGCACGGGTTTTACGTGCGGCACGTTAAGGGCATTCAGTTCGATAACATTGAGATCCGAACCGATAAAGAAGACCTGCGGCCGGCTTTCGTATTGGAAGACGTCCAGGACGCCGACTTCTTCCGGATCAAAGTGCCGCACGCCGCCGGTGCGCCGGCGTTCGCGCTCCACAAGGTATCCGATTTTGCGGTCCACATGTGCAGCGATGTGCCGGACACGCAGTTGAAAACCGTCGACAGCAAGACCCTGTAGGATCGTGCGTTGCTTGCCGGAGGCCTTAGGATTACGGTGAGCGAAACAAGATGAACTCGACGAAACTGTTGGCGGGAATCCTGATGGTGGCGCCGCTTCTGGCGCAGCAAGCGATCAAACGGCCCAAGGTTTTGGGCGTGGCGCACATGGCCGTGTACGTGAAGGACCTGGACAAGGCGCGCCGGTTTTACGAGAACTTCCTGGGATTCGGCGAACCGTTCACCCTGCCCGGCAAGACCGCGCCCGGCGTGCGGATCGCGTTCGTGAAGGTGAACGATCGCCAGTATTTTGAAATCTTCCACGAAGCCGGCCGCGGGGAAGGACAACTCAACCACATTTCCTTCTACACCGATAATGCCGGCCAGATGTACGCGTATTTGAAGTCCCAGGGCGTGGCGGTGATGTCGGATCAGGGGAGCGTGAGCAAGGGGCAGACGGGCAACAAGAATTTCAATATCTTGGATCCGGACGGGCACATCGTCGAGATGGTCGAATACCAGCCGGACAGTTGGACGGCGCGCGAAGCGGGCAAGTTTGTGCCGTCCACGCGCATCTCGGAGCACATCATGCACGTGGGAGTGTTGGTGGGCGACCTGGATCAATCCATGAAGTTTTACGGCGACATCCTGGGCTTCCGGGAGTTCTGGCGCGGCAGCCGTACCCCGAGTGAGCTGAACTGGGTCAACATGAGAGTGCCGGACGGCGAGGACTATCTCGAGTTCATGCTGTATAGCCAGCTTCCCGCGCCCGATGGCCGTGGCACGGCGCACCATGCGTCCCTGACCATACCGGACGCCGATCAGGCTCTGGCAGAGTTGAAGCAGCGGGCGGCGAAAACCGGCTACGACCGGGCCATCGCCATTCAGACCGGAGTCAACCGGAAACGCCAGATCAACTTGTACGACCCCGACGGGACGCGAATCGAGCTGATGGAAACCAACACCGTGGATGGCAAGCCGGCTCCCAGTTCCACGGCGCCGCCGCCGCACCCGGGGAAGAACTGACCAAGGGCTTCGCCCTTGAAACCCCTGCGGGATTTGGAAGTCAGAAGTCAGGAGTCGGAAGCCGGAAGTGCAACGGCGGTGGAGTCTTCACATGGCAGGAGCCAGGATGAACCCTCGCGTGATCCGCTACGCCCAACTCGCGGCTGTTTTCGCGTTGGCCGCCATCGCTGCCGGCTGTCATAGCGCGCCACCGGCGGCCGTCGATCGCGCTCTGGCGTCCTCGGTGCCGGCGGATACCGTGATTCTCGGCGGTGTAGATTGCGAACGGCTGCGCGCTTCGCCGGTCTATCGGAAACTGCCGGCCGCGGTCAGGGCGATACTGGAACCGCTCCGCCCGGCGACGTACCTGTTGCTCGCCTTCAATGGCAGGGACTACCTTGCGATCGGCCGCGGCCCGTTTGGCCAGGCGCCGCCGGGAGCCACACTGCTGGCGCGAGACCTGGCGGTGGCCGGGCCGGCGGATGCGGTCCGCGCGGCAACGGCACAGCACCGGCGTGGCGTGGCGGGTACGCCACTGGTGGGGCTGGCGGAGAGGCTGGCGGCCGGCCGCGAGATTTGGATTGTGGCGATGGGGAACGCTACGCTGCCGGTGAGCGGAAACGCGCAAAACTTGAACCGGCTGCTGCACTCGACCGAGTACGCAACCCTCGGCGTGCACGTCACGGATGGCATCGAGGCGGAAGCCACCGGGGTGTGCGGCACGGCGGAGGGGGCGCGGCGCTTGGAAGAGGAACTGCGCGCGATGGCCTCGATAGCGGCCGCGGCGGAAGCGCGGCAGCCGGGGATTGCGGCGGAGTTGCGGGCCATCCAGGTGAGCCGTGAGGAGCGAACGGTGCGGGTGGATTTACGCGCCGGTGCGGCCGGCGTGGAGCAGTTGCTACGCCTTTTCTGAATCGCGGAGCGGGCTCATCGGAGCCGCGAACGTAAGAGAGCGGTTGCCGGCACGCAATCAAATTTCGTGAGACTCGAACACGACTCGGAGCCGCGACTTATCGCACGACCGTGAGGGAGCGATCTTCGCGGAATACCAGAGTCCTTTATGAAACGGTATGCTTAGCCGGTAATCAAGTGTAGAGGCCCATGCGCTGTTTGACGATCTCGACGGTCGAGTTGGCGATGGGAGCGACGCGTTCGGCTCCGGCGCGCAGGATGCCGGCGAGATAGGAAGGCTCGGAGACGATCTGCTGGTAGCGCTGCTGGAAGGGCTCCAGGTGCGCGATGACCATGTCGGCGACCTGCTTTTTCAATTCGCCGTAGCGCAGGCCGGTGAATTGGGATTTGATTTCGTCGTCGGATACGCCGGAGAAGGCCTGGTAGATGGCGATGAGGTTGAGAACGCCGGGGCCGGCCGTTTCGAAATCGACGGCGGGGTTGGAATCGGTGGTGGCCCGCATGATGATCTTGCGGATCTTGTCGGGGGGATCGAGCAGCGCGACGGCGTGATTGGCGCCGGTCTCGGACTTGCTCATTTTCTGGGTGGGGTCGTCCAGGCCCATGACACGCGCGCCGACGGCGGGAAGGCTGGTGCCGGGGACGACGAAGGTGTCGCCGTACAGGGAGTTGAAGCGCTGGGCGATGTCGCGGGTGAGCTCGAGGTGCTGGGCCTGGTCTTCGCCGACCGGGACAATACCGGCCTGGTACAGCAGGATGTCGGCGGCCATGAGGACCGGGTATTGGAGTATGCCGTCGCTGACGGATTCCTGTTTGGCGGACTTAACCTTGTATTGGGTCATGCGCTCCAGCCAGCCGACCGCGGTGACACAGGTGAGCATCCAGGCGAGCGCGGTGTGGGCTGGGATGGCGGACTGTACCATGATGGAGCAGGCCTGGGGGTCGATACCGGCGGCCAGATAGATGGCGGCGACCTCCCCAATCTTGGCGCGAAGCTGCGCGGGTTCCTGGAACATGGTGACGGCGTGCAGGTCGACGATGCAGAAGATGCACTCGTACTCGTGCTGGATGCGTACCCAATTCTTGAGCGCGCCCAGGTAATTCCCGATGTGGAGATTGCCGGACGGCTGCATGCCGGAGAAGACTCGTGTTTTCATGGTAAGTGGAACGGGGGTAAATCCTATCGTAAGCAATTTTGAAGTGACGGTGGAAAAGCTGGTGTACGGCGGCGATGGTCTGGCGCGCCTCGATGGGCGGGTGGTGCTGGCGCCATACGTGCTGCCGGGCGAGCGCATCCGGGCGGAGGTGGAGCGCGAGAAGCCGGGACTGGTGCGGGCCCGCACGCTGGAGGTGATGGAGCGCGCGATGGGGCGGGTGGACCCGCCGTGCCCGGTATTCGGGCGTTGCGGCGGGTGCCACTACCAGCACGCGGAGTATGGGCGGCAGGTGGCGGCCAAGGCGGCGATCCTGGCGGAGGAGTTGCGGCGCGTAGGAAAGATGGAGCCGCCGGCGGAGATCGCAACCATTGCGGGCGAGCCGTGGGGATATCGGAACCGCGTGCAATTGCACGTGGAGGGCGGGAAACTGGGGTACCGGCAGGCGCGCTCGCACCGGCTGTGCGAGGTGGCCGCGTGCCCCATCGCGTCGCCTAAAATCAACCAATCGATTGAAACGCTGAACGGGATGCTGCGGGACCCGCGATGGCCGCGGATGGTGCGGACGCTCGAACTGTTTACGGATGAGCGGCAGGTGCAACTGAATGTGCTGGAGACGGACCGGCCGGTAGCGAAGCGGTTTTTCGACTGGTGCGGGGAGCGGATGGCGGGGCTGGTGGAGGGCGCGCTGGACTACGAAGGGCGGTTTCGCGTGAGCCGCAATTCGTTTTTCCAGGTAAACCGCTTCCTGGCGGATCGGCTGGTGGAAGCGGCGGTGGAAGGCGCGGAAGGCGAAACCGCGTTCGATTTGTATGCAGGGGTGGGACTTTTCGCCCCGGCCCTGGCGCGGAAATTCCAACGGGTGACGGCGGTGGAATCGGGTTCCGGCGCGGCGCGGGACCTGCAATACAACGCGGAACGCGCCGGGCTGGGCAACACACATGTGGAGCAGCGCACTGTGGAAGCGTTCTTGCAGGAGACGGAACGGTCCGCCGATTTTGTGCTGCTGGACCCGCCCCGCGCGGGCCTGGGTAAGGCCGTGGTGCGCCGGTTGGGCGAACTCGGTCCGCGGCGGGTGGCGATAGTGGCGTGCGACCCGGCGACGCTGGCGCGGGACTTGGGCGGAATGGTGGCCGCGGGATATGCCGTGGAGCGAATGACGATGATCGACCTGTTTCCGCAGACCTATCATATGGAAGCAGTCGTGGCGCTGCAGCGATGTTGAGTTTCGCGGCGCGAAGAAACGAATTACGATAGATATATCCAAATGGAGCGAAGCGTGCGAAATACTCTGACCAGTCTTACTGTCCTGCTGTGTGCGTGCGCCCTGACGGCCCACGCGCAGACGCCGGCCTTTACGAGCGCTGGGGTGTTGAATGCGGCCTCTCTGGCCGGCGGGACGATCGCGCCGGGTATGCTGGCGGCGATTACGGGTTCGAATTTGGGGAGCGTGAACCTCTTTAGTTGCGCGAGCACCCTGCCGTTGCCGACCACTTGCAACGGCGTGCAGGTGCTGGTCAACAACCAGCCGGCGCCACTGGCGTACGAATCGGCGAGCCAGCTTTCGTTCCAGGTGCCGTTCAGCGTGAGCGGCAGCGCGACCATCCAGGTGACACACACGACGAACGGGACGACGCTGTCGTCGGCGATTGTGACGGTGCCAGTAGCGGCGACCGCGCCGGGGCTTTACTCCAGGGACGGAACGGGCAGCGGCACGGCCTACTATTACGACCTCTCGCAATCCTCTTTGTTCGGGGAATCTTCGCAGCCGGTGCAGGCGGGCGATACGGTGGTGATGTACGGCACCGGATTCGGCGCAACCAGTCCGGTGGTGGCGGCCGGCGCGCAAGGTCCCAATGCAGTGGCGGCGTGCCTGGCGGCGGTGACGATGACGGTGGGAACCGCGGCGGCCACCGTGCAGGTGGCGGGCCTGGTGCCAGGCAATTCTCTGGCGCAAAGCACTCCGGGAAGCGACGAGGTTCTGTTTACGGTGCCGGCCGGGCTGGCCCCGGGGACCTATCCCGTGGTGGTGACGGTGGGTGGCGTGAAAAGCCAGACCGTGGCGCTGGTCGTGGCGGCTCCGCCTCTGGAGGTCACTTCCCTTTCGCCGGCGTCACCAGCGGTGGGCACAAACCAGGTTGTTACGGTCAACGGTTCGGGCTTCCAGAGCCCACTGACAGTCTCCGTGTATGTCACGGGCTCCGACATTCCTGCGATTATCGGCGGATCTCAAATCCAATCGGTGACCGCCAGTTCGTTCCAGATGACCGTCACGTTCGCCGCGACGGGTAACTACAACTTGACCGTCACCATCCCTGGAGGGATTGAATCGAGGGCCTTCTCGTTCACCGTCGTGGCGGCGGGGCCGATCACCATCACCAAGGTTGAGAACGCCGCCAGCTACGCCCCTGGCATCGAGAGCGGCTCGTGGGTTTCGATCATCGGAACCGGTCTGGCGCCTGACACGCGCATCTGGCAAGCTTCGGATTTTGTGGGCCTGGGCAACGGCCTGCCGCTTTCGCTGGACGGCGTGAGCGTGACCATCGACGGCAAGTCAGCGGCCGTTTACTACATCAGCCCGACGCAACTCAACGTCCAGGCGCCCACGGATTCCTCCCTCGGAACGGTGTCCGTGGTGGTCAAGAATGGGTCCGTCACGGCCAGCGGTACGGCCACGCTGCAAACCTACGCGCCCGCGTTTTTCCCATTGACGGCGCCGGCCAACCCAACGGGCCCGCCGGTGTACGCGGCGGCCGTCCACCTCGACGGTGCCATCGTGGTGCCAGCCGGCTTCTACGGCGCAGGCGTAACCACACGCCCCGCCACGCCGGGTGAAACTGTGGAGATCTACGGAACAGGTTTCGGTCCCACTAACCCGGCAGCTCCGGCAGGTCAAACCGTCTCAGGCGCGCCGCCCCTGACGAATCCTGCCCAACTCCAGATCCGCATCGGAGGCGTCCTTGCCACGGTTACCTATGCAGGCCTGGTGGCCGTCGGTGAATACCAGTTCAATGTGGTGATTCCGGCGCTTCCCAATGGCGACCAGTCGATCGTCGCGACCATCGGCGGGTTAACCAGCCAAACGGGGATTTCGATACCGATCCAGAATTAGTGGGGCAGACCCCCTGGTCTGCGCGGGTCCCCCTGGACCCGCCGTTCGCTCGACGAATCAAGCGCTTGCCACCTGCAAAAAGCCGGTCCGCGCCGCCGTCATCTCACGACGATGTTGACCAGCTTGTCGGGCACCACCACGATCTTGACGATCTGCTTGCCAACCAGGCAGGGCTTGATTTTCCCGTCGGCCGTGGCGCGCGCGCCGAGTTCATCCTGGGGCGTGCCGAATGGCACGTTGATGCGGCTGCGCAATTTGCCGTTGACCTGAACCACCACTTCGGCTTCCTCTTCTTTAGCGAGTTCGGGATCGAAGGCCGGCCAGGCGTGGCGGAAGATGGGGCCTTCATGGCCCAACTCCTCCCACATTTCCTGCGCCAGGTAGGGAGCGAACGGGGCCATCATGAGGGCCATTTTTTCGAGGATTTCAGGCATGGCGGCGGCGGAGATGCCGGCCTCTTCGGCATAGAGCAGGTTGACGAGCTCCATGATGGAGGCGATGCAGGTATTGAAGTGCCAGCGGGTTTCGAAATCCTCGGTGATCTTGCGAATGGTCTGGTGAAGTTTGCGCAGCGCCTTGCGATCGGTGCCTTGTGGGGCAGCCAATCCTGGCTGCCGCCGGCTTTCAGCCGGCGCTTCCCGGTGATCGTTCCGCGTGGTGAAGCGGTAGACGCGGCCGAGGAAGCGGTGGATGCCCTCGGCGCCCTCCGTGCGCCAATCGACTTCCTTTTCCGGCGGCGCGGCAAAGAGGACGAACATACGGGTGGTATCGGCGCCGAGCTTATCGGCGAGCATGTCGGCGCCCACCACGTTGCCTTTGGACTTCGACATCTTGGCGCCTTCGGCGATGACCATGCCCTGGGTGAAGAGGCGGCGCGCCGGCTCGTTGTTTTGGATGAGGCCGATGTCGCGCATCATTTTCGTGAAGAAGCGCGAATAGATGAGATGCAGGATGGCGTGCTCGACGCCGCCGATGTACTGATCGATTTCGAACCAATAGGCGATCTTGGCAGGGTCGAAGGGCATCTGGTCGTTGCGGGGGTCGCAGTAGCGATAGAAATACCAGGAGCTGTCGATGAAGGTGTCCATGGTATCGGTTTCGCGGCGAGCCGCGGCGCCGCAGCGCGGGCAGGCGACGTTGACGAAATCGGGCAGGTTTTCGAGGGGCGAGCGGCCGGTGCCGGTAAGCGCGGCGCGATCCGGTAAGACCACCGGGAGCTGATCTTCGGGCACCGGCGCCACGCCGCACGCCGGGCAGTGGACGACCGGGATGGGCGTTCCCCAGTAGCGCTGGCGGGAGATGCCCCAGTCCTTGATGCGGAAGGTGATGGCGGCCTTGCCGAAACCGCGCTCGGCGGCGTAAGCGGCCATGCGCCGGCGGGCGTCGGCGCTCTCCAGGCCGGACCATGGACCGCTGTTTTCGAGGATGCCGTAATCGAGGAACGCCTCTTTCAAGCCGGGCTCGACTCCGAGCCGCGAACGTGAGAGAGCGGTGCCTTCTTCAACTCCGGGCTCGACTCCGAGCCGCGAACGTGAGAGAGCGGTGCCTTCTTCAACTCCCAGCGCCCCATCGGCCGGGCGGATCACGGGGCGCACGGCGATGGAGTATTTGCGGCAGAATTCGAAATCGCGCTCGTCGTGGGCGGGGACGGCCATAATGGCGCCGGTGCCGTACCCCATGAGAACGAAGTTGGCCACCCAGATGGGAACCTGCTCGCCGCTGTATGGATTGACGGCGAAGTGACCGGTGAAGAAACCCTCCTTTTCGATATCGCCGGGGTCGCGGTTGGCGCGTGCGTCCACCATGGCTTTGGCGCGGGCCTTGGCGGCTTCGTCGAGAAGAATTTCGTTGAGGGGATGCTCAGGCGCAAGGATCACGCAGGTGGCGCCATAGATAGTGTCGACGCGGGTGGTGAAGACGCGGATAGGCTGGCCGGAGCGGGCGAGGTGGAAATCGATCTCGGCGCCTTCCGAGCGGCCGATCCAGTTGCGCTGCATGGTGAGCACGCGCTCGGGCCAACCGTCTTCGAGCGAGGCCATGTCGTCGAGGAGTTGGTCGGCGTAATCGGTGATCTTGAGGAACCACTGTTCCAGGGCGCGTTGTTCCACGGGGGTAGTCTCGTGGCGCCAGCAGCAGCCTTCCACCACCTGTTCGTTGGCCAGCACGGTGGCGCATTCGGGACACCAGTTGACCAGGGCCTTCTTGCGGTATGCCAGGCCGCGTTCCAGCATCTTGAGGAAGAACCACTGGTTCCAGCGGTAGTATTCGGGCTCGCAGGTGGAAATCTCGCGGTCCCAATCGTAGCTGAAGGCGAAGCGGCGGTGGGTCTTCTTCATGGCAGCGATGTTCTGCAGGGTCCACTCGCGGGGCGGGCAATGGTTGGCGATGGCGGCGTTTTCGGCGGGTAGGCCGAAGGCATCCCAACCCATGGGGTGGAGCACGTTGAAGCCGCGCATCCACTTGTAGCGCGCCAGCGCGTCGCCGATCGAATAGTTGCGAATGTGCCCGATGTGCAGCGTGCCGCTCGGGTAGGGCAGCATTTCCAGCACGTAAAATTTGGGCTTCGAGGATTTCTCCTCGGCCTTGTAGAAATCGGCGTTCCGCCAGCGGTCGTGCCACTTGAGTTCGATCCGGTTATGGTCGTACGGCTTTTCGGGCATAGTACTGTGTGCTTTTGGGTGCTGAGTTTCTATGGTAGCAAGCCAGGCGGCTTCGCTCGCGACCGTCGGAGCCGCGAACGTAAGAGAGCGGTTGCCGCCACGAGCTTAAACCTCGAATAAAACCGAATAAAACCCGTGACAGGCTACCTGTTCCCCATTTTCCTTTTTCGCCTCGCCCGCCGTCAACGCGTGGCCAGATAGCGATCCACGTAACCGAGAATCTGCATCGGAGTCTCGCGCTCGATCGCGCGTAGATCGGCGCCGGCTTCCGACGACCAGATGACAGGCGGGGCCACGAAACCACGAATCTCGACGCTACTGCCCCTTCACGCCGCCCCATTCCAATCCGCCAGGCAAATTCGGTTCACAACAATTTTCAACTTTCTTTCGCTGATTCCAAACCACTTCCCGTTCCCACTCGCCGTTTCCCTCCACTCGCCGTGCTACGTCTGAATTGAAAGGCAGCCCCGCATGGCCACCGACAAACAATTCGCCGCTAACCGCATCAACGCTCAGAAATCCACCGGCCCCCGTTCCGCCGCCGGCAAGATGAAGTCCGCCCTCAACGCCCGCAAGCACGGCTTCGCCGGCAACGCCTTCACCGTCGTCCGCCTGGAAGAGCTCGACGAAATCTACCAGCTCCGCCAGGACGCTCTTGATCTCTACCGCCCCGTCAACTCCCAGGAACTCTTCGCCGTCGAGCGCATCGCCGCCTGCCAAATGTCCCTCATCCGCGC
>JBEKDA010000066.1:0-25455 GCA_050014595.1 Bryobacteraceae bacterium
TTCTCCTGTTTGAAGTTTCTGAGCCGGCTGTTCAGAGCCGGTCTCGGCATTGTACCCTTCAGGAGAACCCTTCGCCATTTCAGCCCTTATACATTCAAACAGACGCTTTCGTCTGTCAACCCCAAGTCACAGCGTTTTTTTCGCAGCCAGCCGAGGTCCCCTTACCGCGCCGCTTCCCCCATCGTCTGCCCGTTCCGCTTTACGTCTTCGATCCGCAGCCCGTCCACGTGTTCGATTACATTCTCCTCGGCGGCATTGTCGAAGCTGCAATGCGCCAGCCGGATCCCCGTGATGGGCGCGTTGTCATATCCGCGGAAATTCACCGCGCGCCTGCTCTTCTGCGACGTGATGTGTTCCAGCGTCACGTTGCGCACCACCGGTTTGAAAGGCCCGCCGCGGCCTTCCCGGTCGTCGCCTTCCGGGTAGAAGTACGTCACTTCGAGCACGCTGTCGGAGACCTGCCCCACCGTGGTGTTTGTGAAGTAGACGTCTTCCGTCACTCCCCCGCGGAACGTGTTCGTCTTGATTCGCATCGCGTAGTTCAAATGCGGGCTGTCCATCCGGCACTGGTCGACGAAAATGTTGCGGATCCCGCCCGAGCCCTCGCTCCCCAGTGAAACTCCGCCATGCCCGTCCTTCATCGTGCAGTCCCGCACCACGATGTTCTCCGCCGGCACGTTGATCCGCCGCCCGTCGCGGTTGCGCCCGCTCTTGATGGCGATGCAGTCGTCTCCCGTGTCGAATACGCACTGCTCCACCAGCACGTCCCTGGAGCTCTCCGGATCGCACCCGTCGTTGTTCGGACCGTGGCTCGCAATCTTCAGCCCGCGCACCGTCACGTTCTTCGACAGCACCGGGTTCAGCTCCCACATCGGCGAATTGCGGATGCTCACGCCTTCAATCAGTATGTTGGCCGATCGGTACGGCTGGAAGAAATTCGGCCGCAGGAACTTGCCTTCGCCGAATACCCGCTCGGCCACCGGCACGTCTTTCTCGCCCATCGCTACCAGCGCCCGGCTGGAATCTCTCGCCTTCCAGTCCCACCAGTGCGTCTTATCGGCCTGCCCGTCCAGCATGCCCCCGCCCGTCACCGCGATGTCGGTCTGCTCCCAGGCATAAATCAGCGGCGAGTAATTCATGCACTCGGTCCCTTCGAACCGCGTGTATACCAGCGGCAGATACTGTTTGGGATCGTTGCTGAAGAAAAGCGTCGCGCCCTCTTCCACGTGCAGATTCACGTGGCTCTTCAGGTGCACCGCCCCCGTCGAAAACTCGCCCGCCGGCACCACCACGCGCCCGCCGCCGGCCGCCGCGCAGGCCTCGATCGCCTTGCGGATCGCCTGCGTGGAATCGTTCGAGCTGCCTTGCTTCGCGCCGTACTTCGTGATGTCGAAGACCCGCTTCGAGAACTTCGGGGCCTTGATGCGCTGGAGCACCGCCGCCATTTCCCTGGCCGGGTCTTTGGCCTGGTACGAACGGTCCTGGTAGGCGCCCAACCGGCGGCCCACCGCCAGCGCCGCCGCGGCGCCCAAGAACCCGCGCCGCGTCATGGCTTTTTCAGCCCCGCGAACTTCTCGAAGTTTCCGCGGAACAGCCGCGCCACGTCCCGCTGGATGTCCGCCCGCGTCACCCCGCGCCCGTCTTCGGCCAGCAGCCGGTAGGCGTTCGCCAGGATGGGCCCCACGGTCCGCCGCGTGTTGCGCCACTTGTAGATCACCTGCTCCAGAATCCGCGCGTCGGAATGCTGCGGGATGAAGCTCGTCCCCAGCATCTCCAGCCGCTCCCGCGTGATCTCTTCCACAATCGAAGGGTTGTTGAGAAACCACCAGCAGCCGAACGGCATCAGGTTCGCGAACTTCCGCGCGTAGACGCACAGCTCATGCTGGTTCTCGCGGCTCAGCACGCTGATCAGGAACCGGTTCTCCGGGAATTCCCGCGCCAGGTATTCCACCGCCCGCAGATCCGCCTTGCCCAACGCATCGCCGGCCAGTTTCAGCGCCGGGTTCACCAGGTACCGCACGCCAATCATCAGCGAGAGCGGGACCCCGAGCTCGCGGCACGCCGGCAATACCGCTTCCGCCAGCAACCGGCCGCGCAGCGAATCCTCCGGGAACTGGAACGTGTCCGGCAGCGAGACCGCCATGTACACCGGCCTCATTCTCGCGTGCCAGTCCGCCAGGAACCGCCGCACCTCGGCCGTCGATTTCCCCGTGGCTTGCGCGTCCACCCGGTAGCCTTGGCCGGCGAGAATCTGCCAGTGCCCCGTCCACTTGTTCAGGATGCGGTCCAGCCGCAGCACCGGATGAAACACCGGGTCCGGCTCCGCCCCTTTCAGCCACTCGGGCGCTTCCGCCGGATCCAGCGGATCGTTGGTCATCACCGCTTCGCTCATACCCGCCAGCTTGAAGACGTTGCGGATGTGCGCCGGCAGTTTCTGCGCCGCGAAAAACGCGCGCGCCTCCCGCAGGTCCTCGCTGTCCGTCGGCAGTCCGAACGCCTGCAACACCGCGATCACGCCGCGCGTGGCTTCCGATACCGGCAGGTTCTCGACGAACAGCGCCTTCCAGATGACGTCCGCCTTTTCCCGCTGCGAAAGCTGCCAGTAGGCGGCCGGTTGAATCGTTGAGGAGCGGAACAGTTCCGCTTCCAGGTAGTGGTACGTCACCAGGTTGTCGATGCCCCACAGCCCCACTGGGCCCAACGAGGGCATGTACAGGTGCGTATGGATGTCTATGAATTGCGCCGAATGGAGTTCATGCTCCACTGCCGCGCCAATCTGGCTGGCAGCCAGTGCGCGCGACCCGGCGGCCTGGTCAACTGTTACCGTTTGCATTTGTTCCTAGAATCCTTATCCTATCTATCCTATGTCAAACCCGATTCGCTAAAGGATCGCTTGAGCCAGACTCAATGATAAAACCCGCCAACCTTTAGTTTTTCTCAACCATCCCTTTAGGAATTCGTCGTTGACCCACCCCGTGCACCCGCTTATAGTGGTGTCACGAGTTGGTAATAGGGAGGTTAGGATCGGGTTGTGCCGAAACCCCTGGAAAAACTTTCGATTGGTGTCGGCGATCGTTTTGCGCATCAGGCCAAGCCTCAACTGGCTGCTTGTGTGCACGCTGCCCAACTGGGGGTGACGATCGTCCCTGTTTGGAATAAGTCGAATCGGGAGCATAAGATAGTCGGCTCAGAGCCCTGCGGCGCCCGTGCCGCCGCCGATGCCGCCGTCCGCGCCCTCCAGTGGCCTTACTCCTACTACCTCGACGCCGATCATATTAACAACGATACCGTCGGCCGCTTTCTCGACCCCTGCGACTTCTTCACCCTCGATGTCGCCGACTTCATCGGCCGCCCCGCCGACCCTGCCTCCGTCGACTCTTTCCTCCGCCGCCATTCCGAATTCTCCACCCAGGCCCGCGCCGCCGCCGCCAAGTACCTCTTTGCCGTCCAGGAGGCCGGCCGCATCTACCGCAACATCGCGAGCCGCAAAGACCCCGCCAGTTTCGTCACCGAAGTCTCCATGGACGAAACCGATTCTCCCCAAACTCCCGAAGAACTCCTCCTCATCCTCGCCGCCATCGCCGATGAAGCCATCCCCATCCAGACCATCGCTCCCAAGTTCACCGGCCGGTTTAATAAGGGCGTCGATTACGTCGGCGACGTCCCGCAATTCGAAAAGGAATTCGCCGCCGATCTGGATGTCATCGCCCACGCCATTCAGGCATACCAGCTTCCGTCCAACCTCAAACTCAGCGTGCATTCCGGCTCCGACAAGTTCTCCATCTACGCACCCATGCGCCGCGCCATCCGCCGCACGGGCGCCGGCCTCCATCTGAAGACCGCCGGCACCACCTGGCTCGAAGAGCTGATCGGTCTCGCCGAAGCCGGCCCCGAGGGCCTTGCGCTCGCCAAGGAGATCTACGCCGAGGCCTTCGCCCACCGCGACGATCTCTGCGCTCCTTACGCCGCCGTCATCGATATCAATCCCGCCTGCCTGCCCGACCCGCGGGACGTGGCCCACTGGACCGCCGAGCAGTACGCCGGCGCCCTCCGTCACGACCAAAGCAATCCTCTTTTCAACAAGCACGTACGGCAGTTGCTGCACGTTGGCTACAAGGTGGCCGCCCACATGGGGGACCGTTACACCAAAATGCTCGACGCCTGCGAAGAATCCATCTCCCGCAACGTGACTGAAAACCTCTTCGCCCGCCACATCGAGCCGTTGTTCCTGAGAGCATGAGGAATTCAATTCATTTTCACCGCCGAGACGCGGAGACGCAGAGAAAACCAAGATCTAAGTTCTTCCCGGTTTTCTCCGCGTCTCTGCGTCTCTGCGGTTCAATCGCCTTCGGCGTTCTTGCGGCGCACGCCCAGGACACCCGCACCGTAACCGAACCCGTCATCCCTCCCTCCTGCACCACGCTCACCGCCCAGTTGCCGGTCAAACTCTCCGCCGCGGCCGAAGCCCAACCCGACACCGCCCGCATCCAGGCCGCTCTCGACCATTGCCCCGCCGGCCAAGCCGTCGAACTGAAGGCCGATGCCGCCTCCGCCGCGTTTCTCTCCGGCCCGCTCCAGTTGCGCGCCGGCGTCACTCTCCTGATCGATACCAACACTATCCTCTACGGCTCCCGCAATCCGCGCGACTACGATATCACGCCCGGCTCGTGCGGCATCGTCAATAAAACCGGCCACGGCTGCAAGCCTTTGATCTCCGGCGACCACATCTCCGGCGCCGCCGTTATGGGCGATGGCTCGATCGACGGCCGCGGCGGCCACTCGCTCACCGGCCAGAAGGTTTCCTGGTGGGACCTCGCCCAGGAAGCCAAGGTCAGGAACGAAAACCAAAACTGCCCCCGCATCCTGGCCCTGTCGCACGCCGACAACTTCACCCTCTACCGCATCACCCTGAAGAATTCCCCCAACTTCCATGTCGCCTACAACGGCGGCAATGGCTTCACCGCCTGGGGCGTCGTCATCGACACCCCCAAGACCGCCCGCAATACCGATGGCATCGACCCCGGGAATTCCACCAACGTCACCATCACCCACTGCTTCATCCACACCGGCGATGACCAGGTCGCCATCAAGGCTGGCGCCCCCGGGCCCACCACCCGCATGACCGTCTCGCACAACCATTTCTATACCGGCCACGGCATGTCCATCGGCAGCGAGACCGATGGCGGCGCGAGCTCGATCCTCGTTACCGACCTTTCCATCGACGGCGCCGATAACGGCATCCGTATCAAATCCAATTCCACCCGCGGCGGCCTGGTGCACGACGTCCTCTACGAAGACGTCTGCATCCGCAATACCAAGAACCCCATCTACATGGATTCCAATTATTCCGCTGCCACCGGGCCCACCCACGATAAACTCCCCACCTTCACCGGAATCGTCCTACGCAACGTGCGCGTAGAGGGCGCCGGCAAGATCACCCTCGACGGCTTCGATCAGAAACACCGCTTGGGGATGAGGTTCGACAACGTTACTGTCGACCAGCCCGGTGATATAGGAGTGTCCGCCCATTTTGCGGATCTCGCCTTGGGCCCCGGCCTGGTGAATTTTCTTCCCGCCGGCGAAGACGTCACCGTATCAAAAGTCTCAGGCAAAGGAGCTCCGAACGCATGCACCGGAAAGTTCGTGCCCATGCCGTCGAAATAGGAAGTTGTAACAGTAAACGCTTTTCAGGAGTTGCTTATGAAATTCAGATCGGTCTCGCTTCTCGCATTGTTCATTCCCGCCGCCCTATTCGCTCAGGAATTTCGCGGCACCATCAGTGGGTCGGTAACTGACCCTACCGGCGCGGCCATACCCGCGGCCAAAGTGACGGTTACCGAAGAACACACCGGCACTAAAATCCCCACCGTCTCCGATTCCGCCGGCCAGTACGCCGCCACCTTCCTGCTGCCGGGCGATTACGATATCGCGGTGGAGGCCCCTGGCTTTAAGGAAGCCCTGCGCAAGGGCGTGCACGTCGGCGCCGGCGATCATCCGGTGATCGACGTCAAGCTTGCCGTCGGCGATGTCAGCCAGTCCGTGGAAGTGACCGCCGATGCCTCTCTGATCAACACCGAAAACGCCACCGTCGGTCAGGCCGTCACCACCAAGGAAGTGGAAGAACTGCCCATCAACGGCCGCACGCCCATGATGGCCGCGGGCCTGTCTATCGGCGTCATCGGCTACGCCCAGCCCACGCTCGTCCATCCTTTTGATAGTGGCGGGGCCGCCGGGTGGGTTATCGCCGGCGCCTACTCCCAAACCAGTGAACTGCTCATCAACGGTTCGCCCGACGCCACCTGGGACGGCCGCCTGGCTTTCAGCCCGCCTCAGGACGCCGTGCAGGAAGTCCGCGTCAAAGCCTTCGATACCGACGCCGCCTTCGGCCACACCGCCGGCGGCACGCTCAACCAGATCACCAAGAGCGGCACCAACACCCTCCACGGTTCGGCTTGGGAGTTCAACCAGCCCAACACGCTCACCGCCAATGATTTCTTCCTCAACAAGGCCGGCTCCCCGCGCCCCGTCACCCACTTCAATCAGTACGGCGTTACCGCCGGGGGACCGTTTTATGCCCCCCACGTGATGGATACCCGCAACAAGATCTTCTGGTTCTTCGCCTGGGAAGGCATCAAGGACGGCCAGCCCAACGCCTTCACCGGCACCGTTCCCACCGACGCCATGCGCCAGGGCAACTTCGCCGGGCTGCCCACTATTTACGACCCCTTCAGCGCCACGCTCAGCGGCACCACCGTCAATCGCACGCCGCTTCCCAATAACGCCGTCCCCGCGGCGGAGATGAGCTCCATCGCCAAGAGCTTCCTGCAGTATTATCCGGAACCCACCATTCCGACGGCCACCATCAACAACTACATCAGCTCGCCCAACACCGTCGACGACTACAGCAACGAAATGGGCCGCATCGACTACAACATGAGCGACAAGAGCCGCATGTTTGCCGATGTCCGGCACACCGATTACTACCAGTCCAAGAACGATTACTTCAACAATGTCGCGGAAGGCTCGCTGCTCTATCGCAACAACTGGGGCATATCCCTGGATGAGGTTTATACCATCAACCCCACCAACATCCTGGATGTCCGCCTGAACTTCACTCGCATGAACGAAGGCCACGATATCCCGAGCATCGGCTTCAACCCGACCTCGGTGGGCCTGCCCAGCTACCTCGGCGCCAACTCGAACTATCTGCAAATGCCGGTCATTTCCTTTGCCACGGCTACTGGCCTCCAGGCCCTGGGGGCGACCGGCGCCAACAAACTGCCTTCCCAGTCCTATCAGTTGTTCGGTTCCTGGATGAAAATCAAGGGCGACCACACCATCAAGGCCGGCGCGGATTTACGCCAGTACCGCCTCAACACCTTCACCGCCGGCAATTCCACCGGCGCGATTTCTTTCTCCGCCAATAGCTGGGTCCGGGCCTCCTCGAGCGCTTCCACCACCGTCACCACGGGCCAGGATATTGCCAGCTTCCTGCTCGGCCTTCCCACCAGCGGCAGCTACGACCTCAACACCTTCGCATCGTGGTATTCCTATTACGGCGCCGGGTTCGTGCAGGACGACTGGCGCGTCAAGCACAACCTCACCGTCACCCTGGGGCTCCGCTTCGATCACGATTTTCCCTACAACGAGAAGTACGGCCGCACCGTGGATGGCTTCGATACCAGCTCGACCAATCCGCTCTCGGCCGCGGCCACGGCGGCCTACGCCAAGGCCCCCATCGCCCAGCTTCCGGCCAGCGCGTTCAGCGTGGTCGGCGGCCTGACCTTCCCCGGCGCCGGACAAACGGCCGTCTACCAGAACCATTCGCACGTGCTGAGCCCGCGCGCGGGCCTGGCATGGACTCCCGATGGGCTCCATGGAAAAACCGTCGTGCGCGCCGGCTTCGGCATCTTCGTGGCGCCCGTCACGCTGGCTTCCATGGGCGTGGATGGCAAGTATTCCACCAGCCCGCTCACCAATCAGGAAGGCTTCAGCCAGACTACCACTCTGACCGCCACCAGCAACAATTACCTGACGCCTCTGGCGACCAGTTCGCTGGCCAATCCCTTCCCCAATGGCTTCCTGCAAGCCTCCGGAAATTCACTGGGGTTGCTGACCTTTGCCGGACAGGCCGTCACTTTCATCAATCCTGACGTGAAGAGCCCGTATTCCATGCGTTGGAACTTCGGCATCCAGCAGAGTCTCACTCCCAACCTGATGCTGGAAGTCGACTACATCGGCAACCACGCGATCCACCTGCCCATCGATTTCACGCAGCTCAACGGGATCCCACGCCAGTTCCTGAGCACGCTGGGCACGCGCGACGCCAACCAGTCTTTCCTCACCGCCTCCGCCACCAACCCGTTCTCCGGCTTGCAAACCACCCAGAACACCGCCACCACCACTGCGGTGCAGCTTCTGGCGAAGTACCCGGAATTCCCCGTGGGCGACAGCTCCAGCGGCTGGAGCGGCGGCGGCGGCGTGCTTGAACAGAACCTCAACGTGGGAAGCTCCGGCTTCCAGAGCTTGAACGCGCGTCTCGAAAAGCGCGTTTCCCACGGTCTGAATTTCGTGTTCAATTACGTCTACTCGAAGCTGCTGGAGCGCGTGACCTGGCTCAACGCCTCCGATCCGCTTCCCGAAAAACGCATTTCAGCGCAGGACCACACGCTACGTTATGTGGTAGCCGCCACCTACGAACTGCCCATCGGCAGGGGCAAAGCGCTCAATCTCCAATCGGGCGTTCTCAACTCCATGCTGGGCGGCTGGCTGCTGAACTCGGTCTACACCCTCCAGACCGGCGCGCCCATCATGTGGGTCAACGGCAGCTCTTCGAGCCCCGGCGACTACGTCTACTTCGGCGGCCCGCTGGATGTGAATAATCGCGCGATCGGCGTGCCGGCCTTCAATACGGCGGTCTTCGACACCAAGTCCGCCGACGCGTTCCAGTATCACCTGCGCACGTTCTCCACTATGTTCAGCAACGCGCGGGCCGACGGCATCAACCAGTTCGATCCGTCGCTCTCCAAGCGTTTCGTGATTCACGAGAGCGTCGCCGTGCAGCTTCGTCTGGAAGCCTACAACGCGCTCAACCACCCGGTCTTCGCGGCGCCTTCGACCACCGCGTCGAACGCGGCGTTCGGCACCATCACGGCGAGCGCCAATCGTTTCCGTACGCTCCAGATCGGCGCGCGCTTCACGTTCTAGGCGCTTGAGCGGAACTGTTCTGCCCTCCGCTCCCTTACGGTCGCGGCCCTGCACCGAGCCGCGACCGTAAGGGAGCGGAGGGTTTTCTCTTTGTCGCCCCGCATTTGGATACACTGGCGCAGTATGAAGTTTTCACGCTTGGTGTTTCTATTTGCCAACGCCCTATTGGCCCAGACCGCGCGGCATCCGTTCCGGCTCGACGACTTGGCGCGCGTGCGCGAAGTGCGCGATCCGCAATGCTCGCCCGACGGGCAGTGGGTGGCTTACACCGTCGGCGCCACCGACGCCAAGGAAGACAAGCACGATACCGACGTCTGGATGGTTAGTTATGACGGCAAGCGCGACCTGCGCCTCACGTCCAGTCCCGAAAACGAGGGCACCGCGCGCTGGAGCCCGGACGGCCAGTATCTCGCGTTCCTCTCTTCGCGGCCTGGCAAGGCCAAAGGCAATCAGGTGTGGCTGCTCGACCGGGCCGGCGGCGAAGCCCAACAGCTCACCGACTTCAAAGGCCGCTTGCAGAGCTATGAATGGTCACCCGATTCCAAGCGGCTGGCGGTGGTGATCGGCGATCCCGATCCCGAGGCCGATACGGCCGAAAGCGGCGCGGCTGCCAACGCCGGCGGCGGCGGGCGGGGTAAAGCGCCCAAGCCCATCGTTATCGATCGCTACCACTTCAAACAGGATGGCGCCGGCTACCTGACGGGCGACCGCCACAATTACGTCTATCTCTACGACATCGCCGCGAAGAAACTGGACCGACTCACCACCAATTCGAAGTACGATGAGTCGTCGCCGGTCTGGTCGCCGGATGGAGCGCGCATCGCTTTCATGAGCAACCATGCGGCCGACCCGGACCGCGATCCCGAAAGCCAGCTCTACGTGGCGGAGGCGCGCGCCGGCGTGGCCGAAAAGCAACTCAGCCCGCTCGACATGCGGGCCGGCCGGGCGCGCCCCGAATGGAGCCCGGACGGCAAGTGGATCGCGTTCCTGGTGGGTGAAGCGGACAAGAAGTACGCCTCGTACGGCATGGAACGCCTCGCCGTAGTGGCGGCCGATGGCAGCGGCGCTCCCACGCTGGTGAAGGCCGTGGCGGATCTCGATCGCGGCGTGAGCGCGCCGCGGTTCACCGCCGACGGCGCGTCCATCAGTTTCCTGGTGGCCGACGACCGTTCGGTATACCCGGCGCGCGTGCGCCTGAGCGGCGGCGCCGCCGAGCGGCTGATGCAGCCGCCCGCGGTGGTCGCGAGCCCCAGCGTGTCGAAGGGCTGCTCGGTGCTGCTGGGCGGCGGCGACAACAAACCGCCGGAGATTTTTGCGTGGGAGAACGGCGTGCTTCGCCAGATCACGCACCAGAACGACGCCCTGATGGCGGAACTGGAAATCCCGCCCACCGAGGAGGTCAGCTTCCGGAGCAAGGATGGCACAGAAGTGCACGGCCTGCTGACCAAGCCCATCGGTTACACGGCAGGCGCCAAGGCGCCGCTGCTGCTGCGCATTCACGGCGGCCCCAATGGGCAGGACGCGCATTCTTTCAGCACCGAAAAACAGATCCTGGCGGCCAGCGGATATGCCATTTTGGCCGTGAATTATCGCGGCAGTTCCGGGCGCGGCCAGAAATTCTCGCGCGCCATCGCCGCCGATTGGGGTCATCTGGAAGTGGAGGATCTGGAAGCCGGCGTGAACCATGTCATCCAGATGGGCGTGGCCGACGCCGACCGCCTGGGCGTGGGCGGCTGGAGTTACGGCGCAATTTTGACCGACTACATGATCGCCACCGACACGCGCTTCAAGGCCGCCACCAGCGGCGCCGGCACCGCCTTCACTATCGCGTTCTATGGAACCGATCAGTACATCACGCAGTACGATTACGAGATCGGGCCGCCGTGGAAAGCCTTTGACACCTACGTGAAAATCTCGTATCCCTTCCTGCACGCCGACCGCATCAAAACGCCCACGCTGTTTCTGGGCGGCGAGCGCGATTTCAACGTGCCGGTGCAGGGTGGACAGCAGATGTACGAGGCGCTGAAGAGCCTGGGGATCGATACGCAACTGATCATCTATCCCAACGAAACGCACGGCATCCAGCGCCCCAGTTACCAGCGCGACCGTCTGGAGCGGTATGTTGCCTGGTACGACAAGTATCTGAAGAAAACCGAGCCGCGACCGTCAGGGAGCGGAGGGCCGGTACGTCAGGAGTGACCCTCCGCTCCCTGACGGTCGCGGCGCGGTCGTGGCTCGCTGTGGGGAGGCATAAGCTCCACGGGCTACCCCACGAAGTGGTAACCGAGCAGCTTAACGTCGCACGCCTGTACGCTCTGGTTGAGCCGCGAGAGTAATTCGACGATCACCTTCTTCTCAACGCTATCGAGCGCGGTCGCGGTGTTGATGACGCGGCGGATCAAATCCTCGAAGCGCTCCTCCAGGACTTGGCTGGGACTCTTCTCCGGTCCGGCTTCCGCGCGCTTGCGCAGTTCCGCGACGGCGGCGGCCACCTGTCGGGAGTTGTCGGCGCGCAGGGCGAAGGTCTCGCCATCGAGCGTGAGCCCTTCGTCGGTGAGGTGCGGCGCGATGGCTTCGAAGGCCTGCGGGGGAATGCGCGTCAGTTGGGTGACCTCGAAATATCGCGGTCCGAACTTCTCCAGGCACTGAATCATGCGGTTGACATTGGTCTTGCTGGCGCCAATATATCGGGTACAAAACTCTCCCCAATCTCCGCACTTGCTCTTGTACATTTTGGTTTCGCGAATGTGGCGCAGGCAATCGACGTCGGCTGCCGCGGACTTGCCGGCCATCAGCCCGAAGGCCTGGCGGCGGCCGAGCCAGGTGCCTAGATCGAATTCGTCCGGTTCAGACGCAGCGGTCTCCGGGCCGGGTATGGCTAAATCGTGATTCATTTTCTTCCTTTCGGGAAACCGACCCAGATCTGGGTCGATTTTAAGCGAAAACAAAGGGGTTAGTTTCAGAACCGACCCACATCTGGGTCGGTTTCCCTGCTTCTCCCGACTCCATTTTGCCCCACGCCTCTTCAAAAACCGGGTGGGCTGGAGCGCGATTATCCCCGCAACTCAATCATTCCGCGGCATTAAAATTTATTTCTTGCGCTTGTGACCGACCTCACGTTTCGCGCTTGGAGCGGGTGAATGCCAGTCGCGCCCATGCGGCGCCAGAAGAGCCGGTTGATGGTCACTACCATCGCCGCCACCGTTACGGTTGCGCCCAACAGTAGGGCGACGTTGCCGCCCTTCCAGCCCCATCCCACCTCATGAAACTCCCCATTAACCAATTTCAGGTACCAAATACTGACATTTTTACTTCCGGTCATCTTGATTTCGCCTTATCCCATATCTAGTATTACTAGTACGAATGGGGATTTCTGAGTCGCAGCAACAATCTTGCCAGAGGTCTCCAGCGCATCTGAGCGGGTCGCTCAGAGCCGGGTCCACGTCGTTCCGGCCACCGAGATACAACCAAGACACGTAATGGAGATGACTTCATGAATCGAAACGCTTTCCTCTTAACCCTTGCATCCGTGGCTACTGCCGCAACCATCTGTGCCCAGCCCCGCCCGTCCACCGGCGTGATCCGCGGCACCGTCGTCAACGAATACTCCCAGCCAGTGGCCGGCGCTGACGTGACGGCGCAGCTCGCTGACGAGCTTCATCAGGGCCTGGTTCGATACGTCCAAACCGATGCCGCCGGCCGTTTCGTCATCAATGGCCTCAAGTCCGCCCGCTACCAGGTCTTTGCCATGAAGGAAGCCGACGGCTATGCCAACCCGCGCTGGTTCATCTACGACAACGGGACCGTCCCCGTTGTTCAGCTCTCCGATGCCGCAGCCAGCGACGTTCTGGTTCAGATCGGACCCAAAGCCGCCAGGATCAGCGGCACCATCACCGACGCCGCCACCGGCGACCCGATCGAAACCGTCAGCTTTCGCGTCTGGCGCGGAAATAACTGTGCGAGCGCCCTATCCCTTAGCGCCACACCGAAGTACGATCTCCTCGTCCCGTCCGGCGCCGAAATCGCATTGGAAGTCTCGGTGCCCGGTTACGAGGTCTGGCGCTACAACCCTGGCCCCAACGCCGCCGAACCAACCTGGCTCAACTTACCGTCCGGCTCCCGCATGCCGCTGAACATCAAGCTTCAACCCATCACCAAAACAACCCGCGTTGGAACCACCCAGTAAGATTCACATTTCCACCGGAATGGCGACTGCGGGCAGGATTGCCTGGCAGGATTGCCCGCCCCACACCGCCGCAGGAATCGCGGTCACATCGCGGACAACGGGCCTCCAGTCTGGCGCGGATGCGGTACGCTCGAGCGTCGGGCGCCATGTGGCCGCTAGGGTAACGAGTCTCCGGGTCCCCTCGTGAAGAGGGCTAGAATGAAGTTATGGCAAGAGCTGCTGATAACGGCGCCCGGAAGAACGGCCACAAAACGAGACCCGCGGTGTCGAAACTCGGCAAGGAACTCCGCCGCATCAGCGAGAAGATCGCCGCATCGGGCGAGAAGCCGCTGACCCGGCGCGAGCTTGAGCGGGAAATAGCGAATCGCCGGGCTGGAACTTTCTGACCGTCACATGGTCCGGACATTCTGCGACACCGGCGTGGCAGCGGCACACCTATCCCGTGCGGATGAGTTCGTCACGACCGAGAAGCCGAGCAAAGCGATTCACCGGTCTTCGCTGGTTAAGGTTGTCTACCTGTTCCGTTAGGCGATAGTGCGGAGGCCGCAGCGCCCTCGTTCCATCACCGAAAACCAATTGGGAGTTTGGTAGCCTGTCCCCGTCACTCCTGTCCCCGTCACTCCAGTCGGGACGTTACGTTTTCAGCTTGGCCGGAATCGCGGACAACTGGCCTCCAGCCTGGCGCGGATGCGGTACGCTGGAACATAGGGCGCCATGGCAACTCAGAACAATCTGCATATCCCGGACGATCTGCTGAGCGCGGTGAATGAAGCGGCGAATGCGGAGGGCAAAACCACGGATGAACTCGCGGCGGATGCCCTGCAGCGATACCTGGCACACCGGAAGCTGGAAGAGCTCGGCAAGTATGGGCGCGAGCAGTCGCGCCGGCTTGGCTACACGGAAGCCGATGTCCCCCGCCTGATCGCTGAATCCCGGCGCGAGAATCGTGGCCGCTAGGGTCACCCTCGATACCAATGTCTACGTTTCCGCCTTTCAGTTCGGCGGCATGCGACTCCTGCATATGGCCGTCAATGGCGACATTGAAATTGCCGTGTCGCAGGCGATTATTGAAGAAGTCATCCGGGTTCTGCGAGACAAGTTCGGCTGGGATGGCTATCGGCTCCAGGATGCCAAGCAGCAGATTCTGACGTTCGCCAGGCTCGTCACGCCGGCGCAAACCCTGGACGTCGTGAAAGACGATGAACCCGATAACCGTATCCTCGAATGCGTCGCGGAGGCCGGATCGGAGTTCATCATCTCCGCCGATAAGGATCTGCTGCGGCTGGGAAGCTATGCTGGCGCCTCGATCATGCGGTTGGCGGATTTCCTGCAAAGTGAAGAAGAACAACCGGAGCAGTAGAGTCTCATGGCGACGGGCAACCAGAAACCGAACGGATAAATGCGTCCCCTTTTGCTCCCTTTTGCTTCCCTTTTGCTCCCGTTGGGCGCTCGGGGTGAAACCGGGACAGTACGTAACTCGGCGGGAACGCCTGAAGCCAGGGACGCTGAAAACCGGGTCCAGCCGGAACGTAATCCGGCGGAAGCCGGAAGGTCCAGAAAATTACGTTTCCAGCTTAAACCGGCTGGAGGCCAGCCCGTACATCCTTCGCCAGAACAGCCGGTTGACGGTCACCACCAGCGCCGCCATCACTACGGTTGCGCCCAACAGCATGGCAACGTTGCCGCTTTCGTTGGCGCGGCTGATGATGGCGCCCAATCCGATGGTCGAGTAGGTTTTGTGCTGGACGGTGGAGTATTCGGCCACGATGCTGGCGTTCCAGGCGCCGCCGGATGCGGTCACGAAACCGGTGATCAGGTAGGGGAAGATACCCGGCAGCAGAAGCCTGCGCCAGCGTTCGAAGTTGCTCATGTGGAAGATGGAGCAAACTTCCTTGAGGTCCGTGGGGATGGCGCTTGCGCCGGCGATTACGTTGAACAGGATGTACCACTGGGTGCCGAGCAGCATCAGCACGATGGAGCCGACGCCCAGGCCGCCGCCGAAGTGGATCAAGGCCAGCAGCACGATCGGGAACAGCGCCGTGGCGGGCACGGAGGCGGCGATCTGCGCCATGGGCTGGGCCAGCGCGGCGAGGCGGGGCCGCAGCCCGATGTAGACTCCCACCGGGATGGTCCATAGCCCCGCCAGCGACAGAGACAGCAGCACGCGCAGGAAAGTGGCGCCCGCGCCCACGAAGATCTCGCGCACCTCGGGCGGCGAAAGGGCCGAGAGCATGATGCCCATCCGCGCCACCGCATAGAGAATCACCAGCAGCGCCGCAACGCCGGCCGTGCGGCCCATCCAGCGGCGGGCGGCGCCGGGCGGGTGAGGGGCGTGCGCAACGGCCTCCTTTTTGGCGAAATAGACATCGATGCGTTCGCGCGCCGGCTGGACCGCGACGTGGCCGATGGCGGCCAGAACGCGCGAGCGGCGCAGCAGCGTGAGGATCGGGGAACGCGGCGTCTCGGCGGCCTCCACCTGCTCGAGCTTGAACTTCTCGGCCCAGGCGATGATGGGTCTCCACAGGAGCTGGTCCATCAGCACGATGACGGCAATCATGGTCGAGAGGCCCCACACGATGGAGCGCATGTCGGCGTTATCGGCGGCGGTCTGCAGGTACGAGCCGAGCCCCGGCAGGCGCACGCTGTTGCCCAGGACGAAGGCCTCGCAGGCCATCAGAAAAAACCAGCCGCCGGCCACCGACATCATGGAGTTCCATACCAGGCCAATGGCGGCGCAGGGCATCTCAAGCCGCGTGAAGCGCTGCCACCAGTTGAGGCGGAAAACGGCGGCGGCCTCCACCAGCTCATGCGGAATGTTCTTGGTGGAGGAATAGACGCTGAAGGCCATGTTCCAGACTTGTCCGGTGAAGATCAGCAGAATGGAGCCAAGCTCGACGCCGAACTGGCGCGTGGGAAAGAGCGCCACCATGGCCGCCATGACGGGCGGCAGGAAGCTGAGCACGGGGATGGATTGCAGGGTGTCGAGCAGCGGAATCATAATACGCTCGGCCCTGGCGTTGTGCGCGGCGATCTGGCCATAAACGACGGCGAAGACCAGGCTCAAAAAGTAGGCCACCAGGATGCGGGCCAGCGAGTAGAGCGCATAGAGCGGCAGTGCGCCGGGCGTGAGATGAAGCGGCGGCTGGGTGTTGACGGGCTGGGTCCAGTAATGCGTGAGCGCCAGCAGGCCATAGAACAGCGCCAGCGCGGCCACGACGATGGGCAGATCGCGCAGCAGGGCCGCGGCGGTGGATGCCGGCAGGTGGCCCCAAAGGGGCATGCCGGCGTGGCTCCGGGCGGTGCCTGTGGCGTTGCCGATGTCGGGGCGCTCGGCCATTACGGTTCCAGCACTTCGGCCTGGGTTTCGGCGGCGTGGTCGTGCACCCGCAGGCGGTCGGTTTCGGAATCGTAGGTGAAGATGCGGGCGTAGCGGCCCCAGGTGAGGGCGGTTTCGATCTGGCGCCGCACTTCTTCTTCGGAGAAGTGTTCGTCCAGCACGTCGCGAAAGAATTCCAGCGGCATGGAGTGGTCGCTCTTGCTCGCGAGCGCACTCGACATCTGTTGCAGCAGGGGCACGTGGGCCAGGGCGGCGCCGCCGAACAGGGTGGCGCGCTCTTCGATATCGGCTTCCGCAAACTGCTTGCCCTCGGGAGCGAGTTCGAGATCGCCGCGCACGGAGCGGGCGAAGCCCAACAGGGCGGCGGCTTCCACAATGGGCAGAAGGTCGTCCACCTCCATCTGCAATTCGTCGGCGATTTTATAGAGATCTTCCTTGCCGCCGCGTTCGTTGAGCAATTCGAGCAGGCCGCCCACGGAACCGGGGCGCGCATGCGGCAGCATCTGCCAGGCCGGTTTGGCGGCGGCGGAGGGCGGGGCGGTGACCAGGTCGGGCTGGGTCATCAGCTTGTAGATGTAGTCGACGTAGAGCAGAAACTCGGCGGCGGCGCGGTCGCGGGGTTGGGGCAGGGGGATGAGGAAATCGGCGCGCATGCGCGCGGGATTGCGGCCGAGGACCAGGACGCGATCGGCCAGCAGCACGGCTTCCTCGATGTTGTGGGTGACCACGAAAATGCTCTTGGTGGGAATTTTTTTTTGGGTCCAGAGCTCGAGGAGTTCGCCGCGCAGGTTCTCGGCGGTGAGCACGTCGAGCGAGGAGAAGGGTTCGTCCATGAAGAGAATTTCCGGTTCCACCGCCAGCGCGCGGGCGAATCCCACGCGCTGCCGCATGCCGCCGGACAGTTCCTTGGGGTAGGCGGTTTCGAAACCGTGCAAACCGACCGAGGCGAGCGTGCGCAAGGCGCGGCGGCGGCGTTCGGCTTCCTCCATGCCGCGCGCCATGAGCGGCACTTCCACGTTCTCAATGACGGTGAGCCAGGGAAAAAGCGCGAAGCTTTGGAACACGATCGCGACGTTGGGGGTGGTTTCCGCCAGCGGTTTGCCGTGCCAGAGCACTTCGCCGGCGGAGACCGGCGTGAGCCCGGTAAGCATGCGCAGCAGGGTGGACTTGCCGCAACCGGAGGGCCCGAGCAGGGCAACGATCATGCCTGGCGAGATGGAGAGATCGGTGGGCGCGATGATCTGGACGGGCCCGCCGCCGGGCCGCTCGTAAGCCTTTTCGATTTTGCGAGCCTCGATGATGGGCTCGACGGCGGGGATGAGCGCCTCCTCGGGGACGGCGGGAGCGGCCTTATCCGCCATCTCCTTGATCAACTGGCCCCAGGCTTCCTCGGGCAGTTGCTCGATGAACTGCATGCGGTCGGAGACGCTCATGTGGTCGAGAATTTCGTTCAGTTCGTCGAGCGGGCGGGAGTGCAGCAGGACGTAGGCGTGGTAGTAAGGAAACTCGGCGGTGAGCGAGGCGGCGAAGGGAATGGGAAGACGCCGGTAGAGCTCGCGCTGCTCATCGAAAGGGACATCGAGGAGCGCGTCGGCGGCCACCGCGGGGTCCAACTTCTGGAGGATTTGGGCGGCCTTCTCCCAACCACTCCGGGAAAGGATGGAGCGGAGGTTGTCGGCGGAAGGCGGGCTCATCAATGCACCAAGAACTACTATAGTGCAGGCCCGGAGGTCCTACCGGCACTGAGGTGACAGGATTGTCACCGCGGCAGCGTCCAAATGATACAGTGGCAGTCATGCGAAGACTTCTCTGCGTGCTGCTGCTGACGGCTATTCCGGGCGCAACGCTCTTACCGGCCGCCAAGAAAGTGATCCTGCCTCCGGAGTTTGTGCCGGCGCGCGGGGTCACGGCGCCACCTTACAGCCCCGGCATCCTGGTGGGTGGAACGCTGTACATCTCCGGCCAGATCGGCCAAAACCTGCGGACCAGGGAGGTTCCGGCGGATTTCGAAACCGAAGTCAAGATGTGCCTGGAAAACGTCGGGCTGGTGCTGCGCGGCGCGGGCATGACTTACAGGGACGTGGTTTCGGTGCAAGTTTATCTCACGGACATGGACCTGTTTGCCAATATGAATGGCGTCTACACCAAGTACTTTGCCGAGCCGCGGCCGGCGCGAACGACGGTCGGGGTGACGAAGCTGGCTTCGCCGGCGGCGCACATCGAAATTACGGTGACGGCGCGGAAGTAGGACAGGCCTCCTGGCTTGCTACGAAGGCTTTTCCCGCGGGCAGGTTCTCCGGGATATCGACACTTTTGGGGAGCGACCCGTGCAGCCGCCATGTTACGAATAAACTAGCGCCCTCAGGTTGCCAGTGAGGCAGATGCCTTTCGGGATAGGACAAGCCAATACTTGTAACACGAAGAAGACAGGCCAGGAGGCCTGTCCTACTCACCAGATATCGCCGACGGTGAAGCCGGCCGGGAAAGGGTCTTCGGGGTCGAGGACATATTGCGCGAAACCGGTGATCCAGGCCTGGCCGGAAAGCGTGGGGACTACGGCGGGGTAAGGGCCAACCCGGGTCTGCTCGACCAGGCGGCCGGTGAAGGTGGTGCCCAGGATTCCCTCGTGGACGAAATCCTGGTGGAGCGGGAGCTTGCCCTTGGCGTGCAGGACGGCCATCTTGGCGCAGGTGCCGGTGCCGCAGGGGGAACGGTCGAGGACGCCGGCGAGCGTGCCGGTGGAAACCACGACGGCGTTCTTGCGGTGGACGCCGGGGCGTGAGGGCTCGCCGGAGATCTGCGAGATGGAGACACCGCAGATGGCGGGGTTTTCGGGGTGCGCCACGGGGAGTTGCTCGCGCGTGGCGGCGCGGATCATTTCGGCGGTGCGGACGATGTCGCGGGCTTCGTCGGGAGTGAGGCGGAAGCCCAGCGCGGCGGCGTCGGCGATCACATAGAACATGCCGCCATAAGCGACGTCGACGGTGATGGTGCCCAGGCCCGGGACTTCGAGAGGCGCGTCGAGGTGCGTGGCGAAGGCGGGGACGTTGCGGAAGGTGACGCGGCGGACCTTGCCGTTCACGACTTGGGCTTCCACGGCTACCAGGCCGGCGGGGGTATCGAGCTTGAGCCGGGTGATGGGCTCGACCGCGGGCACCATGCCGGTTTCAATTAACACCGTGACGACGCAGATGGTATTGGTGCCGGACATGGGCGGATACTCCACCTGCTCCATGATGACGAAGCCGGCATCGGCATCGGGGTTTGCGGGCGGGAGGATGAGGTTGCAATTGGCGGCAGGGTAGCCGCGGGGCTCGCGGAGCATGCGGAGGCGGATGTGATCGGCATGCGTGGCCAGATAGGTCATCTTCTCAAACATGGTGCGGCCGGGGACGTCGAGGACGCCGCCGGTGATGACGCGGCCGGGCTCGCCGCAGGCATGGGCGTCGACGGCGGTGATGAAGGAAGAGAAGCGGGCCACTATTTTCTGTCGATTTCGGCGAGCAGCTCTTTGGCGGCGGCGTCGAGTTGGGAGTCTTTGCCGGTGTAGGACTCGCCGATGGGACGGGTGACGGCGATATCGACGGGGCGCGGATTGTTCTCCATGTTCTTGCCGTCGGCGCCGGTGATCTGGGTCTCGGGCATGCGCATGGAGGTGCCATCGACGAGAGTGACGGAGCCGGTGTAGATGATCCAGCCGGCGGTAGGCTCACCGACCACCTTGCCGAGCTTGAGGGTGCGATAGCCTTCGGTGAAATCTTCGGCGTCGGAGAGCGAGTGCTGGTTGACCACGAGGATGGTGGGCAACTCGAGCGAGCGCTGGCCGAGGGAGGTACGGGCGGATTCGGCGGGGCCGCCGCGTTCGGTCATGGTGAGATAGGGGCGGCGCGTGAGCACGTCGAGCGCGTAGGCGTTGACGAAGCCGCCGTTGTTGTTGCGGATGTCGATGACGACGCCCAGGCGGGAGCGGTTCTGCGAGTCGAGATCCTGGTAGAGCTGGTTGAGCGCGCCTTCCGACATATCGCGGATGTGAACGTAGCCGAGGCGGTTGTTACTGATCTTGGCCACGTAGGCGCGGTTGTCCTCGACCCATTTGCGGTAGATCAGGTCAGCGAGCGAGGCCACCGGCTGAACGGTGACGGAGCGGCCGGAAATATCGAGCACGACGCGCTTGGTGGCTTTGTGATCGAGCAGCTCGTCGAGGTTGACGTGGGCGCCGAGGGCCACGCCATCCACGGAGCGGAGTTCCTCGCCGGGCTGGATCTTGGCGAGATCGGCCGGAGAGTGCGGAAGAACTTGGGTGACTTTGAGTTTGCCGGAGCTCTCGTAAGTGGCGCGGTCGAAGGTGAGGCCGAGCTGGCCGACGCCGCTGCCGCGGCCCCCGCCGCCGGTTGCCGCCGCGGCGGCGGGCGGAGCGGTGATGCCGGAGTGCGAGGAGTTGAGCTCGCCGATCATGAGGCGGAGGATGGCGCGCATTTCATCGGGCGTGCGAGCGCCCTCGATCAGCGGCTGGTAAGTCTTGCGCACGGCGTTCCAATCGGCGCCGTTATAGTGCGGATCGGCGTAGCGGTCGCGCTGGGCGGCCCAGGCTTCTTCAAAGACGGCGATTTTTTCGGTATTGAAATCGACGTCCATTTCGGCATCGATGGCAATGGAGCGGGACTGGCGGTTATCGACGCCGATGGCGGTGACGCGGCCGGCTTCCAGGAAGAAGACGTCGCGGGAATCGGCCGAGAACTGGGCGTGGCTGCGCATGGCGGACGTGCTGGTGAGGGCGCGCGCGGGACCACCACCGCCGCCACGGCCGCCGCCGGGAGCGGCTGCCCCGCGTCCACCGCGGCCCGCGGCTTCTTCTTCGAGGGGATAGAGATAAAGGTTGGTCTGGCCGCCGGCGCTGCCGGAATAGAGCAGCCACTTGCCATCGGGGCTGATGACGGGGTTGTTGACCTGCATGCCGGCGGTGTTGAGGGTGGTGAGGCGCTCGCGGATATGGTCAAACTCGAACTCGACTTTGACGGGTGGCTTGGGTTCGGCGGGGGCAGAAGCGGCTGCCGCGCCGCGAGCGCCGCGTCCAGCACCGGCGGCGGCATCGGCATCGGGGCTGGCGGCTGCGCCGCGTCCACCGCGGGCGGCGGGAGTTTCGGGTTTGAAAAGATCGTCGAAACGGTCTTCGGAAAACTTGGGCTGTTTGGGAACGAGATCGATGCGCAGGAGCTGCGGGATCTCGGTGCGCTGGCTGGTTTCGAAGATGAGGAACTTGCCGTCGGGGCTCCATTGCACGGAGCCGATGTTGGAGTTGGGAACGAAGCTGACCTGGTGCCCGGCGCCGCCGGAGCGAGCGACGACATAGATGTTGCGCAGGCCGCGATCGCCGGCGTCGACGTACGCGATCCACTGGTTGTCGGGGGCCCAGACGTACGAGCCGAGGAATCCGGAGACAAGCAGGCGCTCCTGTTTGGTGTCGAGATCGACGACACGGAGCTCTTTCCGGTTGCGGATGAAGGCGAGGGATTTGCCGTCGGGCGAGAATTTGACGGCCTGATCGGGCAGCGGGTCCTTGGTCAACTGGGTTTCGGCGTGGTGGATGAAATCGTAGAGGAAGACGTGGGTGACGGCGTCGCGCTCACTGAGATAAGCAATGCGGGTGGAGTCGGGGGCCCAGGAGACTTGGGTTTCGGGGCCGGGCGTGGTGGTGACGCGGAAGGCGTTGCCGCCGTCGCGGGCGGAAGCGGCGAAGACTTCGCCATGGGCGATGAGAGCGACCTTGCGAGCGTCCTGGGAGACCGCGAGATCGTTGAAGGTGTTGAGCGAGAGGTGAGAGATTTCGGGAGTGGCGACGGATCCGACCAAGGTGATGGGGACCGGGTAAGTCTCGCCGGTCTTGGTATCGAGCTGCCAGATCTTGAAATCGCGTTCGAAGACGACCGCCTTGCCATCATAAGAAATGGTGGGCCAGATGACGCGGCCATCGGTGAATTTGGTGACCTGACGGGGTTTTCCACCGGGAGTGACCGTCCAGATATTCTGCGCGCCGCTGCGGTCGGACATGAAGTAGAGTTGATGGCCGTCGGGCATCCACATGGGCCAGGCGTTGCGGCCGTTGAGATCGACCAGCTTTTCGTAAGAAGCGGGAGAGCCTTCCTTGCGCAGCCAGATTTCGGATTCGTCGAGGTGGCTGTGGCCGTGGCGCCACCATTGGGCGTCGCCATTGCCGCGGGCGGCGAAGGCGAGAGTGGAGCCATCGGGCGCGGGGGCGGCCTGAAACTCATTGGTGAAGCGGTCGGCGGAGACGGGCATGGGAGTGCCGCCGTCGGCGCTGACGCGGTAGATGTCGTTCTTATTGCCGACGTCATTGGTGCCGTTGGAGAAATAGATCCACTTGCCGTCGCGAGACCAGGAGTCGAGCTGGTCGAGACGGTCGTCGAAGGTGAGGCGCTTGAGATCGCCGGTGGAGAAGGTGAGGATGTAGATATCGCCGTTGCCGGTGCGGGTGGAGACGAAGGCCAGCTTCGAGCCGTCGGGCGAATAAAGGGGTCGGGACTCCTCGGCGGGATGGGAAATGAGCAGGTGGGCTTCACCGCCCTTGGAGGGCGCGATCCAGATATCGCCGCCGGAGACGAAGGCGATTTCCGGACGGGTGGGGCAGAGCGCGGGCTCGCCGAGGTAAGGGACGCCGGCCGAAAACGCGGCCGCGGAAAGGGAGAGCAGAAGGAGAAGACGGCGCATACTGGCGGCCATTATATCTGGTAGCGGGCGGGGCAGCGGCGGGGGCGACACCTTTCAGCTCGGGTTTCGACCAAAATGAAATCGAGAGATGCTCAGCCGGTATCCCGACAGGCGAGCGCCCGCAGTTCCTCGCGACCCTGCCGGCGTTGCAGAAGAGGGGTCGCTGGCCGCCAGCACACAACTACTTATTGAACCCGCAGCATCCCGACTTCGCGGAGATTGCCCCCGAGCCGCCAGTGCCCTTCGTTTTCGTTAGGCGTCTTTTCGGATCTCGGCAAGAACCCTGACCATTCAACCGGCCTGAGCCCTCGGAGTTGGACAGGCCACGAGGCCTACTTTTTGGCCATCCGGTCGGCGGGGATGGTCTTCTTTTCGAGATCGTCCAATAGCTGGCGGGCGGCGGGGGCTGCGGCGGAATAGGGAGCGGCCACCAGGAAATCGCGCAGGGCGTCGGCGGCGTCGGCGTATTGCTGGCGGTCCACCAGGATGACGCCGAGCAGCCGGGAATTCTCGGGATAGGTGTGGCGTGTGTCGAGGCGTTGGGCGGCGCGAGCGCTCTTTTCGGCGGTGTCGAGCTTCCTGAGGTTATAGTTGGCGACGGCGTTCAGGAAGTAAGCCTGCGGATAGTCGAAGGAGTTCAGTTTCAGAGCGCGGTAGGTGACGTCGGCGAGCTCGTTCCAGTTTTTGGCGTTCAGGGCGAGCAGCGCCAGTTCCAGGTATGGGCCCACGGATTGGGGATCGGCCTGGCTGGCGGCCAGGAAAGATTTGTGGGCGTCGTCGACTTGACCATCCACCGCTTGCAGCTTGCCGAGTTCGAACCATGCGGAAGAGAACTTGGGATAGAGGTCGATGGCGGACTGGAAGCTGGCGCGAGCTTCCTCGGACTTACCTTTCTTGAGGAAATTCAGGCCCTTGTTATATGCCTTGTCGGCGGGTTTGGGGGCGGCCAGAGCTATGGCGCTCACGGTGGTGGCGCGTTCGGTTGGGGCGAGGCGGTGCAAGAGAATGACGCCGACATCGGGGTTATCCAGGGCGCGGTGCTCCATGAGGCTGACGGTTTGCGAGCGGTAGCCGGACAAGCGGGCACGCAGCTCGCAGTTCAGCAGGCGGGAGTCGAGCCCGGAGCTGTGGGTTGACGAAGCCGTGCCGATGCTGGAGCCGAGGCCGCCGCCGCCCAGGCCGCCCGAGCCGCCGATTCCTCCCGGTTGTTGGGAAGTGCGGCCGAAACCGCCGGCGGTTTCGCTGGCATCCTGGAACTGGCTGTTGCTTGCGCCCAACTGGAGGACGAAGTAGCCGCGGGTATCGGTATAGCCTTCGGCGCGGGCATTGCCGTTGCAGACGCGTTCGATCACGACGCTATCGGCAGGGGCGGCGCCGTCTTCGAGCATGACGCGGCCGCTGACCATGATGGGCGGAGACGCGAGTGACCCGGCGGAGGAGTTGGTGGTGGAATTGGTGGTCGAATTGGGATTGCCGGTATTGAGCGGCGGAAGCGTGCCAGTGGTGCCCGAGCCAGTTGTGGTTCCGGTGGTTCCGCTGCCGGTACTTCCGGAGCCTTTGGTTTGTGTGAAGGCCGGCTGCAACAGCGCGAACACAACGGCAGCCATAGTGATTACCCGTACGCAGACGCGAGAAGACATCCCGCCCTCCTGTGTGGGCATTATTGCACAGAAATGGCTGGAAGCAAGGTAAAACTAATGTAACGCGGCAGACCAGAATGACAGGCCCCTGGAGTTTGGACATCCTGTCGAAGCCGCGCCAAGTGGGACCGGCCTCCAGGCCGGTCGGTGGAGTTTCTACATTTTCAAGTTCCGTTAAGACCAACTGGTAGCGCCGGCGGTCTTGCCGCCGGTGTTCGACCGGCCGGAAGCCGGTCGTTGACAGGGCCAGGAGGCCTGTTTGAATGTATAAGGGCTGAAATGGCGAAGGGTTCTCCTGAAGGGTACAATGCCGAGACCGGCTCTGAACAGCCGGCTCAGAAACTTCAAACAGGAGAACC
>JBEKDA010000067.1:0-24921 GCA_050014595.1 Bryobacteraceae bacterium
GGGTGCACGCCGCCGCGCCAGCGGCTTACTTCTAACGCCCTTATCCGAAGTGCCCGGCCCCAGCTTGGCGCGCTCCGCCCGGCTTCTGTCCGCCGGGCACTTCCGATAAGGTCCTAGCGTTTTGCGTCAGACTGGCCGGGGCGCGGCATCGCCGGATGCTGGCCGACTTATCGTTCGTAATGCGCGATGACCGCCCGTCAGACGGGTGTGTCACTGAGACTCCGAAGCGGGCAGACACCAGTGAATGGAGCCGACCGCTTGAGTGCGACCGCGCCCAGAACGAGCCACGTTGCCTCCCCAAAATGCCTCTTGATGAGGCGTCCCAAAAACTCAAGAAATGAGGCGCTCAGCCTTATTTCTTCCATGCTGTATTGAATCCGAGTGATCGGTAGACTTGGAAGGGGTTCTGGCAGGGTACACCGAACGTATTGCATACGTCGGGTACTCGTCGGTTTTGTCGTTGTTTTCCTGGCGCGGAGACTTCGACGGTAACGACGCATCGGTCGTTGGGTCTTGTGAGAGCGTATGCGATGAGAAAGGGGTCGCGCCCGATTTCTTCGAGTTCGTCGTCGGTGAGGTCTGGTGCGTACCCTTCGGTGACGACCTTATTGACGATTGTGGGATCGGCGGTTTCCTTCAAGCGTAGGACGTCTTTGTGGTCGGTCATCCATGCCAGTAGGGGGTCCTCCTTCTTGCTGCCCGCGAGTACCTCGTCGAGGATCTCCACCGGGAGTTTGATCCGGCCGTTGGTTGCCTGGTGATCAATCCAATCCCAGAACTCCGGTATCTGATCGATGGGGTAGTACGTGTTGCTCGCGGTGATGAGGACGTTCGCGTCGAAGAGGTGCAACACGGCTGCTTAGCGCGCACCTCGCATGGAGAGTAGTGGTTCCACGTTTCTGGGCTTCACCCCGAGGACACGACCGGCTTTGGTGTACGTGATAGTGCCTTCATCCAGTGACCGCCGCACGAGGCCGAGGAGCGCGCCGCCCATGCGGTGCCGACGAACGACGTAGTAGTTCGGTCCTCCTTCGGCTTTCTTGTTCCTTTCTGCTTCGCGCTGCCTGTACGCTTGCCATTCCTCCTTGAAACGCTCGTCGAGTGCGGCCCACGTTGTTTTGCCAATCATACCGGTCCGGTAGAGCTTGTACGCGACCATAGGTCTGCTGACGCGGTGGGCCTCCGCGAAACTGCTGATCTGTTCTGCGATGATGGCGACGCTTAAATCCAACGATGGCGCGAGTTGTCGCAGTTCCACTGCAGGGAGGAGGAATTCTCCGGCCACGTCGTTGCAGTATCGCTCGACCTGCTTCTCCGTGTCCGTCCCGCTGATCCCGGTTTGTCCGAGCCAGAGATGCGCGAGCTCGTGCAGGGCCGTGAACGACCACGCTGTTCGTGCATCCTGGTCGTTGATCACGATGAGTGGCGCGATTTTGTCGGCGAGTGCGAACCCGCGGAATACGTCAACGGGGATGTTCGTGTGGAAGCTCCCGAGGTTCCCGAGGAGGAGCACGTACACGCCGCTCGCCTCGATCATTTCTCGGAGATACGCAAATGCCTCATCAGGGCTCTTGGTGGCACGATATCGCCCTAGGTTGAACTTGAGGCGCTCAGCGATCTGTGCCGTCATTGCCGTGACGGGCGCTTCCATCGTTGCCGAGCCGATGAATTCCAAGGGTTCGGCCTGATCGTCTTCGAGCATCGCCCGCATAAGCCCCTGCCGTGCCTTGATGTCACGCACAAGCGCGTCAAGCTCCGGGTTGAACTTCTCCTGCCCCGGCATGGTCCGGAAATCCTGGCCTCGATCACCCCTCCGCGGGGGCTCTGCAAGGTAGAAGACCAGGAGGGGGCGGCGGTAGACTTTTGCCATCCTGCCGATGAGTGGGCGCGATGGTTCCTCCTCGCCCAGTTCCATGCTCTCAAGGCGTTGCAGGCCGGTCTTTCCTCGTGCACTGGTCAGACCGAGCGTGTGTGCGGCATCTTCGACCGACAGTCCGGCCGTCTCTCGTGCCCACGTCAGGATTCTCGGCTGTATCGCGCTCATACGAAGGGCCTACACTTCTATTAGACCGTATCCCCTTCCTGGTGATTATAGCCGCTCGCTCGTCCGTTGGTCAGGAGGGGCACAACCAAGGTTGACTGTGCGCCGGCAAAAAACCGGAAGGCGCAAATGGCAGCAACGGTTCCGTATAGCCGTCCGGGAGGTCCGCCCGCCGCCAGAACCTTGCGAGCGGGCGGAGCAATTGAAATGATGATTATTCCGGTGCCTGAACGATGGAACCGATCTCCCATGAGCACCATTATGTGCCCCGCTGGTATCAGAAGCGGTTCCTGACCGTCGGTCAGCAAAAGCTCTGGTAGTCACGGGCGCAAACCTGGGAGTGGGGGCGCGAGAATTCGATTCACGACAGGCTGATGCGGGAATACCTGCAGGAGGAAGGCCTGTTGCCACGCGAGGAGCCGCCTGCGGAGGCGTAGGATACTACACAGCGCAGTTAGGGGTTCCTGATTACTCCCCACAAACGCGCCAGCATCTGGCGATTCATGTTGACGGTTTGCCGACCCGTAGAAGTGATCGTCTGCGCGGACAAATTGACCACTGCCCGAATTCGGACCTGGCGCCAGCTCCATCCACCAGCGCCGATTCCCAGGCCGTAGCGTCCGCACCGAAAAGCAACGCAGTGCAGTGATCGCATACGTTGAGCGAAATCCGGTAAGAAGCGGCCTGGCAGCGTGTGCGCGAAGAGTGGCGATGTCAAGCGCGCACAAGACAGCGGCGGCAAGACCGCCGGCGCTACCAGTGGTCTTAACGAAGCTTGGAGATTTGGAAATTCCAGGGGCAAGTCCGAACCTGCCCCTTAAAAGCGGCATAGCCGCAATTCAATCAAGCGCCAGCTACACCGGCTTCTTACGCGACCGGCTGGGCCTCTTCTTATTCCCATCCTCGCCGCCGGAAGATTTGCGCGGGGCGCGCGGGCGGCGCTGGGGCTTGGGCGCCGGCGCGGGAATCGGAATTTCTCCGGTGGCCGTTGGCTGGCCCGGGACCAGCGGCTGTGGCTCGTCTTCTTCCTCTTCCTCCATCACCGCAACCGGTTCCGGTTCGGGCGGCGCAGCGGGCGGATGGAACTCGGTGCCCAGGTAGACAATCAAGCCCTTCTCTTCGTCGGCCTGTATGCGAACCAGGCCCTTGTCCTGCGCGTAGTTCAGCAACTCGCCGAATTCCTGGAAACCATAACGGTGCCAGTCGAAGCCAGGCTGGTCCTGATGAACCCACTCGGCCAATTCGTCGGCCACGGCCCCGTTGTCGACCTCCAGCCGGTGCGTTTCGAGGACGTCGCGGAGCAGCGGGATGGCCTCTTCGGGTTTGGCGCCGGGCTTTTCGGGAGCGGCGCCGCCCTTCAGGCGGATCATGTAGCGGCCTTCGCCGCCGGAGACTTCCACGTAGTCGGCCTTTTGCAGCTTCTCCACGAAATCGGTGAAGGAGCTGGCGCCGTAGGCCTTTTCGTTGAACGTGGAATCGAGCTGCAGCATGGTGGATTTCAGCAGCCCGAGCTGCGGCCGAACTTCGCGCCGTTCCAGCACCCCGAGGGCGCGCTCCACCAGCGGCATGGACTGCGCCAGATCGAGCGCCACGCGCTTGTGCGGCGGGCGCTGCTGTTGCTGCTGCTGCTGCTGTGGCTGTTGTTGCTGCTGTGGCTGCTGCGGCGGTTTTTCGGAATGTTGCTGCGGTTGTTGTTGCGGCTGGTGGCCGCCGCCGGAGCGCGGCCGCGGATCGTCGATGATCGATTCGTAGGCCACGAACTCGTGGCAATTCTTCTGCAGAATGGTGCTGGTGAAAGCACGCCCGCCGACTACGAAAATCCGCTTGTCGTACTGTTTGAGTTTGTTGACCAACGCAATGAAGTCACTGTCGCCGCTGACGATGGCGAAGGCGTTGATGTGGTCGTGGGTAAAGGCCATCTCGAGTGCATCGAGGGCCAGGTTGATGTCGGCGCCATTCTTGTCGCCGCGCGGTGAGGGATCGCGTTGCACCATCTGTACGGCGTGCTCGGAGAGCGCGCGGGTGGCGGATTCCTGCCGTCCCCAGTTGGCGTAGGCAAATTTGGTGACGATTTCGCCCCGTTCTTTCAATGCGTCGAGCACGGCTGCCACGTCGAATTCGCGGTGCAGCGTGGATTTGACGCCGATTTCGATATTGTCAAAATCGATGAACACGGCGATCTTGAGTTTCTGTTCCATTTTGAATTCCTTCAGTTCGGCATTTGGTGCGTAGGACCGCGAGGTCCGCCGCGCCTGAAAGGCCGCGGGTCCACCCCCGGACGAAAGGTCCGTCGGTGGTCGAGGTACGATTAAGCGCCTCATGGGTAGTTTATCCTAAATTGGCGCGGAGAATCAGACTGCCCCGCGCAGACGGCCGGCGACATCCGCGCCGCGTTGAAATTCCTCCTGGAGCTGCCGCGTACGAAGGTTTTCGCGCATGTGCTCCAGCATCTGTATATACAAGGCCAGCGACCGCTCAATGTGATCGGTATTGGTGGCCAGAATGTCGCGCCACAGCTCGTAGGAGCTGGCGGCGAGACGGGTCATATCGTACAGGCCCGGGCCGGAAACTTCTATATGGGCCGAACCGGCGACGGTAGCGGCGAGAGCCGTGGAAGCCAGTTGAGGCAAGTGTGAGGTGAGCGCCACCACGCGGTCGTGCTCATCGCAGTCCATCACCGCGATGCGGGCGCCCATGCGCTCCAGCCACTCCCGGAACCGGCGCGCGGCCGGGGTCTCCAGTTCAGCCGGCTGATCCGGCGTGAGCACCCAGGTGCGGCCGCGAAACAGGCCGGCATCGGCTTCGAAGGCCCCGCGCTTCTCTTTCCCCGCCATGGGGTGGCCGCCCAGAAATTGAGCGCGGCGGATGGTCTGCCGCGCCACGTCGACGATCTCGCACTTGGTGCTGCCGGCGTCGGTGACCAGCGCTTCCGGTTCGACCAGCGCGTCCAGATGGCGGATCGTGTCCAGGATGCGGCCGATGGTTTGCGAAAGGAAGACCAGCCCGGCCTTCGCCACGGCTTCGGCCAACGGCGCTCCGCGATCGATCGCGCCGACTGCCCGCGCCCCGCCGATCGCCGGCTCGGAACTGACGCCCACGATTTCGCCCTGGTAGCCGGCCCTGCGCAGTGCCAGGCCGAAGGAGGCGCCGATGAGCCCGGTCCCGACGATGGCGACTTTGTTCACTAGTTAATGTCCCATTTCCGGCAACTTGGTTTGTAGCGCCGGCGGTCTTTGCCGCCGGCAACCGTGCCGATGTCCTGCTTGGTCAAACGGGCAAAGGACACCGGCGGCAAGACCGCCGGCGCTACCAGTTGTTCTCAACGAAGCTCGCGCGGCCACACTAGATCTCCCTTTCTACCGCGGCGGCGATGATGCGCAACTGGCGCATCAATTCCTCAAACTGTTCGGGGCGGAGCGATTGGGCGCCATCGCTCAAGGCCCGGTCGGGGTCGGGATGCACCTCCACCAGCAGGCCGTCGGCGCCCGCCGCCACCGCGGCACGGGCCATGGGGACCACCTTGTCGCGGCGGCCGGTGCCGTGCGAAGGATCGGCGACGATAGGCAGGTGCGAGAGCTTCTTCACCACCGGGATGGCGGAGATATCCATCGTGTTGCGCGTATAGGTCTCGAAGGTCCGGATGCCGCGCTCGCAGAGGATGACGTTGTAATTACCTCCCGCCAGGATATACTCCGCCGAAAGCAGCAACTCTTCGATAGTAGCGGAAATACCGCGCTTGAGCAGCACCGGGGTGCGCTCGCGGCCGAGTTCGCGCAGCAGATTGAAGTTCTGCATGTTGCGCGCGCCCACTTGCAGGATATCGGCATACTGCCGGACCAGCGGGATCTGCGTCTGGTCCATCACTTCGCTCACCACCAGCAATCGGTTGCGGTCGGCGGCCTCGCGCAGCAGCCGCAGTCCCTCTTCGCCCAGGCCCTGGAACGCGTACGGGGAGCTGCGGGGCTTGAAGGCGCCGCCGCGAATCACGCGCGCGCCGGCCGCGGCCACCACATCGGCGGAGCGATTGATCTGGTCGCGGCTCTCCACGCTCGAAGGGCCGGCCATCACAACCACGCGGTGGCCGCCAATTTCCACATCGCGAATCTTGACGACGGTGCCACCCGGACGGAAGTTGCGGCTGGCCAGTTTATAGGCCGAAACGATGCGGTGGGCTTCCTTGACGCCTTCCATCACCTCGAAGACCGCCAGGTCGAACTCTTCCTTGCCGCCCACGCCGCCGAGAACCGTGTGGATCACGCCGGTGGAACGGTGAACGTCGAAGCCCATTTCCACCATGAGGTTGATGACCGCATCGATCTGTTCCTCGGTGGCTCCCTGCTGCATCACGACAAACATCTATTTCTCTCCCTCGGACACCATGCGCATGCGCTGGATCTTGCGCATTTCGTCGATGATGCGCTCAAAGATGCCGCGCAACGCCTCGTGACTCATCGGCCCCCGGTTGGATTGCGCGACGTTGGCGAAAACCTGGTCCTCGCGCTTGGGCTCGTAGATGGGCAGCCCGGCCTCACGCTTCACGCGGCCGATATCCTCCACCACGCGCGTTCGTTGGTTCAACAGCTCCACGACGCGGCGATCCACGTCATCGATCAGGACGCGGAGCTCTTCCAGCCGGTCGCGGGCTTCATCCTGGGTCATGCGTGCGCTCCGAACCCGCGCTTCAATTCGCGGACAAACGATTCGAGCTGGATTTCGAGCGAAGCATTGTCGCTGTTCCGCTCGATCAGCCGTACGATGGCGCTGCCCACCACCACCGCCTCCACCTGGCGTCCCAGTTCGGCGACGTGCTCGGGTCGTGAAATTCCGAAGCCCACGGCCAGCGGCAGGTTGGTGACGGCGCGCACCGCTTCCACCAGCGGTGTCACGGCCGCGGAAAGCGATTCGCGCTCGCCGGTGACGCCGGTACGCGAAACCAGGTAGACGAATCCCGTCGAGTACTGCGCCACCAGCTTCAGGCGCCGTGCGGTGCTCGTGGGCGCTGCCAGAAAGACGGTATCCAAGCCATGGCGGTGCATGGCGGCCACGTAATCGCCCGCTTCTTCCACGGAGACATCGGTGAGCAGACAGCCATCGATTCCGGCGGCGGCGGCGTCGCGGGCCAACGGCTCCAGGCCGTAACGCACCACCGGGTTGAGATAAGTAAAGAGCAGCAGCGGAACTTCGGAGTTCGCGCGGATTTCCGCGGCCACTTCCAGCACGCGCCGCAAAGTGGTTCCGGCCTTGAGGGCGCGCTCGCCGGCGGCCTGGATCACGGGGCCGTCGGCGATGGGATCGGAAAACGGGACGCCCAGCTCGATCAGGTCCGCGCCGCCGCGCACCAGGGCCTCTACCAGCGCCGGTGTCCGGTCGGGCGACGGGTCACCGACTGTCAGGTAAGCGATCAGGCCTTTGCGGCGGTCGCGCGCGAGTGTTTCGAAGAGACGGCCGATACGGGTCATGACTGGTCGAGATCGGGGAAGTTTTCGCGGTAGATGTCGATGTCCTTATCGCCGCGCCCGGAGACGTTCACCAGCAGTATTTTCCCATGTGCAGCGGGCGCGCGGCGGACGGCTTCGGCCACGGCATGCGCCGATTCGAGCGCCGGAATGATTCCTTCGATACGCGAAAGCAGCCGCGCCGCTTCG
Source organism: Bryobacteraceae bacterium (assembly GCA_050014595.1). Taxonomy (GTDB): domain Bacteria; phylum Acidobacteriota; class Terriglobia; order Bryobacterales; family Bryobacteraceae; genus PALSA-129. The sequence goes on from JBEKDA010000067.1 coordinate 7,687, forward strand.
AGCGCTTCGGCGTCGGAAACGGCCGTATACTCGGCGCGGTTCCGATCGTGCAGCCAGGCATGCTCCGGCCCGATCATGGCGTAATCCAGACCCGCCGAGACCGAGTGCGTGAGTGCGATCTGCCCGTCATCGTCCTGCAGCACGTAGCTGTACGAGCCTTGCAGCACGCCCGGAGCTCCGCCGCGGTAGCGGGCCGCATGCTCGCCGATCGCGGAGCCGCGGCCGCCGGCTTCCACTCCCACCAGTGCGACCGCCGCATCGTTCAGGAACGCGTGGAAGATGCCGATGGCGTTCGACCCGCCGCCCACGCAGGCGAAGATGGTGTCGGGCAGGCGGCCTTCCCCTTCCAGGATCTGGCGGCGCGCCTCTTCGCCGATGATCTTGTGAAAATCGCGCACCATCATGGGGTAGGGATGCGCGCCCAAGACCGAACCCAGCAGGTAATGCGTGTCGCCGACATTGGCGACCCAGTCGCGCATGGCCTCGCTGATGGCGTCCTTCAGGGTTCGGCTGCCGCTGGTGACGGCCACCACCCGCGCGCCCAGCATGCGCATGCGGAAGACGTTGAGGCGCTGGCGGCGCATGTCTTCTTCGCCCATGTACACCACGCAATCGAAACCCAGCAGCGCGCAAACCGTGGCGGTGGCCACGCCATGCTGTCCGGCCCCCGTCTCGGCAATGATGCGGTGCTTCCCCATGCGGCGCGCCAGCAGCGCCTGGCCCAGGCAGTTGTTGATCTTGTGCGCGCCGGTGTGCAGCAGGTCTTCGCGCTTGAGCCAGATGCGCGCGCCCAGTTGTTCGCTCAGGCGGCGGGCGAAGTAAAGCGGCGTGGGGCGGCCGGCGTACGTGCTGAGCAGCTCGCTGAGCTCGCGTTGGAACGCCGGATCGTCGCGCGCCGCCAGATAGGCCTTTTCCAACTCCTCGATGGGAGCCATCAACACTTCCGGAACGTAGCGGCCGCCGTACGGTCCGAAATGGCCGGTGAGATCGGGCTGTGGCGTCATGCGCCGAGCGCCGCCCTGGCCGCCTGGAGAAATGCGTTCATTTTCTGGTGATCCTTCTTGCCGGGTGCGCTCTCGATGCGCGAGCAGGCATCCACGCCCCACGGGTGCGCGAGTTGAATGGCGCGAGCGACGTTGGAGGCGTCCAGGCCGCCCGCCACCACGATGGGCTTGCCGATGCCGGCGGCGAGCCGCCAGTCGAAACTCCTGCCGGAGCCGCCGTAGAGCTCGGCGGCCGGCCCATCCAGCAGCAGCGCTTGGGCGGGGCACGTTTGATAAGGCGCGAAATCCACGCCGCCGGTGACGCGCAGCGCCTTCCACACGGCCAGCGCGGCGGGGTACCCGGCCGGCAGCTCGTGGCCGTGCAACTGGGCCACATCGAGATGAGCAATCCGCGCGATTCGCTCGACGCGCGCGGGCGGTTCATCGACGAAGACGCCGACGCGGCGCACACCAGGGGGAGTCGAAATTTCGGCGGCGCGTTGAGGCGCGATATACCGGGGGCTGCGCGAGTAAAAATTGAAGCCGAGCGCGGTGGCGCCGCCTTCGATCGCCGCCGTGGCGTCCGTCTGGTTGGTGATGCCGCAGATTTTGAGGATCATGCGCCCACCAGTGCGCGCAGCGCCGCCGCCGGGTCGCCGGATTTCATGAGGTGCTCTCCCACCAGGAACGCGGTGTAGCCGGCGGCGCCCAGCGTGGCGATGTCGCGCGCGGCGTGGATGCCGCTTTCGCTGATGCGCACCACACCCGCCGGCATGTACTCCGCCAGCCGCAGGGAGGTTTCGAGCGTGACTTCGAAAGTGGCCAGATCGCGGTTGTTGACGCCGATCATGTCGGCGCCGGCCGCGATGGCCGTCTCGAGCTCGCGCCGGTTGTGTACTTCCACCAGCGCCCCCAGCGCGTAGCGCGCCGCCAGTTCGCGGAAGTCGCGGATCTCGCGCTCCGTGAGGATGGCCGCGATCAACAGAATCGCATCGGCGCCATGGGCCGCGGCTTCCACCACGTGCGAGGTTGCAATCGTAAAATCTTTGCGCAGCACCGGCAACCGGACGGCGCCTCGTGCGGCTTCGAGATCCGCCAGGCTCCCTTGAAAAAAGGTTTCGTCCGTGAGCACGGAAAGGGCGGACGCGTCCCCCTGCTGGTATTGGCGTGCGATGCCGGCGGGATCGAAATCCGCGCACAGCAGGCCCTTGCTGGGCGACGCCTTCTTCACCTCGGCGATAATCGCGGGGTGGCGCGCAGAGAGCGCGGCGCGGAAATCGCGCCGCGTGGCGAGGCGCAAATCAGCCTCGCGCTCCCAGTGGTCGAGAGGCTGAGCGCAGTGCGCCAGTTCCTCGCGTTTCTTAGCGACAATACGGGCCAGGATGTCTGGAATCGTGTCGATCAAGGGTGATTCTTTATCCTATCAAGGATCAGTGGGACAGACCTCCTGGTCTGTCGGGCGACCCCCCGGCCGCCCACCCTTCCGCCACGCCTACCGCTGCCCCGCCGCCACCCGCACGCCCTTTCTACAAAGCGCCCCCGCATAGCTCCCGGCCAGCCCCAGCGCAACCACGACAACCGTCACCAGCAGCAGCCCGCCGGTGTGCTCCAAAGCCGGCCTCGTGGTTCCAAAGTGGAGCTGCCACACATCCGCGGCCGGCGCCCATGGTCCCACCAGCAAAGCCCACTGCCACGCGCGCCGCGGATGCCAGCACCCCAGCACAAACGTGAACAGCAGGATGAAGAACACCTCCACGCCCGTATCGTCAGTGTGCAGTTCGAAGCTTGCCAGGAAGAGTCCGGCGGCCAGACAGAACAAATAGGCGGCAATCGCGCTGAGCTTCATGGTTTTCAGGATAACAAAAAGTAATTTGCAATGTAAAGTACTATTCGCGGAGCCCGGACTACTGGTCGGGCGCGGTATAGCCGGTGCGCCAGTGGGCCTGCAACGGAGGAAGGCCGCGCGGCGGCACCACTTTCACCTGGATGTGATGGTATTTCCCGTCGTGCGCCTGGCTGGTGGGCGCAAAGGCCAGGATGTAGCGGTTGCGCAGTTCGATGCCGATTCGTTTGGCGATATCCGGCATCTCGGCCGAATTAGCCACGAACATGCGCCCGCCGGTGGATTCCGCAATGTGGCCGAGTAACTCCGGGCCGCCGGCCTCTTCCGGCGTGCTGCCGCCGCCGAATACGCCGATGGCATAGATCAGCACGTCGCTTTCCTGGATCAGTTTTTTCACTTCCGTCACGGAATAGCGGCTGTTGTTGTCGCCGCCGTCGGTAATCAGCAGCAGCGTCTTCTTGTTCTTCTGGGACTTCCGCATTTCCTGCAGCGCCAGGTAGATGGCGTCCAGCAAGGCCGTGGAGCCCTTGGAGCGCGAGAAGGTGAGCTCCTCTTCAATTCTTCCGAAATCCCGTGTAAGCGGCACAACCAGTCTGGGTTGGCTGTCGAACTCCACCAGGAAGAATTCATCCTCCGGATCGGAGATTTTGAAAAACACCGCCGCGGCCATGCGCGAGCGCCTGAGCTTCTCGCCCATACTGCCGCTGGTATCGAAGACCAGCCCGGCGGCGATCGGCTCGTCGTCCATGGCGAACTGCGTGATGGTTTGCTCCACCTTATCGTCGTAGACGCGGAAGTTTTCTCTCTCCAGGCCCGATACCGGCCGGTTGAGCGGATCGTTCACCGTGACGGGGATCAGCACCAGGCGCGTCTCGACCCGTATATTGGGGGTCCGCTGCCCCTCTTCCTTCGGCTCCGGCTTCTTGGGCCGTGGCGTGATGGTCACCTGCGCGCTCGCCGCCAGCAGCGCCATCAAGCCGAGCGCCAGAGACGCCAGCAGCATTCCACGCAAGCCACGCACGCTTAGCATTGTACTCCGTGGAGGCGGGACGATCGCCTTCTGTCGTCTGTCACGCGGCCGCCGCCACAATTCTCTGGATCTGCCCCAGATGGTTCAGATCATGCCCGGCCATGGTTTCAACCACGGTCTGAAAGGTCATCTCGCCCCGCTCCGGATGGCTCAGCCGCTTCGACCACGCGCTCGCCGGCACGCTCTCGCTCAGCCGCACATCGTTCGGCTGTTCCCGCCATCACGGGCAGCGGCTTCCGGTCGCCTAAGCAAGAAGCGTAAGGGTTCATGGCCGACTCTACCTCAGGGCGCCGCCGGGCTTCAAGCCCACGCTCGTGTAGCGCCTGGGCTGCGAGCGGTCGCCGGCAGCACCTCCGGCGTCAGCACGTGCGCATTCGTCCAGCCGGCATCCGTAAACTGGCGGGCCCGCGGTGTGAATACGATTTTGTAACTCGTGTCATCGAGCGGCACTTCAATCGCGTTGACGCTCTGCGGATAAACCAAAGCCAGGTACCTCAAAATCGCGTAAATATCCCCGTCTTCCGGCTGGCGGAACTGAAAGCCGTTGGAGCGGAAGTGAATCGCGGCGCCCTGGTTGGAAAGGCGCCATGCCAGAAAGGCGCAGCAATCCACCGCATGCTCAAACCAGGCGTCGAGCGAGGGGGGAATGTCGCGGTCCAGGAAGACCTCCACCGTCTGCTCCTGCTCGCGGGCGAATTCCCGCACCTGCAAGGCGCCGGTGTGGGCAGACGCCTTCCAATCCAGGTGGCGCGCGCTCTCCAGCGCTTCATAAGGCCGGATGCGGTAGAAGTCCCGGCCCAGGCCGCGAAAATGTGTTTCAATCTCCCCCGCGATCCCCGCCAGCAGATCGTCGAACCCCGGCTGAGGGTCGATCGAAGGGTAGACGATCATCTCGCGCCGCAGCGTCACCCGCGCCGATTTTTCCAGGAACCCGAAGGGAAATGAAGTGAAGAACGCGAAACTGTTCTCCCGGTACGCGCCGCGGGCGGGGAAGCGCACTTCCACGGTTTCTTCCAGCGTGGCGCGTGCCGCGATCAGGGGAAAATAGACACCCGACTTTAAGGCCGGGCTGGCTGCGTCGCGAACCCCTTCCACGCGAATCGAGAAGGACGGCATGAGCCACTTCTGGTTCCTCACGAACAGCTTCCCCGGCACCGTGCGCCCCGCCGGGATGTGCTCCGGCACCAGGAAATCCAGTTCCAGCGCGGCCAGGCACAGCCGGCTGACCAGGCCGGAGACCAGCAGCGTGGCCATCATCGCGGCGGCAATCAGGAACAACAGATTATTGGTTGAGATCAGGGCGGCCAGCGACACCAGCAGGATGGCGACGCTGAACAGCATTCCGCCGCGCGTGATCTTGTAGCGGATCCGCCGCGCCAACGCGCCCCGAATGTGCTGCCAACGTTTCCCCATACGCCGCTTTCATTCTACAGCCCGTATTACACCCTTTTGAATTCTTCTCCCCCAGCGAAGATTTCGTTACCCTCGTGGAGCAGGCCTTCCAGCCCTGCAGGCCGACATTCTTGCCGGCGCTGCAGCCCGCCTCTTGGTTGCGGCTCTGCCGCTCTGCGGGGCGGCCAATCCTGGCCGCAGCCGCCCCTCGCCTGCGCCGGACCCCCTGGTCCGGCTCTTCGCCCGGGTCCCTACAACGTGAACCCCGACTTCGCCGCATCGTCGGCGAACATCTTCACCGTGTCCAGCGAATACTCCGCCAGATCTTTGCCCACCAGCGACAGCTTCTTCAGAACGTCCGGCGTGGCCGTGATGATGTGGCACCCGATGGCGTCCGCCTGAAACACATTCAGCAGCTCGCGCGGGCTGGCCCAGATGAGCTCGATCTGCGGATGGGGCCGCAGCATGCGCACCGCTTCCTGCATGGCCGGCACCGGGTCCACTCCCGTGTCCGCGATCCGCCCGGCAAACACGCTGATATTCGAAGGCGCGCCGCCGGCCAGCGCCTCCGCCACTGCGCTCACTTGGTCGACCGTCAGAATCGCCGTCACGTTCACCTTGATGCCGGCGTGAGAGAGCCGGTCGATCAGCCGGCAGGCCGATTCGCGCCGCGTGTTGGTCACCGGAATCTTGACGTAGACGTTCGCGCCCCAGGTGGCGATGAGGCGGGCCTGCCGTTCCATTTCGTCGAACTCGTCGGCGAAGACTTCGAAGGAAATCGGGCGGTCCGTAATCACCGACAGAATGTCGCGCGCGAACGCCTGGTAGTCGGTGATGCCGGCCTTGCGCATCAGCGTCGGATTGGTGGTGAAGCCGCGGATCAACGGATCGGCGTAAAGCTCCAGCATGCTTTTCTTCTCGGCCCCGTCGGCAAACAGCTTGACCTTGAGATTGACTGGCGGTTTCACCATTGGTTCCTCGCTTGCAGTCTATTCTGCCAGAACCGGCGGAAACGTGCGGGCCATGCCTTCCTGGATGTCGATCCGTGAAGTCCAGCCCAGTTGCGTGTGCGCGGCGCTGCAATCGCATGGCCCCACCGGCGTGAGGGACGCCACGCGGTACGGGGTGAGCGGCACGGAGCGCTTCAGGATTTTGCCCAGCAACTGGACGCCCCAACCGGCGAACTTCAGAAACCAGATTGGCACGTACCATACCCGCACTCCCCGGCCGCTACGCCGCACAAACTCGACGTAATCCTTCTGCCGGATGCCTCCCGGATCCACCAGTTGGAAGATGGCGCCGTTGGGTACGTCAGCGTGCGCGGCCAGTTGCAGCGCGTCCACCAGGTTGTCGATGTACACCAACTGGGCGCGATTCTGGCCGGAGCCGGCCACCAGCCAGCGGCCGGCAATAGCCATCGTTCCGCCGGGCGGCGCCTTCTCCGTGCCTGGGCCGTAAATCTGGCCGGGCCGCACAATCACCGCGCGGATGCGGTTCTCGGCCGCGGCCGCCAGCACCATCTTCTCCGCTTCCAGCTTGGTTTGCGAATACAGGCCGCGCCGTTCCGGATAAGGCTCATACGGGGCTGACTCCGTAACCGGCACGCCCGGCTGGTGGCCGGCGTGATCCAGCACCGCCATCGAACTCACGTGCACCAACTTGCGCACGCCGTGCCGCGCGCAGGCTTCCACAACATTGCGCGTGCCCCACACCGTGCCGCTCTGATACTCGAACGGTCCGCCCTTCATGGCGGCGCCCACGTGGTAGACAATCTCCATCCCATCGACAGCCCGGTCCACCACCGCCGGATTGCCCAGATCGCCGTAGACTTCATGCACGTCGTCGTCGAGCGGCGTCCGCGGCGGCCTGCGCAACAGCACGCGCAGCGGCTCCCCGGCGCCACGCAGCCGCCGTACCAGCGCCCGTCCCAGGTAACCGTTCGCGCCCGTCACCAGGATGCGCGGCTGGCGCACCGGTTCGCGCTCGGCCAGGAAGCGCAACTTATCGGCATCGGCTCTCCACGAGACTTCCTCGAGCAGCGCGATAACCCGCCGCCCTTCTTCGGCTGGAACCGGCGGCGCTTCCTTCTTGCGTAGCGCTTCGTGGAACTTCACCACCGAGCGAACGATGCCGGGAGACGGCAAAAGCCGCTTGGTCGCGAAGCGGATCGTGTTCGCGGTCACGTTCCACAGCATCCCGAGCGAATTCAACCCCGCCCCCAGAATGCGCTGCACGGGCTTGGGAGCAGGGAAGACCTTACGCACCGAGAGCGTCTGCAGGTAGCAATCCACCAACATAACCCCGCGTGTGCACTCCACCACAAGTTCGTTCTGAATGGGCCGCACATTCCAGGAGATGTACATCTGCCCGGTGCCCTTCTCGCATTCCAGCAGCGTGCGCCACTCGTCGAAGACCAGGTTGGGGTCGCCCAGTCCGCTTGCATAGTATCTCGTCTCGGCCTTGCGGATCGGGCCCAGAAACGCCTCCAGCAGGTACAATCCGTGCACACCCAGATCCTGGAAGGGATACGAGCCGTTGCGGAATTGCGGCGGCACCGCCGGCCCGCCGGAATACGCCGGATAGTCGGAACTGCGCAGGAACTCGACGCCCGTGACCTCACCCAAGGCTCCGCTGCGCAGCAATTCGAGCGCGCGCAGCACGATGGGCTCCATGCGCGCCGAATGATTCACCGAGAGCACCAGGCCCTTCTCGCGCGCCCGTTCGATCATGCGGTCGCAATCGGCCACCGTCTCCGCCATGGGCTTCTCCACCAACACGTGGCATCCCATGTCGAGCGCTTCGAGCACCAGCGCCGCATGCGTCGCCGGAGGCGTCAGGACGTGAATCACGTCCGGCCGGGCCTCTGCCATAGCCTGAAGAGACGGGTAAACGCGCGGGATAGCGAACTGCTCCGCCAGCTTCCGCGCGCGCTCCCCATCCAGATCCGCGATCCCCACGATTTCGACGAACGGAAGACCGCGCAGCGCCCGGGCGTGGTGCGCGCTGACATATCCGGCCCCGACCAAGCCGACCTTCACCTTGCTATTGGGTTCCATCTTCTTGCAATTCGGTCTGTTTGACGATCCACTCCACGGCTTCGCCGAGCGACCTCACCCGTGCGTCGGGCGCCTGCGCCGGTCCGCGCTCGCGGTATCCCCGATCGATCCACACGGTCCGGCAGCCAGCCGCCTGTCCGGCTTCGATGTCGCGCCAGCGGTCGCCGATCAGAAAGCTGTACGCCAGGTCCACGCCGAAACGCCCGGCCCCTTTCAGGATCAGCCCCGGCTTGGGCTTGCGGCAATCACAGCCGTCACCGTCGTCGTGCACGCATACCAGAATCTCGTCCAACGGCAACTCGCGGCGCAGCCGCGCGCCAATCGCATTCACGGCTTCAGCGGTCTGGGTTCCCCGCGCCACATCCGGCTGGTTCGTAACCACAATCAGCGCCAGACCCCGCGATTTCAGCCGCTGCAACGCCTCCGCGGCCCCCGGCGCAATCCGTACCTCGGCCGCGGTTTGTGGCGGATACGGTTTGCCGTCCCGTACGATGGCTTCGTTCAAGACGCCGTCGCGGTCCAGAAAGACGGCTCGCTTCAGCGGACCGATTCCCATTTGGTTTCCGCCTGCTTCACGTCGGGATGCGAGACCAAAAGATGCCAGACCACCGCCTGAAAGGCCTCGGCGTGAGGCGTGGTGTGCAGCGGGTTGACAGTCGGCACTATCACGCAGGCGTCCGCGGCCTGTGCCGTGAACCCGCCGTCGCGGCCCACAATCCCCAGAATCCGTGCGCCCACGCTCTTGGCGTATTGCAGGGCCTTCACCAGATTGGGGCTGACATTTTTCTCCAGGTTGCCTCCGCCCACGGAAAACACCAGCACCGCGTCTTCCTTACGCAGGCGGCTGCCGCGCAGCCAGCTCTCGAATACCGTGGCCCAGCCCTCGTCGTTGGTGCGGGCGGTCAGCTCGGAGACGTTATCGGTGGGCGCGTACGCTTCCATGCCGGCGATTTTGCGGAAGTCGTTCACCGCGTGAGACGCGTTGGCCGCGCTTCCTCCCACGCCCAGGATGAACAGCCGCCCGCCCGCCGCGCGCGTCGTCCCGAGCAGCGCCGCCATCCGCTCGATCTGCTCCAGGTCCAGCCCGTCGATCACCTCTTTTGCCTCGGAAAGAAACTGCTGCGCAAAACTCATTTGGTAGCCGCCTTGTTGCCCGCCAGATAGTGGGAAAGCTCCTGAATCCCCGCGAACGATCCGGTCTCGTAAAAACGTTCCTTCACTTCCAGGCCCGCCAGCTCTCCCCGCGCCAGCAGGTCCTGGTACAGGTCCACCAGGTCGTGCGCGCCGGTTTCCGGGATACCATCGAACGCCGCGCCGCGGAAAACGCCGAGCCCGTAATCGATGTAGCGCATCTCCGGGGTGCGGTGCTTCTTATTGTAGGCGAGGATGCGGCCGCCTTCAAAACGCACATTGCTCGAGTCCCACCGGTCCTGGTTGTGATACACCGTCATCAGCCCCGCCCGGCCGCTTCGCTGGAACGCTCGAGCCACCGCCCGGTAGTCGCACGGCAGATAGGAGTCTCCATACAGCACAAAAAAACTCTTTCCCAATAACGGCCGCGCGTGGGCGACGGCGCCCGCCGTTCCGCGCAGTTGCGGTCCGTCCGGCGCATACGTCAGTTCCAATCCGAATCGGCTTCCATCGCCGGCATAAGCTTCGAGCATCTCGCCCAGGTATCCCACGCACAGGGTCGCGCGCTTCACTCCCCTGGAAGCCAACAGCCGGAGCTGATGCGCCAGGAAAGGCTCCCCGTTGATCTCGATCAACGCCTTCGGGATCTTTTCCGTCACCGGCCTCAGGCGCGTGGCCAACCCGCCTGCGAGAATTGCGACTGGCAGCATAGAGGAATGGCTCTAGGACTGCACGATCACCTGGCTGCCGCCGAAATCGAAGCGGAAACGCACCTCGCGCAACCCGGCCCGCGTCATCGCCTGCCGAAGGCGCGTCTTATCTTCGGTGTAGAACATCAGGAACCCGCCGCCCCCGGCGCCGATCAGCTTTCCTCCCAGCGCGCCGTTGGACCGCCCTAACTCATAGTAACTATCGATCTGGGTGTTACTCATCCCCTGTGTGCGCTTCTTCTTGTGCTCCCAGTGGACGTGCATCAATTCCGCGAGCCGCCGCAAGTCGCCGCGCTCCATGGCGGCTTTGCTTTCCAGGGCAATCTCCTTGATGAAATGCAGATTGTCCAGCATGCCTTGGTCCTTCCGGCGGCTGCGCGAATCCTGGTCCTTGAGAATCTCCGAAGCGCTGCGCGTAAACCCCGTGAAGAACAGAATCAGATTGTCTTCGAGCGTGTGCAGCGTCTCGGGCGCCAGGCGGAGCGGTTCCACCTGCACGTGCCCATCCGGCTGGAATGTAAAACACGTGATGCCGCCGATGGCCGCGATGTATTGATCCTGCTTGCCGATCGGTTCTCCCAATAGCTCCAGCTCGATGTGGCATGCTTGCTCCGCCAGCTCCCGCGCCGGCACCGAGTTCCGTTTCAGGCAGTGCAGGGCCCGCAGCAACGCGGTGGTGAAACTGCCCGACGAGCCTAAGCCGGTTCCCGCCGGTATGTCGGACATGCTGGTGATTTCCAGGTGCGGATGCTCGTCCGTTCCCACCAGCTTCAGCGCTTCCCGCACGATCGGGTGTTTGATTTCGCCCGGCGTCTGCACCGTCTCCATCTTCGAGTACTTCACGATGATCTCCTCGGAGAAGGTTTCGTGCAGAGTAATATAAACGTACTTGTTGATGGCCGCTGAGATCACAAAGCCCGTGTGTTCGCGGTAGTAAGACGGCAGGTCGGTTCCTCCGCCTCCCAACGATATGCGCAGCGGACTACTGGTGATGATCACGTCGAGACTCCCGATCGATGGTTTCCATTACGAAGAACAGCCTATTGTACGCGGAACGCGCGGGCCCCTACAATAGGACTTGCCCCACGGCCGCCCCGCGTGCGTCCTGGCGGTACTAATTGCCCTATGAACCGAGTCATCGAAAAACCTATCCCCCTGCTGGATCTGCGGGCCCAGCACCGCCAGATCCGCGATCAAGTCCTGGCCGAAGTGATTCGTGTCATCGACTCCCAAAAGTTCATCATGGGGGAGGATGTCGAAAAGCTGGAACGGGAGATCGCGGCCTATTCCGGCGCCCGCTTCGGTGTGGGATGCGCATCCGGCTCCGACGCTCTCTATCTGGCCCTGCTGGCCCTCGAACTGCAACCGGGCGACCAGGTACTGACCGCGCCGTACACCTTTTTCGCCACGGCCGGCGCCATTCACCGCACCGGCGCCATCCCGGTATTCGCGGATATCCAGGCCGATACCTTCAACATCGACGTGAGCCGCGCGGCCGAGACCCTGACCACCCACCCGAAGATCAAAGCCATGGTCCCCATTCACCTCTTCGGAGGCTGTGCCGACATGGATCCTCTGTGCAGCTTGGCGCGGGAGCGCGGCATCCCCGTGATCGAAGACGCCGCCCAATCCATCGGATCCGAGTACAAAGGCCGCCGCGCCGGCGGCATCGGGGATATCGGATGCTTCAGCTTTTTCCCCAGTAAGAATCTCGGCGGATATGGGGACGCCGGCATGCTCACCACCAACGATGCTTCTCTCGCCGAGCGCCTGGCCGCGCTGCGCCTCCACGGCAGCCGCCGCAAGTATTACCACGATTGGGTGGGAATCAATTCCCGCCTCGACGCGTTGCAGGCTGCCGTCCTGCGCGTGAAGTTCCGTTATCTCGATTCCTGGACCGAGGGCCGGCAGTCGAACGCGGCGCTCTATCGCGAGTTTCTAGCCGCGCTGGGCGTGCCGGTAACGCCTCCGGTTCCCGCGCCCTATCAAACGCGTCACATCTACAACCAGTTCTCGATCCTGTGCCCGCGCAGGGATCAACTCCAGGCTTACCTCAAAGAGAACGGCATTGGCACGGAAATCTACTACCCGCTGCCGCTTCATTTGCAGGCCTGCTTTGGGGACCTGGGATACAAGGCCGGCGATTTCCCGGTCAGCGAGCGCCTGGCCGGCGAAGCCCTGGCGCTGCCCATCCACCCCGAACTTGCGCCTGACCAGATCGAACAGATTTGCCAAACTCTGAAAGCATTCTACGCGTAACCAAAATCCATGGGTAATCCAGCCAAGTGTTTTGTGACCGGCGCAGCCGGCTTTATCGGCAGCAATCTGGTGGACCGCCTGCTTTCTCTGGGCCACCAAGTCATCGGCTACGACAACTTCTCCACCGGCCAGGAGCGGTTTCTGGAATTAGCCACGCCGCATCCGGCCTTCCAGTTGATGCGCGGCGACCTTCTCGAGTTCGACCGCCTCTCGCAAGCCATGCGCGGGTGCGGAATGGTCTTCCATCTGGCCGCCAACGCCGATGTCCGCTTTGGAACCGAACACCCCCGGCGCGACCTCGACCAGAACGCCATAGCCACGTGGAACGTGCTCGAGGCCATGCGCCGCAACGACATTCGCCGCATCGCCTTCTCCTCGACCGGATCCGTATATGGCGAGGCGCAGGTGATCCCCACGCCCGAAAACTGCCCCTTTCCCGTGCAGACTTCGCTCTACGGCGCCTCCAAACTGGCCGCCGAGGGCATGATCGCCGCTTATTGCGAGGGTTTTGGCATGCAAGGCCTGATCTTCCGCTTCGTCTCCATTCTGGGCGCACGCTACTCCCACGGCCACGTCTTCGACTTCTCGAAACAGCTTCTCGAACACCCCGGCCGCCTGCGGGTTCTCGGCAACGGCCGCCAGCGCAAATCGTATCTGCACGTGGACGATTGCGTGGACGCGATTCTGCGAGCCATCAACCAGGGGGAAGACAAGATCGCCATCTTCAACCTCGGCACCAGCGAGTATTGTGAAGTCAACGATTCCATCGGCTGGATTTGTGAACGCCTGGGCGTTCAGCCGCGACTGGAGTATACCGGCGGAGATCGCGGCTGGATCGGAGACAACCCCTTCATTTTTCTGGATTGCGCCCGGATGCGATCGCTCGGCTGGGAACCGCGCTATCCTATCCGCGAAGCGGTGGGCAAGACCGTCCAGTACCTCATCGATAATCCCTGGCTGTTCGCCAGCCGGACGTAAACGGCATGCTGATTGCGGTAGTTACGCCTCTATTCCCGACCGCCAGTGAACCTGATCGGGGATGGCCTATTTTCAAAACCGTCGAACGGCTCCTCAACTGCGCCGACGTGCAGGTGATCTGTCCCAACCCGGGCTACCCGATACCACGAGAAGAACCGAACGAGGCCATTTTTCATGCCGGCCTGCCCGACCCGGCTACCGCCGTGCCCGTGATTCATTTCAAGTATCCCGCGATACCCGTGCTGACCCGGCCCTGGAATGCCGCCGCGTGCGCCCGGTACCTCTACCCGCATCTGGCCAAGCTCCGGCCGGATGTCGTTCTGAACTACTGGCTGCATCCGGAGGGCTCCGCGGGCTTGCGGGTGGCGCGCTCTCTCGGCCTTCGCGCCATGGTTGCCGCCCGCGGTTCCGATTTGTCCCGCATTCCCGATGCGTTCACCCACCGCGCGGTTTCGAAGACCCTGCGCCGGGCCGACTACGTTCTCACGGTGAGCCAGGAGCTGCGCCAGCGGGCCCTGCGAATGGGAGTTGCTCCAGACAAATGCGCCGCCATCCCGAACGGCTGTGAGACTTCCGTCTTCCACTACCGTAACCGCGGGGAGGCCCGCCGCGAACTGCAACTTCCCGAGGATGGCCGGATTGTCCTGTATGCGGGCCGTTTTGCCAGAGGCAAAGGGCTGGTCGAACTGCTCAAAGCGTTTGCCCAAGTGGCCGGATCGAGCCCGGGTTTTCGCCTGGCCTGCGCCGGCAGCGGCCCGCTCCACGGCGAAATCGAACGCCTGGCCGAATCTCTCGGAATTCGGGACCGTCTGTTGCTGCCCGGCGGCCAAAACAGCCGGCAGGTGGCGGCATGGATGGCCGCATGCGACGTCTTTTGCCAGCCTGGTTATTCCGAGGGCTACCCCAACGTCGTGATCGAGGCGGTCAATTCCGGATGCCCGGTGGTAGCCTCCGATGCCGGCGGCATGTCGGAAGTGGTCAACCCCGATTGCAGTATCCCGGTTCCCCCTGCCGATGTGCCGAGTCTGGCCCGCGCCTTGCGCGAAGCTCTCTCCCGCACCTGGGACCGCCCAAGAATCGCCTCCGTCCACTCGCGCTCGTGGGATGCCGTCGCACAGGAAACCTACGCGAAATGCGAAGAGGTCGCCAAACCGGTCGCGAAAATCAAACCAAGGGCCTTCCGGTCGCGCGCACTGAGAATTACGCTGGTGTCTTCCTATTTCCCCACTTCCACCGACACTTACAAAGGACATTCGGCTTTTCGGACTTTTCAATACCTGCGCAATCTGGCGGACATCAAAGCCATCGTTCCTCTGCCCGCATATCCCAGTGCGCGCGCTTTGTTCCACCAACCTGCCCGGTTGGATCCTGACTACAGACCCGCTGGCATCGAGACTACTTACTTTCGCTACCCCGCCGTCCCGCTGCTTACTCGTCCGGCGAATGGCTTCTATTGTCTCAGACGCTTATTGCCCCTGCTGCGCGCTGCCTGCCCGGACGTCATCGTGAATTACTGGCTTTATCCCGACGGTTTCGCCGCAGCCGGCGCCGGCCGCATTCTGGGGATACCGGCAATTGTCGGGTCAATTGGCTCCGATCTCTGCCGAATCACGGATCCCTTCACGCTCCGCAACGTGAAGCGGACCTTGGTGGGAGCCTCCGGCGTAATCACAGTGAGCGAAGACTTGCGCCGGCGCGCCATTGCCTTGGGCGCGGAGCCGGAGAATGTCACCACGGTCTTGAACGGCTGCGACAGCGCCATCTTTCACCCGGGCAGCCGTGAGGAGGCTCGGCGCGAGACCGGTTATCTTGAATCCGGCCCTCTGATTTTGTTCGTCGGCTCCGCCCTCAAGACCAAGGGAATGGCGGAACTGCTCGAAGCCTTCGCCGGGCTCCTCCGGCGAGCCCCGGATGCGCGGCTGGCGGTGATCGGGGACGGCGAGTACAAAGAGACGTTCGTGCATAATGCCGCCGCCGCGGGTATCCTCGACCGGATTCTGATGCTCGGGCGCCTGCCCTCGGAACGCGTAGCGCCCTGGATGCGGGCCGCCGATGTGTTTTGTCTTCCCAGTTATTCCGAGGGATGTCCCAATGTGATCGTGGAAGCGCTCTCGTGCGGCTGCCCGATCGTCGCTGCCAACGTCGGCGGCATTCCCGAACTCTGCGACCATTCATCCAGTATTCTGGTGCCGGCGCGCCATGCGGAGAGCCTTCGTGTGGCCCTGGAGAACGCTCTCGCCAAGCCATGGGACCGGGCGACCATCGCCCGGTCTTTCCATCGCGGCTGGGAGCAGGTGGCGCGAGCGACCTTCGAGGTTTGCCGCAGCGTGGTTGAGTCCGCGCGTGTCAGGGGCCGCTGAATTCGCCGCTGGCGCCGGCGCCGCCGGGCGCGTCAGAATGGATATCATGCCTGAGCCGGCCACACCCACACAGCGTTCCCGAGGATATTGCGTAGCGTATTTCGGCAACGTCTGGTTGACGGAGAACCGCACCAGCAGCCACCACATCGCCCGGCGCCTGGCTGCCTGTGTTCCCGTGCTTTACATCGAAACGCCGGGCATGCGCAAACCGGCGCTCACTTCGAGAGATGCCCGCAAGATCTGGCGAAACCTGCCGGCCTGGTTTGCGCCGCCCCGCAGAATCCACGACAGCCTTCACGTCATGACACTACCGCAGATTCCCTTTCGGAGCCTGCCGCTGGCCGGGCGGCTAAACGAATGGCTGGGACGCTGGCGCGTAAAACGGGCGCTGCGCAAACTCGGGTTCACGCGGTACCTCTCCTGGTTTGTCGTGCCCCATCCGGGCAAACTCGCCGGGAATCTCGGCGAGCGTCTGGTGGTCTATTACTGCATTGACGATTACTCGGCCCTCCCGGGCGTGGACGAAGCGGCCATCCGCCAGTTCGATGACGAGCTCACCCGCAAGGCCGATGTGGTGTTTGTGGCTTCCTCCACGCTGCTGGACTCCAAGCGCGCTTTGAATGAGCATGTGCACTTCTCTCCTCACGGAGTGGATATGGAGCTCTTCGCCCGCTCGAGCGACCCTTCCTTCGAGCCCGCCGAACGCGTCCGGTCGCTCCCGCATCCAGTCATCGGTTTTTTCGGCACGCTGAATGAGCTGTTGGATTACGACCTTCTGGCGCATCTGGCGCGCTCGCGGCCGAACTGGACGTTCCTGTTGATTGGGCTTGTCGCCTCCCCGTTGGGCGACTTAGCACAATGCAGTAATGTAGTGCTGCCCGGACCCCAACCCTATGAGGACCTGCCCCGCTGGGCCAAGGCCTTCGACGTGGCCATTCTTCCACACCGCATGACGCGGTTCGTCAAACACGCCAACCCGCTCAAGCTGCGCGAGTACCTCGCCACCGGCAAGCCGGTGGTGGCGGTGGTGACTCCGGAAACCAGTAAGTTTGCCGAATATGTCTACCTGGCTACCGATTACGCCACCTATCTGGAAGCCATCGAGACCGCCCTGCGGGAGGACTGCCCGGAAAAGCGGCAAAGACGCATGGCGTCCGTCGCCGGAACCAGTTGGGAATCTCGATTTCAGGAAACCTTGAAAGTGGTCGAAGAAGCGCTCGGCGCGAAGACAACACAAGGGCTGCGCCCTTGATATCCCTTCGGGATATGGGAGTCGGGAGTCAGAAGTCGAGGAAGTCAGAATGGCACACGTGTGGCGTGAGAGCATCCGCAAACACCGCTGTGTTTCGGGGTTATGGAATCGTGGTTTACACTAGCCTGGATTCCCACGGATCTACGGCATCCTAGCCAGCGGAGTTTATGATCCCGCCCCGCCTGCCCAGTTTCAGACAGGCGAATCCGCAAAACGTTATCGATTCGCCAACACTGTAAAC
>JBEKDA010000068.1:0-24283 GCA_050014595.1 Bryobacteraceae bacterium
GCCCAGATGGAGTACGGTTTCAGAGAATCCGGCATCGAATTGGGGAGCCCGGCGCCATCCAGCGTCGCTAACCCTGAAGATGCGGTTCAAATCATTGGCGGCCGCCCCGTAATTGGGTCCGAATTCATCCGGAGACACGCCCGGCGACAAGTCCGAGAGCCCCGGCCGCCGCAACGCAATCTTTCCATCCCGATCTCACGCCACAAGTGTCTCCTCGTCAAAACCGGACATTTCTACCGCTCTTTACGAACTTGACCGCCAGGGCAAGCCCACCAAGAGCGACAGCGATAAAATCGCACCGTTCCCGCTAGCGGAAATGCGCGACCAGGCGGTGGCGCGCCGGCGGGGGCGGCGGCCCCACTTGCCCGCAGGCGCGCGCAATTCTGCGCGAGAATAACCTCGGGAGGCCTGAATGAAGGCACGTGCTACGGCGATATGGTTTCTTTCGATCGTCCCCCTGGCAGCGGCCGTCAAACCCGCGGCCTTGTTCGGCGACCACATGGTATTGCAGAGCGGGATGCCAGCTCCGGTTTGGGGAACGGCCGGGCCGGGCGAGCCGGTCACCGTTGCTTTGAACGGCCAGCGGCGGTCGGTTGCCGCGGATGCCGGCGGGAAATGGATGGTCCAACTGACGGATTTGAAACCCGGCGGGCCGTATCAAATGACCATCGCCGGCGCCAACACCATCACGATCCAGGACGTCCTGGTGGGCGAGGTCTGGCTCGGCTCGGGTCAGTCCAACATGGCCTTCACGGTTTCGAAGAAAGCGGCTGCGTACGCCGGCCTGGTGGACGAGGAGAAGGTGATCGCTGCTGCCAACTATCCCAAGCTCCGCATGTTCACCGGCAAGTCCGTCAAGAGTTATGAGCCCCAAGCGGACCTGGAGGGCCAGTGGGTGGTTTGCACGCCGGAGACCGTGCCGGGCTTCTCCGCGGTGGCGTACCTGTTCGGGCGCAATCTGCACAAGGAGCTCGATACGCCGGTCGGCATGTTGGTTCTCGCCTACGGCGCCAGCACCGCCGAAGCGTGGCTGCCTCGCGAAACGCTGGCCGCCGATCCGCTGCTGAAGCCCATGCTCGATGGATTCGACGCGGCCGTCGCCTTCTATCGCAAGAATCCGCAAGCTCCGGCGGACCAGGCCCCCGCGCCGCCGCAGACCATCAACGCGCGCCCCGGCCCGCCGCCGAGGCAGCAGCGCGACCCCGTCCAGGATCAGCACCAGCCCACCGTCTTGTTCAATGGCATGATCCATCCCGCGATTCCCTATGCCATTCGCGGCGTCATCTGGTACCAGGGCGAATCGATTGTGGGCGGCGATCGCGGCGTCACTCTCTATCCGCGCGTACAGAACGCCGTCGTGGCCGAGTGGCGCAGGCTTTGGGGCGAGGGCGATTTTCCGTTCTACGCGGTGCAACTCGCGGCGCAAGCCAATATCAGCAACAACCCGCAGGTCAGGGAAGGGCAGGCCGCGGTGCTTTCGCTGCCCAATACCGGGATGGCCGTGACCATCGATATCGGCGACGAGAAGGACGTGCATCCGCACAACAAGGAGCCGCTGGGTGACCGCCTCACCCGCATCGCGCTGGCCAACGTGTACCACCGCCAGATCGAATATTCGGGCCCGGTGTATGAATCGATGAGCATCGAGGGTGCAACCATCCGGCTGAAGTTTTCGCACCTCGGCGGCGGACTGGTGGCCAAGGGCGGTCCGCTGAAGTGGTTCCAGGTGGCCGGCGCCGATCGCAAATTCCTGGACGCCGAAGCGCGCGTGGATGGTGACGCCATCGTGGTGAGCCGCGCGGACGTCACCGTACCCCAGGCCGTGCGCTACGCCTGGGACAACTATCCCGAAGGCTGCAATCTCTATAACGCCGCCGGATTGCCCGCCGCTCCGTTCCGCACCGACCAGTGGTAAGGAAACCACTCGCTTACGCTCGAAGCTCCGATCCGGCCCCTGAGCGCAAGCGAGCGGCGGCTATTCTGTCTTCTGACTCCTGACTTCTAACTCCCATATCCCGAGGGGATATCAAGGGCGCAGCCCAGGGCTAGTTAGTCGCCGAATTCAATGGTGGTTGTCGACCCGCCCAGGTGAATCGACTTGATGATTTCGGTGCCATCCTTGTGAGTCGCTTCCACGCTGGTGTATTCGAACTTCTTGCCCGTGCCCGTGTCGAGCTTCACGGCAACGGAGACCGACTTGCGGTGCTTGTCGGTGAACACGGCCTTGTCGCCTTCCACCTGCACGGTATAGTCACCTTTGGCTAACTGTGCGCTGCCCGCCTTTGCGGCTGAGTCAATCACAATGGGATACGATTTGGCGCTGGCAAGAACCAGGCTCGAAAGAGACAGCAGTCCTGCAAGAAACAAAGACTTATTCATGGGTTTATTCTCCTCTAAGTGTTTAGTATTGGATGTACTCGAAGAAATAGGTACGATCGAGTACGATAATGTGGGCTATCGAAGGGCCCCGAATCCAACTTGGTTCTCTTTCATAGTAAGCCCTTACATCCCGCGAGGCAAATTCAAAGTTTTTATGGTCTCGATTTACGACCGGGCGTCAAACAAATTCCGTTTCCACCGCGCGTACGCGAATCTCCACAATTTTCGTGCCGAGATATTGGTGGCGGGCTTCCAAACGGATGGTCCCGGCGGCTTCTTTGGTCTTGACCCACACCGCGCCCGCGCCGCCGCTCAGAGAGAATGGGTTCTCGCCTACGATCTGGCCTGGGCCGGTGAGGCTCAATTGAATCGCGCCGCTCGCGAACGGACGCAGATTGCCGAACTGGTCCGTGACGGCGAGCACCACGCGGGTGGCATCGCGGCCGTCGCCATCCAGCTCCGCGTCGTCGGGTTTCACCAGCAACACATCATCCGTGCCGCTGCCCGACAGCATCCTGGTGGCCACGAGTTTGTCTTTGAGATAGCCCTCGATTTTCAAGTCGCCCCAATTGCCGAACGACAGCGTGGTCAGGCTCACCATGAATGGCGGGTACTTGAGGTTGGGATAGGTCTTGCGATCGGGGTCGGCCTCCAGAAGAAGCCGGCCGTTGTAATAGATCTTCAGGTGATCGCAATTCGAACAGATCGGCACCACGCCCGGACCGTTGCCGCTGCCGCGGTCGCCCCAGGCGTAGAAGAAGCCGGGCTCGATGACGACTTCTTCTTCGGGATCGCACTGCGACCGGTAAAAGCCGGCCGCCGGTTTGGGCAGCCGGAAAATATCGCTGACTCCGTGGTAGCAGATGCGGTCGCCCGATCCGAAGTAGCGGTGCGAGGCGTAATCGAAGGCGCACCACGCGATGCCGCCGGCGTAGCGTTCGTCGGAGGCCAGTTGATCGTGCACGCGCACGTGACGAACGACGTGTTCCGCCACGCGCTCCACATTATCGAACCGCTTGGTGGAGAACATGTGGCCGTTGAACTCGGTGTTCAGATAGAGCGGATGGCTGGGCGGCCGCAGGGGAAATCCGAAATCGTTTATCGTAAAAACGTCTTCGAGCAGTTCCGAGTTCGGCCGGTTGCGGATGCCCCCGGTCTGGCGCGAATCGTCCAGCGCGTGCGCCAGGGCGTTGGTGCGCGTATAGAACTCGTGATTGTCGGCGGACTCGTTGATGCGCACGCCCCACAGCACGACGGACGGGTGATTCCAGTCGCGCCGGATCATGCGGCCGACATTGTCCACCGCCAGGTCCTGCCACCCTGCGTCGCCGATGTGCTGCCAGCCGGGGATCTCTTCCAGCACCAGCAATCCAATCTCGTCGCAGGCATCCAGAAAGTGCGGCGATTGCGGATAGTGAGACGTGCGCACGATATTGCACTTGAGTTCCTGGCGCAGCACTTTGGCGTCGCGAGCCTGCACGCGCGCCGGCATGGCCCCGCCGGTGTAAGGGAACGTCTGATGGCGGTTCAGGCCGCGCAGTTTCAGGTGCTCGCCGTTGAGGTAGAAGCCCTTGTCGGTGAATTGCGCGTCACGGAATCCGATGCGCGTCGAGAGCGCGTCGCCATTATGGAGGCGCGCCGTCACCTGGTACAGCTTGGGGCGATGGAGGTCCCACAGTTGAATGTCGCCGATTCCTTCGAGGGCCACGTCGTGGTACTCGGCGGCCGCCTTCACCGTCGCGGTGGCGCTCTTCAAAACGCGATCGCCATCGCGCAACTCGGCCGTGATGGTCAGCGGCTGATCCACCGGGCCGTCCAGATAACAGCGCACGAGCGCGGCGCGATCGCCGGCCATCACGCGCACCGGCTTGGCGAAGATGTTCGCCAGGTGGGTATTCGGCGCCACGCGCAGTTGGATATCGCGGTAGATCCCGCCGAAGGTGAGATAGTCGATACTGCCGCCGAAGGGTGGAATGTCGGCGCGTTCGGTTGAATCCACTTCCACCGCCAGCAGATTGTCCGCGCCGAACTTCAGATGAGGCGTCAGCTCGAAGGAAAACGGCGTGTATCCGCCTCGATATTCCTCGAAGGTGTGCCCGTTGATGGTCACTTTGGCCGCGGTCATCACGCCGCCGAAATCCACAAAGACGCGCTTGCCGTTCCAGACAGCCGGCGCGTGGAAGTGCCGCCGGTAGACGGAAACGAACTCATAGGCTTGATCGTTGAAGCTGTGCCACGGCAGCTCGACATTGGTATGCGGCAGTGTCACGCGGCTGAGTTTGGACTCGTCGAAGCCGGGCATGTGGCTGCCTGGCGTGGCGTTGGTCGCGAAGAGCCAGTTGCGATTGAGGGAATAGGTGCGGCGCGGTGGGACGGCGGGCGGCGAATTCTGGGCCCGGCCGAGCGCGGCAGCGGCGCTGGCTCCGGCGAGAAAAGTGCGGCGGTTCATTGGGGCTTCCTCACAAACCACATCTTAGCGGCTTGTAGCGAGGGGCGGGGGACGGGCAGGCGAGCACCGCCTGCCTCACCTTCAAGGAGACTAGAATGGGTATTCAGGCCCCATCGGAAAGGTCGGTATGAAACTCCGTAACACTCTGGTCTTGGCCGCCGTGATTCTGGCGCCGTGTCTCGTCCCGGCTCAAACTCCAGCCGCGGTTGCCGCGGCGCGCGCCGCCGGTCCCCAGTGGCTCGCGCCCGACGCGGAGGCTGAGAAGGCTCTCAACGACGGACTAGCCGCGGCGAAAAGTTCGCATAAGCGGCTGGCGGTGCTGTACCAAGGAAGCTGGTGCACCCTCTGCGACGACGTTCACGAGGCGATCCACAACGATCCCGATTTGCCGCATCTGCTGGCAGGCTACGTGGGTGTTCCCATCAATGTGGCCGATGCCGCGGCGGTGCAGCGGTTCGCGCAGGAGATTCACGCCAATCTGCCCAAAGACAATGCCATGCTGATCACCGTGCTGGATTCGGACGGAAAGCTGGTCACCACGATCACCGCGCCGCGGATTCTGGATGCCGGGCACATCGCTCCGGCCAAGCTGAAGGCCATCCTGATGGAATTCTTCCCGGGCGCACCGGCCTCCGAGGTGTTCGCGCAGTCGCTCCCGGCGCTGGCCGCCAGCGGCAAACTCGGCTGGGTGGAGTTCCGGGCCGATTGGTGCGGCTGGTGCAAAAAGATGGAGAAGTTTTTCCAGGAGAGCGAGGCCGCACCGTTCTTAGCCAAATACTACTCCGTGGTCACCGTTGACACCGAGAAGAATGAAGGCTCCGAACAACTGGCCCGCCGGCTGGGATCGAAGGATGGCATCGACGGAATCCCGTGGTTTGCGGTCATTGATGCGCAGGGCAAAGTCCTGGCTACCTCGGAAGGACCCAAGGGCAACATCGGCTTTCCCGATACGGATATCGAAGTGACGCATTTCTTTGCGGTGCTGCATGCCACCGCCAAGGGCATCACGGCCAGTGAGATCGAAACCATCACCAAGGCGCTGAAGGCGAAATAGCGCAGATTTTGCCTCAACATTTTCGCGGAGCGAGCGTCTTACGGTTGGCGGGAGGTGGAGAGTGCCGGCATCTGGTTTCTCGCGACTGGGTCCGTTGTGCGCCATTTTGTTGGTCTCTGGTGCGGGAGCGCAGCGTCTTCCGGTTCCGCCCGACTTGCAGGCCCTGGTAGACGGCGCGCGCGGGCAGCCTGCGGAGTTCCACGCCGATCTGCTATTGCGCCTGGCGGCCGCGCCTCACGCCGCTGAAGCCATTGACGGGGCCGCAGCGGCGGCGGTGGCTGCCGGCGCAGATGCCATCCGCGATGCCGTCACGCGATGGAAACGGGAGTTGATCGAAGAAGCCTTCACTGTCGGCGCGCAGGCGCAACTGCCGTACCATCGGTGGGGCGAAGCGAACACCGACGCCAGGGCCTCCCGCCAGTTTTGGTCGAACAATCTCGAGGCCCTGACGCTTCAGACGCGGGCCGTCTCAGCTATGATGGCGCTCGATCCGCAACGCGCCCGGGCTCTTTTTGATGACATCCGGATTCCGCAGGTGGCGGAGTTGAAGTGCCAGGACTTTGGCGTGCCCGACCTTTCCGCTTATTACTTATCCGCCGCGGATGTCTTCGCGCGCGGCTTCACTGCCAAGGAGCGCGAAAAGCTGGAGCACATCGATTTCCTGACTCAGTTGATTGGCAGGATGCAATCGCCCGCTCACGTCACACCCATGGTGAAGCTGCTCTTCACGGCGCCCGTCACCGCGGAGCAACGCCAGGACTTGATCTTTCGCTTTGCTGCCGCGCTGGAGCGTGTCACCGCAACGCCGCGCATTTTCAGCGCCCTCAGTTTCGGCCTGCTGCCGGTTTCCGCTCCGGTGAAACTTCCGGAAGGAGTCCGGCCCCTGCCGCCCATGCTGGCGGCTCCAACACCGGGCACGGCGCCGGAGGAAGTGGCGGCGGTGGCTCCCGCGCTGATGCCGGCATTGCGCAGCTATATTGTGCGGTTTATCCGGGGGCCGCGATGCAGTGAGGATATTCAGCCCGGTAGACTGCCGCTGCCCGCGGTCGATTTCAATTACCTGGCGGGGCAGCTTGATCCCGCAGCCAGCCTCTACAAACCGATCTCCGAGGACGAAGCCAAGCCGTTGAGAGACGACGGCAGGCAGGAACAGCACTGGTGGTGGCAGTCGGACCGCTCCAGGCAAGTGCTCATGGCAATGAAGTGGCTCAATCATGGAAACCGGGACTTGCCGGACGACCAGCGCTTCTGGACCACCGAGGAACGAATGAGCGACGAATGGAACGCCCACTTCATCGACACGCTGAAACTGATCGAGGGCTGGAAGGAAGAGGAAGAAGGCACGCGCGAAGACTGGTTCGGAATGGTTTCCGAGTCTTATGAAATGCTGGCTGAAAAAGCGCCTCCCGGCAAAGCGCGTGAGTCGGCCACGGTGCGGTATCTCAATTTCATGGAGACGCACTACCCCGATATCGAAAGCCACAACCTTTGGTTCACGCAGTGGCACGAGCAGTGGCGGTCGAAAGATCCATGGATGGTGGAGCAGTTGATGCGGAGTTCGAACCCGGTAATTGCGCTGTACGCGAAAGTGCAGAAGCTGGCGTCGCCTTAAAGGTCGCCCGTCTCCGCCAGCGCCGTTTCGCGCAATTGCCGGAAGCGCGCGGCGGCGCCAGGTGTGCCGCGCAGCCCCGGTAGCGCGCTCATCAGCGTTGCGAAGCTGGCATCTCCGCGGGAACGGGTCTCCGCGTAGCCTTTGAGCAGGCGCGGGCATTCCGCCGCTTCGCAGGCCAGCGCATAGTCGTCCGCGGCCAGGGCGACCACGGCGGCGAGCCACTCGCCGATCTTGCGCTGCTCGGTTTGAAAGCGCAGCGAACGGCGCCTCGACCGCCGCATGCGCGCCAGCAAATGGAGCTTCATATAGCCGCTGACGGACGTCGTCTGGACGATCTTGCCTTTACGCGTCAGCAATTCCACGACCCGCCGCGCCCATGCGGTCGAAAGCAGCCAGCGGCCGATTCCGGCCGGCAGGATGTCCGCCAGTTCGCCGACCCGCGGGTAGAGGTAGTCGTGGACTTCGAGTAATTGGGCCGGACCCACGCGAGCTTCTTGCCGCACGCGTGCGAAGCGCGCGGCGCGCGCCTTCAAGCCGGCGACACGGATGGCGTCCTCATACGACATCCAAAGCGCCAGATAGCGGGCGGTTTCGCGCAGCAGCGCGAAGCCGCCGTGGTCGCGGTCTCGAACCGGAGCCAAACGGTCGAGGAATTCGGCGGCATATCGCTGGTCCTGATAATCGACGAGGCGATCGAATCCGGCCTGCAGGATCTCGTGACACGGACGCGGGAACTCTTGCTCTACTCTCGCCGCGAGGCGCGGCTCTTTGGCCGGAGCCGCCGGCGGAGGCACATGCCCGGCGGCCCCGGCACGAAACGCCGCGAGGCTCGCTTCGACTCCCACTCCGCTCCTGCGAATGGCTTCCTCAAACTGCTCGCGCGCGAAAGGCAGCGGGCCCGCCGCCGCTACTGCGCCGAACAACGCCGCGCTGATGACGCTCCCCGCATTCCCGGCGGAGGCCGCGAAATCGTCCGCCACAAAGTGCTTCGCGGCCGCGCGGGCGGCCTCCAGCAGCGCCGCCGAATCCACCCGCCCATCGCCGGCCGCGGTGCGCTCCGCCATGGAATACACGCGGTGCGTGGAAGCAATCAATGTGGTGCGGTCCGGTGTTACCAGGCCACGCTGGACGGCGCGGCCTGCCTCCATCAATTCCGAAGCGATCACCACGTCCACCTGGCCCTCGACCGGCATCAGCGCCAGCACGGGATCCTGGCCGGCTCGACGCGCCTCGGATTCGGGAAAGATCTCGATGTAATAAATCGTCGAGCCGGTTCGTTGCGCCACGCCCGGCACCGAGGTGGTCTGTGCGAGGTATCCGCCGTGCTCGGCCAGGTCCACGATCCAATCGGCCAGCACCCCGCCGCCTTCGCCTCCCATGGCCAGAATGGCGATCGTGATGGCTCGCGCTTCCATCTAATGTCCCGTCTCCCGTGAGAATTGACAACAATTGTGGGGCGGGCGATCCTGCCCGCGGCCGGCTTGCAGCCGGCTGGACCCGCTGGAAAGCGGGTCCCCAGCCTGCATAGGCCGCCCCACAGAACGCCGCTCGAGAAACCCGATCACCGCGCTCCTGGCGCGTGCGCGGAAGCGCTCCCAGACGCTCGGATTGGAGATGACGTCCGCGCGATAGAACGAAGGGCACAGAACCGCCGCGTGCGCGACCTCGCCGCACAACCCGCACCCTACGCAACTATCGATCACGGAGGCCACCGGGTCTTTGCGCAGCGGATCGCGGCTCGGCTCAATCGTCAGGGAAGGGCAGCCCGAAAGCCGGATGCAGGAGTGATCGCCGGTGCACGTGCCGGCGTCCACGCCGAATCGCTGGCGCACCACGCGCTCGCCCGCCGCGGCGGCGTTGCGCGCCGCCGGTTCCTCGCGGCGCTGCCGGTTCAACATGCATTCGCTCTGCGCCACAATCACCTTGGGCCCTGGCTCCGTGGTGGTGAGCGCTTCGCGAAGCACATCGCGCATCCACGCCAGATCGCAGGTGCGGGACACCGTGCGCACCCACTTCACTCCGATGCCGCGCACCGCCTTCGCAATCGATTGCCGGGTGGTGCGAATAGGATTGCCGGCAGCCGATGACAGAATATCCTGCCCGCCGGTAGCCGCCGTGTAACTGTTGTCCACCACCACCAGCAGGCTGTCGTTTTGGTTGAACACGGCGTTGCCCACGCCGCTGGTGAGGCCGTTGTGCCAGAAGCCGCCGTCACCCATGATGCCAATGGCGCGTTTCCCGCCCTCCCGGGCATGAAATGCCGCCGCGCCCGCCCAGCCGAGACCGTAGCCCATGGTGGTCGAGCCCAGGTTGAAAGGCGGCAGAATCGAAAACAGGTGGCAGCCGATGTCGCAGCTCACGTGGTGCGCGCCCAGTTCCCGTTCCACCAGCTTCATTGCCGTAAATATGGGACGCTCCGGGCAGCCCGTGCAGAAAGATGGCGGCCGCGCGTGTACGTGTTGAGCCACCGCCCGCGCGGCCGGCGCCGGCGCCGCGGTCCGCCGCGCCGCCGCCAGCCGCGGGGCGTACCATCCGACAAATTTCGAAATCCCTTCGATCACCACCGCGGGCGTATATTCTCCCGCCATGGGCAGCGCGGCTTTGCCGTCTGCGTCCTTGCCGTGCACTTTTGTGTCGAGCCCGGCTTTCCGCAGAATGGAGTTGAGGTTCTGCTCGATAAAATCGGGCTGGCCTTCTTCGATCAGCAGGACGCCGCGCTTCGCCGCGCAGAACCGCAGGATCTCCTCATCCACCAGCGGATACGTGACATTCAAAACGTACAGGAAAACCTTGGTATTGCCGAAGGCATCGGAGAGCCCCAGCAATTCCAGCGCGCGCACGGTGGTGTTATACATCCCGCCTTGCAGCATGATCCCGAAATCCTGGGCTCCTTCGGAGAAGCACTCGTTCAACCCCTGCTGCCGGATGAACCGCTGCGCCGCCGGCCAGCGTTCCCTAACCTTTTCCTGTTCGTGCCGGAAGCTGGCGGGCGGCAGCACGATGCGGCCGGCGTCCCGCACCGGGTGCGCCATGGCGTCGCGCAGCGTGAACCGCGGCCGCACGTTGTCGCGCGCCGTGAAGCGCCCGTGGACGTGGCACGCGCGGATGCGCAGTTCCAGCATCACCGGGGTGTGGCTGGCCTCGGATAGCGCGAAGCCCTGTTCCACCGCCCGGACAATCGAAGACAGATTGGGCCGCGGATCCAGCAGCCACATCTGCGACTTCATGGCAAACGCGTGGGAGCGTTCCTGCATGATGCTGGAACCTTCGCCATAATCCTCGCCGACGACAATCAGCGCCCCGCCCAGCACCCCGCCCGAGGCCAGGTTGGCAAGGGCATCGGACGCCACATTGGTGCCCGCGGTACTCTTGAAAGTCACCGCGCCGCGCAACGGGTAGTCGACCGACGCCGTCAGGGTGGCTGCCGCGGCCGCCTCCGAAGCGCTGTGCTCGAAGAGGACCCCCAGTTCGCGGAGGATATCGTTCGAGTCGGTGAGCACGTCCATCAGGTGGGAGATGGGCGCGCCCTGGTAGCCGGCGACATAGGATACTCCCGACTGCAAGAGCGCTTTGGTGACGGCCAGGATGCCCTCGCCGTGGAAGACCTCGCCATCGCCCAGCCGCAACTTTTCAACTTCCCTCTTGAAGGAGCGTTCCGCCATGACCGTTCCTTACTTTAATACATTAAGGGCGCCGGCCTCCGGGCAGGAGACACCCGAAGATTTCAGTTGCAATCGGATTGGAATAATGGTATCTCTATATCCCATCAGGACTTTTATTTAATTGCGGAGGCCCCGCGGGGTTTTATCGGGGCCAATTGCAAGGCTGCCCTCCGTAGGGAGGGTTTGCAGGGGCGGTAGCGGTAGCACCAAAGGGGTTGTACAAAAATCGTTTGAAGTCCGGCATTTCTTCTTGCGCTGATGGCTTCTTGCTTCAGCTTGTGGTATAGGTTCAGCACAAGGTTAGTTCCGAGACCAAGGGGGGTCTTTAACGTGAAGAGATCAATGCAGTCGAGACGTTTCTGGCTGGCAGCCGCCGGCCTTTCTGTAATGCTTCTGCTGTTTGGCGTGCCTGCCGCGCACAGCCAGACAATGACCACCGGTGACATCGTGGGCGTGATCAACGATACCTCCGGCGCGGTAGTTCCCGCCGCGACGGTCACCTTAAAGTCGAAGGAATCGGGCGAAACCCGCAAGGTGGTGTCGAATGGTCAGGGCCAGTATCGCTTTCCGCTGCTGAAGCCGGGCGAGTACGACGTCTCTGCGGAATCGACGGGCCTCAAATCGAACATCGAAAAAATCACCCTGCTCGTGGGCCAGGAGCAGGAACTGAACATCAGCATGAGTGCGCAGGCAACCACTACCGTCGTCGAGGTGACTGCGGCAGCTGCCCTCCTGCAGACCGAGAACGCCAACCTCGAGACCAACTTCAACAAGGTTCAGGTCGACAATCTCCCCATGCCGGGCGGCGATCTCACCACGCTGGCCATGACCGCTCCCGGCATTCGTGTGGCCGTTACCGGCGGCTCCGGCAACATGAACGCCAACGGCATTCCGGGATCGAGCGTCCTCTATACTCTCGACGGCATGGACCAGATGGACCCCGCCAACAATCTCAACAACTCGGGAGCCAGCAACAACCTGCTGGGCGCCAACGCAGTCGGTGAAGTGGCGGTGGTGATGAATGCTTACAGCCCTCAGTACGGGCGCATGGCTGGCGCTCAGGTCAACATGGTCGGAGTCTCCGGCGCTAACCAGTTTCACGGAAATCTTTTCTACAACTTCAACTGGGAACAGCTCAACGCGAACTCCTTCTTTAGCAACTCCTCCGGAACGCCAAGAGGCAGGGCGGATGCCCACCAGTTCGGAGGCCGAATCGGCGGACCGGTCTGGAAGAACAAGATATTTTTCTTCTTCGACAACGAAAACCTGCGCTACGTTCTTCCGGCGTCCGGTGTGATTTCCCTTCCGTCGGCCCAGCTCCAGACATACACCCTGGCGCATGTTGCCGCCGCCGAGCTTCCTCTGTATCAGGACTATTTGAACCTGATCAAAGGCTCGCCCGGGATCAACCGTGCGGTCCCGGTGACCAACGGCTCCGGCCAGTTGCAGGATGGGAACAACCACCTGGGATGCGGCATCAACAGCTTCTACAAGACTCCCACCGGAACGGGCGGGACATTTGGCGTGGACACCCCCTGCGCGGTGGCCTTCGGCACCAACGCTACCGAAATCAACACCGAACAATTGTTTAACGTTCGGGGTGACTGGAACATCTCGAACAATCAAAAATTTTCGCTTCGCTACTTCCACGATGCGGGCGTGCAGGCCACCGGTACCAGCCCGATCAATCCGCTGTATAACTCCGTCAGCAATCAGCCGTCCTACCAGGCAAGCCTCTCGCATACCTGGGTCGCCACCCCGACGGTTGTCAACACGTTTAACGCCTCGGTCCTGTGGTACACCGCTCTGTTCGGCGTCCAGGATTTCGCCAAGACACAGGCGCTCATGCCGGACTCGATCGCCATCACCGAGGGCGGCGCCAACGGCGGCGGCTTTGCTACAGTCGGCGCCGGAGCGTTTCCCAACGGCAGAAACGTGGGCCATTTCCAGATCAACGACGACTTTTCCTGGACCAAGGGCAAGCACACCTTGAGGGCCGGCGTGAACGCCCGCTACGACCAGTACACTTATACCAGCATCGCCTCCGGAGCGTTCCTGGGCGCCTACAGCCTGGGCGATTTGTCGGACTTCGCCAATGGCAAGCTCGGAGCCACTGGAAACGCCCTCAGCAGCTTCAGCCAGTCTTTCCCGCTTTACGGCGCACTCCATTTCCGGTTTCCCTCGGCCGACTTCTACGTCTCCGACGAATGGGCCGTCACCAAGAATCTGAAGCTGACCTACGGGTTGCGCGTCGAAGAGGCCTTCAACCCCACCTGCATCGAAAAATGCTTTGTCCTCACCAGCGTGCCGTTCAATTCTTCCAGCTATCAGGGCGGCCTCACCGTTCCCTACAACAGCACTCTCACGAAGAGCTCGAATCTCTTCTACAACGCGGAAGCTCCCATCGTGCAGCCCCGCATCGGATTTGCCTACAAGCCGCCGTTCGGGCACGACAAAACCGTCATCCGCGGGGGGATCGGACTGTTTTCCACCAATTACACCGACGGCCTGGGCGGCACGCTGGCCAACCAGGTGCCGAACAAGTTCGCTCCGTCCGGGTTGACCTTCGGAACGGTCGGAATTATTACCGATCCCACCAGCTCCGCCTACACTGCCCAGGTTTCGGCGAACGCATTCCAGAGCGGGTTTAACTCCGGGTATACGCTGGCGCAGATCCAAAGCGCGGTAAAGCCGGCCACGTTTAGCACGCCCAGCATCTCCTCCTTCCCTTCCACTTTTCTGTCCCCCCATACGCTCGAGTGGAGCTTCGAGATCCAGCAGGAGCTCAATGCTCACAACATGCTCACAGTCTCCTATGTGGCCAACCACGGCTACGATCTGCAAGAGACTGTCAACGCCAACATGTACGCCAGCGCCACCAGCACCAAGAATTACGGGGGCCCGTACGGAGGCCTGCCCGGCGCTGCTCCCGACGGGCGTTTCGTGACGGTGACCCAGTACTACAACGACGGCATCAGCAACTACAACTCCCTCACGCTGCAATACCGGCACCAGTTCAGCTACGGGTTATCGGCCCAATTGCACTACACCTGGAGCCACGCACTGGGTACCATCGCCTACGAAAATCCGTTCAACCTCAGCAACAGCAATGGTAGTCTCAACTTTGACAACCGGCATCAGGTAGCCGGCGATGTGCTGTGGAGCCAGCCCTTCAAGGCGTCGAACAAGGCTGTGAACGGGCTGATCGCAGGCTGGACCGTGGGTCTGAAGATGTACATCTACAGCGGCGCTCCCTTCAGCGTGACCGACAGCAAGATCGCATCGGACGTCAACTCTTCGGGAGTCCTCACCCCGCTGGCGGATCTGGTGGTTTCGAGCGCCTTCGGCATGCACTGCAATTCCAGCAATTCCATCGGCACGCCTTGCCTGCCAAAGACCGACTTTGCCACTTACCCCGGCTCAGGCATCGCGAGCCCCACCCAGACCGACTGGGGCAACATCGCACCCGACAGCTTCCGCGGACCAGGGTACTTCGATATCGACACGACGCTGCAGCGGAGCTTCGCCATCCGGGAGAAGTTTAAGTTCGTCTTCGGCATCCAGGCTTACAACATCCTCAACCACCCGAACTTCGCCAACCCCTCGGGAGCCGTTACCACGGGCGGCTTCGGAACAATCACCGGCACTCTGGGCCCCCCTACCAGCATTTACGGTTCGTTCGAGGGCGCTTCGGTTTCGGGACGTGTGATGGTTCTCACCGGGACGTTTAGTTTCTAACCGGACCAGGAATCGGGGCCCGTCGCTCCAGTGGAGCGGCGGGCCTTCGAGCAAGTTCTTCATTTTCAGTTGATTGATTTTTAGCCGCTGCCGGAGTCCGGCGGCGGCTTATTCATTTGGGTTGGGAGAGAACGCCCGATCCAATACACGCCGAGTCAACTCCTCCATCGTCACATACTGATCCTTAGCGCGATCGCGAAAGATCCTTGTGGTGACCGGGAGGTTCACCTTCTAGCCGTTCCATTAACCGGCGGGGCAGGTTCACGCCTGTCCCGCCTTCCTCACTCTTCCTACCTACAGCTTCCGCTTTACATCATAGCCGCCGCGTGTTATTTAGGAGTCGATAGTCCGATAATGGGGGATATGATGACCGCTCGCAAAGAGATTGACGACTTTCTGGCGGTGAAACGCGTCGCCGTAATCGGCGTTTCGCGCAACCCCAAGGATTTTAGCCGCAGCCTTTTCCGCGAGTTTCGCCGGCGCGGCTATGACGCCATCCCGGTGAACCCCGGCACGGCGGACATGGAAGGCGTCCGCTGTTATGCCAACGTGCAGGATATCGAGCCGCGCGTGGATCGAGCGCTGCTGGTGACTCCCGCCGGCATGAGCGAGCGGGTCGTGCGCGAATGCGACGCCGCCGGCGTTTGCCGCGTCTGGTTGTACCGTGCCACGGGCGCCGGCGCCGTCAGCCCCGGCGCGCTCAAACTCTGCCAGGATCGCGGCATGCCGGTGGTGGCCGGCGAATGCCCCTTTATGTTTTTCCCCGGCGCCCAGTGGCCGCATCGCTTGCATGGCTGCTTCCGCAAGGTCTTCGGCACATATCCGAAGTAGGGACGTATTTGCCCCTCCCTGCGCCCTCCGGAATGCGCAACATGAACTTCCGGGCAGCTCTACCCCGCCAGCACTTCCCGCAGTTTCTTGGCGAGGCTTTCGCGGCTGAACGGCTTGGGCAGAAAATTCACGCCCGCATCCAGCACGCCATGGTGCACCACCGTATTCTCGGTGTATCCCGAGAGGAACAGCACCTTCGTGCCGGGCCGCCCGACCAGCAACTGGTCCGCCAAGTGACGCCCGCTCATACCCGGCATCACCACATCGGTGAGCAGCAGGTGGATGGTTCCCTCGTGCGTCTGCCCGATCTCCAGAGCCTCGGCGCCGCTGGATGCGGTCAGGATGACGTAGCCCAGTTGTTGCAGCATGCGCACGGTCAACTCGCGAACCGCTTTCTCGTCTTCCACGACCAGAATAGTCTCGCCTCCGGCGCGCTTCGCCAGGCCGGCATCGCCCTCCGCTGGATCGGTGGCGGGCTCGGTCACGCGCGGGAAGTAAAGCTTGAAGGTAGTGCCTCTTCCGGGTTCGCTGTAAACCCAGATGTCGCCGCCGGTCTGCTTGATCATGCCATACACCGTGGCCAGCCCCAGGCCCGTGCCTTTGCCTTTTTCCTTGGTGGTGAAGAACGGCTCGAAGATCCGGCGGCGCGTCTCCGCGTCCATGCCGTGCCCGGTGTCGCTCACCGCAATCAGTACGAATTCACCGGGTTTCACGCCCATGTGGGTGCGCGCATAATTTTCGTCGAGGCGCACATTTTCGGTCTCGATGGTCAGGCGCCCGCCCAGCGGCATGGCGTCGCGCGCGTTCACCGCCAGGTTTACCACGGTCTGCTCCACGTGGCCCGGGTCGGCCTTGATGTTGCCGGCGCCGGCTCCCAGCCGCATCACCAGTTCCACGTCTTCTCCGATCAAGCGGCGCAACATTTTCTCGGTCTGGCCGAGCACGGTGTTGACATTGACCACCCGCGGCCGCATGATCTGGCGGCGGCTGAAGGTCAGCAACTGGTTGGTAAGGGCTCCGGCGCGATCGGAGGCTTTGAGAACCTCTTCGGCATAGCCGCGCAGCGGATCGAGCGCCGAGAGCTCATCCAGGATCATTCGGTTGTAGCCGGAAATCACCGTCAGCATGTTGTTGAAGTCGTGCGCCACGCCTCCGGCCAGCCGGCCCACGGCTTCCATTTTCTGCGCGTGCAGCAACTGCTCCTCGAGGTGCTTGCGCTGGCTGATATCGCTGACGAAGGCGATCGCATAGACGCCTCCCCCGGCTTCCACATAGCTGAGGCTCACTTCCACCGGGAACTCCGTGCCATCCTGGCGGCGCGCCGCCAGGTCGATGCCACTTCCCATCGGGCGGATGCGCGGATGCATGAAGTAGTCATCGCGCTCGTGGACATGGCGGGTGCGCCGCGACTCCGGCAGCAGCATTTCGATCCGCTGGCCCAACAGCTCTTCGCGCGAGTAACCGAAGATCTCTTCCGCGCGGCGGTTGGCCAGCACGATCCGCCCGGCGCGGTCCACGGCCACGATCGCCTGTGACGCCGACTCCAGCAGAGCCACCACCAGGTGCCCGGCCTTATCGATAATCCCCGGCATGTCGCGGCTGGGGTTCTTGGCATCCGCCGGCGGTGGGGCGGATTCGAAATGATCCATCGAAATACCCTCGAGTGCTGCACTATATTCTGCACTACCGGGCCTTCCCGGTGCAAGAAGGGGCCCACGGCTGTACGATGAATATCTGGGGGTGGTTTGGCATGTTCCGACGCTTGTTGGCGGCTGCGCTGTGCATGGCTCCCGCCGTGTTCTGCGCGGACAAGAGCATTCTGGAATTGCAGCGCGATGTGGCGGCGTTGCAGGAGCAAGTCAGGGGGTTGCAGAAGTCACTCGACGACAAGCTCGCGGACCTGGCCCGCAAGCAGGCCGACCAGGCGCGCGCCGCCGCCGATCAGGCCGGCAAGTCTCTGGCCTCGATCGGCGACCGCATGCAGAAATCCATCCAGGATCAGCAGGACCAGGAGAGTAAGAATGCCATCGCCATGGCGGGGATGGGAGCCCGGCTGCAAGGCCTTTCCACCGATGTCGGCACGATCAAGGATTCGCTTGCCGATCTCAATACCGCCCTCGCCAAACTGGCCACGCAGATTACCGACCTGGGCAACGCCGTGAAAAGCATGCAGGCTCCCCTGGCGCCTCTTTCCGGACAAGCCACGCCGGACCCCAATGCGCCCCAGATTTCCGCCTCGGACCTGATCTCTAACGCCGAGCGCGACCGCAGTGGCGGGTCGCTCGATCTGGCGCTCCAGGAGTATCGCGACTTTTTGAAGTGGTATCCCAACGATGCGCAGGCTTCCGAGGCGCAGTACCGCATTGGCTGGATTCAGTACTCGCTGAAACACTGGGATGAGGCAGCCCCCTCATTCGGCCAGGTGGTCGAGAACTACCCGGAATCCAACCGGATTGCGGAATCGCTCTTCTACAGAGGAAAGAGCCTGCTGGAACTGGGGCGCTGGCCGGAGGCCAACGACGTCTTCAAGCTGCTGCGGCAGCGCTTCCCCGGGAGTCCGCTAGCCAAAGAGAGCGCGGGGATTAAACCGCCCGCGGGCAAGAAGTGAGTAGGGCGCCCACACTACTTGATTTGTAGCGCCGGCGGTCTTGGCCGCCGGTGTCTTGTGCGTGCTTGACCATCTTCAAAGAAAGAACCGGCGGCAAGACCGCCGGCGCTACGAGCGAAAAATGCCCTTAATCGATCAGCGCGGGGTGTTCTTCGTGCTGATCGAGCACGCTCGACTGCAACAGCTCCAGGGCCTCGACCACTCGCTCCACCAGGTCGTCGGTCTGCGCCATGGCGGTGCGGGCCGAATCGATGGCGGCTTCATGCTTGGCGATGCTCTGCTCGATTCCGCTCAGGTCGGCCGCCAGGTTCTCCTGCAAGGCCGCGGAACGGGTGGACAGATCCTGCAGGGTCCCCTCCACATCGGCAATGCGCCGGCCGAGCGGCTCGATGGCGTGCTCCACCCGTGCGAGGATCTGGTCGCCCATGGCTCGCCCTTCGGCGATCGGTTGAGCCATGCGCGTTTCGACGATTCGGGCGCTCACTTCGGCAAGCTGGCCGCGCAGCATGTTTACGTCGCTGGCTGCTTCCTGCATCTGCGTGAGCGATCTCTCATGTTCTTCCTGCATTTGCGCCAGGGCTCTTTCATGGGCCTGGTGCATCTGGGCGGTGGCTCTTTCGTGCGATGCCATACGGGCTGCAAGGCGCGACTCCAGGTTGTGCATCTCGGCGCGAAATTGGGCTTCCGCCTGCCCGCGGTTGGGAGCCGGGGGTTCG
Source organism: Bryobacteraceae bacterium (assembly GCA_050014595.1). Classification (GTDB taxonomy): domain Bacteria; phylum Acidobacteriota; class Terriglobia; order Bryobacterales; family Bryobacteraceae; genus PALSA-129. The sequence goes on from JBEKDA010000068.1 coordinate 19,050, forward strand.
GCGCGGCGAGCGGCCACGCTCAGCAGCTTGAGCTCCATGATGATCTTTTGCATGCGTTGGCAGCGGACCGCGGGATCCTTGGCGACACAGCTTGCCACCAGCCGGTCCACCAGCGGGCTGCCCGAGGATGGCGGAGCGGAATCGGTGAGAGCCGCGGCGAGCGAGGCCTCGCTATCGCCGGCGAAAGCCCGGCGGCCGGTTAGCATCTCAAAAAGAACGGCGCCGAACGCAAAGATGTCGCTGCGGGTGTCCGCCGGTTTACCGTGCAGCACTTCCGGAGCCGTGTAGGGCGTGACGCTGCCGGTGTGGTCAGGCGCGGCCGCGAGTTCCACGCTGGTTCCGGTGAGCCCGATATTGGACGGTGTGAGCGCCCCATAGACGCGTCCGCTATCGTGAATCCTGCGCAGGGCGTCCGCCAGCGTCATGGCGAAATGGAGCCCTTCGCCGACGGGAAGTTTTCCTTCGTTGAGCCGTTCGGCAAGGGTTCTTAGCTTGATGGTTGGGGTCATCGGAGTCCTCACTCAAGAGTTATCAGCTTCCGGCCGTGCGGCACAAGACCTACCTTGGGAATAGGAGTTCTACATGGGTACCAGCCGTACGCTGTGATGGGAATAGGAGTTCTACATGGGTACCAGCCGTACGCTGTGATTGGTTAGGGGCTGGCTAGTGCTAGTAACTTCCCATGGCGACGGCGCGGAAGAACCGGAGCGACTGTTCGGCGCACGTCTGCCACTGAAATAGTGCCGCCCGTTGCCGCCCGCGCGCGGCCAATTCCGCGCGAACATGCGGAGAGAGGAGCAGGCGGCTGAGTCCGTCCCGCAGTTCAGCCAGGCTGCGCGGGTCGATCAGCACCGCCGCATCGCCGGCGATTTCCGGCAGCGAGGAGACATTCGACGTGATCACGGGAACCCCGGCTGCCATGGCCTGCGCCACGGGGAATCCGAAACCCTCATAGAGCGATGGATACGCGAAGACGGTGGCGGCCGCGGTGAGCGGTGCGATATCGGCCTCCGGCACATAACCAAGATAGCGGACGCGCCGCACGCGCTCCATGGTGGAAGCCGGCGCCCAGCCTATGGGGCCGGCCAGGACCAGATCGAACTCTTCGCGCAGCGAGTGTGGAAGAGCCTGCCAGGCGGAGAGCAGGGCATCGGTATTCTTGCGCGGTTCGATGGTGCCGACCGACAGGATGAACGGCTTCACCAGTGAGTAGCGCGCGCGCACGGCTTCGACCGCGGCTTCCTCTACATGGAAGAAAGACTCGGCCACCCCCGAGTGAATGACTTCGATCTTCTCCGCCGCGATCGACAGCACGCGCACGGCGTCCTGCCGGGTGCACTCGGAGACCGCAATCACGCGGTGGGCGCGGCGCGCCAGCGCGGCGAGATTTTCGTCGGCGCGCCGGTTGGCCGCCGGATGCAACCCGGGCATCAGCCACGAGGTCAGGTCATGAATGGTAATGGTGAGCCGCGCCCGCCGCGGAGTCTTGCCGGTCAGGCTGCTGGCGTGAAAGATATCGGCATCGCGCCCCACCCAATCCATCACGGGCGCGGGCGTGTAGTTGGATGCCGCCAGCGCGGCGAGCGTCCAGTGCGTGCGCCAGAATCCGGCCACCGAGCGGTCGTGCTCGAGCGAGACGCGCTCATCGAGCGCCGGAAAGGTGCGGATGCTCTCGCCGGGCCCGGCGGCGCGCCGCAGGTGTTCGATCCAGTGATAGAGATAGTTCTTGACGCCGGCGCTGCGAACCAGCAGCGGAGTGGCATCGACTAGCACACGCATTGTTTACAGGATACCTGCCTTGCGTAGCGGCTGCCGACCCTTATAATAGAACCCGGGAGGGAACTTTATGCACGGATACACCGCCAGAGATTTGGGCCGCGCGTTTCGCACGGTCCGCCAGAACACCATTCAGATCGCGGAGGAGATTCCGGCCGAGCAGTACGGCTTCCGGCCGGCGGAAGGTTCGCAGAGCGTCGCGGAGACGCTGGCGCATATCGCCGTGACGCCTGCAATGCAGATGCGGATTCACGGCGATCGAATGACCGAGATGAAGCCCGAGTTTTTTCAAACCCACATGCCGCTGTTGATGGCGGAAGCGGCGCAACTTACCACCAAGGCCGACATCGTGAAAGCGCTGCACAACGAAGGCGAGGAATTCGCGACCTTTCTGGAGGGGCTCCCCGACGAAGCGCTGGCCGAGGAAGTGCATCTTCCGCCGCAGGTTCAGCCGAACGTCAAGACGCGCTTCGAGATGCTGCTTTCGGTGAAGGAGCATGAAATGCACCATCGCGCGCAGTTGATGGTAGTCGAGCGCATGCTCGGCCTGGTGCCGCACCTGACCCGCCAGATGCAGGAGCGCATGGCGCAGATGACACGGCAGCAGGGCGGCGCGCAAGGCGCGTGACGGTTTTGCTAGACTGGAAGTTTATGAAAGCCGCCACCATCGCACGGCATCATCATCACAAGCATGCCCATGTGCGACGGGTGGTCTTCTGATTGGAATTCAATCACATTGGAAAGGACGCCCGCCGGCAAGCATGGCGGGCTTTTTTATTGCACAGCGATGAATTTGGATTTTGCAAAAACCGGCGGCCTCATCACCGCGGTGATCCAGGATCACTTGACGGGGCGCGTGCTGATGGTCGGGTACATGAACCAGGAGGCCTTTCAAAAGACGGTGGAGACGGGGTTCGCCACCTTTTATAGCCGGTCGCGGCGAAAGCTGTGGCTCAAGGGGGAAAGCTCCGGACATCGCCTGGTGGTGAAAGAGATCGCGGCCGATTGCGATCTGGACGCGGTGCTGGTGAAGGTGGAAGCGCTGGGGCCGGGTGTCTGCCATGAAGGCTACCAGAGCTGCTTTTTCCGCCGCCTGGATTCGGGCGATTGGAAGGTCGCGGAAGAGCGCACGTACGATCCGCAGCCGGTTTACGGGGGGCAGAAGTGAAGCTGAAACTCGGAATTCCCAAGGGCAGCCTGGAGAACGCCACCATCGAGCTCTTCCGCCGCGCCGGCTTCACTATCACCACCAGCAGCCGCTCGTACTTCCCGGGCATCGACGATCCGGAAATCGAGTGCATGCTGATTCGCGCGCAGGAAATGGCGCGGTACGTGGAAGACGGCATCCTGGATGCCGGGCTTACGGGGCGCGACTGGATCCAGGAGAACGAGGCCGACGTGGTCGCCGTGGCGGACCTGATCTACGCCAAGCAGAGCTTCGGCAAAGTGCGCTGGGTGCTGGCCGTGCCGGAGTCGTCCGGGCTCCAATCGGTGAAAGATCTGCAGGGCAAGGTGGTGGCCACGGAACTGGTGGCCACTACCAGGCGCTATCTGGCGTCGCACGGCGTCGCCGCCAAGGTGGAATTCAGTTGGGGCGCCACTGAAGTCAAGCCGCCGGTGCTGGCGGACGCCATCGTGGAAGTGACCGAGACGGGGTCGTCGCTGCGCGCCAACAAGCTCAAGATCATCGACACGGTGACGGAATCGAACACGCAGTTGATCGCCAATCGCCGGTCGTGGGCGGACGCGGAGAAGCGGCGGAAACTGGAAGACATTCGCCTGTTGCTGGAAGGCGCCATCAACGCGCTGGGCAAGGTGGGATTGATGCTCAATGTTCACAAGGACGATTTGCAGGCCGTGCTGGCGGTGCTGCCCGCGCTCAAGCGTCCCACCATTTCGCACTTGAGCGACGAAGAGTGGCTGGCGGTGAACACGATTCTGGACGAGACGACCGTGCGCGCCATCATCCCGCGGCTGAAGCAGGCGGGCGCGCAGGGCATCGTGGAATATCCGCTGAACAAGATTGTGCTGTGATGCGCATCCTGCAGAGTAAAGAGGCGGGCCGCCTGTTGGTCCGCAAGGCGGCGCGGTTCGCGGAAGCCGAAGGGGTGGTGCGGCCGATTCTGGAAGCGGTGCGCCAGCGCGGCGACCGCGCTCTGCTGGAATACGCGCGGCGGTTCGACGGGCTGGAACGCAAGAGCGTGCGCGTGCCGCAGCGCGAGCTCGATCGGGCGCGGGCCGGCCTCGAGCCGGACTTCCGCCAGGCCGTGGAGACCGCCGCGGCCCATGTCCGTGGGTATGCCGAGCGCCAGATGCCGCGCGAGTGGATGCGCGAGATCGAGGCGGGCGTGCGGGTGGGGCAGATCGTGAGGCCGCTCGACACCGTGGCGGCCTACATTCCGGCGGGGCGCTATCCGCTGCCCTCCACTCTGGTCATGACGGCAGTTCCGGCGCAGGTGGCGGGCGTTCGGAACATTTGCGTGGCTTCGCCGCGGGCGGCGCCGGAGGTATGGGGAACAGCGGGGCTTCTGGGAGTGCGGCAGGTGTTCCAAATGGGAGGCGCTCAGGCCATCGCCGCGTTTGCGTTCGGAACCCGCACGGTGCCGCGCGCCGACCGCATCGTGGGGCCGGGAAACATCTATGTCGCTGCGGCCAAGAAACTGCTGGCGGGCGAAGTGGGCATCGACTTCGTGGCCGGCCCGACGGAAATCCTGATCGTCGCGGCGGAAGGCGATCCGCGGCATCTGGCGGCCGACCTGCTGGCGCAGGCCGAGCATGATGTGGATGCCTCGGCGGTGTTGCTGACGACGTCGAAACGCCTCGCCGTGGCGGTAGTGAAGGAGGTCGACCGGCAACTGGCCGTGCTTCCGACGGCCAACGTAGCGCGGCGGGCGATCGCGCGCAATTCGGCGGTGGTGCTGGTCGGTTCGCTCGACGAGGCCATGGAGATGGCCAACCGGTTTGCGCCGGAGCACCTGAGCATCCCGGACGGGAAATGGCTCGCGCAGGTGCGGCACGCGGGCAGCGTGTTCGTGGGACCGCACAGCCCGGAAGCGGCCGGCGATTATGCCTCGGGGCCGAATCACGTGCTGCCGACCAGCGGGGCGGCGCGGGTGCGCGGCGGCCTCTCCGTCACGGATTTCCTGAAGGTGATTTCGGTGCAACAGTTGAGCCGGCGGGGGCTGCGACGGCTCGCTCCGGCAATCGCCACGCTGGCGCGCGCCGAAGGCCTGGAGGCGCACGCGCGCTCCGTGGAGGTGAGGACCGGCGGCAATTGTGAAGAGACCGGTTGGCAGGCGAAAGCGCCTGCCCCACAAAAGCGCAGGCCCTCGGGCACGAAAGTGGGACATCCATGATAAGGGCTTGTCAAGGGAAAACACACCTTTCCCTGAACCTAACGGAAGATTTTTCCGAAGCGCGATAGTCGATAGGGTGACGGTTGCTCCGAATTGCCGAAT
>JBEKDA010000069.1:0-24145 GCA_050014595.1 Bryobacteraceae bacterium
CGAGCATCAACTTGCGTAGATGGGTCACAGGGATGACCTCCTTGTGACCCGACAATACACGCTACCGACGAATGCTGCTAGGGAACACGCGAAGCGTCTGCCGTCAGGCTTCGTTCAAGTCGGCATCCCGGAGAATGGACCGACCCGGCCCACGGTCGGCGGCCCAATGGAAAGTCGGCTTCAGTCCGGCGATTTGCCTCCAAGGCCACTTCGACCGAAAAAACGCCCGACCCAAGGAGGGCGGAATTTCCCGGGACCGGGACCTCCGGCCCGCGTTGACTATATAGCGTAAATCTAACGTCCATGTATTAATATAATTTATACATATATCCACTTGCATTTGGAAAACTTGTAGGCTAGACTCGAAGTTCAGTTCCTCGAATGCTACAGAGTATTCCAATTCGGGCTGTTGGTCCTACCCTCCTTCACACCGTTGGTATTCCTGTAGGCATAATTACCGGCCCCGCTTGAAGGCCCGAGGGAACTGAGTCCAAGGCCATCGGCGGGGAAAACAGCCCCGCCGATGGCCTTTTTTTTGTGGAATGAGGCAGAACCCATGTCTACCCTGATGAACGGCGCAAGAATGCTGCTGGAGTGCCTGGCCCGCGAAGGGGTCGAGTGCATCTTTGGCTATCCGGGCGGCGTGACCTTGCCCCTTTACGATGCCTTGTACGAGCATCCGATCCGCCATGTGCTGGTGCGTCACGAAGAGAACGCGGCCTTCGCGGCGGAGGGGTTTGCGCGGGCCACCGGCAAGGTAGGCGTGTGCTGCGCCACATCCGGGCCGGGCGCGACCAACCTGACTACCGGCCTTGTGGACGCCATGATGGATTCGATTCCGATCGTCGCCATCACCGGGCAGGTGCCCTCCAAGTTGATCGGCAGCGACGCGTTCCAAGAGGCCGACACGTTTGGCATCACGCGCTCTTGCACCAAGCACAACTACCTCGTGAAGCGCCTGGAAGACCTGCCGCAGATTGTGCATGAAGCCTTCTACGTGGCGGCCAGCGGGCGGCCCGGACCGGTGCTGGTGGACATCACCAAGGATGTGCTGCAGGGCCAGGGCCACTACCAGCCGGTGACGGCCATTCATCTGCCGGGCTACAAGGTCTTCACTGAAGGCCACACCGGGCAGATCCGGCGCGCCGCGCAGATGATCCAGGAATCTCAAAGGCCGCTGGTCTACGCGGGCGGCGGGATTATCGCCGCGGGCGCGGCCGCGGAATTGCGCGAGTTCGTGGAATCGATCGATGCGCCGGCGGTCAACACGCTGATGGGGTTGGGCGCGCTCCCTTCCGAGCATCCGAATTTCGTCAGCATGCCGGGCATGCACGGCAGTTACGCCGCCAACATGGCCATGACCGAGAGCGATGTGCTGATCGCCCTGGGCGTGCGCTTCGACGACCGCGTGACCGGCCGCCTGGCGGCCTTTGCGCCCCACGCCAAGGTGATCCACGTGGACATCGACCCGGCCGAGATCGGCAAGAACCGCGCCCCCGACGTTCCGATCGTCGGCGACGTCAAGCGCGTGCTGGCGAAATTGAACAAGCTTCTGGCGGAGAGCCCCCAGCCTGCCGGCGAAACCGTCACCGCCGCGCGGCGCGCCTGGTGGCGCCGTGTCCGCGGCTGGAAGGAAGAACATCCGCTGCGCCCGGTCACCTCCGAAACCGAAATCAAACCGCAGCACCTGATGGCGGAAATCGACCGCCTGAGCGCCGGCCAGGCGATTGTGGCCTCCGACGTGGGCCAGCACCAGATGTGGGCCGCCCAACTGGTGCGATTCAACGCGCCGCGCCTGTGGCTGAATTCGGGCGGGCTGGGCTCCATGGGCTTCGGTCTGCCCGCGGCCATCGGCGCGCAGTTCGCCCGCCCCGGCAAGCTGGTGTTTGCGCTGGTGGGCGACGGGGGATTTCAAATGTCCATCCCCGAGCTCGGCACCATCTCCAGCCATGGCTTGCCCATCAAGATCATCGTCATGAACAACGGCTGCCTGGGGATGGTGCGGCAATGGCAGGAGCTGTTCTACAATAACCGCCTGAGCGCCGTGGAGCTGGATTGTTTCCCGGACGCGGCCAAACTGGCCGGGGCGTACGGCTTCACCGGCAAAACCATCGAGAGCCCGCGCGAACTGCGGGCGGCGCTCGAAGAGGCCGTCTCGACGCCCGGGCCGTACCTGCTCAACGTGAAGGTTTCGCCGTCGGAGTGCGTGTATCCCATGGTGCCGGCCGGCGCAGGCATTCAGGAAATGGTGTTGGGGCCGCCGCAGCCCGTGGCGGTGCCATCCCAGTAGAAAGCGGCATATATGACGCAAGTGATCTCCTTACTCCTCGAGAACAAGCCCGGTGCGCTGATGCGCGTGACCGGACTGCTGACGCAGCGCGGCTACAACATCGAGAGCCTGACCGTGGCGCGGACGCACGACCCGGAGCTTTCCCGCATGACCATCGTGGTGGACGTCGACCCGGTGCTGCGGCAACAGGTGATCAAGCAGATGAACCGGCTGATCAACGTGCTCCAGGCCACCGACCTGACGGACTTGCCCGCCGTCGTCCGCGAACTGGTGCTCGTGCGCATCCGCACCACCATGGAATCGCGCACCGCGGTCCTGAAAGAGGCCGAGATCTTTGGCGGGCGCGTGGTGGATTCGTCCACCGAAGGGTACGCCATCGAAGCCACGGGCGACCCGGAGAAGCTCAACGAGTTTGTCGACGTGATGCGCAGTTACGGCGAGATCCAGGTGACGCGCTCGGGCGCGCTGGCCATCGGGCTGGAGGCCAAGAAACTGCGGCTGCAGCCACCCGTTCCAACCAAAGCGGTCGCGATGTAGAAAATATGAGTTCAAGCAAGCGGATTCACCGCAGAGACGCTGAGACGCAGAGAAGACTTGAGGAGTTGGAGTCCGTGCAGATATCGCCTGCTGGCTTGCGAAGAGGAGACGGCCCAATCCGGATACTTGTTCCTCTTCGGTTTTCTCCGCGCCTCAGCGTCTCTGCGGTGAATCCAAGATAAGGCGAGGAACACATGTCCAGACGGTTTTACGAAAAAGACGGAAATCTCGATTACTTGAACGGGCGCACGGTCGCCATTATCGGATACGGCAGCCAGGGCCACGCCCATGCGCTGAACCTGCGGGATTCCGGCGTGGACGTGGTGGTCGGGCTGTATGAAGGCAGCCGGTCGCGCGCCAAGGCGGAAGCCGCCGGCCTCAAAGTCTTGACCACCGCCCAGGCCGCCAAGGCGGCCGATGTCGTCATGATCCTGGTGGCCGACCACATTCAGGGCGATCTCTATCATCGGGACATCGCGCCGCACCTCGCGCCGGGCAGGACGCTGATGTTCGCGCATGGCTTCAACATTCATTTCAACCAGATCGCCGCGCCGCCCGGAGTGGACGTTTCCATGGTGGCGCCCAAAGCGCCCGGCCATCGCGTGCGCGAGTTGTACACCGAAGGCGTCGGCGTGCCGGCGCTGGTGGCGGTCCATCAGAACGCGACCGGCCAAGCGCTCGAACGAGCCCTGGCCTACGCGCTGGCGCTCGGCTGCCTGAAGGCCGGCGTCATCGAAACCACCTTCCGCGAAGAAACCGAGAGCGATCTCTTCGGCGAGCAGGCCGTGCTGTGCGGCGGCGTGAGCGAGTTGATCCGCGCGGGCTTCGAAACTTTGGTCGAAGCCGGATACGCCCCGGAGATCGCTTACTTCGAATGCCTGCACGAGCTGAAGCTGATTGTCGACCTGATTCAGGAAGGCGGCCTCAGCTACATGCGTTATTCGGTCTCCGACACCGCCGAATACGGCGATTACACGCGCGGGCCCCGCGTGGTGAATGAGCGGACCCGCGCCGAGATGCGCCGCATCCTGACGGAAATTCAGTCCGGAGATTTCGCGCGGCAATGGATCGAAGAGAACCGGACGGGACGGAAAAAATTCCTGGCGGCGCGGGAAGCGGCGCGCCATCAGCCCATCGAAGAAGTGGGCCGCGAATTGCGCGGCATGATGACGTTTCTCAAAAAGCGCAAGGAGGTAGGGGTGCCGCAGGGCGCCGAATAGCAGGTGCGGTCATGAAGATCTCTACGTTCGATACGACGCTCCGCGACGGCACGCAAGGGGAGTCCGTCTCATTCTCGGTGGAGGACAAGCTGCTCATTTCGCAGAAGCTCGACGAGCTGGGCATCGACTACATCGAGGGCGGCTGGCCGGGGTCGAACCCCAAAGACCGCGAGTTCTTCCGCGCGGCGGCCGGCTTGAAGCTGAAGCATGCCCGGCTCACCGCATTCGGCTCCACGCGTTTCGCCAGGCACCGCGTGGAGGAAGACCGCAACGTTCGCTCGCTGGTGGAAGCCGGCACTCGGGCGGTATCGATCTTCGGCAAGACCTGGGACCTGCACGTCCAGCGGGCGCTGGGCGTTTCGCTCGACTTGAACCTCAAGCTGATTTCCGAGACCGTCGCTTATCTGAAGGCTCACGGCAAGGAAGTGATCTACGACGCCGAACATTTCTTCGACGGCTACTTCGCCAACCGGGATTATGCCCTCCGCACCCTCGAAGCCGCCCGCCAGGCCGGCGCGGACGTGCTCTGCCTGTGCGACACCAACGGCGGAACGCTGACCGGGCGCCTGGTGGAAGCCGTGGCGGACGTTCGCAAACGGTTCGACGGCGTGATCGGGATCCACCCGCACAACGATTCGGAAATGGCCGTGGCCAACGCCGTGGCGGCGGTCGAGGCCGGCGCCACACACGTGCAGGGCTGCCTGAACGGGTACGGGGAGCGGTGCGGCAACGCCAACCTGGCGTCCGTCCTCGCTAACCTCGAGCTGAAGCTGGGACACACCACCGTTGGCCCCGAGAAGCTGGCGGCCCTGGCCTCCGCGTGCCGCTTCATCGCGGAACTGGCCAACCTGCCGGTGCCCAACAACCAGCCGTTTGTGGGCAAGAGCGCCTTCGCCCACAAGGGCGGTGTGCATGTGAGCGCGGTGCTCAAAGATGCCGCCACCTACGAACACATCCGTCCCGAGGCGGTCGGTAACCGGCAGCGCGTCCTGGTCAGCGATCAGTCGGGCCGCGGCAACATCCTCTACAAGCTGAAGCAGCACGGCCTGGCCGGGCGCTTGAGCGAAGAGGCGCGCCGCGAACTGCTGGAAACCATCAAGCAGATGGAATACGAAGGCTATGAACTGGAAGCGGCCGAGGGCAGCTTTGAGCTGCTGGTGCGCGACGCCCTGAATCCCGGCATGCAGTTCTTCGAAGTGGAGAGCTACGAAGTCTCGACGCGCAGCGGCGGGGCAGGCGCGGCCGCGGGCGGTTCCCTCTCGACGGCCACCGTGACGCTGCGCGCGCAGGACGGCGTGCATTCGGCCACCGCCACGGGCCACGGGCCGTTCCACGCCCTGCACCTCTGTTTGCGCAAGGGGCTCTCGAAAATGTATCCGCCCATCGCCAACGTGCGGCTCACCGACTACAAAGTGCGTGTGCTCGATTCCCGCAAGGGCACCGCGGCCAAGGTGCGCGTGCTGATCGAGTGGTCGGACCAGCGCGCCACCTGGGCCACCGTGGGCGTTTCCGACAACGTCATCGCAGCCAGTTGGAAAGCCCTGGTGGACGCCATTCGCCTGGAGTTGATGCGCCTGAGCGAGAAGGATCCGTCCGTGCAGCGGGACGTCGAAGATTACTGCTGGGGCGTCTGAGGCGCCAGAACCGGTTCGGGCAGTTCGGGCAGCCCCCTCTACACTGACTAAGCGGTACGATATTGAATGAGGCGACCATGACGATCACACTGGAACTCCCACCCGAAGCTGGGGCGAACCTTGTCGCCCAAGCAAAGGCTCGTGGTCTCTCCCTTGATGCCTTTCTTCGAACCATCATCGCGACTCAGGCCGCTGCTGTGGAGCCGGTGAAATCGGTTCAGGCGATTCCGCGTGAAGGAGAAGATTTGGATCGGGCGATCGATGAGCTTTTCGACACTGTTCAGGTCCCGCCCGGAGTAGGCGAGGGCGCAACGCGCCGTGAGAACTGGTATCGATGATCGCAGTCGATACCAACGTGCTGGTTGGTGCAATTCAGACTTTTGACCTTAAATTGCGCGCCACCGCGCGGCGTGCCGTGAAGTCTCTCTACCACCAGGGCGAGCAAGATCCTCACCTTCGATCGCGACGACTTCAAGCGTTACGCAGGTATCACCGTCGTTCATCCGGCGGAAGTGAAGTAGCAACCAGACCTCACCGCGCTGCGTCGAGCCCGATTCGCAAAGGCTAAGCCGGGAGATCGAGAATGCCTTCGCTGGGATCGTTTAGACGGCTCTTTCGCGCGTTGCGCGAATCTTCGCATTCACCCTTCCCTACGCGTGCTTGGGTTGCGCCAGCGGGCGCTCCCCCGTCTGGCGCGCGTATTCCGGCGGCACCAGCAGCGTGAGGGCGTCGGGAACGATGCGGATCTCCGCGGGCAGCCGGCCGGCGGATTCCCCGTCCACCTGCACGTAGACCGCGGAACCGCCAGGCGCGGTGAGGATCACGCGATCGGCCTGCAGCGCGGTGACGCCGCGCATGCCGCGCAGACGGTTCGAAACCATGCCGGCAAAGTACTTCACGTAGCTCAGCGTGCTGCGGCCCTCGAACAACACCACCTCGAAGCGGTCGTCGAAGAGCGTCACCGTGCGGGCGATCTCGAAATCGCCGCCGTAATTGCGAACCTTGCTTAACAGGGCAAAGGAACACCGACGTTCGCGGCCGTCTATCTCCACTCCGAACTCCGTGAGGCGCCGGCCCAGCAGGCTCCATCCGGCCACCCAGTAAGCCAGCTTGCCGATGCGCGCTTTGAGCGGGCCGTTGATGTGGTAAACGATATGCGCGTCCAGACCGATGCCGGCCATCAGCAGGAAGTGGCGTTCCGCGCCGCCATCGCAGGTGAGGCAGCCCACCGAGATGCGCTGCGGGCGGAACTCCCCCAGCCGCCGGGCCGTGTGCTCCAGGTCCCGGCCCAGCTTCAATTCCGTCGCCAGCACGTTGGCGGTGCCGCCCGGAAGGATCGCCAGCGGCACGTCCGAGCGCGCCATGCCGCCCACCACTTCGTTGATGGTGCCGTCGCCGCCCGCCACCACAATCAGATCGGCGCCGCGCGCGATGTGGGCGCGCGCCAGGTCGCCGGCGGTGGCCGGCCCGGTAGTGGGGGCGATTGTGATCGAATGCCCGTCCTGCTTCAGAATCTCGATGGCGGGCCGCAGCAGCGAGTCGCCGCTTCCCCCGAATTTGCCCGCACGGGGATTGTAAATGAGGACAGTGTCCCTGAATTCGGTAATGGCGTTTTCTCCGGGGTCCTCGTTAAATTATAGTTGAGGTGCCCATGAAAGATCCCGTTAGGGAGATCGCCGAGCTGCGCCGCGAGTTGCGCCGCCACGAGCACCTGTACTATGTCCTCGATCGGCCGGAAATCACCGACGCCGAATATGACGCGCTGATGCGCCGGCTGCGGGAATTGGAGGAGCTCAATCCCGAACTGGCCTCGGCCGATTCGCCCACCGGACGGGTGGGCGGCAAGCCGCGCGAAGGCTTCGTCAAAGTTCCCCACAGTTCTCCCATGTTGAGCCTGGACAACGCGCTGAACGATGAGGAGCTGCGCGACTTCGACCGGCGCGTCGCCGAGTTGCTCTCCGGCGCGCCGTACCGCTACGTGGCGGAGCTGAAGATGGACGGGCTCTCCATGGCGGCTATTTACCGCGACGGGCGGTTCACCCTGGCCGTCACGCGCGGCGATGGACAAGTGGGTGAGGACGTCACCGAGAACGCGCGCACCATCCATTCGCTGCCGTTGCAAGTGGAAGGCGGCCCGGCGGCCTTCGAAGTGCGCGGCGAAACCGTCATGAACCGGCGCGCCTTCGAGCGCCTCAACATGGAGCGCGAGGACAAGGGCCTCTCGCGATTCGCCAACCCCCGCAACGCCGCGGCCGGATCGCTGCGTCTCCTCGAACCGCAAATCACCGCCGCGCGGCGCCTCGACTACTACCCGTACTTTTTCCTGGTGGACGGCCGGCCGGCCAGGGAGAGCCACTGGGCTTCGCTCGAAGAGATGGCCCGGCTGGGCTTTAAGGTCAACCCGCACCGCCGGTTGTGCGCAAACGTGGACCAGGTGCTGGTCTACTGCGCCGAATGGGAAGCGCGGCGTGAGCAGCTTCCTTACGAGATTGATGGCGTCGTGGTGAAAGTCGATTCGGTGGAGCAGCAGCGCCAACTCGGATTCACCGCCAAGGCGCCGCGCTGGGCCATCGCCTACAAGTATCCGGCGCGGCAGGCCAAGACCACGGTGCGGGCCATCGAGGTGCAGGTGGGACGCACCGGAGCGCTGACGCCGGTAGCTTTGCTGGAGCCGAAGGAGGTCAGCGGCGTGACGGTATCGCGCGCCACCTTGCATAACGAAGACGAAATCGCGCGTCTGGGCCTTGAGATCGGCGATGAAGTCGTCATCGAACGCAGCGGCGACGTGATTCCGAAAGTAGTGCGGGTCAGCGCGCAGGGCTCCGCGCGGAAGCCCTTCCGCATGCCGGCGGAGTGCCCGGTCTGCGGCGGCAAAGTGGTGCGCGAGGAAGGCGAAGCGGCCAGCCGGTGCATCAACACCAACTGCCCGGCCCGGCTGAAGGAATCCATCCTGCACTTCGCTTCGCGTGGTGTGATGAACATCGATGGCGTGGGCGAAGCGCTGGTGGATCAACTGGTGGACAAGGGCCTGGCCAAGGGCCTGGCGGACCTGTACGAGCTGACCCTGGCCGAGCTGCTCGGCCTGGAGCGCATGGGACCGAAATCGGCCACCAACATCCTGCGCAACATCGTGGGCTCGAAGAGCAATCCGCTGCCGCGCGTCATCGCCGCGCTGGGCATCCGTTTCGTCGGAGAGCGCACCGCGGTCTTTCTGGCGGAGGCCTTCGGCAGCCTGGACGCGATTGCTGAAGCCTCCCAGGAGGACCTGCAGCGCTCCGAGGAGGTGGGTCCCAAGGTGGCCGAAAGCGTCTACCAGTTCTTCCGCGAACCCCGCAACCGCGACCTCGTCGAGCGCCTCCGCGCGGCGGGCCTGGTATTCACCCATGAATCCACGCGGCCGAAAGGCGGAGCGCTCCAGGGCCTGACGTTCGTGCTCACCGGGACGCTGCCGTCGCTGAGCCGCGGCCAAGCCAAGGAGCTGATCGAGCGGGCGGGCGGCAAGGTGGCCGGGTCGGTGAGCGGGAAAACCAGCTACGTGGTGGCGGGCGCGGACGCCGGATCCAAGCTGGCCAAGGCGCAGGATCTCAATGTGCGCATCCTGGACGAAGCGCAACTGCTCGCCCTCATCAAAGCCGGCTGAGCCGGCCGCTCCCCCGCGCCCTACTGGTCGTCCTTGTTTGCCTTCACGATCTTGTTAATTAGTTTGAGACCGGTCCTGATCTCGTCCGTCGCGTCGGACATCTGGTTCGTATCGTAGATCACGCGCGGTGTCAGAAAGATGATCAGCTCCGTGCGCGAGCTGGTAATGCTTTTCGAACCAAACAGCGCGCCCAGAACCGGAATCCGGTGCAACAGGGGAATGCCGCCGGAACTTTCCGCATACTTCTCCATGATGATGCCGCCGATCGCCACGGTGTCGCCGTCCTGCACGGTGATTTGAGTGGAGACCGAACGATTGGAGAAGGACGAAGATTGAATGTTGGTGTTCGCGCCCAGCGGAGGCGCTTCCGGGGCGCTCACCTGCTGGTCGATCATCATCGTAACGATGCCGCTGGAGTTGGCGCGGGCGATGATCGAAAAGGTCACTCCGGTGCTCGCGCTGCCGATGGTGTTGGCGAACGGTGTAGTCCCACCGACGGTGACGCCGCCCACCGCGGCTTGCGACGTTTCGATCGGAACCTGATCGCCGACATTCATCGTCGCCGGCACGCTGTCCGTCGCGATAATACTGGGTGCGGAGACCACCCGCGTCCGGCTCTTGTTCTCCTGCAGGTTCAGCATGGCAAAGAGTTGCTTGCTGTGCAAGACCACTTCTCCCAGAGTGAGAACCGCCCCGGCTGCACTCGCGGTCGCCGTCACGCCATTAGGACTCGTGCCCGCCGCTTGCAAGGCCGATGACACGCCTGCCGAGAAAGACCCGGTCAGATCGACTTCGTAGATCTTGGCGTCGATCAGAATCTGCCTCGGCGCTACGTCCAACTGCCGCAGCAGGTCTTTGATCTGCTCGATCTCCTGCGCCGAGCCCTGGATGATCAAGGTGTTGTCGAAAGGATTGGGAACCACGTGCGGCATACTGCCCTGGCTTGCCGCCGCCGGCGCGTTCCCCAGATAGCTGCCCGTCTGATCCCGCCCCGCGGCGTTGACGGAGACGCCTGCGCCCGCCGTGGCCTGCGGATTGAAGATACCGGTGTTCTGATTCGAAACTCCGCCGCCCCCAGTGTAACCGCCCCCGAAACCGCCATACCCGCTGCCGCCGTAGCCGTTCATGCCGCCGTAGCCGTTCATGCCGCCGTTCATGCCGCCGTAGCCTGCGCCGTTCATCGTCCCGTAGCCTCCGCCGTTCATCCCGATTCCGGCGGCGAACATGTTGCTGTTCATCTGTTGCGCCATGCTGACCAATGCGTTGATATTGCCCGTATAGAGCGCCATAATGGCCATCGCTACCGTCTCGGCTCTGGCGTACTTGAGCCGGTAGACGTAGTTGCCCGTCTGCCCCGCCGTCATCTTCACCGGGACATCGAACTTCTCGATCCACTTCCTTACTTCCGCGAAGATGCCCGGATTCGGCGCCACCGCGATGATCGTGTTGATGCGGTCT
Source organism: Bryobacteraceae bacterium (assembly GCA_050014595.1). Taxonomy (GTDB): domain Bacteria; phylum Acidobacteriota; class Terriglobia; order Bryobacterales; family Bryobacteraceae; genus PALSA-129. The sequence goes on from JBEKDA010000069.1 coordinate 10,780, forward strand.
ACCGGAATGAACTTCACCGCGGAGGCCTTGTCGGAGAGCGCGAAGGCCTTGAAGACCGTCTCCAGATCCTTGACCAGGTCCGAGGGCCGGCTGTTGGTGATGTCGAACAGGCGCACGCGCTGTCCCGCGAACGTGTCGGAATCGAACAGTTCGATCAACTGCATGGTGCGCTTCATGTTGCGCGCGTTGTCCTGCAGGATCAGCAGATTGGCCGGATCGTACGTCGAGTGGCTGGCCCCTTCGCCCAGGAACGGCGTGATCAGCGTGTCGATCTCCTTGGCCGTGGTGTACTTCAGGAAGATCAGGTCGAGGATCATACGCTCGTCTTCGGGCAGCGTTTTCGGGTCCACATCCGTCATCGGCGTCATGGGCAGTGACGAGATTTTGTTGATGGGAACGATCCGGTAGAGATCGCCCACCTGCACCATGGTGGCGCCATTGACGCGCAGCACGGTCTGGAGCAGCGTCATCAAATCCACCGGCTTCACTTCGCCATAGGTGTAAAGTGTGACCGAACCCTGCCTGACTCCCGGATCGAGAATGTAGTTGATCTTGAGCCGCCGCGCCATGATGTCGATGAACTCCGTCAAAGAGGCGTTGGGGATCATGTAGTCGAAACCGGTAACGGGGGCCGGGCTGGCGGGCGCGGGAGCACTTTGGGCCGGAATCGTCTGCGCGGGCGCCGTCTGCCCCGGCGCGGTCTGTTGTGGTGCGGCTTGTGCCGGCGCAGTCTGGCCGGGCGTGCCAGGAGCCTTGGTGGTCTGCTGCTGCTGCTGCTGTTGCTGCGGTGGCCCGGCGGGGTCGCCCTGGCCGAAGGCGGCCGGCGCCGCCAGGGCGGCCAGCAGCAGCATGCAGCAGAATCTCAATTGTTTCCGATCCGGCGATTTCATCTCGATACTCCAGAATTCCAAACTCATCACTTGCCCACCGCTTCCCAGTGGCATTCGTTGCCGAACATGGTGGCCCTTACCACTTTTCGATAGCCGTCCGCGACCGCGCCATTGGGACTGCTGTCGCCGGCCTGGCAGGGGCGGAAGGTGTTGCCGGTATCCGCGCCAGGACCCATTTCGGAAAGCTTGGGCGCGGGCAGCGGACCGGACGCTACTCCGGGCATGACCGCGATCCCGGAGCTCCCCGCGAAATCCGCCGCGGGGCGCGGGCTGCCTTCCTGCTTAGGCATATCTTCGGCGCGTTTGTGGATCACGCGGCCGTCCCATTCCAACGTAATTTCCTTCAAGTTGAAATCGAGCAGCTTGAACTCCCCGATCATCCCTCCCGCGCGCACTTCCTCCTGCGTCCCCGAACCGGTTTTGCTCATGATGGCGATGGGCCCATCGCCGATGTTCATCATGCCGTGAAAATACGGCAGCGGCGGCGGATCCTTGAGCGGCGGCGGCGGCGGCGGCAAATCGATCGGCACATTCGGATTGCGCGACTGGTCAAAAAGGTCCTTCTGCGCCACGTTCTCGTAGGCGGAAGGCATCACCGCCGGCGGCGCCGCGAGCGGCGCCAGCGCAGGCGGCGCGAGCGGCGCCACCTTCCGGCTCAGAGTCTCCGCTTCCCGCGCTTGCGCGGCGGCGCGCCGTTCGTGGAACTGGAAGCCCGCGTATATCAGCGTGGCTACCAGCAACAGGTTGAGTGCCAGCAGTCTGCGGTTCAAAATGCGGCCAGTCCTTTCTTTTCCGGAACCAGTTGGCGCGGCACCACGCCGGAAAGCGTCAGCCGCACCAGCACGGTCTTGTTCTTGTCTCCGCGGGCCCCAATATAGATGCTTTCGGTCGCCAGGATCTCCGGTTGGTTGGCGATGGCCGCCAGGAAGTTCACCAACTGGTCGATGCCACACGTGAATTCCTGGCCCACCGACACTTGCCCGTAATCCTTGCCCAGAGGCTTCGGCTGCGGCAGCGTGTTCGCGCCCCGGGCGTCGAAGCCGTTGGCGCTGCCCGTCGCATGCAGCGTCTCCAGCAGATGGGCGCGCGCCTCCTCGGAAGTGCCGGCCAGCACGATCCCCTTCTCCCGCTGCATCAACTCGGCCTTCACCTTTTCGAGTGCCTGCTCACGGCCCGGTGCGGCGGCGGCCTTCTTGCGCAGAAGTTCGAGCCGCTTTTCCGCCCGTGGAACCGAATCCACCGGCGCCACCGTTGGCGCTGTGTCGCTTCCGCCGAATGCGCCGTAGCGGGCCAGCACGGCCACCAGCAGCACGGCGATGGCTATGCCATACAGAATCGATTTGCGATCTCGCGTGAAGGAAATCATGGGTTGGGATATTTCCGGGCAACGTGGATCTGGTAGTTTTCGCCGGCGCCGCCCGGCACTTTGCTGCTTGCGTCCAGCGTGGAGTTCTGGAACAACGGCGAAGAATCCAGAATCTTCACCAGCGACGCGGCCTGCGGCGCTTCACCGGAAATCCGCGCCGAATCGTGATTCAGCGTGATGTTGTTGATCCAGGCGGGCGGTTCAACCAGCCGCGTCAGTTCGTTCAACGCGTTGAGGTCGGCGCGCGTCTGGTTGCGGAACTGGTCGAGCAACTGGACCCGCGCGCGGTCCTGCTGGATCTCGGCGTCGAGCGCGTCGGCGTGGCGGGCCATCGGCTCCAGCGCGCTGATCTCCGCCTGAAGCTTGCGCAGGTATTGCCGCTCGCTATAGTGCGCATAGAGCAGCAGGCCGCCCCCCACCAGCAGCACCGTGGCCGCCAGCGCGATCGTCGGGATGAAGATGCCGCGCGCACTCCGCCGCCGTTGTTCGGGCGGCAGCACGTTGGCCGACGGCGCCAGCCAGGGACAAGCCCCGGCCAGCGCCGCGGCGTACGGTAGTGCGTTGCGGGAAAGATCGTTCTCCACCGGATTCACGGCCGGCTTGGGCAGCACGTCTTCCAGGTTGAAGGGCACCGTCTCCGGCGGCAACCGCAGCTCGGAAAGCGCCAGCGAAGCCGCGCGCGGCGCCGCCAGGTCGAATTCGGCCGAGAAAACCGGCCGGGTCTGGCTTTCGCCATACACTTCCACCGTTCCGGCGGCGGAACGGCTCAGCGCCACGAAGCCTTGCGAAAGATGGCTCGCGCCGTTGAGCCGGACGGCCGCGTGGACCGCCGCCGCCGAAAACGTAAAGCTGGAAACCGGAATGCCCGCTTCCGTAAACAACGAGATGTAGCGCTCCACCTCGGCGCGGCGCACGATGCCCACCAGGATCGTGCCGTACTCCAGCGGCGACCAACCCCAGGAAACTTCCTCCTCGCCGTACGGGTGCAACGAATCCAACTGGAAGCGGATGGCGCCCTCGATGTCCTTTGCGGCCACGCCGGGAAGCGCCACCTGCCGTACGATCACCTCGCGGCGCGGCAGCAGCACCGTGGCGCTCAGGTGGCCCACGCCCCACGACTTGAGAAATCGCGTGTACTCCGCGCCCCACTCCGCCGCCGGCCGCCCCGTGAAATTCTGGATCGTCAGCCGCCCCAACACCCGCACCCGCGCAGGACGCACCCGCGCCGCCACCACTTCCAGGTCGTCGCCGTGAATCTCGATGCCGACTCCCGACCCGAAGGCCAACAGCTTGCGCACATCTTTGGCAATAGAAATCTCGATGGGCATGCGGGGTTCAATCGCTCCAGGCGGTGTCATACCACCGCAGGATGTGATAAGGCACCGCCGACCCCAGGGCCATGTATTTGACCAGCGCCGCCGACGTGCGCCTCAGATCGGAAAGCTTGCCGTCCGCCAGGCGCAGGCGGGCGGTGGCCCGCAACGTCACCATGCTGTTTCCTTCCAGCCGCATCCGGCCCGCGCCCGCGCCGCCGGCGTTGATCAGATTGCTCAAGCTGTCATGGTTGAACGGCGCTTTGGCGCGCTGCGCGATGATCGCCTGCGCGGTGTTTAAAGGAACCCCCGCGGCCGCCAGGACCGCCGCATCGGCCGTATTCACATCCACCGCACCGTCCGTTCCGTAGACCGAGAGGCAGTCGATCAGGCCCGAACGGCGCGCCAGCCGCGACCCGGCTTCGCCGATCGCCGCGCCCGGCCAGCCACCCGCCGCCGGGACGTAGGTTCCGTAGAAAATGCCGGACGTAACGCCTTTCACCAAAAGCAATTCCTCAATCTCTCGAAAAGACGCGTGGGAGGGTTGAAAAGACGAACTCAGACCCGAATAATAGCCGTCAAAACGGCTGCTGCCCGGCTGCCGCCAGTCGGCGATGGCCTCGGCGATTGCTTTCGCCTGCCCCGCTTCCACCCCCAGCGCCATCACCAGCTTGCCGAGTTCCTCCACGGATGCCTTGTTTACGTCCAGCTTGGCCGTTTCCGGAATGATGTCCACCCGCACGTTGCCGCTCGGGAAGACGTAGTCGACGAACGTGGAACCCTTGGGAATCAGCTTGCTATCCGGCGACGTGGCGGACCACAGCAGTTCCATGGCCGCCCGTTCGATGCCCGCCGAAGCCAGATAACCGCACCGCAGCCCGTCCACCTCGGTGGAAGTGCGCTCGATTTCGCCCCGCACGGTGACCGAAAGGGAGAATGCGATCGCCGCCAGCGCCGCCGAAAGCCACAACACCGCCAGCAGCCCGCTGCCACGCCTGGAGCCCCGTCCAAAATTGTGGGGCGGGCAATCTTGCCCGCAGCCGGCCTTCCGGCCTGCCGGACCCGCTGGAAAGCGGGTCCGCAGGCTGAAAAACCTGCCCCACCGCACCGCCCTACCGTGCATCTTCATACTTCTTCTCCGGATCCCGCCGGATATGGATCGGCGCCGTCACCGTGATCGGCTGGATCCGCGACCGGTCCGGGTGCAAAGGCGCCATTTCGATTCGGATCGCCTGCGGCCAGCCCTTGACCGCCCAGCTAGCAACCCAGGCCGGCGGCTTATTCTCCTGCACCGAGCCTGGGTAGTAATACGAGAAACGGCAATACGCCAGTTGGTCGGCCAGCACGAATGATTTGGGCCCCCCCACCACCGGCACAAAGTGGGGCAGCGGCGCCCCCGAAACCGAGTCGGCCGTAATACCCGTGCAGAAGTGCGCCGCACCCAGGTAGCCCGTGTAAAGGCTCTCGTTCACCACCAGGCGCACGCCCTCGTCCGGCTCGCCGGGAATCACGAACAGCTCCAGCACCTGCGGCTCGCCGCGCCAGGCCTGTTGCAGCGAAAACGACGAAACCATCCGCAATGCCGCCGGCTCCCCCTGGAAGAAAGCGGCTTTGAAGCCGTTGTCCACGGTGTTGCCGCCGCAGGCCGCCAGCACCGGGATCAAGCCTTCAAGCTCTTGATGCAGGATGTTCTGCGCACCGGTGATCTTGCGGATATCCATCAACTTGGCGTCGGTCTTGGCGAATGCCTGAAGGCCCACCCGGATCGCGATCGCCATGCCCAGCGAAAGCAGGCTGAGCAGCGTGATGGCGATGGTGATTTCGATCAGCGTCACGCCCGCCCGCGAGGAGCGTCTCATGGAGTTCCCGGCTCGGAAGAATTGCCCGGGAGGTACCGTGTGCGGAAGGCGTCCAGGGTAAAGGTTCGGCGCTGGTCGCCCTGCATCCACCAAATCTCCAGCTCGATGCGGTCCAGCACCGGCTGTCCGGGCGCCGGATTCGGCGGCGTCTGGGAGGCCGAGACGCGCGATTGCCATCCCGCCGGCAGCCCCCCGGTCTGCTGCGCATCGAACGAGCCGCTCCGCGATCCGGCCACCGTGCGGTCTACCAGCAGGAAGTCCATCTGCATGCGCGCCAACTGCACCACGCGCTCGTACTCGCGCAGCCGCGCGGCGTTCCGCGTGGCCCCCGCAATGCCCGAAAGCAGCCCCACCACCGCGATCGCCATCACGGTGGTGGCCACAATCATCTCGAGCAGCGTGAATCCCCGCTTGCCGGTCATTTCTCTTCCACCTTGTCCACGTGCGGAAAACCCGTCATCGGATCCAGCCGCACGATGCGGCGCGTCCCGTGCCGGTTGGCGAGTTGCACCCCGATCGCCGGCGCGGTCGAGCCCGGCAGCAGCAGAATGCGGCGCTCGCTGTCCGCTTCCCCGTACATCTCCGCCGGCAGCACACTCTCGATCGTCACGCCGTCCGGCATAGTCAGATCGCGCGTAAAGCCGGGCTCGTTGGAATAGAGTACGATGCGGTTTTCCTTCGGCAGGATCACCACTTCGATCGGCTGCCGCCGCCGCTCCACCCTGGTCACCGCGGCATTCAGAAAGCCCGCCACCGAAGTGGTCGCGGTGGCCAGGCGCACGCTGTCCAGGCCGGCGGAGATCGACGGCATCGTGACCCCTATGATCAGGCCCACGATGCACATCACCACCAGCATTTCCAGCAGCGTAATGCCGCTTTGCCCGCCGTTACTGGCTTTTCCAACTGACAATGTCGGCTGCAAATCCCTCTCCGCCCGGCTTGCCATCCTGACCAAGCGACACGATATCCGGATCGTCGCCGTGATCGCCCGGGAATTTATACAGGTAGTCGTGGCCCCAGGGGTCCTTGGGGATCTCCTGGGTGATATACGGGCCGGCCCATTGCTCCACATCGCCCGGCTTGGCGCGCAATGCCGCCAATCCCTGCTCCGTAGTCGGGTAGGTGCCTGTGTCCAGCTTGTAGGATGCCAGCGCCGTCAGAAAGCCATGGATGTCGGCGCGCGCCTTGGTCACCTTGGCGGCGTCCGCGTGCTTCATCATGTTGGGGGCAACCAGCGCGGCGAACAGGGCGATGATGGTCATCACCACCAGCATCTCGATGAGCGTGATGCCGGCCTGTCCGCGGGTTCGTTTTCGTTTCAAATTTTGCTTCGTCATTGGATCGCCACGTCGTTGATGCTCGTAATTGCGAGCAGCATGCTGAGAATCAGGGTTCCTACCATTACGCCCATCACCAGGATCACGATGGGCTCGAAAACCGAAGTGAAACGCTTGATGGCGGAACGTGTGTCGCTTTCGTAAATGTCCGCCATGCGGGCAAACATCGTATCCAGATGCCCGGTCTCTTCTCCCACCGTCAGCAGGTGCGCCACCAGCGGCGGAAACACCCCGGCCCTGCGCACCGGCGCCGCGATGCCTTCTCCGCGCTTGACCCCCTGCGCCACGCCCGCCAGCGCCTCCGAAAGCGTCTTGTTGTTCAGGGTCGCCGCGGAGATGGCGAGCGATTGCACCAGCGGCACGGTGTTCGCCACCAGCGTGGCCATGGAGCGCGCGAAGCGCGAGGTTTCCGCCTTCAGCAATGCGTCGCCCAGCATCGGGATCTTGAGGCGCGCCCCGTCCCACCACAGCCGGCCGGCCACCGTCCGCGTGTAGATGCGGAACCCGATCGCCACCACCGCCAGCGCGGATGCCGCCATCCACCAGTAAGTCTGCACGATGTGGCTGGCCTCCAGCATGATCAGCGTGGGCGCCGGGATCTTCAAATGCGAATCGCTGAAGATCGAGGAGAACCTCGGCACCACGAAGTTCAACAGGATGAAAATGGAACCCAGTCCCACCGCCGTCAGCAGCGCCGGATAGATCATCGAAGAGATGATGTAGCTGCGCAGGTCGTCGCGCGAACGCTCGAAATCCGCCAGGCGCTCAAAGATGACCGCCAGCGAGCCCGATGCTTCGCCCGCCCGCACCATGTTGATGTAGAGATCGGAAAAATAATCCGGGTGAGTCGCCAGGCTCTCCGCCAGCGGCTTGCCGCTCTTGAGCACGCGCAGAACGTCCAGCACAATCAGCCGGAATGAAGCCTGCTCCGTCAACTCCGCCGTAATGCCGATCGCGCGGTCGAGCGGAATCCCCGCGCTGAGCAGCGTGGAAAGTTCTTGCGTGAAAAAGAGAACGTTGCGCCGCTTCCGCGCGCCGAAAACCGGCAGCTTGAACTCCACCGGCGCGCTCTTCGGCGCCGCCCCCACGTACACCGGGATCAGCCCCTGCTTGCGCAGCTCCCGCGCCACCACTTTTTCGTCGTCGCCCGTGAGACTCCCGTTGCGCACCTTGCCGTCGGAAGCCACCGCGCGAAAGAAAAAAGTAGCCATTTAGAATTCCTGCGTCACGCGCATCACTTCGTCCACGGTCGTCAGGCCGTCGCGAATCTTCTTCCAGCCGTCTTCGCGAAGGTTCCGCATCCCGTTGCGGCGCGCCGCCTGCGTCAGCACGGAAGCGTCCGCGTTGCTCATGATCAGCCGGCGGATTTCGTCGTCGACGTCCATCATCTCGAAGATGCCCACCCGCGACGTGTAGCCCAGGCCGCGGCACTCCGCGCAGCCCGCCCCGCGGTAGACCGGGATTTTCTGGCCGTCCGGCGCCAGAGCGGTTCCGGCCGGCTCCTTGCAATGCGTGCAGATCACGCGCACCAGCCGTTGCGCCAGCACCGCCACCAGCGAGGAGACAATCAGGTAGTTATCCACCCCCATGTCGGCCAGCCGCGTGATGGCGCTCGGTGCGTCGTTGGTATGCAGCGTCGAAAAAACCAGGTGGCCGGTCAGCGCCGCGCGGATGGCAATGTCGGCCGTCTCCCGGTCGCGGATTTCGCCCACCATGATCACGTCCGGATCCTGGCGCACAATGTGGCGCAGCCCGGCGGCGAACGTGAGGCCGATTTGCGGATTCACGTGGATCTGGTTAATCCCATCCATCTGGTATTCCACCGGATCTTCGATCGTGATGATCTTCTTGTCCGGCAGGTTGATCCGCTTGAGCGCCGAATACAGCGTGGTGGACTTGCCGCTCCCGGTCGGCCCGGTCACCAGGAAGATGCCGTGCGGCAGGCTGGTGAAGTGCTCCATGCGGCCCAGCATCCGGTCGTCGAAACCCAGGCGGCGCAGGTCGTAGAAATCGCCGGATGACCGGTCCAGCAGGCGCATCACCACGCTTTCGCCATACAGCGTCGGCAGCGTGGAGACGCGCAGGTCCACTTCGCGGCCTAAAACCTTGATCTTGATGCGGCCGTCCTGCGGCAGCCGGCGCTCCGCGATATTGAGCTTCGCCATCAACTTGAGCCGCGAAATGATGGCCGCCTTCAGCTCGCGCGGCGGCGTGTCCTGGTTGAACAGCACGCCATCGATGCGGAAGCGGATGCGGAACTCCTTCTCGAACGGCTCGATATGAATGTCGCTGGCCCGCTTTTCGATGGCCTCGCCGATCATGGCGTTCACCAGCCGGATCACCGGAGCCTCGCTCGCCATGTCGCGCAGGTGTTCCAGGTCGGCCGTCGCCTGCTCGTCGCCGCCTTCCCCCAGGGTCTGCCGCTCGGCTTCGCCGTAATGCTTCTCGATCGCGTCCAGGATTTCCTGTTCCGCGGCCAGAGCCGTGCGGATCTCGAACCCGGAGAATGTGCGCAGCGCCGCCACCGTCTCGAAATCCAGCGGGTCGGCCATCGCGATGGTCAGCGTGGAATCCTTCAAATCGATGGGAAACGCGCGGCACTGGCGAAGAAATCGATGCGAAAGCCCGTCGATTTCCGGCGCCGAAGGCGGCGGGTTCTCCACCGTCACCAACGGGATTTCAAGCTGATCGGAAAGCGCCGCCAGCACATCGCGCTGCGCGATCAGCCCCATATCGACGACGATCTTGCCCAGCTTGTCGCCGCGCTCCCGCTGCAGTTCGAGCGCCCGCTCCAGATCCTCGGGTTCTATCTTCCCGCGCTCGATCAGAATCTCGCCCAGCCGCATCCCGCGCGGCCCGGCTTCGCCCGGCCGCCCCGTGGCTTCGGATTCGGAAGGAGGAGGGATGGAGGCGGCCACTTATTGTAGTTCCATCCTGATGTTGCCGCCCTGCCGGTCGGCCCGCATCACGATCTCTCCCGGTAGCCCGGTGGTGTCTTCCCACGGCCGGTACCACAGCCGCACTCCCACCACAATCTGGTCCGTGCCCGCCATGCTCTTGAGCGATGCCGACTGTGCCAGCGCCATCAACGTCTCCCGCATCGAGTTCTGCAATAGCGTCAGGTGCGCCAGCTTGCGCTTGTGCACGTCCGCTTTTTGTTCCGGGCTGATGGTGGGCTGGAACAGGCCGATCGAGGGTGAATTGATCAGGTCCACAAGGCTCGTGAACACCGTCCCGAAGCCCGTGACATAAAGACCGCGCGTCCCGCCGATCACTACGCACGCATCGGCGACGCCCCCGGTCGTCGCAATGCGGCGGTCGATATCTTTTTCCAGCGCCGTCAGCGCTTCCAGCGCCACCGGCGCCCGTTCGCTTCCCACGGTGCCGGTGGCCGGCTTGGCGGCCACCGACGAAGGAGGGGCGGACGGTATCTGGATCTGGGCCCCCGCAGGCGCCAGAGTAAGAACTACTAGCAAAGCGGCGGATTTCATCTCGGTCCTCCCTGTTCCGCGGCCGGAGTCACCCAGTCGCCGTGAGCCTTCTGCAATTGGTAATTCAGTTCCTGCAAGTATTGCGCTTGATTCTCGGCGATCAGCTTGGAGTTGTGCTCCGAATCGGCACGCTCGACCAGATCGTGCACCAGTTGCGTGGTCTTCTGCTCCTGGCGCGATTCGGCGGCGGATACGGCCGCCTGAATTCGCTGATCCACTTCGGCGCGGCTATAAAAGGTCTGGGCTGAAAACACCGCCGGCGCCCGGTGCGTCAACCCCAACACCAGAATCGCAACCGAGAGCATCGCGGCGCTCGCGAAGCCCAGCCGCGCGGGCGAGCCCCAGAATGCCGCCCACCAGCTTCGCTCGAACACCGGGTCGGAGACGAACCCGATGCGCTGTGGGATTTCTTCCTCCCGCAAGCAGCACAGCGCCGCCTCGGTCAGGCGCAGCCGGTCCAGCTCTTCGCGGCAGCCGGAACAGTCTTGCACGTGCGCTTCCACCTGGCGCTGCTGCGGGTCGGTCAGCTCCTTGAGAAAGTAGTCCTTCAAATCGAATGGCGAGCAACTCATGACACACCTCGTGCCGATATGGGAGCCAGGTCTGCCTTCAGGAGATCGAGCGCGGTATACAGCCGGGATTTCACCGTGGAAACCGGACATTCCAGAATCTCAGCCATCTCTTCGAACTTGAAGCCCTGGTAAATCTTCAGCACCACCGCCTCGCGCTGGTCCGGCGTTAGCCGGTCCAAAGCGCTGGCCACCGCCAGGCTGAGTTCGATCGGAAAGACTGAGCTGCCACCCACCGCGATTCCCGCGCCGGCAGCCTCCGGTTCCAGCTTGTCCACGGCCGTCTCCGGCTTGCGCTTGCGGAACAACGAGTAGGCCTCGTTGTGAGCGATCCGGTACAACCAGGGAGCGAAGCGCCCTACATCGTCCAGTTTGCGCAAGTTCTGATAGGCCTTCAAAAATACGTCCTGCGCCAGATCGAGAGCGTCTTCCCGGTTCCCCGTGATTCGCAGCAGATAGTTATACACGCGCTTCTCCCAGCGGGATACCAGGAGGTTGAAGCTCTCCACGTTACCCCGGGCAGCCTGCTGAATCAGGTCGGCTTCTTCAACCGCCCGAAAGATCAATTCTCTGGCTCCTTATCTCAAGACGCACTACGCCCGTAAAAAGTCGGACGCGGGTAATAACCAGTGTAGCGCGCCTCGTCTGCCGAGGTTTCTTGAGACGTTTCGCGACCAACGGCCACTATCTTTTGCTCATGATACGCAGTTGGCCGGTTATGGCCGCCCTCTTGGCGGGCGCGGCTTGGGGGCAAGCCCCCGACTATGCCGCTGACAACATCGTCAACGCCTCCGACTACTCGCCCGGCCCCTTCGCCCCCAACTCCGTCCTGACCATCTTCGGCACCAACCTTGCCTGGTCGACCCAGCAACTGGCCGAAACCGATATTGTCAACAACGCCCTCCCCACCACCCTGGATAGCGTTGCAGTCTACGTCGACAACTGGCCGGCTCCCGTGATCTTCGTCTCCCCCACGCAGATCAACTTCATCATCCCGGGTAACGAGGTCGATGGCAGCGTCCCCGTGCGCGTGGTGCGCGAGGGGGTCACCGGCCCGGAAATCACCCTCCAGTTGATTGACGCAGCCCCGGCTTTGTTCGCCTTGGCCGGCTACACCATCGCAGCCCACGCCGATGGCACCCTGCTTACGCCGGACGCGCCGGCGAACGCCGGAGACGTCGTGGTGGTTTACGCTACCGGCTTGGGCAAGACCCAGCCCAATCCCGCCCCCGGGGTAATTCCCCTAACCCCCGACCGCGTCGCCGGCCCTGGTGCACTCGCCGTCTATCTGAACGGCGCCGCCATCGACCCCGGGCTCATTTTCTACGCCGGCGTAACTCCTTATTCCGCAGGCCTCTATCAGATCAACCTGTTCCTCCCAGGCGATACTCCGACCAACCCCGAAATCCGTGTCTCGGTGGGTACTCAGATGAGCCTCGCCGGCCTCCTGTTGAACGTGCAATGACAATCCCTCCATCCGGGCCGCGAGCGTCAGCGAGCGGTGTTCGTAAGGCGCATGTTTCCCTGCACCGCCCCCCGGGCGCAACCTCTTGACCGCAACCTCTTGACCCTAAGCCGCGTTCACCAGAGCCGCGTTCACCAGATTAGGTTAGAATCGGTTCAGGAGACCGTGGATGTTCGTACGCCCATTGATCGCAATCGCTTTCGCCGTTGGGCTCCTGGCGGCGCAAGATGCGGCGCCGCCGGCGCCCGCCGCCGGCGAGTATACCGTCGCGGCCGGCACCAAACTGCCGCTCAGCCTGATCAATAGCGTGAGCACCAAACATACCGAATTGGGCGACCGCGTCTACCTGGAGACCGCCTTTCCCATCCTCGTGAACGGGCGGATCGTCATTCCCGTGGGTAGCTGGGTCATGGGAACCGTGACCGAAGTGAAAAAACCCGGCCGGGTCAAGGGCCGCGGCGAACTTTATATCCGCTTCGACAACCTGACCCTGCCAAACGGCGTGACCCGCGAATTCCGTTCGAGAATGGGCGGCATGGACGCCGGTTCCACCGGCGAACTCGACCGCGCCGAGGGCAAAGTGAAGAGCGAAGGCAACAAGGCCGGCGACGCGCGCACCGTGGCCGAGACCACCGGTGCGGGAGCTTCGGTCGGAGCCATTGCCGGCAACGCCGCCGGCCACGGCGCCATGGGATTGGGGATCGGTGCGGCCGCCGGCGCGGCCGGTGGATTGATTTATGTGCTGGCGTCGCGCGGCCCGGATGCCATCGTCGCCAAGGGCAGCACCATTGAAATGGTGCTCGACCGCTCCATCAGCTTCAATGAGGGCGACCTGGATTTCGCGAACCCGGTGCCGCGGCCCGCGGGCAAGGGCGGCGCGTAGGGCCAATACTGTTCACTTGAGCCGTCGAGTGGCAACCCTGCTATCCGCCGGCTGGCCACTTTCCGACAAGCGATATCGGTAGCGTTCTCGCGGGCAACGTGGCGGCCGGCGTGGCCCTGCGCAACTGTGCCGAAGCAGGTGACCGATGTCCTCCGGGGCAAGTTTCCGAGAAGCCCACTTGCACAAAGCCGCT